>JBJXDY010000034.1:0-6895 GCA_046154965.1 Dongiaceae bacterium | reverse complement strand
AGGCAGGCTCCCCAATGCTGCAACCGAGACGTGTGGATCGAGGCGGGGCATCATTGGCCAGCGGCACGCCGCCGGACGTTTCGCAACGCCGCCTCTGGGACCGCCTTACGGCAGATTGCCCGAGTTTTCTCTATCTTGCTTTGTTCTATGCCGGCTATGTTCTGGCCGCCGGGTTCGGCCAGTGGCTGGCGATCATTCCGGACATCGGCATCACGCTTTGGCCGCCGAGCGGCCTGTTCATCGCCACGCTGATCCTGAATCCGAAGCGGAGCTGGCCCTGCTGGGTCGCCGCCGGTTTCTTGGCGGAAACGACCTGCAATCTATTCTGGTTCCACAACCCGCTCTATGTCGCGGTGCCGATCTATGTCGGCAATGCTCTGGAAGCCATGATCGGCGCATGGTTGGTCGGCCGATTCTGCAAGCGGCCGGTCCAGCTCGACACCATCAACGAGATTCTTGCGCTGAGCCTGTTCGGCGCGGCCATCGCTCCGGTCGCCAGCGCTACCATCGGAAGCGCGACCCTCGCATGGTTTGGCCTGCAACCCTTCACGGTCGCATGGCCGCTGTGGTGGATCGGCGATGCCACGGGTGTGCTGCTGATTGCGCCCTTAACCATCGTCCTGGTCCAGGACTGGCGCGACTTGGTGCGTGTTTCAGTGGCCCGCGTCGTCGAGGCCTGCCTGCTGGCCCTGGTGTTTCTCGGCGCCTGCGCGCTGTCGCTGGGTGGCTATCTGCCTTTTGCCTACATCATCATGCCGCCGCTGCTGTGGGCGGCGGTCCGGTTCGAGTTCAAGGGCGCGGCGGTGCTGCTGGTGATGCTGGCGGTCATGACGGCGGTGTTCACGGTGACGGGGGTGAGCCAATTCACCGGCGATCCGGAAACGCAGAAACAGCACCATGTCATGATGCAGCTGTTCCTGGCGATATCGGCGTTTTCGGCGCTGGTTGTCGCCGCCGTCTCCCGGCAGCACCAGCAGGCGCTGCTCAGGCTGAAGAGGCTCAACGCCGAACTGGAGAGTCGCGTGGCGGAACGGACGGCCACGCTGCGGGAAAGCGAGCTGCAGCTTCGTCTGGCGCAGGAGGCGGCGGAGCTGGGAACCTGGGAGAACAACTTCGTCTCGGGTAAGTATCTATGGACGGCGCAGGTTCGCGACCTCATCGGCGTGGGGCCTGATGATCCCGCTTCGCTCGATCTCCTGATGTCGCGCGTCCATCCGGACGACCGCGGCGCCATCGAAGCGGAAATCACCGGCATCCGCCAATTGCGCCAGGACCGCCCCTATCGCCGGGAATTCCGCGTGATCCGGCCCGGCGGCGCGGTGCGCTGGCTCGAGGATCAGGGCCGCGTGGAGTATGGGGAGAACGGCCATGCCGGCCGGGCGGTCGGCATTTTGCGCGACGTCACCGATCGAAAGACCTACGAGCAGCAGGCCCAGTTCCTCGCGCGCGAGGTCAATCACCGAGCCAAGAACATCCTGAGCCTCGTGCAGGCGATCGCGCGGCAGACGGCGGCCAGCAGCCCGGTGGATTTCGTGCCGCGTTTCCTGAAACGCCTGCATGCATTGGCGGCCAGTCAGGATATGCTGATCAACAGCGGATGGAAGGGGGCCGAACTCAGGGATCTCATCGGCACACTGCTGGCCCATTTCAAGGACCTCATCGGCGAGCGCATCATCCTCGAGGGGCCGACGCTCCGCATCAAGGCATCCGCATCCCAGGCTTTGGGCCTGGCGATCCACGAGCTTGCGACAAACGCCGGCAAGTATGGCGCGCTTTCCGGGGACGATGGCATCGTGACAGTCGCCTGGAGCGTGGGCCAGGGCCGCTCCGGGGAAAGCATCTTCGCGATCTCCTGGGTCGAGCGCGGCGGACCCCCGGTGACACCGCCCGGCCGTCGCGGCTTCGGCACGACAGTGATCGAGACGATGACCAAGCTGTCGCTGCAGGCCGACGTGGCCTTCGATTTCAAGCCGGACGGTCTGTCCTGGCGTCTGGAATGCCCGGCCGCGCAGGTTCTGGAGGAACGGGCTGCGGCACAGGCAGCGGCGCTGCCGGGCCGCTCCACCGCAAGGGTCCTTGTGGTCGAAGATGAAGCGGTCGCGGCGCTCGATGTCGCAAGCGAGCTGGAGGGGGCCGGTTACAAGATCGTCGGGCCGGCCGCGAATGTGGAGCAGGCAATGCGGCTATTGGCGCAACAGGGCTGCGACGCGGCTGTGCTCGACATCAATCTCGGACCGGAAACCAGCGCGCCGGTCGCCGCAAGGCTGATCGAACTGGGCGTGCCGTTCGTCGCGCTATCCGGCAGCACGCTGGAAGAACGCCCGCCGATCTTCCGGAATGCGCCCTTCCTTGCAAAGCCCATGGATTGCGCGCAGCTGATTGACGTCCTGGCGCGTTTCACCGTTGCGCCGCCGGCGGCGAGCGCCGGTTAGACCGCCGACCTGGCCGCCCGACCTGGCGCTGCAGGCTCCATGCCCCGGCACGCCGAAACAGCCGGATCATTGCGGGCGATTGAGTCATCGCACGCCAGGCCGCCCGGCTTGACATTTAGGACAATTATCTTATACTGAGTTCTCACTTTTCGATGTTGGACATCGTGGATCGGAATTGGATGCAGGCGCATACATGAGCCTCCGCGAGCATGACTGTATTCCTGTCATATGACGTCCAACGTTCATGTTCGCGACACTATCGGCAGGGTTGTTTTCGCAAAAACAAAGAAACCGGAAAAATCTTGGCGGCGATCAAGGCGTTGCACAGTGCACCGGTGAAAAACAACCCTCTGCAGCTCGCTCGATTTGCGGGCGTCACAGGGCCGGCGTCCCTCCGCGTTTACGGCGCCGCCGTCGCTTTTCTCAGATATGCAATCAGGTCGGCGCGCTCACTGGCGTCTTTCATGCCGGCGAAGGGCATCTTCGTGCCCTTGATGAACTCACGGGGTGCCGTCAGGAACTGGTCGAGGGTGGTCTCGTCCCACACCACGCCGGAGGCCTTCATGGCCTCGGAATAGTCGTAATCCTCGAGGCTGCCGGCGACGCGGCCGAACAGGCCCTGATGGCGCGGGCCGACGCGGTTGACGTCGAGGGAGTGGCAGCCCTGGCAGCGGCTGTAGAGCTTCTCGCCGGCGACGGGATCGCCAGCGGCGGAAACCGGCGATGCCCCGGCAAACAATGGCAGCGCCAGCAGCGCCGCCAGTATCGGATATCGGATCATAAACAACTCCCACGACATGGTCTGGGGGCGGAACTGCGAACCGCCCCGCAGGAGGTTCCAGCCAGCGGGGCGGTGGCGGTCGGCAATGCCTGGCGGAGGGCGGACGGCAATGCCGGTCTGGAATTAGTTACGCCCGGCAGTCGTTACATGATGAAGGGTGCAGCGATCGGCTTCTGGCCGAGCGCGTTCTTCAGGATGGCCACATGCTGGGTCTCCACGCCCATGATGCTGGCCGCGGCCTTCGCCAGATCGCGGTTCTCGAAGCCGGGGATCGTGCTGAGGTAGGCGCTGGCGGCGCCCTCTTCGAGACCAAGAGCGAAGGCAAGCACATCGCCTTCGTTCTTCAGCTTGTCGACCGGGAACTTGTGCTTTACGTCGGCAACCGGCTTGCCGCCGAGCTGGCGGATGGTCTTGATCAGCACATCGCGATGCTGCTTATGGTCGCTCTGGAAGCCGACGGCGACGCCGAGCACGCCTTTCGACAGCAGGCCGCTTTCCGCACCCACCTGATAGGCGGCGATCGCCTCATGCTCGAGGCCGAGCGCGACGTTCAGGGTGTCGATATCGGCGGACATCGCCGCGGCGCTGGCCGGACGGATGCCGGAGCCGATGCCGGCCAGCATCGCCACGGCGGTGCCGGACAGGGCCAGGCGTGCGCCCCTGCTGAACAGGCCGCGGCGGTCGATGGAAAGCTCGGTGTTCGGCAGCAGAATTCTCTCAGACATGTTGACTGTCTCCTCCATGGGGTTGACGGGAGCACGACGCCGGCGAACGGCGGCGGCTGCAGGTGCGGTGCTGAGGGGTCCGCCTTTGCCGGCGGGCACGATCATCCGCCCCACTGACCGCTTTACGGATCGAGGTCAGCGGCGGATGCAGGTCACAAAATCGTGATTCTCCGGTAAGGCTGCGCTATGGTCGGCGTTACCCGGTGTCGCTGACCGGCACAGAAGCGCCGCAGATATCGCGGACATGCCGCCGGCCAGCGATGCATGAGTTGCTGCAACTGATTTTCCCCCGGAGGTTTCCCGATGTTCCCTGCCCGCCGCTTTCGCCTGCCCGCCGCCGCCGGCGGCGTTCTGCTCACCATCCTCGGATTGCCGGCGGAGGCGCATCTGCTGAACGCCAGCCACGCGGGCGCGGTCCAGGGATTTGCCCATCCTTTCTCCGGCCTGGATCATATCCTGGCCATGGTGGCGGTGGGCCTGTGGGCCGCACAGATTGGGCGGCGCGCCCTCTGGGTATTGCCGCTGGCATTCCCGCTGGCGATGGCGGCCGGAGGCTTGTTGGGCATGAGTGGCGTCACCGTGCCCGGCATCGAGACCGGCATTGCCGCCTCGGTGGCGCTGCTCGGCCTGTTGATCGCCCTCGCCGCCAAGCCGCAATTGCCGGTGGCGGTCGGGCTGGTGGCGCTATTCGCGCTGTTCCACGGCCATGCCCACGGAACGGAACTGCCGGCTGCGGCGTCGCCGCTGCTCTATGGCCTGGGCTTCGTCGCCGCGACGGCGATTCTGCACCTGATCGGCCTGGGCATCGGCCAGATCCTGAAACTGCCGCAAGGACAGCTTGCCGTCCGCGCCGGCGGCGCCGGGATCGCGGCCGCCGGAGCTTTCCTGCTGCTGGGCCTTTAACCTGCTTCGGCCGGGGCGCGGCAAAATCCCGCGCCCCACGGCCAAAATCGGCGGCTGCACCCCTGCTTCCGCCTGTGCTAGATCATTCGCCGGATGGGCGCACGGACATGTTCTATCGGCAGCAGCGACCTGAACGGCGACTGAGAGCGGGACCACAGCGGTCCCGTGCCTTCAGCGATTCGTCGGCCATCCTGGCGTTGTTCGCGCTGTTTCTGAACCTCCTCGCCGCCTTCCTGCCGCCAGCGGCCCTTGCCGCATTCAATGGCGGCGATGCCGCACTAATCTGCAGTTCCGACGGCGCTCCCGAAGGCGACGGCGCGCCGCCGGCGCCGGCACGCCATCATCATTGCCGGGATTGCCTGGCGCAGCAGATCGGCGGCAGCGCCAACCTGCCGGCGCCGGCCCCCGCCCTCCTGAGACTACCCGCCGCAGGGCTGCTCATCGTGGCTGTCGACCAGATCGCACCGCCGGCCAAAGCATCCGCCAAAGCGCAACCGCGCGCGCCGCCAGCCATCGGCTGAGCCAACTTCGCAGTGCCTGGCCCGCGGCCCGCGCTATCGGGCTGCTCATCCCAACTTTCATCATCCTGATCGCCGCAAGCGCGCGCGATCATCGGAGGCATCCATGAAGCTTCGCTATATCCTGATCGGCGGGCTGACGGTCGTTCTGTTTCTTGCATTGCTGGTGGGCGTCGGCTGGTACCGTTCCGGCGGCATCGAGAAGGTCAGCATCGGCACGCCCAACATCGGCGGACCCTTCACGCTGACCGACGGCGACGGCCGGACGGTGACCGACCAGACCTATCGCGGCAAATGGATGCTGGTTTACTTCGGCTACACCTACTGTCCCGATGCCTGCCCCACGGGCCTTAACAACATCGCCGGCGCACTGAAGCTGCTGGGCGGCGATGCCGACAAGGTTCAGCCGCTGTTCATCACAGTAGACCCCGCACGGGATACGGCGGCGGCGATGAAGGCCTATGTGACGGCGTTTGATCCGCATATCGCCGGCCTGACCGGCACGCCGGATCAAATCGCCGCCGTCGCCCGCTCCTATCGCGCCATCTACCAGCGCGTCGGCGAGGGCGAGGACTACACCATGGACCACAGCGTCGCGATCTATGTGATGGACCCCGAGGGCAAGTACAGCACCGTGCTTCGTCACACCCTGGCGCCGAAGGAAATCGCCGCGGCGCTCGAAGAGCTTTTGTGACTGGAGATACCCTGATGAACAGACTTTTCGCAGCACTGCTGCTGATCGCACTCGCCGCACCTGCTTCCGCCGATAAAGTCAAGGTCGGCGACCTGACGATCATCCATCCCTGGTCGCGGGCCACGCCGGGCCAGGCGCCGAACGGCGCCGTATTCATGAAGATCGAAAACGAGGGCCAGGCCGAGGACAAGCTGCTTTCCGCATCCTCGGGCGTAGCCGCCATGGTCGAGATACATGAGCATATCATGGAGAACGATGTCGCTAAGATGCGGCCGGTCGACTCCATCGCCCTGCCTGCGCTAAGCATCACCGAGTTGAAACCCGGCGGCTATCACGTCATGCTGATGGGGTTGAAAGAGCCGCTGGTGGAGTATGGCAGCTTCCACCTGACGCTGACCTTCGAGAAAGCCGGCAGCATCGGGGTGAAGGTCCAAGTGGAGGAAGCCGGCGCCGCCGAGCCGACGCACTGACCGCGGCGGTGGCCGGCGGTGCCTTTGACGGCGCCTGCCGCCGCCCGCCATGCTGCAAGCTCATTGAATGGGTTGCAAAATCCATGGCCAAGCATTTCGTCTGCCTGACATTCGATCTCGACAATACCTCGGGCGCGCTGACGCCCGAGAGTTCGACCCCTACCTGGATCTCCCGCGGCGATTTCGGCATGGTAGCGACGGAGCGGCTGCTGGCGCTGCTGCGGCGCCATGCACTGCCGGGAACTTGGTTCATCCCCGGCCACACGATCGAGAGCTATCCGGATATCTGCGGCGCGGTCGCGCGCGGCGCCCATGAGATCGGCCATCACGGCTGGACTCACCGCATCCCCGCCAGCCTGAGCCGCGAGGGCG
>JBJXDY010000033.1:0-40515 GCA_046154965.1 Dongiaceae bacterium | reverse complement strand
GGGCAGCTTTTTCAGCCAGACCTTGGAGGATTTGTAGGAGCAATGCTCGGACCACATGACCGAGAAGATGCCGAGCTCGGTCAGGTTCGGCTCCCGGCCCATGATCTGGAGGATGAGCTGGTATTCGTCGGCGGTCAGCCCGTGCTCGGCGATGATGTTGGGGGTGATGGCGGGTGTGGCCGCCGGCGGGGATGCGGGTACGGGCGGCGTCTGGGTGGGCGTCGGGGACAACAGCGAATCCTTGCGCGAGGGGGTGCGGGCCGGATTTCTGCAATGCGGCGGGGAGACCGTCAACGCAGCTTGTAGGGGCGACCGGCAGTCGCCCTTGCTGCCCTGATATTGCGTGACATTTTTCGACATTTTCCCGTGGCGTATGTGCCGGGCCCGCCGGGGCTTTTCGCCAAAAGACGCGATTCCAGGGGACCCTGATTCTGCAGAACGATGCCATGCAAGGGAATCCCGGCGGCGGTGGCAGCAGCCCCTCACCCGCGCCTGTGCCGCCCACCGACCGAGCGTGCCCCCACCCTCTCCCCGCTGTCGCGGGGCGAGGGGACAGCGAGTTGGGGGACGGCGAGTCGCTGGGTCTTTGCCTGTCCCCTCTCCCTCGAATGAGGGAGAAGGCAAGCAGCATCCGCGCCGTGGATGCTGCGCGGGTGAGGGTTGGCCGTTGCCGATCTCCAATCCTGAAATCCCGGTTGATGGCATACGGTATGTCCGTATATGTTCATGAAATGTTCTCATCGAGTATCGGCGAAATCGCCCCGGAAATCAAGCGGGGGCGGGTGCCGGGGGTTAATTCTCGGCGGGGCACAGCCGGCGGAAGAACGGCCCTCCTTCGCCCTTCGGGCTTCGGAGGGCGGGGAGGGAACGGATGAAACGGGCCAGGCGCTGGCGGGGATCGACGCTGGTGGGCGACGCGGTGCGCGACCGGCTGCCGCTCTGGGTCACCTGCAAGGGCTGCGAACACCGCGCGCGCCTCGACCCCGCGAAGGTGGCCGACAAGCTCGGCTACGACATGCCGCTGCCCGACCTCCGGCGGAAGTTCAAATGCACGCGGTGCGGGGCGAGGGGCGCGGCGGAGGTGAGCGCGGGGCACTATCCGCAGGGGGCGGAGAGGTAGGGGGCGGTTGCGAATCCTGCTACTCTTCGTTGTACGATAGTAGATGAGGAGGCAGACAATGAACGAGTCGCTATCCGCCGAACCGCAGCAGCTTGAAGTCCTGCGACAGGAGTGGACAAAGGGGATCGACAGCGGATCAGTCGGCGCGCTCGATTTTGCTGAGATCAAGCGCAAGGCGAGGAGCCGGCTAAAGCGCAAGTGTGCGAAGGCGTAGCGGCTTGTCACGCATTCGCAAGACCAGCCTCGACAAAGCTGCCCTTACAATCTTGCCGCTCTTCGATGAGTCGGATGCTAGAGCCGATTGGCTCGCCCGAACGCCCGCAGAACGGCTGCGCCATGTGGAAACCCTGCGCCGTGCGAACTTTGGACCTCAAGCTACCGCACAGCTTCAAAGAGTTCTTGAGATTGCTCCAATCCCAAATGATTGAGTTTTGCCAACACGGCGCCGCGCACGTCCTTCCTCCCATATGGGAGATGCGGGCAGCCCCGGCCTAGGCTGACGGAGGGGGGACTCACATGGATTGGAAAGCCTACGCATCGACGATCAACACGGTGGTCGCGACGGTCGCCATCGTGGCCGGGGGCATCTGGGGCGTCTGGCAATACCGGGAGGAGGGCGAGAAGCAGCGGGCCGCGCAGCGGTTCGAGGCGGCCAAGCCGTTCCTGCAGCGCCAGCAGGATCTCTGCTTCGAGGCCAGCGATTCCGCCAGTGCCCTGGCGATCGCCACCGACCCCGACCATGTGGCCAAGGCGCTGGAACGGTTCTGGCAGCTCTATTACGGCTCGCTCCGGATCGTCGAGGACACCGGGCCTGACAGCGTCGCCGACAGCATGGTGAAGTTCGGCAACCTGCTGCAGGCCCTGCCCCACGACTCCGCCGGCCTCGCCGCGATGGAGCCGGAGACGCGCAAGTTGGCAATGCCGTCACTGCGCCTAGCGGATTCCTGCGCCCGGCTGATCGAGAAGGGGCAGCATGTGGCGGGCGAGGGCGATGAGGAGGGCGAGGAGCACGGCGCGAATGATGATGATTAGGGGGCGCCGCCTCTCCTGATATCGCAGAGCGCAGCCGCAGGCGCATCGCAAGGAACCGGCAATCCGTGGCACCGCAGCCGCGGGAGGGGCAGCGGAAAGAGCAGGTCGAGGCAGGCAGGACGACAGGCCGGACGGCGACTTGCGCGGATGTGACAGAAGTCACAGCCCGCGCGAGAAAGCTAGACAATGATCGGCGATGATATCTTGTATCATTGGCGATCCGCCGCCGAGGAGCGAACGCCGGGACGGCTGCCAACTCATCTCTCGGGCGCCGACGGATCCGGTAAACCGATGCGCTGGTCCCCACATTCCCTAGGCCATCGCTTGAACAAGACTCTCAGTTCAACCACGTTGGAGTGCATGCCATGCCTCGCGAAACCGGCGGCTCCGGCCGCGTCCTTTCGGCGCCCAAGACGGCGTCGCTTCGCGCTTCGTTCGGCCCGCAATTGCCGGCTTTGCTCGATTTGAACAGGGCGAAGCCCGCAGAGATTGCCCGCCATCCGCTCTTCGGCCGAAAGCTCGCCGCCAAGCTCGTGCGGCTGCGCAAGCAGGGGCGGATCGCCTCACCCGAGGATCTGTTTCATGGCAAACTGATCACGCGCGAGCAGCTTTCGCGCCTGCAGAGCTACACCTTCGGAAAATTGCAGCTTCGGCCGTTGCTGCAAGCCATCGAGATCGATGGCCCGCGACTCTATGTCGACGAGCGCTTCGCCCTGCATTTTTCCTGGCTCAAGTCCGCCGCGATACGCCCGGAGATACTTTCCGTCGCCGTTCGCTTTCCGTCGGGCCGACGGTCCGAGATCCATGTCCGTCTGTCAAACAGGGACCTGAAGCGGGGCGAGCTGAGCCTGCCCGGATTCCTGTCGGGCGAATCGGGCGAGTTCTATGTCATGGCGACTCTCCGCGATGGGGAGGGCGGCGTGTCGAGGCAAAGTGCAATATTCGGTGTCTTCACGCGGAATCCGGTGCAGATCTTCGTGACGCCACAATTCATGACGCAATCGGGCAGCGCCGGCGCGCCCAAGTACAATTTCAGCGAGAATCGCTGGTACTGCTATGCCGATGTCCGCTGGGTCAACGGCGAGTCCAGCCGCGTCAATCTCGGCCGGCGCGTCGACGTCGCCGTCACCGACGCGGGCATCGGCTCTGTCGCCAACTTCTCCTTCACGCTATCGGGCGACATCGTGATTCCCGCATTCTCGACGGTTTACGGGAATTGGTACACCTGGCACGGCAGCGGCGGCATCTTCGACGAGTTCTCGGCGAAGGGGGATCTGACATTCCGCTATTCGATGAGCGGCTCGGGTTTCTCGCCGGCGAGGTCGCAGGTGTGGCGCACGATGCGCACCATCGGCTACAATCTCATTCGCGTCGGCGATTTTACCGGCAGCGAGCGCAGCGAATATCGCCGCGCCGCTGGCGAGATCGCCTCGGGGATCTTTCAGTCCCGCGACATGACCGTTTATGGCACAGAGCTCTATCGGATCGAGGGCACGCCGGACATGGAGGCGGACAAGACCCGGTTCCGCTTCATCGACAACAACGGCGAATTCGATGCGATGGCCGAGAAGTATTCCGTACCCAACTGGTACATGGATGTCTTCATGGTTGAAGGCTATTTCGGCGGCTTCGGTGCTTCCTATGTGAATGCGCCGACCGACAAGAATGGCACCCATAGCGGCATCGTCATCGGCAAAGACAGCGATACCGTAAATCTGGGCCAGACGTTTGCCCATGAGGCTGGACATCATATCGGACTCGAGCATGCCGACGAGAGTGACGGTTGCGCCGATACCGACCCCGCTTCGCCCAGCATCTCCGACAACTTCATTTTCTCTGCTTCTCGGCGTGACAGCGCTACGATCACCGGCTGCCAGATCAACAAGATGCGCCAGCACGGTTTCGTTCGCTCCATGACGCCGTAGTAGGAGGTTCGCATGATCAAGAAAAGTAAACGCCGGTACGCACGGCAACCAGTGAAGTATCCGTCAGTTCCGGACAAGAACTCGGAGCCCACCAGGTACAACGAGCCGGCGCAGCGGGTGAAGGCGGACCGAATGCCGGCGGGAAAGATCAAACTTTCGCCGCGCCGATCCAAGGCGGACCTTCGACTCCGCGTCGAAGAGCTGCTGCTGCGGAAAGAAGGCGCGCCGGAGAAGGCATGGGCCGCGCTGGGCGAGGGCGCCCGGGATATCCTGGTGGATATGTTGCAGGACGAGGCCATTCATAGCCGCGACGCGATGTTGCACCGCTTGATTGCCGTTGTCGGCCAGCTGTCGATCGGGCGGGGCGTTGCGCCGCTAAGCGGCATGCTGCAGAGCCGCTCCGCAAGCAATTTGACAAAGGCCTATGCAGCAAATTCGCTGGGGCGCATCGGAAGCGCCAATGCAATCGAAGCCCTCGCAGCATCCGTGACGGCAAAGGACGCCATGGTTCGCCGTCAAGTCGCGATGGCCCTTGGCCGCATCGGCCATGCCGATGCGCTTTCGCACCTTGTCAGATTGCAGGCAGACAGTTCGGCTGCCGTCTCGGAAGTCGCAGTTGAAGCGTTGCGGCACTGGGAGAAGGAACTTGGGACACGGTTCACCGCAACGCGCAGGAAAACGCAGCGGACGAAGCGTCGAAGGAAAATCATGCCCGCCGCAGACCGGTAGAGCGGTGTCCACCCCCAAAGCCGCTCATTCACCTCGTACCCCGCCGGTAAACCCGACCCCAGGCTTGCTGCGTCTCGCTCCGGATCGCATGGGCCGGCCTCGCGAAGGCGGGGCCGGCGGAGTTGCCGGCGAGCAAGCAGAATCTCGGGTTTGAATTCTTGGCGCACTTCGAGCGGCGCCGGCGGTCATTGCCGGCGCCGCGCCGTTAAGCGGGAATCTGTCCGCCTCGACGCCCTGTCTGGCAAGTCTGGGAAGCGGGAGGCCGGCGCCTACCCCCACTGCTTCTGATTGACCCGGCAGCCTTCCGGAAACTTCACCCAGGGATGCTGGGTCTCGCTCCACACGGCATAGGTGGGCGGCTCGAAATTCGGATCGGCGAAGTTGCCGGTGGAGATCCCAATCATGTCGGGCAGGGCCTCGGCGTCCCAGTAGAGCGTGCTGCCGCAGGGGGGGCAGAAGTGGCTGTCGACCCAGCGGCCGGATTCGGAAATGCGGCGCCAGACGGTGCTCTCGCCCTCGATGGCGGCGACGGCGGATTTCGGCCAGAGGGCGGAGACGCCGAAGACGCTGCCGGTGCTCTTCTGGCAGTCCCGGCAGCTGCAGGCGGTCACGGAGCCGGACTTGCCGTTCACGGTCACGCGGAGCTGGCCGCAGGAACAGGCGGCGGTGCGGGTCATGGGGCGGAGTCCTCACGATAGGTTTCATTGCGGAGCAGAGTAGGGGATGGCGGGGGCGGCGCAAGTGGGGCCGGGGTGGAGAGAGAAAGCAAGAAGGAAGACAACCACAGAGGTACAGAGACACTGAGGTTCACAGAGAAGAAAGATCCGGCACGCGGTCCGGGCACGATGCATCGCCTCGGCCCGGGAATAATCCTGCGCCGCCGCTGTTCTATAGACACGGTGCAGGACGCCCCCGGAAGGCCGCGTCCTCGCAGCGACATGACACCCTCAGCAATACATGGAGGCAGAGATGCGAGGCGCATATACATTCGGCATGGCGGCGGCGGTTGCGCTGACGGCGGCGGCGTTCGGCGCGCCGGCGCAGGCGGAGGAAGACTACGGCCCGCTCAAGGTGGTCGAAGCGGGAACTTTCGGCGAGATCCTGGCGGACGCCAAGGGCATGCCGGTCTACAGCTTCGACAAGGACGAAGCCGGCAAATCCAACTGCTACGGCGACTGCGCGACCAACTGGCCGCCGGTGCTGGCCACCGCCGCCGACAAGCCGGTGGGCGACCTCACGATCATCACCCGCGACGACGGCAGCCTGCAATGGGCCGACGACGGCAAGCCGCTCTACACCTTCATCAACGACAAGGCCCCCGGCGAAGTCACCGGCGACGGCAAGGGCGGCGTCTGGCATGTGATCAAGGAGTAGCTATTCTGATTCCCCTCTCCCCTTGGCGCGACGATCGCTACGCGATCGCGCTCGGGGGAGAGGGGATTTTTCCTCGCTAATTTGACTCCACTGCAGATATCGGCGACCCGTTGTGACAGGGCATCAACGGGGGCGCGGGCGCATGGCGGAGTTTCGGCTTTACATCGGCAACAAATGCTTCTCCTCCTGGTCGCTGCGGCCCTGGGTGGCGATGGCGCAGTGCGGCATCCCGTTCGAGGAGACCACGATCCGGCTGCGCAGGCCGGAGACGGCGGCGAACCTGGCGAAGGTGTCGCCCACCGGCGCCGTGCCGGTGCTGATGCATGGCAAGATGCTGATCTGGGAGACGCTGGCGATTCTGGAGTATCTTGCCGACCTGTTTCCGGAAAAGCGGCTCTGGCCCGAGGACCGGGAGGCGCGGGCGTTGGCGCGCTGCGTGGCGACGGAGATGCATAGCGGCTTCCTCGAGCTGCGCTATGGCTGGCCGATGAATCTGCGGCGGCCGAAGGGACGCAAGAACCTGGAGGGCGCGGCCGCCGGGCATGAGGAACGCATCAAGTCGATCTGGCGCCAATGCCGCGCCGCCCACGGCCAAAGCGGGCCGTTCCTGTTCGGGCATTTCACCGCCGCCGATGCCATGTATGCGCCGGTGGCGACGCGCTTCGATACCTACGGCGGCAGGCTCGACCCGGATATCAAATCCTATGTGGAGGCAATGCTGGCGACGCCTGCGATGAGGAAATGGTATGCTGAGGCGGCACAGGAGCCTTGGCCGGAACCGGGGCCTGACGAATAAGCAAAAGTGAACGGGAGGGGCGCAATGGCTCACGGCAAGAGTTTCGCGGCGGCGATGTTGTTCCTGGCGGGATGCACCGCGACGCCGGAGGAGGCCGCCACTCTCGTCGGCCCGGTCTGGCTCGCCGAGCAGGTGGCGGGCGCCGCGCTGCCAACCGAGCCGCAGGTGACGCTGCAATTCGGCGCCGACGGCCGCGCCGCCGGCAAGGGCGGCTGCAACCAGTATAGCGGGCCCTATCGGACGACAGGCAACGGCATCAGCTTCGGCGCCATGATCTCCACCGAGATGGCCTGCGACGGCGATGTCATGGAGCGGGAGCAGGCCTATCTCGATCTGCTCGGCCGGGTCAGCAGCTATGAGGTGCGCAACAACGCCGAGCTGATACTCTACGCCGACGACGGCACGCGCATCCGCCTGCGCCGCGGCGGCGAGCAGCCGATGTAACGGGTGTGGATCGGCATCCGCTGCCGTACCATTTTGTTTCCCCCGCGAAAGCGGGGGCTTCAGGGGATGCCGAGCGGGCTGCAACTCCTGGGTCCCCGCTTACGCGGGGAAAACAAACTTGGGCGATGGCTTCGAGAGCGGAATTCTTAAGCCAGCGCTTGCACCAGCCCGTCGAACAGCGGCCTGCCGTCGGTGGAGCCCAGCAGGGGGTCGATGGCGTTCTCCGGGTGGGGCATCAGGCCGAGCACGTTCTTGGTGTCGTTGAACACGCCGGCGATGTTGCGGGCCGAGCCGTTGGGGTTGGCGTCCGCGGCCGGCTCGCCGTTCTCGTTGCAGTAGCGGAAGGCGATCTGGCCGCACTCTTCCAGCCGGTCCAGGGTCGCGTCGTCGGCGAAATAGTTGCCGTCATGATGGGCGATCGGCACGGAGAGCGTCTGCCCGGTGGAATAGCCCGCCGTGAACAGGCTCTGGCTGGTCTCCACCCGCAGCGTGACGTTCCTGCAGACGAATTTGAGGCCGGCGTTGGACAGCAGCACGCCCGGCAGGAGCTGGGTCTCGCAGAGAATCTGGAAACCGTTGCAGACGCCGAGCACGGCCACGCCCTTCTTGGCCCGCGCCGCGACTTCCCGCATAACCGGCGAGTTGGCGGCGATGGCGCCGCAGCGCAGATAGTCGCCATAGGAGAAGCCGCCGGGCACCACGATCAGGTCCACGTCGGGCATCCCGGTGTCCCGGTGCCAGATCATGGCGGGGTCGCGGCCCATGGACTGGGCAAGCGCGCCGCGGATGTCCTGTTCGCGGTTGGAGCCGGGGAAGACGATGACGGCGGCTTTCATGAAAGGACTTAAAGAAAGGAAAACGCCGATGAACGCAGATATCCGCCGATGAACGCCGATGCATCGAGCCCAGGCTCGCGGCGTGGCTGCACTGATTTGGCCGGGGAGTTTATGCGCGCCTTCGGCGCGCAGCAATCATCCCAAGGCATCACGCACAATGTCGATGGCAAGTTCGGCGAATCCGCGTTCATCCCTTCTGATCTGCGTTTATCGGCGGTTGCTTTACTCGTTTCACGCGATCTCGATCGCGTAGTTCTCGATCACGGTGTTGGCCAGGAGCTTCTTGCACATGGCTTCCACCTGGTCGCGGGCCTTGGCCTTGTCGGTTTCCGTGAGATCGAGCTCGATGAATTTGCCCTGGCGCACATCATCGACGCCGCCGAAGCCGAGCGACGACAAGGCGTGGGCAATGGCGCGGCCTTGCGGGTCCAGCACGCCGTTCTTCAAGGTCACATGCACGCGGGCCTTCATTCGCAACTCATCCCTTATTGCCCCAACTCCTATTGCATCGTCTCCGGACCCTTGAGGTCGCGCAGGCCGGCCTCGGGCAGAATCCCCAGGCGGCGCGCCACTTCCTGATAGGCCTCGGCCACCTGGCCCAGGTCCTGGCGGAAGCGGTCCTTGTCCAGCTTCTCGTTGGTCTTGATGTCCCAGAGGCGGCAGCTATCGGGGCTGATCTCATCGGCCAGCACGATGCGCATCTCCTCATTCTCGAAATGGCGGCCGTACTCGAGCTTGAAATCGACCAGCTTCAGGCCGACGCCCAGGAACAGGCCGGAGAGGAAGTCGTTGATGCGCAGGGACAGCGCGACGATGTCGTCGATCTCCTGCGGCGTCGCCCAGCCGAAGGCGGTGATGTGTTCTTCCGACACCATGGGATCGCCCAGCTCGTCGGATTTGTAATAGAACTCGATGATCGAGCGGGGCAGCTGCGTGCCCTCGACGATGCCGAAGCGCTTCGACAGCGAGCCGGCGGCGATATTGCGGACCACCACTTCCAGCGGCACGATCTCCACTTCGCGCACCAGCTGCTCGCGCATGTTGAGGCGGCGGAGGAAATGGGTCGGCACGCCCTGCTCGCCCAGCCGCACCATCAGATACTCGGAGATACGGTTGTTGATGACGCCCTTGCCGGTGATCACGCCCTTCTTCTGGTTGTTGAAGGCGGTGGCGTCGTCCTTGAAGTACTGCACCAGGGTGCCGGGTTCCGGTCCCTCGAACAGCACCTTGGCCTTTCCTTCGTAGATGCGGCGGCGGCGGGTCATTGTTGGATTCCTCCCGTTGCGATCCCGGCGTGAGGGTTTGGGGGATAAACGGGCACCGGTGCCGCTCCAGACGTGAACGTATAGAGAACTTCGTCCACCAGCCTTGGATAGGCAGGATATAGCAGCGGAGTCGCAGGGAAACAACGAATCCCGGTTCTTTTGGCAGTTGCGAAGGGCGGGTGAAAGCCTAGGCCGGTCAACCACATGAAGAGGAACCGAGCCGCTGTCTTAGCCCGCCGCCGCGACCCGGACGCCCGGCCGCAGGTTCTGGAACGGGATCTTGTCGAGGCGGCAGATGTTGGCCCCCGGCGATTCCACCAGCAGCACCTCGCTGGCGATCGGCTGGAAGGCGGCGCGGAAATGGTTGGTGCTCTTCACGGCGAGGATCGCCTGGCGCTCCGGCTCGACTCCGAAGCCGCGGAACAGCTCCAGGTCCAGGCACTGGAAGCGGTGGCTGCAGATGACCACCGTGACGTCGGCGCCGCTGTCGATCACCCGCAGCCGCGCCGAGGGCCCCAGATGCATGGTCACGCCGCCGGCCATGGCGCCGCTGCCGACCACGGTGCCGTCGGAGAGGCCCTCAACCCGGAAGCGGCCCTGGAAGGGGGCGGCGTCATAGCCGTAGCGGCCGCCCAAGGCGAGGTCCAATTCGGCGCCGACGCCCGCCTGGTGGGCGGCCCCGGCGGCGGCCGGGTCCCAGAGAAGGGCGAGGGCGGCGTTCTGCGCCTTCTCCCGCACCAGGGCCGACAGAATGCCCACGGTGTCGGACGTGCCGCCGCCGCCGGGATTGTCTTGCACGTCGGCCAGGATCACCGGCCGTCCCGGCTTGCCGACGCGGATCGCCCGCCGCACGGCGTCGGCCGGCGTCAGCATCTCGGCAAAGAAGGCAGGCTCCTTGGCCGAAACCGCCGCCAACAGCCGGTCCGCCGCCGCCTCCACCGCCTGCGCATCGGCGCCCGCGGCGACGATGGCCGGACCGCAGTCATGGATGTCGGCCGGCGGAAAGCCGACGGCGAAATCCACATTGGCAACACCTGATGACTCCAGCGCGGGGATGGAGTCGTAGAGGCCCTTGCAAGGTTCCGCCATCGTGTTCTGGGCGCAGATGGGGATCAGGAACGGCAGCTTGCGGAAGGCGCGATGCAGCGGCCGGCCCGCTCTCAACCGCGCCATGAGCAGGTCATAGGCACGCTTGCCGGTCTCAGCCATATCAATGTGCGGATAGGTGCGATAAATGGTCATGCCGTCGCAGAGCTCGCTCATCGCCTTTGTGACGTTGGCATGCATGTCCAGGCTGATGACGATGGGCGTGCCGGCGCCGACGCGCGCCCGCAGGCGGCGCAGCAACTCGCCCTCGCCGTCCTGATGCGAGTCCGTGACCATGGCGCCATGCAGATCCAGGTAGATGCCGTCGATGGCGCCGGCAGCGGCGATGCCGGCGCAGGCGATCTCGCTCAGGCGGTCGAAGGCGTCGTCGCTGACATGGGCGCAGGGTTCGGCCGCCGCCCAGACGATCGGTACAAGATCGGCGCCGCCTGCAGCGGAAATGAATCCGCCGATGGGAATGTTGAGCCGCGGGAACACCTTCAGGACATCGGCGCCCCTGGTGAGTTCCGGCCAGCCATCGGCGATCTCGAAATCATGGAAGCTGGCGCCGAAGGGCGCGAAGGTGTTGGTCTCGTGCTGCAGGCCGGCGATGGCGATGCGGGGTCGTTTGCTCATGATATCCGCCGTCTCATGTGAGGATCGGTTCGAAAGGTACATCGCCCGGCAAGCCCGCGGCAAAACGCCAGCGGGCGCGGCTCTTCGGCGTCGGCTGGGGCAGGGCGATCAGGGAACTGGACACGGTCTGAAAGCCACTTTCAGTCATGATCGCCATGGCATCGGTCGCGTTGCCATCGGCATCGTGGGCGCGGCTGGACAGCAGCGCTTCCCATTCGCGCCAATCGTCCTTGGCCGGGTCGGGCGCCGCCGCCGCCTGGAACAGCGGCAGATAGTGGCGCATGCGCAGGCTGCCGGCGGTGTCGTTGCGGTCATAGGCCGTGACCATGGAGACGCCGGGCGCCAGCGCCTCCGCCTCCACCCAGCCCTGCTTGTGACCCAGGCTGCGCAGCCAAAAGGCGCCGCTGGAATCGGCGATCACCATGTTGAAGGGGCGGTAGGCGCCGGAGTCCAGGTCCTGCAACGCCTTTACCGCTTCTTTGGCGTCGGCATGGTCCAGCGCTTCCAGCACCAGCTCGCCGCGGCTGCGCCGGTCTGGGTCCGGCCCCAGGCTGTTCATGCGATTCATGACGGCGGCGATCAGCCCATGGTCGTTGACCCCCAGCCAGCTGCCGCCCGCCAGCTTGTCCAGTCCGGCGACCACCTGGGGCCGGTCGGGCCAGTGGCGGGCCGGGAGCGCCCAAGGCCGTTGTGCCATCTCGTCGCGGTTGGCGCCGACGATGACGGGCCAGTCATGGCCGGGGCGGAGGAGGATGACGACACTGCACATGGTGGGCCTGCGGACTTCAATCGACTGGGGCCGCCCCGTCAACCGCTCCCGAAGCCGTCTTAAAACGCCTTGCGGTACCGCCGCCGAGTGGCCAGATTCCGCCCATCGGCATTCAATCGAGGGAGCACCCAGGTCCATGGCGAGTTTCGACGACCGCAAGAAGGGATTCGAGGACAAGTACAAGCATGACAAAGAACTCGAGTTCAAAATCAATGCCCGCCGGAACAAGCTGTTGGGGCTGTGGGCGGCCAAGGAACTAGGCATACCGGCCGCCGAAGCCGAGGCCTATGCCAAGAGCGTGGTGATGGCCGACTTCGAAAAGCCCGGCGACGACGATGTGGTGGAGAAGATCGTTGCCGATGCCAAGGCCAAGGGCGTCGATATCTCCGAGCACCGGATCCGCAAGCATATGGGCGAACTGCTCGACGCGGCGCGCCAGCAGATCATGACCGAAATCAAATAAAAGGCCTCTGGCCATGACCGAGCCGGGTAGCCCGACCGCCGACCTGCTCAACCGCCTCGCCGACAATGCCCGGCGCCCCGCCAACGCGGCGGTCGGCCTGCCGCCGCAGCTCTACACCGATCCGGAGATCCAGCGGCTGGAGGAAGAGCGCATCTTCGCCCATGAGTGGCTGTGCGCCGGTCTCGCGGCGGAGATTCCCAAGCCCGGCGACTACCTGACTTTCGCCATCGGCACGCAGCCGATCATCGTCGTGCGCGGCGCCGACGGGGCGATCCGCGGCCTGTCCAATGTCTGCCGCCACCGCATGTTGCGGCTGGTGGAGGGCCGCGGCAACGCCCGCGTCTTCGCCTGTCCCTATCATGCCTGGACCTACGATCTGCAGGGGCGGCTGATGGGCGCGCCCCACATGACCCGCAGCGAGGGATTCGACAAGAAGAAGATCTGCCTGCCGGAAATCCGCACCGAGCTCTGGGAAGGCTGGATCTATGTCACGCTCGATCCGGCGATCGACAGCGTCGCGATTAAGCTGCGATCGCTACAGACGGTTGTCGCGCCCTACCGCATGGCGGGCTATGTGCCGTTCGCGACCCAGGATCATCTCTGGGACACCAACTGGAAGCTGCTGACCGAGAATTTCATGGAGGGCTATCACCTGCCGGTGGCCCATAAGCGCACCGTCGGCGCCTGGTTCCCCGCCGAGGAGACCGGCTTTCCCGACCAGGTGTTCGACAGCTTCACCTATCAGACCTTCATTAAGAACCAGGACGCGAAGTACGGCCTGGCGCACAAGGACAACAGCGTCCTCGAGGGCAAGTGGCGCTACACCTCGGTCATGCCGACGATCTATCCCAGCCATATGATCGTCATCGCGCCCGACCATCTCTGGTATCTGTCATTGCGGCCGAAAGGCGCCGGACAGGTGCATGTGCGCTTCGGCGCGGCGCTGGCGCCGGAGGTGTTGGCCAGCCTGCCGGACAAGGACAGCTTCATCGCCGAGACGGTGGATTTCTTCGACCGGGTGAATGCCGAGGACCGCTTCGTGGTGGAGGCGATCTACCAGGGCGCCAAGGCGCCGCTGGCGCAGTCCGGCCAGATGAGCTGGCTCGAGCGCGAGTTGCATGACTTTCAAGGCTATCTGGCGCGGAAGCTTTGCGGCGCGCGCAACAGCGGGGCGCTGGCGGCGGCGCAGTAGAGCCGCCGCCTTAGTTAGCCGAACGAGGATCTCCGCCGCGGCCCGCTGCGCTTGTCGTCCCGCTCGGGCAACGCGCCGATGATATCGATCATCGTCAGGATCATGCCGACGCTGCCATCGGCCGCGCGCAGCGGCAGCGCCAGCCGCACATAGGTCTGCGGTCCGCCGCCATTGGTGATGGAGATGCAGTAGAGATTCGGCTTCGCCGTCTCCACGACTTCGAGCAGATGCTTGCGGATCAGGTTGCGGAACTCGGCCGGCTGGATGTCGTCGACGCTGCGGCCGGTGAGATCGACCTCCTTGAGACGCGTCAGCCTGGTTCCGGCGAGCCGATATCGGAACTGCAGCGGACTGCGCTGCACATCCAGCAGGCAGATATTGCCGAGGCCCCAGGCGAATTCGACGGGATCGATGTCGGCGCGCGCGGGCATGCTATGGCTGCCGCATTTCGACTGCCAATAGGCAAGCATCCGCTGCAGCGATTCGCTGGGGATGGCGCCGATCTCCAGGCGTGTGGCGATGACGGACTTCATGTTGCTGGCGCTGCGCTTGGGCGAGAATTGTTGCCAAACTCCTATCAGCCGAGGCCTAATTATTGTCAGCCGAGGTTTGATTATTGGTGGGGTTCTAGAGTTAATCGGAGACCCCGGACATGACGGGGAAGATGGTTTCCACGTGCGGAAGTTTTGCTCAACTTGTCGCTTTCGCCTTGGGAATGTTAACCAAGGCGGAATCGGTTCCCGGCCGCGCAACCGGATGTCACGGACGAGACCGGTTTTGCTGCCGATCGCGACATTATCGGCAGCAGTCTCACCGGGAATTTGTGCATTGGATGACAATCCGGGCCCGGGAACAGGCAAGCGCGTTTACTAAGGATGCGCCGGCAACCGGGGATTCTCCGGCGCGGATCGGGCGGTGCGCCGGGAATCGCCCGCGAACGCGTCACTCTGCCGCGGGATTCGATTGGTTACTTTTTTGTCCTTTTCTTCTTCGCCGCGCCGAACACGCGGGCGAAGATCGTCTCCACATGCTTGCTGTGGTAGGCGAGGTCGAACAGGGCGGCGAGTGTCTTCTTCGGCAGGCGCTTTGCGACGGCGGCATCGGCTTCCAGCAGTTTGCGGAAATCGCCGCCCCCCTCCCAGGCCAGCATGGCATTGCGCTGCACGGTGCCGTAGGCCTCCTCGCGGCTGAGCCCCGCCTGGGTCAGCGCCAGCAGCACCCGCTGGGAATGCACCAGGCCGCCGAGCGCGTCGAGGTTGCGCTGCATGGCCTCGGGATAGACCACCAGCTTGTCGATCAAACCGGTGAGGCGCCCCAGCGCGAAATCCAGCGCGATGGTGGCGTCGGGCGCGATCACCCGCTCGACGGCGGAGTGGGAGATATCGCGCTCATGCCAGAGCGCGATGTTCTCCAGCGCCGGCGTCACGGTGGAACGGATCAGCCGCGACAGGCCGGTGAGATTCTCCGACAGCACGGGATTGCGCTTGTGCGGCATCGCCGAGGAGCCCTTTTGCCCGGGCGAGAAGTATTCCTCGGCCTCCCGCAGCTCGCTGCGCTGCAGATGGCGGATCTCGATCGCCAGGTTCTCGATCGAGCCGGCGATGACGCCCAGCGTGGCGAAGAACTGCGCATGGCGATCGCGCGGGATGATCTGGGTGGAGACCGGCTCCGGCTTCAGCCCCAGCTTCGCCGCAACATACTCCTCCACCCGCGGGTCGATATTGGCGAAGGTGCCGACGGCGCCCGATATGGCGCAGGTGGCCACATCCTCGCGCGCCCGCGCCAGCCGTTCCCGTCCGCGCGCGAAGGCGGCATAGTGGCCGGCGAGCTTGAGGCCGAACGTCGTCGGCTCCGCATGGATGCCGTGGCTGCGGCCGATGCAGGGCGTCATCTTGTGCTCAAGCGCCCGCCGCTTCAGTGCAGCCAACAACCCGTCCATATCCTTCAGCAGCAGGTCGGCCGCCTGGGTGAGCTGCACCGCGAGGCAGGTGTCCAGCACGTCCGACGAGGTCATGCCCTGATGCAGGAAGCGCGCGGGCTCGCCCACATGCTCGGCCACATTGGTCAGGAAGGCGATGACGTCATGCTTGGTTTCGCGCTCGATTTCGTCGATGCGGGCCACGTCCCAGCGGGCGCGCTTGCGGATCTTCGCCGCCGCCGCCTTGGGCACCACGCCCAGCTCGGCCATGGCATCGGTGGCATGGGCTTCGATCTCGAACCAGATGCGGTAGCGGTTCTCCGGCTCCCAGATCCGCGTCATTTCCGGGCGGCTGTAGCGGGGGATCATTAGGGCTACTTTCGCTGTTTTTCCACGCCAACGGACCCGACTCGCCGCCGGGAGTCAACCATTCGGTGCAGATGACAGCACCGCGCGGTTTTTAACGAAGAGCCGGCTCGATATCGGTCTTGGAAAAATCGGTGCCTTTGAACAGCAGCGGTTCGCCCATTGCTTTGGCGAGGGCATAGGCGAAGCAATCGCCGAAGTTCAAGCCGGCCGGATGACGTCCCTTGCCGAAGTCGAAGTAAGCCTGCCGCGCAAGATGGGCCTGCTCCTCGGTGACCGGTTCCACGATAATTCCGGAACGGCGGAGGAAGCTATCGAAATGGCGGCTGCCGGTTGCATCGGTCTGCAGATCGACGACGATTGCGGCCTCGGCGAGAGTCGCCGCCGAGATATAGCAGTAATCGGCGGTAGCAATGGCCTGTGCAAATTGCGCGGCGTCCGGTTCATTGTAAAGGACAGCGAGGATGGCCGAACTGTCGACGATCATCGCGGCAGGCCGCGCTCGTCATAGAGCAGGGCGCCGTGACTCTTGACGCGGCCTTTCACCGTCGCGGCGCAACGCTTGCCGATAGCGACGAGTTCCGCGGCGGTCGTGGCTGCCTTTCGCTGGCGGCGGAGGCGTTCGAGACGTTCGCGCAACGCTTCGACCACGGCACGGGTCAGGGTCTCGCCGGTTTCCGACGCCAGCCGCTTGGCCAGTTCGTGGGCTTCTTCGTCCTTGATATTCAGGGACATGGGATCTCCGAAAGAGATTTCTACCATATTTAGTACCTTTCTACCATATCGAAAATCTTTCGTCAATGTCGCCCTGCCGCGGGCGCGCTTGCCAGCGCTGCTGCGGTCGGCTCATATCCCGATAACGGGAGGCCAGTCATGAATATCGACCGCAAGGCCGCGGCGCCGAAAGCGGCGCTTGTGGGCGGCATTTCCAGCGCCGCGCGGATGCTGCCAGACGACAACGGCGTGCCGTTCAAGGTGACCCGGGCGCAGGGGCCCTATCTCTGGGACCAGGCCGGCCGGCGCTACGTGGATTTCGCCCTGGGCTTCGGCGGCACCATCCTGGGCCATGCCCATCCCGATGTGGTCGCGGCGGCGCAGGCGGCGGTGGCCAATGGATCGCTGCCGGCCTTCGCCTATGAAGGCGAAGAGCTTGCGGCCCGCGCGCTGGTGCGGCTCACCGGTGCCTTGACCCAGGTTAGCTTCGTCAACAGCGGCAGCGAGGCGGTGCACCTCGCCTGCAAGATCGCCCGCGCCGCCACCGGCCGCTCTCGCATCGCCAAGCTCGCGGGCTCCTATGACGGCTGGTACGAGGATGTGGCCTTCGGCATGGTGGGCGCGCCGGAGTCGCTGATGGCGGGCGAGCGGCCGGACAACGGCCGCACGGTGCTGTTGCGCTACAACGATATCGAGGATGTGGAGCGGCTCTTCAGAGAGCGTGACGATATCGCGGGCGTCGTCTTCGAGCCGATCATGTGCAATGCCGGCTGCATCACGCCGGCGCCGGGCTATCTGCAGGCGCTCGGGGAAACCGCGCGGCGCCATGGGGCGTTGGTCATCGCCGATGAGGTGCTGGCGGGATTCCGCCTGAGCCCGGGATTGTGCAGCCATCATTTCGGACTCGATCCCGATCTGGCGACGCTGGGCAAGACGATCGGCAGCGGCATTCCCGCCGCGGCCGTGGTGGGCAAGCCGGCGGTCATGGCGCTGCTGACCAACGGCAAGGTCACGCGCGCCGGCACCTATAGCGGCAATCCGCTGATGGCCGCGGCGGTGGCGGAGAGCGCGCGGCTGATCGGCGAGATCGACTATCCGGCGCTGGTGGCCCGCGGCGATGGGCTGCGGCGGGACATCGAGGCGGCCTTCGCGGCGGCGGGTGTCACGCTCACCACCTCGGGCTATGGCACGGTGTTCGGTTACTGGTTTGCCGACCACGCGCCGCGCGACTACGCCGAGGGCGTGAAGCTGGCGCGGCAGAATGTCTGGTCGGAAGTGCATATGGCGCTGCGCCGCCATGGCGTTATGACCAAGCCGGGCGCCTGGGGCCGCTCGCTGCTGTCGACGGCCCATGACGAGGAAGCGCTGGCCATCACCCGCGCTGCGTTCCGCGAGGCGGCGCGGCAGGTGCGGGTACTTGCGGCCTAGCGTTCAACGACAAGAAATCGAATAGGGAGAACAACACAATGCCAGCGCTCAACGAGCTGTCGCGGCTGAGCCGCCATGTCTTCATCGGCGGCGAGTTCCGCAAGAGCGGCGCGGCGTCGCTGCTCGACGTGGGCGATCCCGCGACCGAGGACAAGATCGGCGAAATCGCCGACACGCCGGAGGCGGAGGTCGCCGCGGCGATCGCGGCCGCCAACAAGGCGCAGAAGGCCTGGAACGCGAAGAACAGCCTGACCCGCGCCGAGCTGCTGCACGAAGCCGCGCACAAGATGCGCGCATTGAAGCCCGTGCTCGGCGAGATGATGACGCGGGAGATGGGCAAGCCCTACAAGGAATCGACCGACGAAGTCGAATGGTCGGCGACGGCGGTGGACTACTATGCGGAAGTTGCGCGCCACGAGGCGGGGCGGGTGCTGGGGCCATCGACGGATGGACAGCTCCATTTCACCGTCAAGGAGCCGCTGGGCGTGGTGGTCATCATCCTGCCCTTCAACTATCCGCTTTGCCTGCTCTGCTGGGAAGCGGCTGCGGCGATCGCCAGCGGCAACACGGTGATCATCAAGCCGTCGGAGATCACCTCGCTGACCACGCTGAAATTCATGGAGGCCTTTGCCCATCTGCCCGCGGGCGTCATCCAATGCGTGACCGGCGGCGGCCGCGTCGGGCAGCAGCTGGTCAACAGCCCGGACACCCATATGGTGGCCTTCACCGGCAGCATCGCCACGGGCCAGGCGGTGGCGCAGGCCTGCGCCGGCACGTTCAAGCGGGTGCTGATCGAGGCGTCGGGCAACGACCCCTTCATCGTCATGCCGTCGGCGCCGCTGGATATCGCCGCGCGGGGTGCCGCGTTCGGCGCCTATCTGAATTGCGGCCAGGTCTGCGCCGCGGCCGAGCGCTTCTACGTCCATGAGAAGATCCATGACGAGTTCGTCGACCGCGTCGTGGCGGAGACGAAGAAGGTGCGCATCGGCAACGGCCTCGACAAAGTCGACATGGGGCCGATGGGCGCGAAGCGGGAACGCGACCGCTATGAGGGGCTGCTGGCCTGCGCCGTCAGCCAGGGCGCGAAGGTCGCCGTCGGCGGCGGGCGGCCTGCGGGATTCAACAAGGGCTGGTTCGTCGACGCGACCGTCCTCGTGGGCGTGCAGCCGGAAGCCGAGATCCTCAACATCGAGAGCTTCGGCCCGGTTCTGCCGGTCTGCAAGGTGAAGAGCTTCGATGAGGCGCTGGCCCATGCCAACCGCTCGAAATACGGTCTGGGCTCGACGATCTATACGTCGGACCTGAACGAGAGCATGCGCGCGGTGAACGAGCTGGAAGCCGGCATGGTCTGGGTGAACGCGCCGCTGCTGGATAACGACGCCGGCCCCTTCGGCGGCCGCAAGATGTCGGGCATGGGCCGGCAGCTCGGCGCCGAGGGCCTCGACAGCTTCCGCCACACCAAGCTGGCGATGATCGACCCCGCCGCCAGCGCCCATGATTTCTGGTGGTTCCCGTACAAGGACAAGGAGAGTTTCCCGGGTTCGCGGAAGTAGGCTGAGGCGATCAGATGCCCGTCAAGTATCCCCATCTCTTCTCGCCGGTTACCGTCGGTAACGTCACGGTCAAGAACCGCATCCTATCGACCGGGCATGACACCAGCTTGCCGCGGAATCATCACGTCAACGCGCCGCTGATCGCCTATCACGAGGCGCGGGCGAAAGGCGGCTGCGGGTTGATCGTGGCGCAGGTGGCGAGCGTGCATGAGACCGGCCTCTACAGTTCCCACGTGCTGAAGGCGACGACGGACGAATGCATCCCCGGCTACCGCAAGCTGGCGGAGATGTGCCACTCCCATGACTGCCGCCTGTTCGGGCAGCTGTTCCACCCCGGCCGGGAGATCATGGAAGGGCAGGACGGCTCCATCGTCGTCGCCTATGCGCCCTCGGCGGTGCCGAACGAGCGTTTCCATGTCATGCCGCGGCCGCTGCCCAAGAAGCTGATCGACGAAATCGTCGCCGGCTATGGCGCGGCGGCGCGGCGGATGCGCAGCGCCGGGATGGATGGCTGCGAGATCGTCGCCAGCCACGGCTATCTGCCGTCGCAGTTCCTCAATCCGCGCCTCAACCGGCGCGAGGATGAGTATGGCGGGCCTTTCGAGAACCGGCTGCGCTTCCTGCGCGAGGTGATCGCCTCGATCCGTCGCGAGGTCGGCAGGGACTTCGTCTGCGGCCTGCGCATCTCCGGCGAGGACATGGACCATGATGGCCAGAAGTCCAACGAGGCGCTGGAAGCCATTGTCGCGCTGGAGGCCGAAGGGCAGCTCGACTACTACAACGTGATCGCCGGTTCGTCGGCTTCCATCGCCGGCGCCGTGCATATCGTGCCGCCGATGATCGTCAGCACCGGCTATGTCGCGCCCTTTGCCGCCACGGTGAAGGCGAAAGTGAAGCGGCCGGTGTTCGTGGCCGGCCGCATCAACCAGCCGCAGATCGCCGAGCAGATCCTGGCCTCGGGGCAAGCCGACATGTGCGGCATGACCCGGGCGCAGATCTGCGATCCGGAAATGGCGAACAAGGCGCGGGAGGATCGTCCCGACGACATCCGCGCCTGCATCGGCTGCAACCAGGCCTGCATCGGCCATTTCCATCTGGGATACTCCATCTCCTGCATCCAGCATCCGGAGACGGGGCGGGAAATGACCTATGGCGAGGTGAGGCCGGCGGCGCGGAAGAAAAAGGTGCTGATTGCCGGCGGCGGCCCCGCGGGCATGAAAGCGGCGGCGGTGGCGGCGGAGCGCGGCCATGACGTCACGCTCTATGAGGCAAGCGAGCGGCTCGGCGGCCAGGCGCTGTTGGCGCAGCTCTTGCCCGGACGCGCCGAGTTCGGCGGCATCGTCACCAATCTCACCCGCGAGGTGGAACTGGCGGGCGTCCAGGTGGTGAAGCGCGCGAAGGTCGACCGCGCGCTGGTGGAGCGGGAGAAGCCGGACGCCGTCATTATCGCCACCGGCGCCAAGCCCCATATGCCGGACATGGAGACCGGCGACGATACGCACATCGTCAATGCCTGGCAGGTGCTGCGCGACGAGGCCAACATCGGCTCATCGGTGGTTGTCGCCGATTGGCGCGCCGACTGGATCGGCATGGGCCTGGCGGAGAAACTGGCCCGCGCCGGCTGCCGCGTGCGGCTCTGCGTCGACGGGCTCCATGCGGGCCAGCGCCTGCCCTGGTATGTGCGCGACAGCTGGAACGGGATCCTGCACAAGCTGGGCGTCGAGATCGTGCCTTATGCGCGGCTGTTCGGCGCCGACGGAAATACGGTGTATTTTCAGCATGCTTCCAGCGGGGAACCGATCGTCCTCGAGGGTGTTGATACCCTCGTCACCTCCTATGGCCAGGATCGTGTCGCCGAACTGGAAACGGAACTGGATGGCCTTGAAATCGACATCCATCTGATCGGCGATTGCGCCACCCCGCGCACGGCGGAAGAAGCCGTGCTGGAAGGCCTGAAGGTCGCGACGGCGCTGTAGCCGCGGCCCCAATTTCGCCTTGTTGCGGCCACAGAAAGCGGCCAGCGCCGCGTTAAGCTCACCTCTTCCAACCGAAAAGGAGATTGCGATGCGAGCGGGAATTTATCTTGCCGGTGCCGGATTGCTGGCCGTGGCGTCGAGCACGGCGCTGGCGATGGATCAGGAGAAGTCTTTCAACGGCATCAACTATGCCTGCGCCGGCGTCGGCTATGAAAGCCAGAACGATCCGCGCTGGTCGGCCTATCCGGCGAAGCTGGTGTTCGCCGGCGGCAATGGCGACTACCTGTCGGATATCGCCGTCAGCATCGAGAACGCCAAGGGCGAGCCGGTGTTCGAAACCGTCTGCGACGGCCCCTGGCTGCTGGTGAACCTGCCGCCGGACAAGTATCGCATCGCGGCGGTCGCCGAGAGCGCCTACCGCAACGAGTTCACGCTGAATGTGAGCGGCGGACATCAGACCGAGCACATCGTGCGGTTCCCTGATGTGATGCGATAGGTTTGAAAGCGATACTTTTGATACTTTAGGTGAGCTGTCGTCTCTCCCCCACGAAGTGGGGGAGAGACGCACAACCTCCGCGTTCAGCGGATGTTGTAAATGAGGGGGCCTGCGCCGATGTCGCGGCATGCAAAGAGTCCCACTGAAGGGCCGTGCCGATCTCGAGACTTTCGACGCTTGTGCGCCCACGTCCTCACCCGCGCAACATTCGCTGAATGCGAACGTTACGCTCCCTCTCCCACTGCGTGGGCGAGGGGACAGCTAGTCACTACATCCCATGCTTCGCCCGCCAATCCACGGGATAGAGACCGTAGAACACCGTCGCCTTGTCGCCCTCGTATCTCAGCGGCGTGCCCTCGGGCAGCCAGATGACGTCGCCGGGCTTGGCTTCCAGCTTGGTGCGGAAGCCCTTGCCAAGGCGCAGGCGGAATTTGCCTTCCAGCACGACGATGACCTCGTCGTAGAGCACCGTCCATTCGATGGAGCAGCCATCGAACTTGGCGATGCCCGCGCCCATCGTCTGGCTGATGTCGGGCGTGATCAGGCGGGCAATGGAGGCCTTGCCCGGCGGGCCGCCATATTTGTCGAACTTGATCTTGCCGCGTTTGAAATGGATGTGCCTGGCCATGGGAACCCCTCTGTTGATCGATGAGGGGAAGCCTATCGGCTAGCTCTGCGCCTCGCCAGGGACAGCCGCTTTCCCCGCCTTGCGCAAGCGGCGGAGCTGGGATTGCAGCACGCCGGCGATCACCAGGCCGCCGCCGACGATCTGCAGCGGCCGCGGCGCGGTGCCCAGCAGCGCCGTGATGGCGATGGCGACCACGGGCATCATGTTCAGGTAGATCAGCGCCACGACGATGCCGGAGCGGTTGACGCCGTGATTCCAGGCAATGAGTCCGATAGCCACCAGCACCACCACGATCCAGGCCAGGATCGCCGCGTCCTGCCAGGATGACGGCAGCGCCGGCGGCAAGTGGGCGGCGCCGAGCAATCCGGCCACCACATAAACGGCGACCGTGGCGACGGAGCCGGTCGAGGTCGTCATCGCGGCAATGCGGATCTGCGACCAGCCTTCCAGCCAGCGCTGCGCCGCGAGCGAATACCAGGACCAGCAGACCGAGCCGAGGATCATGAGGAACTCGCCGCCGCGGATCTCGAAGCCGCCGGCGGCCGCCGCTGGGTCATAGGTGGCAAGGCTGCAGCCGAGGATGGCCAGAATGATCGCCGGGATCATCGCCGGGTCCAGCGGAATGCGGAAGAACAGCCAGGCGACAAGCGCGCCCACGGCCGGCCCCGTCGAGACGATGATCGCCGCCGTCACCGGGTTCGCGTGGGCGACACCGAGGGTGAACAGCGGCGCGAAGCTGCCGATGCCGATGGCGCCCAGCAGCCAGAGCCGCCACATCGGCACATGCACGGGCGTGCGCCGGTTGCCGTCGAGGAACAGCAGGAACAGCAGCAGGATCGGCGCCGCGAAGGCATAGCGCGCCGCCGCCAGGAAGAACGGGTCCCAGTTGTGCAGCAGCAGGTTAAGCCCCGGGATCATCGTGCCCCAGGTGATGGCGACGAACAGCAGGCTGAGATTGCCGCGCCCCGCGGGCCGCTCCGCGCTCATGGCGATCCACCGCCGCCGGCCACGCCTGTGATCCGGCGGTACCAGGCGAAGTGATGGCGCTGGGACAGGAAAACGCCGAGCAGCACCAGCGCGCCGCCGGCGATCTGCAGCAACCGCGGCGGCGTTCCCAGGATCGCGATGATAAGGACGGCGAAGATCGGCACGAAGTTCAGGTAGATCGAGCTGATGACGATGCCGAGCTTCTGCACGCCATAGTTCCAGAAAATCAGGCCGGCGATGACCGCCATCGCCACCATCCAGATGATCAGGCCGATATCCAATGCGTCCCGCTGCGGCGGCGGCGGCCAGGGAATTTCACCCAGCAGCGCCGCAGCGGCGTAAACAACCACCGAGATCACGGTGGCGGGCACCATGGTGATGACGCTGATCTTGAGCTGGGACCAATGTCCCAGCCAGCGCTGCGCGGCCAGCGAGTACCAGGCCCAGCAGGCCGACGCGAGAATCACCAGGAACTCGCCGCCGCGGATATCGAAGCCGCTGCCGGCCATGTCCGGCCGGAAGGTGGCGAGGACGCCGCCGGCAAGGGCAAGGACGATGGCCGGCCATAGCGCCCGCTCGATCGGCATGCGGAAGCAGATCCAGCCGACCAGACCGCCGATCACCGTGCCCATCGAACCGATAATCGCCGCGGTGTTGGGATCAGCATTGGCGATGCCGATGGTATAGAGCGGCACGAACAGGCCGAGCGCGATGCCGAGTATCCACACCCGGCCGCTGGCCAGGCCGATGAGATCGTAGTGCCGGGGCTCCAGCAGCCGCAGCATCAGCAGCAGCACCGGCACCGCCAGCACATAGCGCACCGCCGCCAGGAAATAGGGGTCCCAGTGGGCGAGCAGGACGGTCAGGACGGGAATCTGCGAGCCCCAGGCGAAGGCCACGACAAGCAGGCCCAGATTGGCGAGCCACATGGCGCCAGACTAGCCGGTCGCCGGCCACTTGACGATGGCGCGGAAAGGATGCGGGGTATGCGCGCAAGGCGGCGCCAACCAAGGCGCCCCAGGGGAGAAGCTATGAACTATCAAACCATCCAATTCGAGAACCGCGGCGGCATCGGCATCGTAACCTTGAACCGCCCTGAAAGGCTCAATGCCATCAACCGGCAGATGATCGATGAGACGAAGGAGCTGCTGTCGGCGCTGGAGAGGGACGACGGTCTGCGGGTGCTGGTGCTGCAAGGCGCCGGGCGCGGCTTCTGCTCCGGCTTCGATCTGAAGGACGGTGCTGCGGCGGAACGGACAGGCATCGCCGAGTGGCGGCCGGTAATCGAGCGGGACTTCGACTTCATCATGCAGTTTTGGCATTTCCCCAAACCGACCATCGCCGCCGTCCATGGCGCGGCCATCGCCGCCGGCTGCGAACTGGCGATGGCCTGCGACATCACCATCGCCGACGCCACCGCGCGTTTCGGCGAGCCGGAGTTGCGCTTCGGCAGCGGCATCGTCGCGCTGCTGATGCCCTGGATGGCCGGGCCGAAGAAGGCGAAGGAATGGCTGCTGTCGGGCTTCGACCGCATCGGCGCCGAGGAGGCGCTGAGCTGGGGTCTCATCAACCGTGCCGTGCCGGCGGGGGAGCATCTGGACTCGGCGCTCAAGCTGGCGCGGGACATCGCCGTCAACGACCGGCAAAAGGTGGCGATGGTGAAGCAGGCCATCAACCGCAGCATGGACATTATGGGTTTCCGCGACGCCCTCGCCATGGGCATGGAGATGGAGGTGCAGATCGAGGCCATGGACACGCCGGAAGGCCGGGAGTTCGACGAGATCGTCCGGCGGGATGGCCTCAAGGCGGCGCTGGCCTGGCGGGATGCGAGATTCGACCGCCCATGAAGTGATTCCATGTCATACGGTACACCGAAGTCCGACTGGTGATGTTCCCGTAGTCCACTGATTCTATAGTTCTTTATCCCCGCTTCGATACGTCGTTTCCGAACCGATCACGGGCTCGTTATGGCAGGTTTTAGGGGTCGATTTACACATGTTTGCTAAAAGTCTCGGCAATCCGGAGGACTTCCGGCCGGAGGTTTCGGCAGGGCGCTGGGGCGTCGAAACCACTGCAGTGCGGCGTTTCGGCAACCAGAAGCGTTTTCTGGGGAAACCCGCTTTTCCCGATTGGGCGAGATCGAAACGTGCCGAAGAATCTGATGGCAAGGGCATTGCAGAGATTCAGCGTCCGCACGGCGATTCTTGCCGGCTTCGGCGCGCTTTTGCTGATGATCGCCTTGGTGCTGGCGGTGGTCTGGGTGCAGGGGCGCAAGCTCGAAGCAAGCTATGAGAAGCTGCGTCTGGATGCGCTGCCGACTGTCGATGTCTTGCATAGACTGAACGCCTCGGCGCAATTCCTGGTCCAGGCGGCTTCCTATACGGCCATGGTGGAGTTGTCGCGGCCGCGCAGCAGCCAGTTGCCGCCCAATCATGCCGATTCGCCAACCATCGGCGTTCTTGATCAGCAATTGGCGCTCGCCCACGCCAATCTGCTCGAAGCGCAGTCGGATCTGCAGCGCGCCCTGCTGAAGCTGGAAGCAATCAATGACACCGACGGTCCATTGGCCGATCAATCATTCAAGAACCGCCTGCGCGTGATTGCGCAACATATGCTCACAGATCCTCGGCGTATTGGCGACCTGACGACAACGGACAAGGAGATCGCCGCCGCGCAGTTCACGAGTCATCTGCAGGATGACATGACCGAACTGCGGAACCTCATTGGCAAAGCGTTGGCAGCCGAGAATCTGGAGGTATCCAGCGGTGGCGCTGTCGTCCTGGAAGCTATCCGCAGCGCGATATCAGCCGTGACGGTCGGCGCATTGCTGGCGCTGCTGATCGGCCTGGGCGCCGCCTATGTCATCTCCCGCGGTATCGCCAATCCCCTCCGCCAGCTGCGCGATGGCACCCGCCGGGTCGGCCGCGGCGAGCTGGACGTGCCGATCAAGGCCTCCGGGCCGCTGGAACTGCAGGAACTCGCGGCCTCCTTCGGCGACATGACGCGGCAGCTCGCCGCCAGCGAAGACCGGCTGCGCCGCAAGGAGCGCCTGGCCAGCCTGGGCAGCATGGCGGCAACGGTGAGCCACGAACTGCGCAATCCGCTGGGCGTGGTCCGCGCCTCCATCTATACGGTGAAGGAGCGGACGCTGAACAAGGGCCTCGGCGTCGAGCGGGCGCTGGAGCGGATGGAACGCAGCATCGACCGCTGCGTCGGCATCATCGGCGATCTCCTGGATTTCGCCCGGGTCAAGGACCTGACGCGGGAAACCACCAATGTCGACGCCTGGCTGGGCGAGTTCCTCGCCGAACAGGAATTGCCCCATGGCATCCTGCTGCGGCCGCAACTGGCCTGCGGCGCCCGCCTCAGCTTCGATCGCGAGCGGCTGGAACGCGCCGTCGGCAACCTGATCGCCAACGCGGTGCAGGCGCTGAACGATCCGCAATGGCAGCGGCCGGCGGGTCTTGCGCCGGAAATCGTCGTGCGCACAGACGTTACCGGGCACCATGTGGAGATCGCTGTCTCCGATACCGGACCCGGCATCCCGGATGACGTGCTGCCGCAGATCTTCGATCCCCTGTTCACGACGCGGAACTTCGGCGTCGGCCTGGGCCTGCCCCTGGTGCGGCAGATCCTGCTGCAGCATCGGGGTTCGGTGGCGGTGGAGCCCAATCCGTCCGGCGGCGCCACCTTTGTTTTGCGCCTGCCGATCGAATCGTCCGACGATTTGTCCCGCGAGCGGGCTGCATGACGGCACTCAGTATTCTCGTTGTCGATGATGATCCCGATCTCGCCGAAAGCATTGCCGAGGCGTTGAGTCTGGCCGGGCACAGCGTTCGTATTGCCGGCAACGGCGCTGAAGCGGTGAAGCGCTACAGCGAGACCAAATTTGACCTTGGTTTTCTGGACATCCGCATGCCCGTGATGAACGGCGTCGATTGCTTCTTTGCGGTCCGGGAACGCTATCCGGACGCGAAGATCGTCCTAATGACCGGCTTTAAGGAGGCAGCCGTCGAACAGGCCCTGGCGGCCGGCGCCCTGGCCCTGCTGCACAAGCCCTTCCGCATGGAAGAATTGATCAAGATTGCCCGCCAGAACAGCTAGGTTCCGCCGGGGATCGGGCTGGAAGGGCCACCGGCGAGGGGCTCTTGCGCCGGAAATGTCGCATCTCGTATCGGCTGCAAGAAATTTCAGCGGATTACTACCATTTCGGCGGACCATTCTGCTAATTGGTTCCCGGCAGTTGCGGCGTTGTGATCCAGTGACCTGACGGAATGATGATGTGCCTGTCGTCTGAAATGCGGTCATACTGGAATACATTTAACTGTGAGTTACTTTGAGCCCTTTCTAGAGGCGGTCTAGTTTGACGTATTCACCATGACCTCCAATTCCCAAAACAAACCCATGAATGTCGATCTGCGGCAGTTACGCAGCTTCGTGACGATTGTCCGCTGTGGAAACTTCACGCGCGCGGCGCAGCAGCTCGGCGTATCGCAGCCGGCCTTGAGCCTGTCGCTGCGGCAGCTCGAATCGGCGCTGGGCCTGCGCCTGCTGGACCGCACTACCCGCAGCATCGGGCTGACCGCCGATGGGCTGCGCCTGCTGCCGACCGCCGAACGGCTGCTGATGGATTTCGAGGCGGCGATCCGCGACGTGAAGGAAGCCGCCGCCGAGCGGCGCTCCATGCTGACGGTGGCCTGCCTGCCGTCGCTGGCGGTGCGCGTGCTGCCGGAGGCGATCACCCGCTTCCAGAAGGAATTTCCGGCCGTCTCCATCCAAATTCGCGACGGCACGGCGGCGGCGGTGCTGCGCGCGGTGCGCCAGGCCGAAGCCGATATCGGCATGAGCAGTTACTGGCAGGCGCAGCCCGACCTGGAATTCCGGCCGATCGCCGAGGACCGTTTCGTCCTCGTCTGCCCGGCCGCCCATCGGCTGGCGCAGCGCAGCCATGTGACCTGGAGCGTGCTGAAGAACGAATCCTTCCTCATGCTGACTCCCGACACCAGCATGCGGCGGCTGCTGGACGACACCTTCGGCGATTTCTCCACCATCGTCCAGCCGGCCTTTGAAGTCGGCTCCTGGGCAACGCTCTGCGGCCTGCTCGAAGCGGGCCTGGGCATCACGGCACTGCCCGACCTCGCGGTGCCGATGGTGGATTCGCGCACCCTGGTGCAGGTGCCGCTGGTGGAGCCGGTGATCAAGCGGAACATCGGCATCGTCACCCGCATTGGCTCGGAGATGACGGTGGCGGCGCGTGCCTTCCTCAATGTGCTCGACAGCGTGCTCGCGCAATCCTCCCACCGGCTGCCACGGCGCCACAAACAGCGCGCCTAGGCCCGATCCAGCCGTCCGCAAATCCGGGAATACGCAGCGATTCTCAGCATTTGTTAAGCAATCGCCGGCATTCTGCATGATGGATTCGATTGCGGGTCATTGTCGGACGATGGACGACCGCCTTCATTCGGGTGTTGTCGAAAGCTTCTGCGGCAGCGCTTTGGCGCCCGCCGTGCCGGAGGGGGAATTGCCGCGCCCCGACTGGCGCTCGCGCAAGCTGCCGCGCATCGACCGGTTGAAAGCCTATTGGGAAGAGCGCCGCGGCAACCGGCTCGTGCCGCTGCGGCGCGACATAGATCCCAACGATCTCAAGGACCTGCTGCCCTACATCATCATCGGCGAATTGCAGCGCGATCCCTTCCGCGTGCGCTACCGTCTGGGCGGCGCGGCGGTGAACGAAGCTCTCGGCTACAACATCGCCGGCCGCTTTCTGGATGAGATGGAGGTCGCCGGCGGCCAGGATACCTGGACCGGCGTCTACAAGCGCGCGATGGAAACGGCGCGTCCGGTTTTCGGCAGCACGGTCGCGACGCTCTCGAACGTCGCGATGTTTACCTGCGAATTCGCCGTCTTTCCGATTTCCCAGAGCGGCGACCAGATCGACCAGTGCCTGGAGATCGAGAACTGGGAGGCGGAGAAGGCGACCGCCCACTACAACGACGACCGCCTGGAATGGGCTGTCACCGTGCATCCGTGACGGGGTGCGGTCTTTCCCCGATTAACTCACGTCTAGCCGGCGCGCATCAGCGGAACGACATTCGCCGCCGGGTTTTCGGCCATGGCGATGACCCGCGAGGCGGGGAACCGGGCAATGACGCGCGTGCCGGAACCCTGCTTGCTCTCCAGGACCAGATTGCCGCCATGGAGTTCAATCAGCCTCTTGGCCAGCGGCAGGCCCAGGCCGGTCCCGCCATAGCGCCGCGTGTGGCCATTGTCGGCCTGCTGGAATATCTGCATGACCCTTGGGATATCGGCTTCGGCGATGCCGATGCCGTGGTCGCATACCATCACGGCGAACGAACCATCCTCATCGAGGAAAGCATCGAGTTCGACGCCGCCGCCGTCATTGCTGAACTTCACGGCGTTGGAGACGAAATTCAGCATGATCTGGGTCAGGCGGCGCTCATCGGCGCGCAGCATCGGCAGGCTGCGGGCGATACGGTTGCTGACCACAATATTGCGGGCGCGGGCTTGCGGCGCCACCATGCGGCAGGCGCTATCGGCGACCTCGGAGACATCGACGCTGTCCTCGACGAGATCGAGCTTGCCGGCCTCCGCCTTGGTCAAGTCGAGAATGTCGTTGACCATCTCCAGCAGATGCCGACCGCTGGTATGGATATCGCCGATGTATTCTTCATAGCGCTCGTGCCCCAGCGGGCCGAATCTGCCGTGCTGCATCATTTCGGCAAAGCCGATGATGGCATTGAGGGGCGTGCGCAGTTCGTGGCTCATGACCGCGAGGAATTCGGATTTCGTGCGGCTGGCGGCCTCGGCATGATCGCGGGCCAGCATCAGGTCGGCTTCGGATCGCGCCAGGCGATCGAACATTCGATCGATGATGCGAGTCGGCAGCAGCCAGAAAATCAGCAGCAGCACGGCGGCAAGCGCGACGCTGACGGCGGCGGCGATGGCCGTGCGCGACAGCAGCGGCAGCAAGCTGCGCTGCACTTCCAGCAGCGCAACGTCACCATTTTCGAAGGTGAGCAGCGCGCCGCGGGTCAGAATGGGATCCTGCTGGGCAAAGCCGATGACCGCGACAACGCGGCCTTCTTCGTCGGTAATGCGGTAGGCCACATCCTTGTGGGCATCGGCGGAAAGCGGCAACAGCGCCGCCAATGTTTCGGGATGGGTTCGCCAGGCCGCCATGGCGCCGTCGCCGGCACGGGAAAGGCTGACGCTCTGCAGTTTTGCCTCCGTGAGCAGATGCCGCGCCTCGTAGCTGTAGCCCACGACGAAATAGCTGGAGGGGAGCAACAGTGCGACGATGGCGGCCACCGCCCAGGCCAGGCGATGCATCAGCCGGGCGAGTCGCGCCGCTTCGCGCCGCCGCGGCATGGGGAGAACAGCCGGTAAGCTGCCGGATTCAGTTCTTCCATTCGACTGTTCGATGGCGCTCACGATACTCGCTATGACTGGCTCGCCGGGGACGGCAGCCCAGGTACTCAGTCCTGAGTCGCCATTGCAGATCCGTTTATCGCCGTTAGCCGGATCGGACTGGATGCCATGTTAGCTGCAGTGGCCTTAAGCGAGTCTTGCGATTGGGCCTAACAGGCTCAGTTCTTCAGCGAATTGCCCCCACATGGTTACCGCTTGTTATGGATGACCGGCGTTTACGCTATCGTTTAAACGAAAAGTAATGCATCGGGGCGATAGTGCCTGTCGGAAGTCTGCCGAACCAACGGCCACGAGCTTAAGAAGAAGGAAACAAGAGTGAACGATCGAGGCACCAGGATAGTTCTTAGCGCAGCTATCGCCGCGGCCCTTGTCGCGCTGCCGATCCATCTTGATCCCGGCAGCGGCAAGCTGGACGCCGCGTCTGCGTGCGCCAAGAGCGGCAACGCCGGCGGAAACGGCGGCGGCAACGGCGGCGGCAACAACGGCAATGGCAATGGTAACGGCGGCTCCAGCGGCGCCGGAGGTTCCGGTGGTGCGGGCGGCTCCAGTGGCGCCGGAGGTTCCAGCGGTGCTGGGAGCTCGGACGGCTCAGCCAGCGGCGCGGGCAGCGCCGATGGAGCGGCCGGCGCGTCCGGTTCCACCGATACGAGCAGCGGCGCTGCCACGCAGGGCACAAGTGCTCCGGCTGCTACCGCCGCTACGGCGCCCGCGACCAAGCAGGCGAATCGTATCTCCGCCTATAAGGACGCCGTGAAGGCAGCCAAATCTGCCGACCGGGCCGTCGCTAGGGCGCAGTCGCGTGTCGACGAGGCCAGGGCCCGGCTCGACACGGCGACGAAAAATCCGAGCAACGCGCAAGATGCCGCCGTTGAAGTCGCGGCGGCCGAGCGGGAATTGGCAGCGGCGAACCGCGAACTGGATGACGCCAAGAACACCGCCGCCAATGCACATCAGAATGTGCAGGTTGCTGCCGATGCCGCGGCCAATAAGGGCGTGACCGACAAGGTCGGCAGCGCGGTCGACAGCTTCCTCGGGCTCGACAACTCACTCTGATCTCCGGCGGCGTCCCCGACGCTTTCCCTACTCCAGATCAGTCTCCGGCACTTCCGCGTTTCGATGATGCGGCGAGTTGCTTTGCGCAGGCGTCCCGAACGCAATTGCGCAGCCTGCGATGCGCCATGTTTCTGCTCTGACTGACTATTCTTCTGCTTGTCCAGAGCTGGAAGCACGGGAATCACTGCAAAGTTTCAATAGTTTCCGAAGGCAGGAATGATGGACATGATGATCACGGTTTCGCCGCGTCTTGGCATCTCACCCGCTAGATAAGCCCCCGGCTCTTCAAGCTTACATGGCCCTTGCGGCCGATGACGATGTGGTCATGGAGCGCGATGCCCAGTTTGCCCGCCGCTTCCGCCACCTCGCGCGTCATGGCGATATCGTCTGCAGACGGCGTCGGATCGCCGCTGGGGTGGTTGTGCACCATGATGATCGCCGTGGCGCCCAGCTCCAGCGCCCGTTTCACCACTTCGCGGGGATAGACCGGCGTGTGGTTGACGGTGCCCCGCTGCTGCACCTCGTCGGCGATCAGCGCGTTCTTGTTGTCGAGGAATAGCAGGCGGAACTGCTCGGTCTTCTCCTCAGCCATGGCCATGCGGCAATAGTCGAGGAGTTTCTTCCAGGAGCCGATGATGTCCCGCTCCGCCACCTCCTGCTGCGACATGCGCAGTGCTGCCGCCTGCACGGTTTTGATCACGACCGCGGCCGCGGCGCCGACGCCCTTGATCTCCTGCAGCCGTTCCGGCGAGGCGGCCATCACGGCGGCGAAGCTGCCGAACCGCTTCAGCAACGCCTTGGCCAGCGGCTTGGTGTCGATGCGCGGGAGGGCCTGGCAGAGCAGCAGTTCCAATAGCTCGTAATCGGCCAGGGCGCCGCCGCCGCCGCTCATGAACCGCTCGCGCAGCCGCTGGCGGTGGCCGGCATAATCAGGCGTTTCGGCGGCGGCCTTAACGGAATCGTCCTTGCCGGGGCGTTCCGCGGCCATGGGCGGCGGCCGGTTTAAGCGGAATAGGGCGGACGATGCATCCCGGTGGGCGACAGCGTGAAGATCTCCACGCCGTCCTTGGTCACGCCAACCGTATGCTCGAACTGGGCGGAGAGCGAGCGGTCGCGGGTCACCGCGGTCCAGCCATCCTCCAGCACCTTCACCTCGCGGCGGCCGGCATTGATCATCGGCTCCACGGTGAAGAACATGCCTTCTTTCAACGTCGGCCCCATGCCCTTGCGGCCGAAATGCAGCACGCTCGGCGAATCATGGAAGACCCGGCCGATGCCATGGCCGCAGAAATCCCGCACTACCGAAAATCGCGCGCCCTCGGCGAAGGTCTGGATCGCCTGGCCGATATCGCCCAGATGGGCGCCGGGCTTCACCGATTCGATGCCGCGCATCATCGCGTCATAGGTGATGTCCACCAGCCGCTGCGCCTTGATGCCCACCTTGCCGACATAGAACATGCGGCTGGTGTCGCCATGCCAGCCATCGACGATGGTGGTGACGTCGATATTGATGATATCGCCGTCCAGCAGCTTGCGGTCGCCCGGGATGCCATGGCAGACCACATGATTGATGGAGGTGCAGATCGAGCGGGGGAAGCCGCGATAGCCCAGCGGCGCCGGAATGGCATCGTGCGACACGATGTAATCGTGGCATAGCTTGTCCAGCTCGCCGGTGTTGATGCCGGGTTCCACGTGGGGCGTGATATAGTCGAGCGTCTCCGCCGCCAGGCGGCCGGCCTTGCGCATCGCCTCGAATGCCGCCGCGTCGTGGATCTTGATGCGGCTGGCGTCGTAACTCCAATCGTCCATGGGCTCGGTATCGTGCATTGTATCGCCCCGCGGGTGAGAGAGGCCGCTTCAGGGCTTCTGTTTCCCAATAAATGACGTCATGGATACATTTTCAAGTATCAACTGTCGCCGGCCGGCCGGCCGCGGCAACTTTTTATCAGACAAAACCCTGTGGGCTCAGGCTGTTAAGAATTGTTATGGAAACGGCGTCCGGCGGTTCATCGGCAAGCCACGAAAGCGTGATCACGATCGACCGGCTGGGCGGCCAGGGCGATGGAATCGCCGTGGTCGAGGGGCGGACGTTCTATGTGGCCTTTGGCGTGCCAGGCGACCGGCTGCGGGTCCGGCTGGGGAAAGCCCGCGGCCAGGGGCTGACGGCGGCGATCCTGGCGGTGGAGCAGGCGGGCCCGTCCCGGCGGGAGCCGCCCTGTGCCCATTTCGGCCGCTGCGGCGGCTGCGCGCTCCAGCATGTCGATGACGGGCTCTATGCCGCGTGGAAGCGCGGGCGGGTGGTGGAAGCCTTGCGGCAGCAGGGCCTGGCCGAAGCGCCCGTCGGGCCGCTGGTCCGCACCCCGGCCGGCAGCCGGCGGCGGATCGCCCTGGCGGTGCGGGCAGGGAAGGCCGGTGCTGTCCTGGGCTTTCATGCCCATGAAAGCCACGACATCGTCGATATCAGGGAATGCCATGTGATGCTCCCGGCCCTGGCGGCCTTGATCCCGCCGCTGCGGGACATGCTGGCGCGCGAGTTGCGGGCGGAAACCAAAGCCGAGGTCACGGCCACCGCGACCGCCACGGGCATCGATCTCCTGATCCGCTCCGGCCGCTCGCCCGGCCGGGATAGCCGCGTTGCGCTGGCGGCTTTCGCTGGGGCGCAGAAGCTGGCGCGCCTCTCCTGGCAGGCCGGCAACGAGGCGCCGGAACCGATCGCCCAACTTCGCGCGCCTCAGGTTTTGTTTAGTGGCGTACCCGTCGATCTGCCGCCGGGCGCCTTCCTGCAGGCCAGCGCCGAGGCGGAGAAGGTGATGACTGAACTTGTTGTCGGCGCAGTGGGCGGCGCAAAGCGTGTCGCCGACCTCTATGCCGGCTGCGGCACCTTCACCTTCCCGCTGGCGAAGTCGGCCAAGGTCCACGGGGTGGAAGGCGACAAGGACTCGCTGGCGGCGCTGACAGCGGCGGCGCGGCGCGGCGGCCTCGGCCGCATCACCAGCGAGCGCCGCGATCTCGCCCGCAATCCGCTGCAGCCGGATGAGTTGAAACCATTTGATTGCGTCGTCTTCGATCCGCCGCGTGCCGGCGCCAAGGCACAGGCGGAGATGCTGGCAAAAAGCCGTGTCCCGCTTGCTGTCGCCGTCTCCTGCGACCCCGGCAGCTTCGCCCGCGACGCCCGCATCCTCGTCGACGGCGGCTATCGCCTGGAATCGGTCGCGCCCCTCGACCAGTTCGTCTGGTCGTCCCATCTGGAGATCGTGGCGGTGTTCCGGCGGTGAGTGGCGTCTAGATTCATTGCAAGTCAAACGAACAGAATTGTCTTCCCCCGCGAAGGCGGGGGTCCAGGAGAAGCAGGGCACTCGGCCACCCTGGATCCCCGCTTTCGCAGGGAAAGAAACTCTGGGGCTATTCCGTGAGCGCCCTGAAAAGGCGCGCCTCTACCCGCATTGGCCGCGATGGCGCAATAGGTGGTCGGCGAGCACCAGGGCCATCATCGCCTCGCCCACCGGCACGGCGCGGATGCCGACGCAAGGGTCGTGCCGGCCTTTGGTGGATATCTCCGTGTCGTGGCCCGCGACATCCACGGTTCTGCGGTGTTGCAGGATGGAACTCGTCGGCTTCACCGCGAAACGAACCACGATGTCCTGGCCGGTGGAGATGCCGCCGAGAATGCCGCCGGCCTTGTTCGACAGGAACGCGACCTTGCCGTCCTGCATGCGCATCTCGTCGGCGTTCTCCTCGCCTGATAACTCCGCCGCGCCAAAGCCGGCGCCGATCTCGACACCCTTCACCGCGTTGATGCCCATCATCGCCGATGCCAGGTCGGCATCAAGTTTGCCGTAGATCGGTGCACCCAGTCCCGCCGGCACGCCGCTGGCCACCACTTCGATGACGGCGCCGGCCGAGGAGCCGGCCTTGCGGGTCTCGTCGAGGTACTGCTCCCACACCGGCACGATCCCGGGATCGGGGCTGAAGAACGAATTCTGCTCCACCTGGCCCCAGTCCCAGCGGCCGCGGTCGATGCCATGCTTGCCGATGCGGATCAGCGCACCGCGGATGGTGACGGGCGCGCCCAGCACGTGGTCGAGCAACTTGCGCGCGATGGCGCCGGCGGCGACGCGGCTTGCCGTCTCCCGCGCCGATGAGCGCCCGCCGCCGCGATAGTCGCGGATGCCGTACTTGGACCAGTAGGTATAGTCGGCATGGCCGGGGCGGAACTTGTCCTTGATGTCGCTGTAATCCTTCGAGCGCTGGTCTTCGTTCTCGATCATCAGGCTGATCGGCGTGCCCGTGGTCTGGCCTTCGAACACGCCGGAAAGAATCTTCACGGTGTCGGACTCGCGCCGCTGGGTGGTGAAGCGCGACTGGCCGGGCTTGCGCTTCTCCATCCAGGGCTGGATGTCGGCCTCGCTGAGGGCCATGCGCGGCGGTGCGCCATCGACGATGCAGCCGATGGCGGGTCCGTGGCTCTCGCCCCAGGTGGTGAAACGGAAGAGGGTGCCGAAGCTGTTGGCGGACATTTCAGTCGGACTTTTGCGTCAGCCGGAACCCTGCGTGCGGAAATTCGCCAGCATCTCCGCCGCTTCCGCCGCCGCATCGGTGCGCAGCATGCCGACGACGTGATAGCCGCTGTCGACGTGATGCACCTCGCCGGTGACTCCGGCCGAGAGATCGCTCAGCAGATAAAGCCCGGCGCCGCCTACCTGCTCGATCGTGACGTTGCGCTTCATCGGCGAGTTCAGCTCGTTCCAGCGGAGGATGTAGCGGAAATCGCCGATGCCCGAGGCCGCCAGCGTCTTGATCGGCCCGGCGGAGATGGCGTTGACGCGCACATTCTGCCCGCCCAGATCGGCGGCGAGATAGCGCACGCTGGCCTCCAGCGCCGCCTTGGCCACGCCCATGACGTTGTAGTGCGGCATCACCCGCTCAGCGCCGAAATAGGTGAGCGTCAGCATGCTGCCGCCGCCGGGCATCAGCTTCGCCGCGCGCTGGCAGACGGCGGTGAAGGAATAGCAGGACACGTCCAGGGTCAGCGTGAAATTTCCGCGCGAGGTGTTCAGGTATTTCCCCTTCAGCTCCTCCTTGTCGGAGAAGGCGATGGCATGCACCAGGAAATCCATCTTGCCCCAGCGCTTGCCGACCTCCGCGAACACGGCATCGATGCTGGCGTCATCGGTCACGTCGCAGGGCACGACGAAATCGCAGTTCAGCGACTTGGCCAGCGGGATCACCCGCTTGCCCAGCGCCTCGCCCTGATAGGTGAAGGCGAGTTCGGCGCCGTGGGACGCCACGGACTGCGCAATGCCCCAGGCGATCGACCGGTCGTTGGCCACGCCCATGACCAGGCCGCGCTTGCCTGTCATCAGCTGCTTGCCATCAGTCATCGGAACCCCTTGAAAAACAACAAATCCCCAGGATTTGCGGGCATCCTACACGAAACAGGTGGGGGGTCAAATCGCGGCACCGGCCGGCCGGCCGGGGCGCCCTCCGCCGCGCGTGGGTTTAACAATGCCTTCGGTTTGTGGCAGTACAGAGCAGCCGGTAACGAGGAGATCATGAACGACCAACCGGAACGGCGCGGCCCGACCAAGCCCGAGGACAGCGTTCCTCAGGCCGGGGAGCCCGATGCCGGCTTCGTGGCGCAACTGCGGGATCTCGGGCTCGGGCTGCTGCATCTGCTGGAACATGCGGCCAGGCGCCTGGTGGCCGACCGCTGCATGCAGGTGGCGGCGTCGCTGAGCTTCACCACGATCCTGTCGCTGGTGCCGTTCCTGGCGATCTCGCTGTCGTTCATTTCGGCCTTCTCGCAGTTCGGCGATCTCAAAGCCCAGGCAGAAGCCTTCATCACCCAGAATCTGCTGCCCCAGGCCGGCGAAGAGGCGGTGGAGCAGTTCCGCAGCTTCGTCGCCCAGACGCAGAAGCTGACGGGGCTCGGCGTCGTCGCGGTGGCGGCGACGGCGCTGATGATGCTGTCGACCATCAATCACGCCTTCGACGTCATCTGGCGGGTGCAGCGGCCGCGGCCGTTGATGATCCGTTTCCTGGCCTACTGGGCGATCATCACGCTCGCGCCGCTGCTGATCGGCGCGGCACTCTCGGCCTCGGGCATCCTGATGTCCGCGGGCGAGCGGGTCGGCGGCACTATCTTCACCGTCTCTGTCGCCTGGGTCACGCCAGGCATGCCGTGGGCGCTGGAGTCCATCGCCTTCACGCTGCTCTATCTGATCGCGCCCAATCGCCGGGTGAAATTCTCCGACGCCCTGATCGGCGGCGTGGTGGCGGCGGGGATCTTCGAGATCGTGAAGTACGTCTTCGCGGCTTATCTCTTCTTCTTCCCCACCTATGAAGCGATCTACGGCGCCGTGGCCGCCATTCCGGTCTTCCTGCTCTGGATCTATTGCTGCTGGGCCACGGTGCTGCTGGGCGCGGAGATTACCGCCAGCCTGCCGGAGGCGCGGGAACGTGGGCCGAAATAGTGCCGCAAGGAAAAGGCGGCATTCTGCATTCTAAGAAGAATGGAATGCCGCCCTTTGGGTCCCGGTGAGTCTCTCGGAAACAGCCGGTTCCCGGTGGTCGGAACTTGGAGTCGCAATCAGTCCTTTGTTCAGGGACCGTCGACATAGTCGGCGCAATACTTGTCGCCGGGGTAAATCCAACCGTTGCCGCTACAGTTGTTGTCAAAAACGGGACCGGCGGCGGTGCATCCCTGGAGCAGTAAGACAGTGCCTAGAATAACAGCGAACTGTGTCAGATTCAGCATGATGAGTTCCTTACTTCTGAGTGTGAGTTGTCGCCTGAGGCGCCGCAGATCGGATCAATTGATCTGTTCAAACGCCTGGCGGAAGGAGTCGATGAAGTCTTCCACGGATTCGTCGGGCGCAACGTAGCTGCCCGATACCGTGTTCGAACTGCGCAGGTGATCCCGCAGCGCGATACTTGGCCGGCCCGTGACGACCAAGCCGGCATCGCCCTGATATGCCTTGATGGCGGCTGTTGTCCGGGTATCGGTAATGCCGTCGACGGTACCCACCGAGTAGCCGCGGCGGTTGAGCCGGCGTTCGATATCGCGGATGTCCGCCTGCGTAACGTTGCGGGCGTTTGAGTCCTCAAGGCTGGCCAGCAGATCGGCGCTGGCATTGCCGGTCACGGCCAGGCCGGCATCGCCCTCATAGTCTCGGATCGCCGCGACGGTTTGCGGGTCCATCGTGCCGTCAACCGGTCCGGTCGTGTAGCCGCGGCGCTTCAGTTCCGTCTCGACGCTCCAGATCAGCTTCGATGCCGTCTGCGTGTCGTTGCGCTGGTTCGAGCGCTCGATGTGATCGAGCAACGCGAAGTTCAGCTGACCGTCCCGGGGCAAGCCCGCTTGGTTCTTGTAGACCTGGATGGCGCGGCGTGTCTGGTCGTCGATGTTGCCGTCGATGGTTCCCACGGCATAGCCATGACGATCAAGCTGGTTCTCGACCTCCCAAACCAGCAGGGAGTTGGTATAGCCCCGATTGCGCACTGAAGACGTCTTCAGGCTTTCGAGCAGCACGGCGTTCGCCTCGCCCGTCACGGGCAGGCCGGCATCGCTCTGATAGGCGCGGATCGCCGACCGGTATTGGTCGTCGGCCTCGCCGTCGAATTCGCCGACATAGTAGCCGCGGCGCTGCAGTTCGCCTTCGACCTGCTGGATTCGCGAAGCCGAGTTACCGCCGTTGTTGCCTTGGGTGTTGTCCGCAGGCGCGTCGTCGGTGTCCATTTCCAGTTTCGCAAGCAGGCCGTATCTTGCATCGCCGGTGACCGGCAAGCTGGCATCGGTCTGGTAGCTGCGAATCGCGCCGCGAACCTTGGGACCGACCACTCCATCCGCCGGGCCGGTGTCATAGCCGCGTTCGGTAAGCGCCGTTTGCAGGCGGACGACTTCGGCCCGGGTCAGGGTGCGGCTATCGCCGCTGTTGCTGCCGATACGCAGCTGATCCAGCAGCCCGGCCGTGACCATCCCGTTCACCGGAAGGCCGGCATTGCTCTGGAAGGCCCGAATGGCCGCCGTTGTCGAGGAATCGAGCCTGCCGTTGATCGACGACACGTTGTAGCCGCGATCGCGCAGCCGCGTCTGAACTTCGACGATTGACGCGGCATCGGCGCCGGTTGCCGGCATAAATCCCGCCAACAGGGTCTCCTGAAGGTGTTCATTGAGGCTGCGGCTCGGTTCGCCGCTGACCGGCAAGCCTTTGTCGATCTGATACGCGCGGATGGCGCTGCGGGTCCTACCGCCCATCAGTCCGTCCACGGGCCCGGCGG
>JBJXDY010000032.1:0-54015 GCA_046154965.1 Dongiaceae bacterium | reverse complement strand
TGGAATCCCAGGAGGGCCGTGCGGACGCCGGGGATGGCGGCGACTCGCGAAGCCGCTGACGAGGCATCCTCCTCGCGCAGCCGTGGATCTGATAAATCTCTTGGTTTCAATAACTTAGCGGCTTTCTCGGCGGCCTCCGGTTGATCCGGCGATTGGCCGGCCCGGAGCAGGGCGGCGCCGACGCCGCGATAGAGCAGACCAGTATCCAGGTAGGCCAGATTGAGACTATTGGCTATCCGCTTGGCCAGTGTGCCCTTGCCGGCCGCGGACGGACCGTCGACGGCGATCACCAACAGCCGCCTGCCCTCGCTCTTCCCTGCCATCCCCTGTCCCCCAGTTCCGCCTGGCTTCTTCTTGTCAGTGCTTGGTTGTCAATTCCTATGGGTAATCCTGGCGCCCAACCCATTCATCAGCGTCACAAACCCCGGAAAACTGGTCTCGATCGGCGAACCGTCATCCACCGAAACCGGCCTTTCCGCCACCATGCCCATCACCAGGAACGCCATGGCGATCCGGTGATCCAGATTGGCGGCAATTTCAGCGCCGCCCCGTGGCCGGGCCGGACCGCCATGGACCGCCAGATGGTCCGGTCCATCTTCGACCTCGACCCCGCAGGCGCGCAAGCCGCTCGCCATGGCGGCCAGACGGTCGCTTTCCTTGAGCCGCAGCTCGCCCAGACCGCGCATGACCGGGCTTCCTTGGGCCAACGCCGCCGCCACCGACAGGATCGGATACTCATCGATCATCGACGGCGCCCGCCCCGCCGGCACCTCGACGCCCGTCAGCCGGCCGCCGCGCACCCGAAGATCGGCGACCGGCTCACCGGCTTCCTCGCGCCGGCCGCCCAAGGTGATATCTGCGCCCATTTCGCGCAAGGTCTCGATAAGTCCGACTCTATGGGGGTTAATCCCCACATCGGTCAGAGTCACGTCGGATCCCGGCAGCAGCGCTGCCGCGACGATGGGAAATGCGGCGGAAGACGGATCGGCCGGTACCTTAATGCGCCGGCCAGTGATTTCCGGCTGGCCGACAATGGTGCTGCGGCGGCCTTCTGGTGTCGCCTCCACCCGCACGGAGACGCCGAAATGCCGGAGCATCAGTTCGGTATGATCTCGGGTCGGTTCCGGCTCGATTACGGAAGTTTCGCCCGGCGTATTGAGGCCGGCCAGCAGGACCGCGGATTTTACCTGTGCCGATGCGACCGGCAGCTTATAGGCGATCGGCAATGGCTCTTTGGCGCCGGTGATGGCCAGCGGCAGGCGGCAGCCCTCGCGGCTGACGATGCGGGCGCCCATCTGCATCAGGGGATTGGCGACACGGGCCATAGGCCGGCCGCGCAGCGAGCGGTCGCCGGTCAGGAAGGCGGTGACCGGGTGGCTGGCTAGAAGGCCCATCAGCAGGCGGGCGCCGGTGCCGGCATTGCCGAGGTCCAATACCTCCGCCGGCTCGGCCAGGCCGCCGATGCCCCTGCCTTCCACCGTCCAGCTGCCGTCGGGCCGGCGTTCGGCCCGGGCGCCGAGGGCGCGCATGGCGCCGGCGGTCATCAGCACATCCTCGCCGTCCAGCAGCCCGTGAATCTCGGTCCGGCCGACGGCCAGGGTGCCCAGCATGAGGGAGCGGTGGGAAATCGACTTGTCGCCGGGCACTCGGCAAGTCCCCGACAGGGCCTCGGCGGGCGCGGAGACAAGGGCGTGGGAAGCCAAGACGAAAGCACTCCTCTGGAGCGGTTCGCGGGATCGGCATGGGTGGCCGGCCGCGCTGTCTAGCACAAGAGAAAATGCCCTGTACAAGGCGGAACGGCATCAAGGCATTAACGGAACCACGGCCGGCAGGGCGCAATCGCTCCCGCCAAATTCTTTTGACAGGGGCAGACCGGCATGGCAAAGGGCTGCCCTTCCTTCAGCACCCTTAGTCGAACAGGAGTGGCAAGATTGGCTAGTCCAGCCTGGGGCATGAAGCGCACCTGCCAAAGCTGCGGCACGCGCTTTTATGACCTGAACCACAGCACGATCGCCTGCCCGAAATGCGGCACGGTCTACGATCCGGAAGCGGGCTCGCGTTCGCGCCGTGGCCGTAGCGCCGCTGCCAAGGCCGCCGCACCTCGTCCGGTTCCAGTTCCCGCGGAAGTGCCCGAAGAGGTGGCCGAGGTCGAGGTCGCCGAAGAGGAGTTGGTGGCCGAGGTCGCAGAGGGTGACGAGGAGGAGGAACTGATCGAGGACACCTCCGAACTCGGCGAGGACGAAGACGACATGGCCGAAGTCATCGAAAAGGTCGAAGGCGAGGAAGAGCGGTGAAAGAAAGTCGGCGTTAAGCCACGCCGCATAGTTTCCGCTTGAACCGGCGCGGCCGAAGTCACTAAGGTTCGCGCCACCCCCAGGCCGGGAGAATTTCTCGGGGCCATAGCTCAGCTGGGAGAGCGCTACAATGGCATTGTAGAGGTCAGCGGTTCGATCCCGCTTGGCTCCACCATCAAAGACAAAGGCCTGGCCGGCACCGGCCAGGCTTTTGCCGTTTTGGCGGTCCTGATGGCGACATGCGATTTAACCGTTTGTAATGCCTATATTATATCCTGCCAAGTCGCGCACTCGTGAAGTGGCTGCCTTAGCGGTTACCTTGAAAAACTGTCGGCAATCCCCAAATTTTACGAAGACGGCGCCCATGCTGGGCCGTCCACCCCGGGGCGCCAGGATGGTCTAACAAGGCCGGGTCCTAAGGGGCGGGAAGAACTGCGATAGCTCGCTCGTAAGGAGGAGCGTCTTTGATGACTAGACCATCCCTCTCCGCCAATCCGCTCTTGCTCGGATTCGATCAGATCGAGCGCATGCTCGACCGCATCCACAAGCAGGGCGGCGACAGCTATCCGCCGTTCAACATCGAGCAGATCGGCAACAGCGGCTTTCGCATCGCTATCGCCGTGGCCGGCTTTGCGCCCGAAGACCTGACGGTCGAAATTGAGAATCAGCAGCTCGTCATCCGCGGACGGCAGGCCGAACAGGCCGAACGCGTCTTCCTTCATCGCGGCATTGCCGCACGCCAGTTCCGTCGCGCCTTCGTTCTCGCCGACGGGCTGGAGGTGACCAGCGCCGGATTGGACAACGGCATCCTATCGATCGAACTGCAGCGGCCGGAAACGGTGACGCCGACGCGAACCATCGCCATTCAAACCCGATGACCGTCCGCAGCGTTGCAAGGGTGGAGAAAATGAACACGATTGAAAAACTGCGCACAATTACGCCGAATGACCTGGCCCAACTTGGCATGCAGTGGGTGGCCTACATCAAGCCGGTCGTAATCGACGGCACCGCGGCCTTCGGCATTTTCGCCGCCGACGGCAAGCAGTTGGCGATTGTGCCGACCCGTGACACCGCCATCGTGACTGCGCGCCAGAACGATCTGGAGCCGGTCAGCGTCCACTAAGTTCGAAGTGAATTAGGCGGCGTGACTGGTGCGCGCTTCCGTCAGCAGCGCATAGATCGCGTCGGCGCTGTTGGCGCCCCGCAACTTCTCGCAGACCGTGCGGTCGCGCAGCAGGCGCGACACCCGTGCCAGCGCCTTCAGATGATCGGCGCCGGCGGCTTCCGGCGCCAGCAGCAGGAAAACCAGATCCACCGGCTGATCGTCGACGGAATCGAAATCGATCGGCGAATCCAGGCGCGCGAACACGCCATGCAGCTTCTGCAATTCCGCCAGCTTGCCGTGGGGAATGGCGATGCCATTGCCGACGCCAGTGGAGCCAAGGCGTTCGCGCTCCAGCAGCACGTCGAAGATGGCCCGTTCATGCAGGCTCGTGACTTCGGCTGCGCGCCTGGCGAGTTCCTGCAGCGCCTGCTTCTTGCCGGTGGCCCGCAATTTCGGAATCACGCCCGCCGGCGTGATGAGATCTTCGATTTCCATCGATTACCCCGTAAGACAGCGTCCCAGCGGACGCCTAGGAAGGCTTCGTATTGCCGCGCGGATCGACCCACCCGATGGTGCTGTCGTCCCGCCGGTAGACCATGTTCAATTCGCCGTGGGCCCGATTGCGAAACATCATCGCCGGCGTGCTCGAGAGATCGAGCCGCATCACCGCCTCGCCGACCGTGAGCGTCGGGATCTCCGTCGCCATTTCGGCGATGACGACAGGCGCGCCGTTGGCCCGCTCGGCCTGCGCGTCCTCTTCGCCCTCGTTGGCCAGGATGTATTGCTGGGCCGGCTCATGCACGGTATCGGCACGGTGATGATCGCGCAGCCGCCGCTTGTGGCGGCCCAGCCGCCGCGACAGATGCTCCACCGCCGAATCGAATGCCCGGTAGGGCGCATCGGCATCCGCCTGGCAATGGAGATCGATGCCGCGCCCGACATGGACGTGAATCTGGCTTCGGTAGAGATGCGCGTCGCGCGACAGCAGCACATTCGCCTCGATCGGGTTACTAAAAAACTTGGCCAGGACCAAGCGCAGGGAGTCCTCAGCATGGGTGCGCAACGCGTCACCGACGTCGAGCTGTTTTCCTCTGACGGTTATCTGCATCGTTCAGGGCGTCCAATCCTTGTGCGCCGCGGAACATCGCTCCGCTGCTGGGGCCCCCGGCGGAAGGCGGGGAACATATGGAGGGTGCTTCTGAGTGTCAAGCGCCCGCCGACCGCCGAGCCGGGTATCAACATACCTTATCTAGGACGCCCTAGCGCGGCTGCAAAGACTTCTGTCGCCGGCGCTGCGAGGAAGTGGGGATTTTCAATGATTCCCGGTATTTAGCCACGGTCCGCCGGGCAATCTCGATGCCCGACTGACGCAATTTCTGCATGAGATCGTCGTCGGACAGAACCGCTTCTGGCGACTCGGCATCGATCAACTGTCTGATTCGCCGGCGGACCGACTCCGCCGCATGGCTTTCGCCACCGGCGCTTTCGCCGACGGCGTTGCTGAAAAAGTACTTCATCTCATAGAGACCGCGGGGCGTGGTCATGTATTTGTTGGCGGTGACGCGGCTGACGGTGCTCTCATGCATGGAGATCGCATCCGCCACTTCGCGCCGAGTCAGCGGCCGCAGATGACGGATGCCGCGCTCGAAGAACTCGCTTTGCTGGGCCACGATCTCCGTCGCTACCTTCAGGATGGTGGTGGCGCGCTGCTGCAGCGCCCGCACCAGCCAATTCGCCGCATCGATGCGGTCGCTGATGTAGCGGCGTGCTTCGCGGTCCCTGGTGTTCGACTTTAGGGTGGCCGCATAGGTGTTGTTGACCAGCACCCGCGGCAGGCTGCCGGGATTGAGTTCCACCAGCCATCCGCCATCGGCGGCGCGCCGGACGATCACATCGGGCGTCACCGGCGTCGCGGCATTGTCCGTGAACGACTCGCCGGGCTTCGGACTCAGCGAGCGGATCTCCGCTACCATATCCATCAGGTCCTCGCTGTCGACATTGCACAGCTTCATCAGCTTGGCCTGTTCGCCGCGGGCCAGCAGGTCGAGATTTTCGATCAGACAGGCTATGGCCGGATCGTGCCGGTCCCGGTCCTTCAACTGCAGCGCCAGGCACTCCCGGAGATCGCGGGCGAAGACGCCGGGCGGGTCGAAGGCCTGCAGGCGCAGCAGTGTCGCTTCGATCCTCGCGGTGTCGCAGCCCAGCTGCTCTGCGATGGTCTGCAGATCCGTGGTGACATAACCCGCATCGTCCAGCGCGCCGATAAGATGCAGGCCGATCAGCCGGTCCATGGGATCGACCAGATCCATGCTCAATTGTGCCAGCAGGTGATCGCGAAGATTGGCCACATCGCGAAGTTCGGATTCGATCGTGCCTTGGAGGACGCCGCCGCGTTCATCGCCAGACATCCGCATATCCAGCCGCAGCGTCATGTCGCTGTCGGCCGGCTCGTCGGGCCAGGGTTCGCCTTCGTCGTCGCCGGTGCCATCCTCGCTGAACTTGCCAGAGTCCAGGCCGCGCAGCAGATCTTCCGGCGCAGTTTCGGCGGTGGCAGCGTTATCCGATCCGGTGTCCGCTTCCAGGCCGCGCGGCTCGTCGTCGGCGGCCTCATCGCGCTCCAGAAGCGGGTTCTGCTCCAGCTCGGCTTCGATGAAGGCCGTCAGCTCCTGGCTTGACAGCGCCAGCAGCTTGATCGCCTGCTGCAGCTGCGGCGTCAGCGTAAGGGTCTGCGCCTGCCGGAGATCGAGCCGCGTTTTCATCGCCATGGGCGTCCAGCCTTGCGGTCGCCCTACATGCTGAAACGTTCGCCGAGATAGACCCGGCGCACATCTTTGTCTTCGACGATTTCCTTCGGCCGCCCTTCCTTGAAGACCTGGCCTTCGTGCAGGATGTAGGCGCGATCGACGATGTCCAGTGTCTCCCGCACGTTGTGATCGGTGATCAGCACACCGATGCCCCGATCCTTAAGATGCACGGCGACGTCGCGAATCTCCGCGACGGCGATCGGATCGATGCCGGCGAACGGCTCATCCAGCAGGATGAAGCTGGGATCGGACGCGAGTGCTCGGGCGATCTCGACGCGACGCCGCTCACCGCCCGACAGGGCGACTGCCGGCGTATCCTTCAAATGCGCGATCGAGAATTCCTTCAGCAATTCGTTCAAGCGCGCTTCCCGATGCGCCGCGTCGGTGTCGACGATTTCCAATGCGACGCGGATATTCTCGCCGACACTGAGGCCGCGAAAGATCGACGCTTCCTGGGGCAGATAGCCGATGCCCAGGCGCGCACGGCGGTACATCGGCATTCCCGTCACATCCGTGCCGTCGAGCAGGATCTCGCCCTGATCCGCCTTGATCAGGCCGCTGATGATGTAGAAGCAGGTGGTTTTGCCGGCACCGTTGGGCCCCAGCAGGCCGACGACTTCACCGCGCTGCAGGTTCAGCGAGACATCGCGCAGCACGGGCCGCTTGCGGAATTGCTTGCCGATCCCTCTGGCGACCAGGCCGCCGTTGGCCTCGCCTGTCCTGGCCAAACCGTTGCCTTTGTGGGCCAGACCCGCTGTTGCAAGGTTGGGCGCGTTCATCTGATTACTGGCTGCCGTCGGAGCTGGGCATGATCAGGCTCTTCACCTTACCGTCGCCGCCGCCCTGCAGCGTGCTGACCCCGGTCGCGACATTGACCTCGGCGCGCTCGCCGTTGAACTGATTCTGGCCGTTGGTGATGCGCACATCGCCGGTCAGCGTCATGATGTCCTGGCCCAAATCGTAGTCGCCCTTCTGGCTGCGGGCGAAGGTGTTCTTGGTCTTGACGGTGATGTTGCCCTCCGCCTCGATGCGCGTGAGGCTGAGTGTGCCATCGGTCAGCCGGTCGAAGTGCCCGGTCATCAGATCGGCGCCGATGCGGCGCGCGCCGCTCTCCACCATCACCTCGCCCTGGGCGATGACGATGCGTTCGCGCTCGCGATACTCGAGTTGGTCGCGGGCTGTCACCGTTTCCTTGGCCGTGACCACCCGCAGATTGCCGCCGGTCAATGTCAGGGTGCGGCTGTCCAGATTGTAGACGGCGTGGTTGCCATAGATGGTTCGGCCGGGCTGGGTAAGCACCACGCCGCCATCGGCTTCGATTTGATAGATCTCGTTGTCCCCGCCGGCTTTGTCCCGGTAGCGGGCTGTCAGGGAGTCGGCCCGTACCCTGAGGTCGCCGCGGACAGCGGTGGCATCGCCGCGCGCGACATAGGTCTTGTCGTTGCGCCGCCACTCGATTCCTTGGGTCGCCTCGATTTGCACCGGAGTACCGGCCTGTCCCTTGGCGAGGGGGTCCGTGGTGCCCGTCTGCGCCGCGAGCGGCATCGCGCCGCCGGTCAGGCTCAAGGCGCCAACGATTGTGGTCCAGAGCACCGCCGCGGCAAATCGCCTGTTCGCGCGGCGGTTGCTCATGGGCTCTCCGCACCATCGGTCTGGGAGCCGTCGCCATTGTCGGCGACGGTCAATGTCAGGGACGTCTTGCCGGTGAAGATCACGCGGTCGCCATCATCCAGCACGCGAAAGCCTTCGGAAGTGATGTCGCCCGACGGCCCGCGCCCGGCGACCGGCGCGTCGCCGCTGGCGGTATTGCGGCCGAGATCGATGCTGGCGCTCTCGGTGTGGAATTCGAAGCCCCTGTTGTCCGACAGCGTGACCTCGCCGGCCAGATTCAGCAGCTGGTCGTTGCGCACGAAAATGCCGGACTCCGCATGAATTGCCACCAGTCGGCCGCCGGTCAGATCCAGATCGGCCTTCGGATGCTTCAAATGGATGATCGCCGAGTCGGAGGTTCTCTGCCGTGCCTCATCGGCCGTTACGGTAAAGCTGCGGTTGCGGCTGTCGCGGCCGGAGAAGCGCGCATTGGTCATGCTGACGCTGTCGATCTCCTCCGGCACGACTTCTGTGGTGTCGCCGATCGGAATCACATTCTTTCCGACTTCGACCTGCGCCAGATAGAAAATTGCGACGCCCAATCCGACGGCAATGACCGGCAGCGCAAACTTGCCCCAGTGCATGAGGCGCGTTTGCACGACATAGCTGTGATGCGCGTGATTGCGGGGCGCTACGGTTGGGGTCATCCGGCTCTGCCTTCGGCCCTAGGCCACGCCGGCCCGCAGCAGATCATGCATATGCACGATGCCGACCGGCTTGCCGCCCTCGACCACGAACAGCGTGGTGATGCGCTTGGTGCCCATATTCATGGTGGCCAGGGCCTCACCCGCCAAAGCGTCGGACGAAATTGTCTTTGGCATGCGTGTCATGATCTCGCCGGCCTTCTGCGACCACAGGGTTGCCGACATATGGCGCCGGAGATCGCCGTCGGTGATGATCCCGATCAAGGCGCCGTGGCGATCGACGATGCCGACGCAGCCAAAGCCCTTTTCCGAGATCACCAGCACCGCGTCGGTCACACTGGTGGTCTCACCGGTCAGCGGCAGCCGTTCGCCGCCATGCATCAGATCGCTGACCTTGATCAGGCGGCGGCCGAGCTTGCCGCCGGGGTGCAGCACGCGGAAATCCGTCGGCGTGAAACCCCGGCGCTCCAGCAACGCGACAGCGATGGCGTCGCCCAGGGCCAGCGACATGGTGGTCGATGTCGTGGGCGCCAGTCCCATGGGACAGGCTTCGTCGACCGAGGGCAGGATCAGCGCCGCATCGGCGGCGGCGGCGAGCGCGCTGTCCGCACCGCCGGTGATCGCCACCAGCGGTATGCGGAATCGCCTGGTATAGGCAATGATGTCGGCCAGTTCCGGCGTATCGCCCGAATTGGACAGCGCCAGCACGGCGTCGCTTTCAACGATCATGCCGAGATCGCCATGGCTTGCCTCGGCGGGATGCACATACATCGCCGGTGATCCCGTGGAGGCCAGGGTGGCGGCGATCTTGCTGCCGACATGGCCGCTCTTGCCCATTCCGGTGACGACGATCCGGCCCTTGGCGCTGGCCAGCAGATCCAGCGCCTTGCTGAACGTTTGATCCAGGCTCGCCGCCAGGGCCCGCAGCCCCTCGGCCTCGACGCCGAGCACGCGCACCGCCGCCGCGAGATCACGCGACGAATCAGGTTGAGCGCTCGCGCGCCCGCTTTCCGGCGTTGGCTTCGGCTGGGCTGTCATTCGCCATGTCTCCCGGTGATCAGCCGGATTCTTGACCGCTTATATGGGATGGCCGCGTCGCAATACACAGCCAGCGCAGCCCCAGACCTTCGCGATCCGTTGTCGTCCTGCACCCACCCGTCCGAAAGGTATGTCGGGCGTGGCCTTCCCGTCAATAAATCGCTGACTCTACAATGATCTGGCGGGCCCGCCGGGCATCGGATTCCGGGCTGCCGGCGGAAACCCTAATGGGCGAAAATGTCCAGTTCCGCCCAGCCCGCCAGATCCAACTCTGCCCGGCTGGGAATGAAGCGGAAACAAGCCTCCGCCAGGTCGGTGCGGCCTTCCCGTGCCAGCATGCCGTCCAAATGCGCCTTCAGGGCGTGGAGATGCAGCACGTCGGAGGCGGCATAGCGAAGCTGCTCTTGCTGCAATTCGGCGGCGCCCCAGTCCGAAGATTGCTGCTCTTTCTTCAACTCGACCCCCAGCAGCTCCTTGCACAGATCCTTGAGGCCGTGCCGGTCGGTGAAGGTGCGCACCAGCTTTGAGGCGACTTTGGTGCAATAGACCGGCTGCGCCACCTCGCCCAGATACTGCTTGAGCACGGCGACATCGAACCTGGCGAAATGGAACAGCTTGAGGACGCGCGGATTCGCCAGCATTGCCGCGAGATTCGGCGCCGCCAGCCGGCCGCCCTCGGGCAGACCCATCTTCACCAGATGGGCGTTGCCGTCGCCTGACGACAGCTGCACCAGGCAAAGCCGGTCGCGATGGGGATTGAGACCCATGGTCTCGGTATCCACCGCCACGACGGGGCCGAGATCGAGGCCCGCGGGCAGGTCGCCGTGATGCAGTTTGATAGCAGTCGGCTCTTTGCTCATGACCGGAATGTCATGGCCCGCTGCGGCGGCAAATCTGCGGATGCGGATCTAGCGGGGATGCAGCAGGCCGGTTTGGATGGTGCCCAGGAGAAGACTCGAACTTCCACGACATTTCTGCCACAGGTACCTGAAACCTGCGCGTCTACCAATTCCGCCACCTGGGCTTAGGAGGCCGGGATTGTCCTCAGGGGCCGCCCAAAGTCAACCGGGTTTTCGCTGTTGCGAAGGGCGGCAAGCGCGATATATCTGCCCATCATCTATTGCTGCGGCTTGGTGTTTTCAACGCGTGGTCACTGGCGAATCCGGCTGCGCGGCGGCGGGAGTTTCGGAGGGATATGATGGCAGCGGGTGTGGTAGCGGTGTTTGGTGGCTCCGGCTTCATCGGCCGCTATGTGGTGCAGCGCCTGGCCCAGCAGGGCTGGATCGTGCGCGCCGCGGTGCGCCGCCCGGAGCAGGCGCTGTTCTTGAAGACCATGGGGACGGTTGGCCAAGTCACGCCGCTGGCCGCCGACATCCGCAGCGAGCGTTCGGTCGCCGCTGCGGTCGACGGCGCTGATGCTGTCGTGAATTTGGTGGGCATCCTCTATGAAAAGGGCGGCCGCAGTTTCAAGGCGATCCATGCCGACGGTGCCGAACGGGTCGCGCGGTTGGCCAAGGCTGCGGGTGTAAAGGCGTTTGTGCAAATGTCCTCGCTGGGGGCGTCGACCGACGCGGCGGCGGAGTATGCACGTTCCAAAGCCGCCGGCGAGGCGGCGGTGCGCGCCCACTATCCCGATGCCCGAATCATCAGGCCCTCAATCGTCTTCGGTCCGGAGGACGGATTCTTCAATAAGTTCGCGACCATGGCGCGGTTCGCGCCAGCGCTGCCGCTGATCGGCGGCGGCAGGACGAAATTCCAGCCCGTTTATGTCGGCGATGTCGCGGAGGCGATCCTGCGCTGCGTCGAGGACCCGCATACCGCCGGCAAAACCTATGAACTGGGCGGACCCGGCGTGTTCAGCTTCGCCGAACTGCTGCGCCGCATGCTGCGGGAGATCGGCCGCCGCCGGCTGCTGCTGCCGCTGCCCTTCGGGATCGCTCGGCTACAGGCCATGTTCCTGGAACTGCTGCCGGTGCCGCCGCTGACCCGGGATCAGATCAAGCTGCTGCAGCAGGACAATGTGGTGTCTCCGGGCGCCCTGACGCTCGCCGATCTTGGCATCCGGGCCCAAGGACTTGACGCGATTCTACCGTCATATCTCGCCCGTTATCGTCCCGGTGGACGGCTCGGCCGCCGCGCGCGCAGGGTCTAGGCAGGGGACTACAAGCCGACATAGACGAGGTAAAGCAGGAAGCCGCCGAACAGCAGGCGGTAGATGACGAACGGCGTGAAGCCGCTGCGCTTCAGCCACGCCATCAGAAAGGCAATGGCGAGGAAGCCAGCCAGCGCCGAGAAGGCGCAAACCCAGGCGGCGTCCAGTATTGCGTCCGATGAACCGGTTTGCAGCAGCTGCCATCCTTTCCAAACGCCGCCGGCTGCAATCGCCGGTATGGACAGCAGGAACGAGAAGCGCGCCGCTTCGGGGCGCTCGAATCCCATCAGCCTTGCGGCGACCATGGTGATGCCGGAGCGGCTGACGCCGGGAATGAAGGCGATGGCCTGCGCCAGGCCGATGACAATGGCATGGCCTAGTCGAATGTGTTCGAGCCGGCGGACCGTCAGGCCCGCCTTGTCCGCCACGTAGAGAACGATGCCGAAGACGACGAACGTCCAGCCCACCAGCTCCATGCTGCGGAAGGCTGTGCCGGCATAGCGGTCCACCAGATAGCCGACGATCAGCGCCGGTATGGTGCCGATTACCAGATACAGCACCAGCGGTGCCCAGGGATCGCGCTTGCCGCGCATGAGCTGCAGCAGGCCATAGGCCATGCGGCCGATGTCCCGCCAGAAATAGATGAAGACCGCCAGCAGGGTGCCGACATGAGCGGCAACGTCGAGCGCCAGCCCCTGGTCGGGCCAGCCGGTCAGCAGCGGCACGAGAATGAGATGCCCGGATGAACTTACGGGCAAGAACTCAGTCAGGCCCTGGACGACGGCCAGGACCAGGATTTGCAGGAACGACAAGCGGCTAATCCCCCAACACGGCCAAGCCCTTATAGCATCGGGGTTCCAGGGGCCGCACGGCAGATATTAGTACCATTACAGAACTAATATCTGCCGGAATATGACACAGAAGTCAGAAATGAAATTGCAATCGGTCTGCCACATGAATATTATGTCATAAAAGCTGACTTATATTCTCGATTCTGATCGCGGTGGGCCGACGGTTCATGTAGGCTTGTTCGATAGATGATCGGAGGGTAGGCAGCAATTTGCCCATAACCTGTTGATCGAAAACGCTTTGGGAGGCGCGCTGGATGGCCGGCAAGATGTTGCAGTTCGTCAAGCTGGAGCGCGCCATGCCGCGGAAGCGGGAGGCGTCGGCCCGCCGCGCCGACTTCCGGGAGATCTTCAACGAATACAAGCCGGCGGAAGCCGCGGCGCAGTCCAGCCGCTGCTCGCAATGCGGCGTGCCGTTCTGCCAAGTGCACTGTCCGGTCCATAACAACATCCCCGATTGGCTGAAGCTGACGGCCGAAGGCCGCCTGGAGGAGGCCTACGAGATCTCCTCCGCCACCAACAATTTCCCGGAGATTTGCGGCCGCATCTGTCCGCAGGACCGGCTTTGCGAAGGCAATTGCGTGATCGAGCAATCGGGCCACGGCACGGTCACCATAGGCTCTGTGGAGAAATACATCACCGACACGGCTTGGCAAAAAGGCTGGGTCAAGCCGGTGAAGCCGCCGCGCGAACTCAGCGAATCGGTCGGCATCGTCGGCGCCGGTCCCGCCGGCCTGGCTGCTGCCGAGCAGCTCCGCCGCAAGGGCTACCAGGTGCATGTCTATGACCGCTATGACCGCGTCGGCGGCCTGATGATCTATGGCATTCCCAACTTCAAGCTGGAGAAGGAAGTTGTCGAGCGCCGCACCAAGCTGCTGCGGGACAGCGATGTTCGGTTTCACTTGAACTTCGAGGTGGGCAAGGATGCGACTTTGCCGGAGCTGCGGCAGAAGCATGCCGCTCTGCTGGTCGCCTGCGGCGTCTACCGGGCGCGCGAGATTCAGGCGCCTGGCGTCGGTCTTGGCAATATCGTGCCCGCGCTCGACTTCCTCACCGCCAGCAACCGCCACGGCCTGGGGGACAAGGTGCCGGCCTTTACCTCGGGCGCCCTCGATGCCAAGGACAAGAGCGTCGTCGTCATCGGCGGCGGCGACACCGCGATGGATTGCGTGCGCACGGCCGTGCGCCAGGGTGCCACCTCGGTGAAATGCCTCTATCGCCGCGACCGCGCCAACATGCCGGGCTCGCAGCGCGAAGTCGCCCATGCCGAAGAGGAAGGCGTCGACTTCGTCTGGCTGGCGCTGCCCGAAGCTTTCATCGGCGGCAAAAAGAACGAAGTGTCGGCCGTGCGGGCGGCGCATATTCATCTCGGCGTGCCCGATGCGACCGGCCGCCAGACGCCTCGGGTCATCGACGGCTCCCACTTCAATGTCGAGGCCGATCTCGTGATCAAGGCGTTGGGCTTCGACCCGGAAGAACTGCCGGGGCGGTTCGGCGCGCAGGATCTGGAAGTCACACGCTGGGGCACGGTGAAGATCAATCACCGGACGAAGATGTCGAACCTGGATGGCGTGTTCGCGGCCGGCGATATCGTGCGCGGCGCATCCCTGGTGGTTTGGGCCATCCGCGACGGCCGCGACGCGGCCGATAGCATCGATGCTTACATCAAGGCGAAATCGACATCGGCGATTGCGGCCGCGGCGGAATAGGGACGAGACGGATGGCTGACGATCATATCCCGCAATGGCGTCGAAACGCCGCTCACCTGCAGGCCCATGGCCTCTACGATCCCGCCGACGAGCATGATGCCTGCGGCGTCGGGCTGATCGCCGCCATCGACGGCAAGCCGCGCCGGCAGGTCGTGGAGTACGGCATCGCCGCGCTGAAGTCCGTCTGGCATCGCGGCGCCGTCGACGCCGACGGCAAGACCGGCGACGGCGCGGGCATCCATGTGCAGATCCCCCATGATTTCTTCCGCGAGTATGTGCGCGGCACCGGCCAGAAGATCGGCCGAGCCAAACTGGGCGTCGGCATGGTGTTCCTGCCGCGCACCGATCTCGCCGCGCAAGAACGCTGCCGCGTCATCGTCGAGCGCGAAATCCTGGCCTATGGCTACACCATCTATGGCTGGCGCCAGGTGCCGGTGAATGTGGAAGTAATTGGTGAGAAGGCCAATGCGACGCGGCCCGAAATCGAGCAGATCATGATCGCGAACTCATTAGGCACGACCGAGGAGCAGTTCGAGACCGATCTCTATGTCATCCGCCGCCGCATCGAGAAGGCGGCGCTCGAGGAGTCGATCAAAGACATCTACATCTGCTCCATGTCCTGCCGCTCGGTGATCTACAAGGGCATGTTCCTGGCCGAGCAGCTCACCGCCTTCTATCCCGACCTGCTGGATGAGCGCTTCGTCTCCAACTTCGCCATCTATCATCAGCGCTATTCCACCAACACCTTTCCCACCTGGCATCTGGCGCAGCCCTTCCGCGTCATCGCCCATAATGGCGAGATCAACACGCTGAAGGGCAACATTAACTGGATGCAGGCGCACGAAACGCGCATGGCGACGCCGGTCTATGGCGATTACATGGCCGACATCAAGCCGGTGGTGCAGCCCGGCGGCTCGGACTCCGCCATCCTCGACAACGTCTTCGAAGCTATGGTCGGCGTCGGCCGGACATTGCCGATGGTGAAGTCGATGCTGATCCCCGATGTCTGGGCGGAGCGCGAGACCATGCCGCGGGCCCACCGGGACCTCTACAGCTATTGCAATTCGGTGATGGAGCCCTGGGACGGCCCGGCGGCCATCTGCGCCTTCGGCGGGACTTGGGTGCTGGCCGGCATGGACCGCAACGGCCTGCGGCCGATGCGCTACACCATCACCGACGACGGCCTGCTGGTGGCAGGATCGGAGACCGGCATGGTGCGCCTGCCGGAGCAGAACGTGGTCGCCAAGGGCCGCGTCGGCCCCGGCCAGATGATCGCCATCGATCTCGGCGCCGGCCGCCTCTACAAGCACCGGGAGATCATGGATCAGCTCTCCGCCGGCGCTGCCTTCAGCGATTGGGTCAAGAATATCACGGTCATCGACACGCTGGTGCGCGCCAAGCCCGGCCAGCCCGCGTCGTTCGAGAAGGAAGAGTTGCGCCGCCGCCAGCTCAACGCCGGATTCTCCCAGGAGGATCTGGAGCTGATCCTCCATCCCATGGTGGAGGAAGCGAAAGAGGCCGTCGGCTCCATGGGCGACGATGCGCCGCTGGCGGTCCTGTCGGAACAGTATCGCGGCCTGCATCACTACTTCCGCCAGAACTTCAGCCAGGTCACCAACCCGCCGATCGATTCCCTGCGGGAACGCCGGGTGATGACCCTGAAGACCCGCCTCGGCAATCTCGGCAACATCCTCGATCAGGATGAGAGTCAATGCCGCCTGCTGCAGCTCGAGTCGCCAATCCTGCTGACGGCGCAGTTCCAGGCCATGCGCGCCTATATGGGCGCCTCGGCGGTGGAGATCGATTGCACCTACGACATACCGAAGTCAGGCACCAAGGCCGGCGACAACGCGCTGCGCGACGCCATCGCCCGGGTGCGGCGCGAGGCGGAAGACGCCGTGCGCGGCGGCGCGGTGCATGTGATCCTGACCGACGAGAAGAGCGGCCCGTCCCGCGCCTCGATTCCGATGATCCTCGCGACAGGCGCGGTGCATACCCATCTGCTGCGGCAGCAGCTCCGCACCTTCACCTCGCTCAATGTGCGCTCCGGCGAATGTTTGGATGTGCATCATGCCGCCGTGCTGATCGGCGTCGGCGCCACGACGGTGAATGCCTATCTGGCGGAGGCCTCGATTGCCGACCGGCACCGCCGCGGGCTGTTTGGCGATCTCACGCTCGACGATTGCCTGAAGCGCTTCACCAAGGCGATGGATGAAGGCTTGCTCAAGATCATGTCGAAGATGGGCATCGCCGTGATCAGCTCCTATCGCGGCGGCGCCAACTTCGAATCCGTCGGCCTGTCCCGCACGCTGGTGGCCGAGTACTTCCCCAGCATGCCCTCGCGCATTTCCGGCATCGGCCTGGCGGGGATCCAGCAGAAGGTGTTGCAGCAACACTCCCGCGCCTGGTCGGAAGACTTTGCCGCGCTGCCCATCGGCGGTTTCTACCGCTATCGCCGCGGCGGCGAGACCCATGCCTGGGAAGCGAGCCTGATCCATCTGCTGCAGAGCGCCGTGGCCAGCGAGGCCTATCAGACCTTCAAGCGCTACAGCGAAGCGGTGGCCAAGCTGCCGCCGGTGACCTTGCGCGATCTCCTGGATTTCCGCCAGGGCCGCACGCCGATCTCCATCGACGAGGTGGAGTCGATCACGGAGATCCGCAAGCGGTTTGTGACCCCGGGCATGTCCCTGGGCGCGCTGTCGCCCGAGGCCCACGGCACCCTCAACATCGCCATGAACCGCATGGGGGCCAAGTCGGACTCCGGCGAGGGCGGCGAGGATCCCGAGCGCTATCGCCCGCGGCCCAACGGCGACAACGCCAACTCCGCCATCAAACAGATCGCCTCCGGGCGTTTCGGTGTCACGGCGGAGTATCTCAACCGCTGCCGCGAGATCGAGATCAAAGTGGCGCAGGGCGCCAAGCCCGGCGAGGGCGGCCAGCTGCCGGGATTCAAAGTGACGGAGATGATTGCGAAACTGAGGCATTCTACGCCGGGAGTCATGTTGATCTCGCCGCCGCCCCATCACGACAGCTATTCGATCGAGGATTTGGCGCAGCTAATCTACGACCTGAAGCAGATCAACCCGGATGCGCGGGTCTGCGTGAAGCTGGTGGCGCGCTCGGGCATCGGCACCATCGCCGCCGGCGTCGCCAAGGCGAAGGCCGATGTGATCCTGATCTCCGGTCATGTGGGCGGCACAGGCGCCAGCCCGCAGACAAGCATCAAATATGCCGGTATTCCCTGGGAGATGGGCCTGTCGGAAACCCAGCAGGTGCTGACGCTCAACCGCCTGCGCCATCGGGTGCGGCTGCGCACCGATGGCGGCATCAAGACCGGCCGCGACGTTGTGATCGCCGCCATGCTGGGCGCCGAGGAGTTCGGCATCGGCACCGCGTCGCTGGTGGCCATGGGCTGCATCATGGTCCGGCAATGCCATTCCAACACCTGTCCGGTCGGCGTCTGCACCCAAGATCCTAAACTGCGGGAGAAGTTCACTGGATCGCCGGAGAAAGTGGTGAACCTCTTCAGCTTCATCGCCGAGGAAGTGCGCGAGACCCTGGCCGGCCTTGGCTTCCGCAATCTCAACGAAGTCATCGGCCGTTCCGACCTGCTGCGTCAGGTCAGCCGCGGCGCGGCCCATCTGGACGATCTTGATCTCAATCCCCTGCTGGCCCAGGCCGATCCCGGCCAGCATGCGCGCTACTGTACGCTCGAGGGCCGCAACGAAGTGCCGGAGACTCTGGATGCGCAGATGATCCAGGATGCGCGCCAGCTGTTCGACGACGGCGAGAAGATGCAGCTGCAATACAACATCCGCAACACCCACCGGGCCATCGGCACCAAGCTCAGCTCGAAGATCACCCGCAAGTTCGGCATGTCCGGCTTGAAGTCCGGACATATCACCGTGCGTCTGCGCGGTTCCGCCGGGCAATCCCTGGGCGCCTTCGCGGTGCAGGGCTTGAAGCTCGAAGTCTTCGGTGACGCCAACGACTATGTGGGCAAGGGACTTTCCGGCGGCACTATCGTCGTGCGGCCGTTGCCGTCCAGTCCGCTGGCGACCAACGAGAACGTCATCATCGGCAACACCGTTCTCTATGGCGCCACTGCGGGCAAGCTGTTCGCCGCCGGCCAGGTGGGCGAGCGCTTTGCCGTGCGCAACTCCGGCGCCACGGCGGTGATCGAAGGCTGCGGTTCCAACGGCTGTGAGTATATGACCGCCGGCACGGCGGTGATCCTGGGCGCGGTCGGCGACAATTTCGCCGCCGGCATGACCGGCGGCATGGCCTTCGTTTATGACGAAACCGGCGCTTTCCCGATGTATGTGAATGGCGAAAGCGTCGTCTGGCAGCGCCTCGACTCCGCCCACTGGGAGGCTGTGCTGAAGGACCTGATCGCCGAACATGCGGATGAGACCCAATCGAAGTTCGCCGCGCGGCTGCTGAACGACTGGGCGTTGGAGCGCGGCCGCTTCTGGCAGGTGGTGCCGAAGGAGATTGTCGCCCACCTGGCCCGTCCGCTCAGCGACAAGCCGGCGGCAAAGCGGGCTTAGCGCGGTTTGTTCAGGCACCGAGAAGAAGGCAAGAAGTGTCAGCCACAGATGAACGCAGATGAACGCAGATTGGCTGAGCCTATTTGTGTCACCGTGGGATGGCCGCCCGATCTAACTGCTTGCGCGCCGAAGTCCCGTGGCTAATGCAGTCTCGTCGCGCTAAAGGCCGAGCCCGCAGGGGTGTACGGAATCACAGAGTTGTTACCCCTGAAACGAAGACGGCGATGCTAGAGCTTGCTTCCCCGCATCCGAGGCTGGGAGACCGTGCCATGGGCCGCTTGCTACTCCGTCATGGGCGCGCCCTTGCGGCCGCCTGTCTGCTGCTTCTCGTGCCGGGCGGACCGACGGCGGCCGATGATCCCGCGATCGTCGTGAAGACAGCGGCGGGGAGCTTTGCCGCCACAGTCGAACGCCTGACGTCGGCCATCGAAAGCCGGGGCGCAAAGGTCGCGGCGGTCGTCGACCACGACGCGGCGGCGCGGGCCAATGGGCTGGCGCTTGGGCCGACGACGCTCGTCATATTCGGCAATCCGAATCTCGGCACGCCGTTGATGCAGAGTCAGCGGACGGCCGGACTGGATCTCCCGCTGCGGGTATTGGTCTGGGAAGACGCGGACGGAGTCGTTCGCGTCGCCTACTGGCCGCCGAGCCGGATTGCGGCCGCGCATGGCATCGCCGATCGCGGCGATGTCGTGGTCAAGATGGCCGGGGCTTTGCACGCCATAACCGAGGAGGCGATACGGCCCTGATCGGCTTGGATGCGGATTGCGTTTCCAATATGACGGCGCAGCGGACGCGAAGGCGCCACGTCGAACGTCGCGACGATAGGCCGCGCATTCGTCTCGGCGGCGCGGCTTTGTTGCTGCTCGCGATTCTGGCGACAGGGCCGGATGCGCTCGCGGCGTCAGAGAACTTGATCGACGAATGGCCGCGCACCGATTTCTCGAAGCATACGGTTGAACTCGTGGAGATCCGTTCCGGCGGACCGCCGAAGGATGGCATACCGGCGATCGACGATCCGCAATTCAAGCCCGCCGGCGAGGTGTTTGATTTGGCGCCGACGGAGCCGGTCATCACGCTTCGGATCCAGGGCGACGCGTGCGCCTTCCCGCTCCGCATCCTGACCTGGCACGAGATCGTGAACGATACGGTCGGCGGCGTACCGGTCGCGGTGACCTATTGCCCGCTGTGCAATGCCGCCATCGTCTTCGACCGGCGGGTCGGCGGGCGCGCGCTCACCTTCGGCACCACCGGCAAGTTGCGCGATTCCGACCTCGTCATGTACGACCGGCAGACCGAGAGTTGGTGGCAGCAATACACCGGCACCGCGATCGTTGGAGAACTGGCCGGACTCGAGCTGAAGTCGTTGCCGTCGCGGGTCGAATCGTTCGAGCGCTTCACGCGCGAGAATCCAGCGGGCCGCGTTCTCGTACCGAACGATCCGTCATTCCGTCCCTACGGGGCCAATCCCTATGTCGGCTATGACAGCTCGCCGCTGCCGTTTCTCTACGACGGCCGCTATCCGGATGGGATCGCACCCATGGCGTATGTCGTCGCCGTCGACAGCGAGGCGTGGAGCCTGGACATCCTGCGCAAGACGGGCCGCATCGAAGCGGGCGATCTCCTGCTGAACTGGGAACCCGGCCAGAACTCGGCGCTGGATGCCCAGTCGATCGCCGATGGGCGCGATATCGGCAATGTCGTCGTGCGCCGCCGAGTGTCGGGCGGGCTCGTCGACGTGCCCTACCGCGTGACCTTCGCGTTCGTTTTTCACGCCTTTCATCCGCAAGGAAGTCTTCACACCGAATAGGTGACGCCGGCTTGAAGCGCAGACTGTCCGCTCTTGCCCGTAAGCGAGGGCAAGTGCCCGGATGCTATCGATCCGGCGGACTTGCGCCCGGCCGCTCGCCCGCTGCACGCGCCGCACCGATCCGGTAGGAGACGGCGCCGTAGGTGGCGACGCAGTAGGGCACGGCGTACGTCAACATCATCTTCGTGACGTTGAACTCCGCTACGCCGAACAGCGCGTCGCCCTGGTTGATGAGATTGAGGATGGTGCCAACAATCAAGGCGACCCCGAGCGATCGCTTCGGTATGCCGTCGGATAGGCAAAGGGAGAGAATTTCAGGCCAGCGCGACATCCGGCAGCCTCACATGATCGGCCTCCCCCACTGCGGGGCGATCAAACCGGCAATAATGCTGTACGCTTACCTCTTCTGAAGGTCAAACAGCGCGTCGATCGCCGGGAAATCCGGTGCCGCGCCGATTTGCTCGTCCGGAGGCTGCGCTCCGCAGCCCCTTCGCTCACCCGCATCGCCTTTCTTGCTGAAATCGACGCGTACAGCTTCGGGGCCGCCGGACTCCGAGCCGGGCAGAGACGCGAGATCCGCCGGCGGATGGAGGCGAGGACGTCGCGGGAACCTCGCAGCTGCCGCCGGCGGATCCGTCTTCCCCCTCTGTTGCGAGAGGGGTCAGATCTGTCGGTTTCGTGTTCGATCACCCCAAGAAGGGCTGCCGGCGGCTCCGGGGGGAGGGGAAGCGGCCTCTTATCTGCGGGGCCTCTGCCGCCGGCAGCGGTTCGCGAGAGCATGCGAACGTCTCGGGTGAAATCATCTGTCTTGTGCGGCGGGCTGTCTCCCTTGATGCCTCGGCGGTCCTTCACCCCCTATACCGGGTGATCCGGCGGGCGGATGCAGGGAGGCGGGAGATTTCTGGCCGGGGAAAGGCCGTCAGCGGATGTAGTGAATTTGCTGATAATCCCGGCGGAAGGCGATGACGTCGCGGCGGATACTGCCGGGCGCCTCGCCTTTGATCAGGAAGCGGCCGATGAAGTGCGCCACATCGGCCATGGCGGCTTCCTTCAGACCGAACCGGGTCAATTCCTGGCTGCCGATGCGAATTCCATTTAGGTCGCCCTCGACCGGCGGCAATGGCAGGCCGATGCCGCAGAGCAGGATGTTCGCCGCCGCCAGCCGCTTGGCCGCATTCTGCCCGCCGCCAAACGGCGCGGCGTGCAGCGCCAGATGGTGGCTCTCGGTGTAACCGCAGCCTTCCACGCCATGGACCGGCAGACCCTCGGCCGCCAGCGCCAGGCCCAAGGCCTGGGCATTGCGGATACACTGATCGGCATAGGCGGCGCCATGGGCCAGCAGGTCCATCACGGAGATGGCGAGCGCCGCCGTCTTGCCCAAGTCGAAATTCGCGGTCATGCCGGGATAGGCGATCTTGTCCAGCCGCGCCGCCAGTTCCGCCTCCGTGGTGACGATGATGCCCGACGGCGGTCCGCCGAATGCCTTGTAGGTGGACATGGTCATCATATGGGCGCCTTCGGCCAGCGGTTGCTGGAACCGCCCGCCGGCGATCATGCCGGACATATGGGCGGCGTCGTACAGCAGATGGGCGCCGACCTCGTCGGCAATCTGCCGCACTTCCCGCAGCGGATAGGGGAACAGGCAGAGACTGCCGGCGACGGTTATCAGCTTCGGCCGCAGGCGCTTGGCCTCCGTTCGCAACCTGTCCAAATCGATGGTCATGCGCGCGCCGTCATAGGGCACGGGATGGGTCTCGATGCCGTAGAGGCCGGCGGCGCCGGACTTATGGTGAGTGACGTGGCCCCCCATCTCGCCGCTGAAGGCCATGATGCGGTCGCCCGGCTTGGCGGTCGCCATGAAGCAGTAGAGATTCCCGAGCGCGCCCGACGCGACGCGCAGTTCGGCAAAGGGCGCGCCGAACAGCTGCTTTACCAAATCCTCGGCAATGACCTCGATCTCCTCGGCATACTCCATGCCCATCTCGTACTTGTCGCCGGGATAGCCCAGGCTGGGCCGGTTGCCGAGGGAGCGGGACAAGAGCGCCGCCGCCCGCGGGTTCATCACATTGGTGCCGGCATTGAGGCCGAGGGATTCCCGGTCCATATGGCGCTCGTGATCCTCGATTAGCGCCATGAGGCGCGCCTCGACGGCGTCGAGATCGTTGGGGACGAGTAACTTCTCGATTTCGGCGATGCGGCGGGCGCAATCGTCCGGCAGCCAGGACTTCCTGGCGATGGAGATGGGCTTTGTCATGGAGCGCTTGTTTAATCGACCCGCGCCGCAAGACAAGTCACGATCTGTGACTGATTATTGCTCAGGCTCTACGGCCGCCGCCGTTACGGCTCGCGGATATCCGCCGCCGGCAGGATCGCGCCGGAGAACAGCACCGGCCCGGTGGGCGCTCCCGTGGCGGAGCCGCCGCTGGGCTCCAGGCTGACCGCCAGGGCGCCCTGGGTCAGGTCACTGGCGTCGCCCTCCGTCAGCTTGACCAAGGCCTGCATGCCCTTGAGCACGCCCAGGGACCGGGGTGCTGCGCCCTGGGGCGGCAGCAGCCACAATTCCAGGTCCTGGTTGGCGGCCACCTCGGTCGTCTTGACCGACTTGATCGACAGCTTCCCGTCCACGGCCTCCAGGCTGGCCACCAGCACCGGTGTCGCCTGGTCGTCAATCAGCACGGCGATGTAGCGGGTCTCCGGCGCCACGGGGCGGCCGGCAGCGATGTACAGCACCAACGCCGCCGCCACCGCCGCCGCGCCCAAGGTCGAAGCGCGCCAGAAGCCTAAACTTTCCCACAACCTGCTGAGCAGGCCCGACCGTTCATGCTGCGGCCGCGGTACAGGACCGAGGGCGCGGTCGATTGCCTGCCACAATTGCGGCCGCGGCATCACCGGCTTGGCGATTGCGGCCAGGTCGTTGAGGCGCAACTCCCATTGCAGGGTCAGGTCGCGCAGCGCCGGATCCCCGGCCATCAGCTTCTGGAAGCGCCGGCGCGCGGCCCCGCGCAGCGTGCCGAGGGCATATTCGGCAGCAAGGCGGTCGCGCAGTTCCGGATTCTCGTACTTCATCGCTCGAGGCATCCCTTGAGCCGGATCAGGCTGCGGCGCACCCAGCTCTTCACTGTGCCGATGGGGGCGGGCAGCCGCTGGGCGATCTCCTCCATCGTCAGGCCCTCGAAATAGGCCAGGTTCAGGCATTGCCGCGCCCGAGCCTCGATTTCGTTCAGGCAGTTGTGCAAGAGCCGCGCCGACTCGCTGCCGGCCACCAAGTCGGCGGGACCGGGACTGGGATCCTCCCGGGCCTCGGCGATCTCCGGATCGAGGGAGGTCTCCCGCCGCCGCTTGTCCAGCATGTCGAAGCAGCGGTTGCGCAGGATCCGCGCCATCCATGCCATCGCCGTACCGCGGTTGATGTCGAAACTGCCGGCATGCCGCCACACCTGTATGAATGTCTCCTGCACGGCGTCCTCAGCCAAGTCGCGACGTCTCAATATACTGAGCGCGAGGCCGAAAAGATGCGATGCCGTCGCGATGTATAGACGGTTAAGAGCGGTGCGGTCGCCGGCGGCACAGGCCAGCAACATGGATTCGCGGGAGGCTTCCGCCATGGTCCCCTGAGGTCTCCGGATGGATTATCTGGCGGCCCGCGACAGCCACCCCTGGGGAAAAAACGTTACCGGCGGCCCGCCGTCAAGTCATGATCCGGCGAGCGCCGGCGTTGCGCTCCCTGCCACCGCCGCGCGGATTGCCGATGGCGCCTCTATCTCACTGGCATCGAACGGAAAAACAGTTTCTCTCCCGGCCGGGATCGGTTAACTGAAGGGCCATGCGTTGCCTGCACCACTTCGCCCTGCATCCCTGCTCGCGCAAACTCCGCCTCCTCCTTAGGGAAAAATCCCTCGATTTCGCGCTGGAGACCGAGAACTACTGGGAGCGCCGCCCCGCCTTCCTGAAATTCAATCCTTCCGGCGAAGTGCCGGTGCTGGTGGAGGAGGACGGCGCCATCATCGCCGATCCCAACGCCATCGAGGAATATCTCGAGGAGCGCTATCCCGAAACGCCGATGATCGGCGCCACCCCGGTTGAGCGGGCGGAGACGCGGCGGCTGTCGGCCTGGTTCGATCTGAAGTTCAATCGCGAGGTGACCGCGAACCTGTTCGACCAGAAGGTGATCCGGCGGCTGAAGGGCAATGGCGGACCGGATTCCCAGGCGATCCGCAGCGGCCTGTCGAACATCCACTATCACCTGGACTATGTCGGTTGGCTCGCCGACCGGCGGAAATGGCTGGCGGGCGATCAACTCACCATCGCCGATCTTGCCGCGGCGGCGCAGCTCTCGGTGCTCGACTTCATCGGCGACGTGCCCTGGGACGATCATCCGCCGGCAAAGGATTGGTATGCCCGAGTGAAATCGCGGCCCAGCTTCCGCCCGCTGCTGTCGGACGCGCTGCCGGGCTTCACGCCGCCGGCGCATTACGCGAATCTGGACTTTTAGTTCGCCTTCTCCGCCAGTTTCTCCAGATTGGCCTTGGCCGCGTCGGCCGTGGGCGTGCCGCCGGCCAGAGCCACCACTTGCATCCAATCGGCGCGCGCGCCCTCGGGGTCATTGGTCAGGCGCTTGATGATGCCACGCTCCAACAGCGCTTCCGGATTCTCGGGATCGAGCGCCAGCGCCGCGTCGGCATCCGCCAGCGCCTTCACGTTGTCCGTCAGGAAGCGCCAGGCGCTGGCGCGATAGGCAAGGATGTCCGGACGCTCGGGCGCCAGTTCGTGGGCTCTGTCCAGATCGGCGATGGCGCTGCGAAAATCCTCCCGGTCCCGATAGCTGAAGGCGCGGTCGACTAGAAGATCCACATTGTCGGGCGCGAGAGCCAGCGCTTCGTTCTGCGCATTGAGCGCGCGAGTGATGTCGTTGGCCATGGTCCAGGCCTGCCCCGCCTGGCCGAAGAGCTCGGCTTTCAGCGCCGGTTTCTCCTCTTTCGCGGCAGCGAGCTCCATCATCTGCGCGCCTTCTTTCGGCTTGTTCATGTTGATCAGGGCAAAAGCACCGCATTGCAGCGCCGCCGCCCCGCCGCCCTTTTCGGACCAGGTTTTGGCGCTGCCGTAAGCCTCGGCTGGCGATCGCTGGGCCAGTGTCATGCAGGCTTCGTATTCATTGGCATTGATGGTGTCGCTCAGACTGTTGTCCGGCGGCGCCTCGTCCTGTGCGGCGGCAGGCAGCGCCACCAGCGGCAGCAGGCAGACGAGCTTCAATGCGGGGCGGAGGTTCATCATGGACGCGCCGTTGTTCGGGGAGGGGCGATCATAGTAAGGCTTGAGCCGGCGCGCCACCGTTCTGGGCCTGCCGCATTTCGCCACAGGACCCATGGGCAAACCCGGAAAACTCTTCTGTTTCGGCCTCGGTTTCAGCGCGCTGCATCTGGCGCGGCGGCTGCAGCGCGAGGGCTGGGCGGTCGCCGGTACCTGCCGGTCGGAGGAAAAGCGGCAGGCGCTGCTGGCAGAGGGCATAATCGCGCATCTCTTCGATCGGCAGCAGGCTGTGAACGATGCCGCCGCGGCATTGCGCGATGCCACGCATATCATGAGTTCAATCCCGCCGGACGATTTCGGCGATCCCGTTCTCGACCTGCATTTGCGGGAGCTTCAAAATCTCGAGTCGCTCCGCTGGATCGGCTATCTCTCCACCACCGGCGTCTATGGCGACCGCGGCGGCGATTGGGTGGACGAAAACAGCCCGCGCAAACCGACGCTGGATCGGAGCCGCCGCCGCGCCTTGGCCGAGGATGGCTGGCTGACTTTGTGGGAGCGAGACGGGCTGCCGGTGCATGTCTTCCGCCTCGCCGGCATCTACGGCCCCGGCCGAAGCGCCATCGATACCGTGCGTGGCGGTGCGGCGAAACGGATCGTGAAGCCCGGGCAAGTATTCAGCCGCATCCATGTTGACGACATCGCCACCGTGCTGATCGCCTCCATGGCGCGGCCCAATCCCGGCGCCGCCTACAATGTCTGCGACGACAACCCGGCGCCGCCCGACGAAGTGATCGCCTATGCGGCGGAATTGCTCAGAGTCGAACCGCCGCCCGTAGAGCCGTTCGAAAAGGCCGACCTTTCGGAGATGGCGCGCAGTTTCTACGCCGACAATAAGCGCGTGCGGAACAACCGCATCAAAGAAGAGTTGGGTGTGAGATTGAAGTATCCGGACTATCGCGCCGGGTTGCAGGCAATCCTTGCGGGATCAAGTTAGGCTGCGCGCACGAAGTTAGCTCTGGCGACGCTGCTTCGCCTCCTCCAACTCCTCCAGCGTCCGCGGCCAGTCGGATTTCAACAGGCGCGAGAGCGCGCGGTCGGCGAGGATCTTGCCGCCGGTCTGGCAGCGCGGGCAATAGTTGGTCTCGTTCGATTCATAAACGATGCGTTGCACCGGCGCGCCGCAGACCGGGCAGGGCTTGCCGAACTTGCCATGCACCGCCATCTCCGGCCGGAAGGCGGTGACTTTCTCGGGGAATTTGTTACCGGTCTGCTGCCGTAGCCGCTCTGTCCAGAGGTGAAGAACGATCCGCGCCGATTCCAGCAGGCGGCCGCATTCCTCGTCGTTCAGGCTCTGGCTCATCTTCACCGGCGAAAGTTTCGCGTGATGCAGGATTTCATCTGAAACCCAATTGCCGATGCCGCTGAAAAGACGGGGATCGGTCAGCGTGCGTTTCAGCGTATGGTTCTCCCGCCGCAGGGCGTCCCGAAACATCTCGGGCAATGCAGCAAAGAGATCGATGCCGCCGGGATCATGGGCGGCCAGCGCCGCCGCGCCGCGCAAGGCATAGAGCGAGGCGCGCTTCTTCGATCCAGCTTCCGTCAGCACCAGCGAACCCTCGGCGAAATCGAACGCCGCAAGGCCCAGCTTGCGCACCAGCGGCGCGCCGGCCGGCCGCCAATGCAGCCGTCCGGCAATCATCAGATGCAGCACCAGATAGAGTTCGCCGTCGAAGTGAAAAACGATGCGCTTGCCCAGGCGCGAAAACTTCCGCACTGGCAGTCCTTCGAATGCCTTCAAGGGCGGATCGACCGACCGCAGCAGAAACGGGCTGCCGAGGCGCACGCGCTGCAAGACTTGGCCGGTGGTGCGCCGGTCCAGCGCTTCGATGTAGACCTCGATATCGGGCAGCTCAGGCATCGCCGCGCAGCGCAGAGAGTTCGGCCACGGTGTCGCACAGCCGCTGCAGATCCTGCGGCCGCGACAGCCGGTGATCGCCGTCCTTGATGAGCGTCACCACCGCGTTGCCTCCGCGCAGCTTTTCGGCGATGCGCAACGATTTTGCGGGGGACACGTCGGGATCTGCCATGCCATGGAGCAGCCGCACCGGGCAGTTCAGCGCGATCTCGCCGTCGAGCAAACAATGCCGCCGTCCATCTTCGATCAGCGCCCGGGTAATGACATAGGGTTTCTCGCCATAAGCCGACGGCCGCACCACTTCGCCGTGCGCCATCAACTCATCCTGCTGCGCTTGGGAAAATCCCTTCCAGATATCTTCCGTGAAATCCGGCGCTGCGGCGATACCAATCAGTCCGGCGATCCGCTCGCTTCGCCGGAGACCCAGCAGCAGCATCAGCCAGCCGCCCATGCTGGAGCCCACGAGGATCTGCGGCCCGGCCGTCAATTTGTCGAAGACTTCCAGCGAATCCCGTAGCCAGGCGCCGATCGTGCCGTCGCGGAATTCGCCGCCCGAGGCGCCGTGGCCGCGATAATCGAAGCGGAGATAGCCTTGCCCGCGTTCCCGGCACAACCGGTCCAGCGTCATCGCCTTAACGCCGGTCATGTCCGAAGCAAAGCCGCCCAAGAACATGACGCCGGGCATTCTCTCCTGCGTCCCTCCGGCCCCTTGCATTTTTTCCCCGACTGCGGGCAATAGATGATAGGCAATTGCCGGAGCTTGCGGACGGACTAGAATCTGCGGCGCGGGCGATGAGTCGGGCATCGTCGGATTGCGTTATCAGAGGGGAATGGATTGACCGTCACGGGGGCTTTCTACGACACGATTACCACCGATGTCGGCGGCGCGGAAGTACGCCACCCCGTGGTTTTGCAGATCGTATCGCAATTCGGCATCAGCCCGCTGACCCGCGACATCGTCGCCGCGGCGGGGGCCGTGCACGAAACCGGCGGCACCGCGCTTGTGGTGTCGCCAACCGGACCGGGAACCCGCGATCTGGCGCGCGCCGGCGGCCATCATCTGGCGCTGCCGCTGGATCGCACCGGTTACTTCGCGCGGCGGCGGCTGGCGCGGGGCCTGGCGCAGCATGTCCGCCACTTTCACGCCGCCGTCGTTCATGCCTATGATCTGGACAGTGCGCGCATCGCCCAGGCGGCCCTGCGCATCTTGAGGAAGCAGTTTCACCCTGTTTTCATCGTCAGCTTGCGCGAGGGCTTGCCGGCCAAGGCCTGGCGGCAGCGCTGGCGCCGCAAGCTGCTGGCGGCGGCGGATTGGCTGGTGGTCGGATCGGAGTATTCCGCCGATGAGGCGCGGCATCTGGCGCCCCATGCTGAACGCATCCAGCTGGTGTCGCCCGGCATCGACACCGTCTTCTTCGATCCCGTCAATGTCGGACCCGAGCGGATCACCACCCTGGCGCGGCAGTGGCAACTGCCCGACGGAGTCCCGCTGCTGCTGATGCCCGGCTCCATCCGCCGGCCGCGCGGGCATGAGCTGTTCGTCGACGGGCTCGCCCAGATCAGGGATGTGGATTTCCGCGCCCTGCTGATCGGCGACGATGACTCCGATGCCGCCTATGTTCGAGACCTCAAGCAGCGGATCGAGCGTACAGGCCTCGCCGAGCGCGCCTTCATCGTCGATCGCTGCCGCGATCTGCCGGCGGCGATGATGCTGGCCGATGTGGTGGTCAGCACCAGCGAGACGCCGCTGCATTTCGACCGCGTCTTCGCCCAGGCTCAGGCGATGGGCCGGCCGGTGGTGGCCAGCGAACATGGCAGCGCGGCGGAGCAGGCGGCGCGCGGCGCGATGGTCTGGCTCACGCCGCCGGGCAATGCCTACTCGGTGGCGCAAGCCGTCGAATCGGCCCTGCGCTATCCGGCGGCCGAACGCCTGCGCCTGGCGCAGCTGGCGCAATCCGGCGCGCGCACCTTCTACTCCCGCAACGCCGCTGCCCAGCGGATGGTCCAGTTCTACCGCCGGGTGCTCGAATCGTCTCAGCCGACCATCAAGTCCGCCTGATCGGGCCTAATCCTATGCCAGGGTTAACGGCTCCTTGACCAATTCTTGCTATGTCCTTGCGCCATGGCCGGGTCAGGTTCGCAGCGAACCGCCGGCCCATTCTTGGGCTCGCGGGAGAAGTGGAAGATGGAGACGGACGCAAAGCTGCAGAAATCAAAACTGTCGGTGGAAATGGAGATCGATGGCGGCACCCGCCTGATGGGCCACATGTTCGTGGCGCAGAATCAGCGGCTGCCCGATCTTCTGAACGATAATCGTGACTTCCTGCCGTTCGAGACCACCGAAGGCCTGATCACGATCGTCCGCAAATCCACGATCCGGCGCGTAACGCCGATGAACCAGATTACCCTGCCGGACCTCAACGCCGACCCCTATGAAATCCTCGGCGTCGCGCCATCGATCCCGGACGAAGATCTGAAGGGCATCTACCACCGCAAGGTGCAGGAGTGCCATCCGGACAAGCTGATCGCCATGGGCATGCCGGCCGATTTCGTCCAGCTCGCCAATGAAAAACTGTCCCGGATCAACGATGCCTACGACCGTATCCAGGCGTCCCGGAGCCAGGCCGAGGCGGCCAAGCCGAAATGGGTGATGGGCGGCTAAAGGCCGTCTTGTTCACCTTCGCTTTACCATGCTCTTCGTAAACTAGGGGCGTCGAAGAGAGTTCTCGTCGCAGGGCGTTCTCTGGGAAGAACGGCTGCCCTCTTAGCCAATCGGTGCGCGCATGTACGGTGGCAACGACAAGATGGTCTTCAAGAACAAGCTGCTGGTCGAGCTGGAGCTCGACAGCGGCCGGGTCTTGATTGGCTACATGTTCATCGGCCAGCAGCAGCGCCTGTCCGATCTCATGAACGACGACCGGCATTTCCTGCCGTTCGAGAATCTCGACAGTTCGATTTACATCTTCCACAAGACTGCCGCCCGCGGCGTGCGGCCGGTGGAAAAGAAGAACACCGCGAATGTGGAGGCCGACAATCCGTTCCAGGTGCTGGGCGTCGCCGACGACGCGTCCGATGTGGAGATCCGCGAAGCCTATCACCGCTGCGTCCAGGAAAATCATCCGGACCGCCTGCAATCCATGAGCCTGCCGGCGGAATTCATCCGCTTGGCCCATGAGCGCATGACTTCGATCAATGACGCTTACGCCAAGATCAAGCGCATGCGCCTCAACGGCAACGGCGCCGCCGCGCGGTAGATACTGCCGTATCCCCGGCTTCGACGTCCGCTTTACTTGACAGCGAACCGGCAGCCGGTAAAGTCCGCGGTCCCGGTTTCCGGCCCGGGCAGACGCGCCTTAATGCCGTGAAATCGCATCACATTCCGCGAGTTCCCATGGTCGCAATCACTTTGCCAGACGGCAGTGTCCGCCGCTTCGACTCGTCCATCACGGGCGAGGCGCTGGCCACTAGCATCGGCCCGGGGCTGGCCAAGGCGGCGCTGGCGGTGAAGGTCGACGGCGAGCTGCGGGATCTCGCGCGCCCGATCGACAAGGACGCCAAGGTGGAGATCGTCACGCGCACCCACAAGGATGCGCTCGAGCTGCTGCGCCACGACTGCGCCCATGTCCTGGCGGAAGCGGTGCAGGAGCTCTATCCCGGCACGCAGATCACCTTCGGCCCGTCGATCGACAACGGCTTCTATTACGACTTCGTGCGCAACGAGCATTTTACGCCCGACGATTTCGCCGGGATCGAAGCCAAGATGAAGGAGATCGTCGATCGCAACGAGACGATCACCCGCGAGGTCTGGTCGCGGGACCAGGCGGCGCGCTGGTTCCGCGAGCATGGCGAACAGTTCAAGGCCGAGTGGGTCGGCGAGATTCCCGACGGCGAGGAGATCACAATTTATCGCCAGGGCAACTGGCTCGACATGTGCACCGGCCCCCATCTGCCCTCCACGGGCAAGCTGGGCAAGGCCTTCAAGCTGATGAAGATCTCCGGCGCCTATTGGCGCGGCGATGCGAAGAACGCCCAGCTCCAGCGCATCTACGGCACCTGTTGGCCCGATGAAAAGCAGCTCGCCGCCTATCTCCATCAGCTGGAGGAAGCGGAGAAGCGCGACCATCGCCGCATCGGCAAGGAGATGAATCTCTTCCATCAGCAGGAAGAGGCGGCCGGCCAGGTATTCTGGCATCCCAAGGGTTGGACGCTGTGGCTCACCCTTGAGAAATTCATCCGCGACCGCTTGGCCGTAGCTGGTTACCTGGAGGTGCGCACGCCGCAACTGATCGACAAATCGCTGTTCAAGGCCTCCGGCCACTGGGACATGTATGGCGACAACATGTTCAAGATCGTGATCGACAAGGGTGAGCGCGAGTTTGGCGTGAAGCCGATGAATTGTCCCGGTCATGTGCAGATCTTCAGGCAAGGATTGAAGAGCTATCGCGATTTACCGATACGCTTCTCGGAGTTCGGTTCCTGCCACCGCAATGAGCCGTCGGGCGCGCTCCACGGCATCATGCGCGTGCGCGCCTTTACCCAGGACGACGGTCATATCTTCTGCACCGAGGACCAGATCACGCCGGAGTCCGTGCGCTACTGCGACCTGCAGATGCGCATTTTCCGCGAACTCGGTTTCGAGAATGTCATCGTGAAACTGGCGTTGCGGCCGACGCCGCGCGCCGGCTCCGATGAGGTTTGGGATCGCGCGGAAGAAGGTCTGCGCGCGGCCTTGCGCGCGGCCGGCCTGCCGTTCGAAGAGCTGCAGGGCGAAGGTGCATTCTATGGCCCGAAGGTCGAGTTCCACCTGACCGACGCCATCGGCCGCACCTGGCAATGCGGCACGCTGCAACTCGATTTCGTGCTGCCGGAGCGGCTCGATGCCCATTATATCGGCGAGGATGGCCAGCGGCACCGGCCGGTGATGCTGCACCGGGCGCTGCTGGGATCGATGGAGCGGTTCGTCGGCGTGCTGATCGAGCATTATGCCGGCAAGCTGCCGCTCTGGCTGACGCCGGTTCAGGTCGTGGTCGCCACCATCACCAGCGACGCCGATGCCTATGCGGGCGAGGTCAATGGGGCGCTGGCAAGGGCCGGCCTGCGGTCGGAACTCGACCTGCGCAACGAGAAGATCAACTACAAGATCCGCGAGCACTCCCTGGCCAAGGTGCCGATCATGCTGGTGGTGGGCAAAAAAGAGGCGGCGGAACGCGCGGTTGCTTTGCGCCGTCTGGGCGGCGAAAAGCAGGAAGTGCTTGCGCTGGGTGAGGCCATTACTAAACTAAGGCAGGAAGCGGCGGTGCCCGCATCGTAGGGACGCAGCTATCGCTGGCTGCTTCCTTGGATGGGAGGGCGGCCGGTTGTTTTTAACTGTTAAAATGGAGGTGTTTCATCGCTAGGCCACCAATGGAGAGAGAACGCGCGTCCTCGTCGTCCAGTGACGGACCGCGGATCAACGCTCAGATTTCCGTGCCTTCCGTCCGGCTCGTCAAAGAGGACGGCACCATGGTCGGAGTAAAACCCACACGCGAGGCGCTGCAGATGGCGGCCGACGCCGGCCTCGATCTGGTCGAGGTGTCGCCCAATGCCGATCCGCCGGTGTGCAAGATTCTCGACTTCGGGAAGTACAAGTACCAGGAACAGAAGAAGAAGAACGAAGCGCGGAAGAAGCAGAAAGTCATTGAGGTCAAGGAGATCAAGCTCCGGCCCACGACCGACGAGCATGACTATGAAGTGAAGATGCGCTCGGTCACACGCTTCCTGGAAGAAGGCGACAAGGTGAAGGTGACGCTCCGCTTCCGCGGCCGCGAGATGATGCACCAGGATCTCGGCGCCCAAGTGCTGGAGCGGGTGCGCACCGAGTTCGACGCCAAGGCGAAGGTGGAGCAGTTTCCGCGCCTCGAGGGCAAGCAGATGGTGATGATCCTGGCGCCGAAATAGCGTCGGCCCCCTGATTTCAAATTGGGGTGGTCCTGCGGCACCGCCGCGTGGCCACCCCGTCGCTCTTTCGTGTCCTAACCCTTGGAAATCGGCCTTAAATTCTCCCCAGCCCCCGGCCCCACGGCTGTTAGGAGCGGCGCCGTTAACAACTCGGGCTCATTTCCGCCATCATGAACCCTGATCCTGCCGCCATGCGCGAACCCGCCATCGATCTCGAAGCCGCCGCCGGCAAGCGCGAGGCCGCCAACCCGGGCAAACCGGTGCTGGTGCCCATGCTGCGCGCCGACCCCGATCTCAATCTCACGGCCGCGCCGGAAGAGCGGGAAAGCCGCCCCGTGCCGGCCGTCCTGCCGAACGAACCGCTGCTGAACCTGATCCCGGTCACGGCCCGGCCGCCGGTTCTCCCGGCAAAGTCATGGCAGCCGCCAATCCTCGGCAGCCTGGCCGTCATCTTCGGCATCGCCGCCCTGTTCAAGGCGACACTGCTGCTGGCGCCCCTGGCGCTGGTTTTTGCCCTGCTGGCGGCCCTGTTCCGGCAGTTCTCCTGGGCAGCCATCGGCGGCATCAGCGGCCTGGCGGCCCTGGGCACCTCGCCCTGGTTCTGGGGCATCGTCGGCATGACCTGGCTGGCGGATGCCGTCGCCGGCTATTTCGGCTTCGGCGGCTGGTATAGCAGCCTCTTCTAGGCGCCGGCCGGGGTCGCCTTGCCTTTTCCGGCCCCCCTCTGTATAAGCCCGCCTTCGCCAAGCCGGACGGCCATGGGCTAGTGTTTTTGCACGGGCATGCCCCAACCGCGGCTGACAGGTAACTATCTGTAAGGAAAAGGAAATGCCCAAGCTCAAGACCAAGAGCGGCGCCAAAAAGCGCTTTAAGCTCACCGGTACGGGAAAGGTGCGCATGTACCCCTCCCAGCGCCGCCACCGCCAGATCAACCGTCCCAAGAAAATGAAGCGCCAGCACCGCGGCGCCGAGACGATGGATGTGACCAACCAGCCCGTCGTCAAGAAGATCTGGATGCCCTGGGGCTGAAGCCCCGGTCCCCCCGGCGCTGATAGAAGGAATCTAAGACATGGCACGCGTAAAACGGGGCGTCACCAGCCACGCCCGCCACAAGAAAGTGGTCAAGATGGGGTCGGGCTATTTCGGCCGCTCCTCGACCAACTACCGCATCGCGCTGGAGCGCGTCGAAAAGGCGCTGCAGTACAACTACCGCGACCGCCGCAACAAGAAGCGCGACTTCCGCAGCCTGTGGATTCAGCGCATCAATGCGGGCGTGCGCGCCTATGGCCTGACCTATTCGCAGTTCATCAACGGCATCAAGAAAGCCGGCATCGTCATCGACCGCAAGGTGATGTCCGATCTCGCGATCAGCGAGCCCGCGGCCTTCGAGTCGATCGTCAAGCAGGCGCAGGCCGCGTTGGCGAAGTAGCGGCCGCCCGGTCATTGGCTGATTTCATGAGCCCCATCCTGCGCCGCGCGCGAAGGATGGGGTTCTTGCATTTCGAAGGGACTCGAAGCTTGCGATTTGACCCGCGCCTGATCCTGATCGTTTTCCTATCCGCGCTCGCCGGCTGCGGCGAGAACTTCGACAAGGACATCGAAACCGTGCGCGCCGCCCGCACCATCACCGACGACAGCAACGACCAACTCGCCCAGGAACTTGCCGGGGCCCGCGGCAAGGTGGAATGGATCGGCAGCCGGTTCGAGAAGTACGCCGACAACGAATACATCGTTGGCGTCACGGCCCGCATCGAACGCTACACCCGCGCCGGCGCCAAACGGCTGGTGGAACTGCAATTCATCAATAACCGTCAGACACACCAGGTCGCATTTGAACAATTGCTGATCGACGGGCGGCCGCAGGATCTGATCGGCGGCGCTCTCAATCTGCTTCTGCTGCAGTTGGAATGAATCCGGAACCGTTGATTGCAACCGCGTTGCCGGCGGCTTGAAATCTTGTTGGCATCGCCCACATACTGGTCGTCGTAATGAATCCGGGGCGCTTCCTTCGCGCATTGCTCTCATTCCCGCCCACCTGGCTGGTTCTCCTGGTGACGGCGGTTGCAGAGTGGAGTTTTTTCTCCTGGTTCCAGCCCTCCTTCGTCATGGCCGTCGCGGCCGCCGCTGTCGGCGCCGCTCTGCTGCTGATTTGGCCGCTGATCGTCGCCCGCGCGGCGACGTTCTCAAGCGCCTACTACGACATACCCAGCCGGCCGACGCGAGACAGCCCGGCCTCGCTCGCCGAACTTGCCGATGAACTGAAACAACTCGGCGCGCCGGAGGGCGCCCAGCAGATGCAGAAGTTGGCGCCGCTGCTGGACAATCTGCGCGCCGTGCTCAACCGGCGGCTCTCGGCGGGCGAGCTCACCTATGGCCGCTATCTCGGCGCCGCCGAACAGGTCGCCAATAGCGTTGTGGACAATCTTCGCGATGTCGACGTGACGCTACGGAGTGTCCGCAGCATCGATGCCGAGGGCATCGCCGCGCGGCTGAAACAGCTGCGCGGCGGCGGCGGCTTTGTCCGCGAGGAGCAGCGGCGCGAGATTAAATCGCTGGAAGAGCGGGCGACGCTGGTGGAAAAGCAGAACAAACGCGTCGCCGAACTTCTGGCGCAGAACGAATCGGCGCTGACGATACTCGTGGATGTGGCGACGGCGGTGGCCAATACCGAAACCGAAGCCGGCAAGTCCGGCGCCGACGCCGAAGCGGCGATGGCGGAACTGGAGCGGCTGGCCAAGCGGGCCGGGCGCTATGCCGCAGCGCCGGCGGCCTCAAGCGCATGATGTCAGCAGGAACCTGGAGGGGATGGAGACCATGGCGGTGACCGAGACCAAGCTACCGGCCTTGCGGCTGAATCTGGATGTGGAGGCGGTGAAGGGTGCGCTGGTGCCCCAGCCCGAGCCCGGCGACGCCGCGGCGCTGGAGAAGAAGGCGCAGGATTATGTGGATGTGCTCGCCAACATCCAGCCCAATGCCGACATGGCGCAGACGGAGGCGAAAGCGGCCGTCGAATCCATGGGCCGCGATTTGCAGGCCGAATCCGCCCAGCGCAGCAAGATGCTGCGGCAGCCGATCAAGGATCTGTCGGCGCGAGGGACCGAGGGCGGTCCGGTCGCCAACGCGTTGCTGGATCTCAAGATGAAGGTGGAGGAGCTGGACCCGGCGCGGCTCGACCTGTCGCCGGGGGCGCTGACCCGCATTCTCGGCATGATCCCGGGCATCGGCTCGCCGCTGAAGCGCTACTTTTCCCGCTACGAGAGCGCCCAGACCGTGATCGATGCCATCGTCAATTCCCTGCAGCAGGGCCGCGAGCAGCTCCGCCGCGACAACGTCACCCTGGGCGAGGATCAAGGGCTGATGCGCGCGCTGACCCGCAAGCTCGACCGGCAGATCAAGCTGGGGCAGCTGATCGATCAGAAGCTGTCGGGCAAGCTGGGCGGCGAGATTTCCGCCGGCGACATCAGGCACAGATTTGTGCAGGAGGAGCTGCTGTTTCCGCTCCGCCAGCGCATCATGGACCTGCAGCAGCAGCTGGCGGTGAATCAGCAGGGCGTGCTCTCTCTCGGCCTGATCATGCGCAACAACGAGGAGCTGATGCGCGGGGTCAACCGCGCCGTCGACGTCACGGTCAGCGCGCTGCAGGTGGCGGTCACCGCCGCCCTGGCGCTGGCCAATCAGAAGATCGTGCTCGATAAGGTGAACGCCCTCAACCAGACCACCAGCGACCTGATTTCAGGCACGGCAGAGCGGCTGCGCAACCAGGGCGCCGAGATCCAGAAGCAAGCGTCAAGTTCCATGCTGAGTCTCGAGTCGCTGAAATCCGCTTTCGCCAACATCAATGCGGCGATGGACGAGATCGCCCGCTACCGCCAGGAGGCGTTGCCACGCATGGCCCAGACGATCCTGGAGTTCGACAAGCTGTCGGCCCAGGGTGAGGCGGCAATCCAGCGCTACGAGGCCGGCGAAAGGGCGCGGCCGAAGCTGACGATCGACGCCCAGTGACCTTGCCGCCGATGCACCTGCAAGTCCCCGGAAACAGCCGATAGGCCAGCAAATGTCCAAGGCACGCTTCATCCTCATCCTGATCGTCGTGCTTATCGCGGCGGGTCTCTATTACGCTTCGCGCCCCGGCGGCTTGGGATCGTTGGACTTCGGCTTCTCCGGCGAGCTGACCTATGACAAGGCGGCCTCGCGCTTGCAGGACAAGGTCGCCGATATCGACTGGGCGGAGGAGATCGTGCAGCGCAAGGCGAACGTCCAGCTCGGGCAGAAGGCCGATATCACGGACACGCTGCCGCCGATCGATCAGTTCCCGATGGCAACCTCGCCGCTCGGCGGATTCAATGACGTGACCGTGGAGATCTTTGCCTCGACCGAGAAATCCGGCACCGGCACCGATGGCTGGATGACCGACTTGGCCAAGGAATTCAACGCCACCAACGTCAAGCTCGCCGACGGCCGCCGCGCCCAAGTGGCGATCCGCAAGATCGCCTCGGGCACCGGCTATGAATTCATCGCCTCGCGCAAGTATCTGCCCGATGCCTTCTCGCCCTCGAACCATCTGTGGATCCGCATGGCCCAATCCCACGGCGTCACCATGACGCCGGTGCGGGAGAAGACGGTGGTCAATCTGGCGGGCGTGGTCATGAAAACCGCCCGGGCCGAGAAGCTCAAGACCGCCGCCGGCGCCCTCGATATCAAGAGCCTGATCGACGCCGTGCTCCAGGGCGACATGGCCATGGGCTACACCAATCCCTTCGCCAGCAGCACGGGCATCAATTTCCTGGTCTCCGTGCTCGCCGCCTTCGCCGGCGGCGATCAGGCGAAGATGCTGTCGCCGGAAGTGGTCAGCGCCTTCGAGGCCTTCCAGAAGGGCGTGCCTTTTGTCGGCGAGACCACGCTGCAGCTGCGGGAATCCGTGCGCAATGACGGCTCCCTCGATGCCTTCGTCATGGAGTACCAGACCTTCGTCAAGACGGCGGAGCTGCAATCGGGCTATGTTTTCCTGCCCTTCGGCTATCCCCACGACAATCCGCTCTACGCCGTCGGCAATCTGCCGCCGGAGAAGAAGGAGGCGCTCGAAGCCTTCGCCAAGTTCAGCGAACAGCCGCGCTACCGCGATCTGGGAACCCAATACGGCTTCAATCCGCCGATGAAGGCCGAGCAATTCCATGCCCTGCCGAACGGCGGCACGCTGGTGCAGGCGCAGCAGCTCTGGAAGACCAAGAAAGACGCCGGCCGCCCGGTGGCCGCGGTGTTCCTCTGCGATGTCAGCGGCTCCATGGTCGGGCCGCGGCTGGAGGGCGTGCGCGCAGCGCTGATCCAGGGTGCGGATTTCATCTCGCCCGATAACTCCATCGGCCTCGTCGTGTTCTCCGACCGCGTGCGCACGCTGCTGCCGATCCGAAAGTTCAACATCAACCAGAAGGCGTCCTTCATCGCCGCGGCCGAGGACCTGACCGCCGGGGGCAATACCGCCATGTATGACGGCATCGCGGTCGCGCTGTCGCTGCTGGCCAAGGCGAAGGAAGCTGATCCCAGCATCAAGCCGGTGCTGTTCGTGCTGACCGACGGCGAAACCAACAACGGCCTGTACTTCGACGACATGCAGGCGATCATCAAGGGCCTGCGGGTGCCGATCTACACCATCGGCTACGAAGCCGACTTCGATGAGCTGAAGCGGGTGAGCGCTCTGGTGGAAGCGGCGACCATCAATGCCGGCGAGGGCGAAATCCGCTACAAGATCGGCTCGCTGCTGAACGCGCAGATGTAGGCGCGGCGATGAAACCTTTTCTTGCCTGGCTGGTGTTCGCAGTGCTTGGCTTCGGCGGCTTGGCCGGCGGCTATCATGGCTATCTGCAGGACAATCCCCGCCGCGTCGCCGTGGTGGTCGACACCTCCTACGACATGACGGCGGTCTGGCCGCGGGTCGAGCCGGAACTGGCTGAGATCGGCGCGGCCCGCTACAGCGCCTTCAGCTTGGTCACCGACAAGCGCGTGATCCACGGCTGGCAGCCGCGCCTGCGCGCCAGCCTCGCCGAACCCTACGGCCCGCGGGATTTCGCGAAGCTCCGGGAACTTGCCTCTGCCCCCGAGATTACCGATGCCGAAACCGTGTTCTTCCTCACTAACGCGCCCGCCTCCGACATCGCGCCGTTCGGCGGCTGGCAGGTCATATCGCTGACACGTTAGCGGGTGTTACGCGCTCTTCCCGCAGGGTCCAGACCGATCTCGTCCCCGTTTCTAAGAAGTACGGGAAAGCCCGCGAAGGCGTCGCCCTTTCTGAGCTGGGAGGTGCAGATTTCGGCTGCCGTCCACGGGCGGAATTGTCCTTATCGGCCATTTGACCCCCGCGGCGGCCCGCCCCTATACTCCGCGCCGTTCTCAACCCTGGGATCAGAGATCGGGCCGCTGCATGCTCCATGGCATGACACATTGCTGGCAACACCGCTCCGGGCGGCTTTCGCTTTTTAGCGCCGGCTTCAAGGCTCCGTCCGCCCTGGGCAACGGGTCGCTTGGCATGCGCTGAGCTGACCCACGACTTCCGGTGGATTGCGGGGCCGCACGGATGTGACGGCCCTTTTTCGTTACTGGGATTTTCGCGATGCAGAATGTGGAACCGATTAAAGACAAATGGCTGAAGGCCGTGGCCGCTGCGGGCAGCCTGCCGGAGCTGGAGCAGGCGCGTGTCGACGCCCTGGGCAAGAAGGGCGAGATCAGCGGCCTGATGAAGACTCTCGGTGCGCTCCCACCCGACGAGCGGCGCGAGTTCGGCGCCCGCGTCAACGAGGCGAAGGACGCGATCACGGCCGCCATCGAGGCACGCCGCGCCGCGCTGGATGACGCCGCACTGGACGAGCGGCTGAAGACCGAGCGCATCGACGTGACCCTGCCGCCGCGGCCGGAGGGCGAGGGCCGCCTTCATCCCATCAGCCAGACCCTGGACGAGATCGTCGCCATCTTCGGCGAGATGGGCTTCCGCGTCGCCGAAGGGCCCGATATCGAGGACGACTTCCACAACTTCACCGCCCTCAACATTCCGCCCGAGCATCCGGCGCGGCAGATGCACGATACCTTCTATATCGAGGGCCGCGACGGCAGCGAGCCCGGCGGCCCAGGCGGTAAAGTGCTGCGCACCCACACCTCGCCGGTGCAGATCCGCGCCATGAAATCATCCCAGCCGCCGCTGCGGGTGATCGCGCCCGGCCGCACCTACCGCTGCGATTCCGACATGACCCATTCCCCCATGTTCCATCAGGTCGAGGGGCTGGTCGTGGATCAGCATACCCATATGGGCCATCTCAAGGGCTGCCTGATCGAGTTCTGCCGCGCCTTCTTCGGTGTCGCCGATCTGCCGGTGCGTTTCCGCCCCAGTTACTTCCCCTTCACCGAACCGTCGGCGGAAGTGGATATCGGCTGCTCCCGCGCCGGCGGCGAGCTCAAGCTCGGCGCCGGCGGCGATTGGCTGGAGATCCTGGGCTGCGGCATGGTGCATCCGAAGGTACTGCAGTTGAGTGGCGTCGATCCCGCTCGATACCAGGGCTTCGCCTTCGGCATGGGCAGCGAGCGCATCGCCATGCTGAAGTACGGCATCCCCGATTTGCGCACGTTCTATGAAGCCGACCCCCGCTGGCTGCGCCACTACGGATTCTCCGCCTTCGATGTGCCGAGCATGACCGGAGGGCTGTCGCGATGAAATTCACCCTCTCCTGGCTGAAGAACCACATCGACACCGACGCCGACATCGACGCGATCGGCGCCCGCCTCACCATGCTCGGGCTCGAGGTGGAGGATATCGCCGATCGCGCCAAGGATCTGGCGCCTTTCACCGTCGCCTATGTGAAGGAGGCCAAGCCGCACCCGAATGCCGACAAGCTGCGGGTCTGCATTGTCGAGACATCCTCCGGCACCCACCAGGTCGTCTGCGGCGCGCCCAACGCCCGCACCGGCATGAAGGGCGTGTTCGCGCCCGTGGGCAGCCATATCCCCGGCACCAATCTCGACCTCAATAAGGGCGTGATCCGCGGTGTGGATTCCAACGGCATGCTGGTCTCCATGCGCGAGATGGGCCTGTCGGACGAACATGACGGCATCATCGAGCTGGCCGACGATGCGCCTGTTGGCGAACCCTTCGCCCGCCTGCTCGGCCTCGACGATCCCGTTATCGATATCAACGTCACCGCCGACCGGCCCGATTGCCTGGGGGTCCATGGCGTGGCGCGGGATCTGGCCGCCGCCGGCATCGGCAAGCTGCGCGCGCTCGATCTGTCGGCCGTGGCGGGAACCTTCGACAGCCCGGTCAAATGGCTGCGCGATCTGCCCGCCGACCGGCAGCATCTCTGTCCCTATGTGGTCGGCCGCTATTTCCGCGGCGTGAAGAACGGCCCCAGCCCGAAATGGCTGCAGGACAAGCTGCTGGCCATCGGCCTGCGCCCGATCTCGGCGCTGGTGGACATCACCAACTACGTCACCTTCGATCTCGGCCGCCCGCTCCATGTGTTCGACGCCAAGCGCCTGTCGGGCGATCTCACCATGCGCCTGGCGAAGCCCGGCGAATCCATTCAGGCCCTCGACGGCAAGACCTACCAGCTCGATGACAGCATGGTGGTCATCGCCGACAAGACCGGCCCCCACGGCATCGGCGGCATCATGGGCGGCGCCGCCTCTGGCTGCGATCTGGACACCACCGACCTGTTCCTGGAGGTGGCGCTGTTCGATCCCATCCGCACCGCGGCCAGCGGCCGCAAGCTGGGCATCCAATCCGACGCCCGCTTCCGCTTCGAGCGCGGCGTCGACCCCGAAAGCGCCAACTGGGGCGCCGAGGTGGCGGCGCGGCTGATCCTCGATCTCTGCGGCGGCGAGGCCAGCCGCCCGGTCGGCGCCGGCGCCATGCCGAAATGGCAGCGGCAGGTGGCACTCCGCCCCGATCGGGTGCGCACGTTGGGCGGCGTCGACCTGCCCGCGGCGGAATCGCTGCGCATGCTCGCCGCCCTCGGCTTCACGCCCACGGAGAAGAACGGCCTGATCCAGGCCGACATCCCCTCCTGGCGCGCCGATGTGGAAGACGAGGCTGACCTGGTGGAAGAAGTCACCCGCATCTACGGCTTCGACCGCATCCCCAGCGTGCCCTTGAAGATCGAGAGCGCGCTGCCCGAGCCGGCGATCACGCCGGCGCAGCGCCGGGTGCAGATCAGCAAGCGCCTGCTGGTTTCCCGCGGCCTGATGGAGGCGGTCACGTTCTCGTTCATGGAGAACCGCATCGCCGAACGCTTTACATCCGGCAACAAGCCGCCGGTGAAGCTGGCCAATCCCATCGCCGCCGATCTCGATGCCATGCGGCCCTCGATCCTGCCCAACCTGCTGCAGGCCGCCGCGCGCAACGCCGCCCGCGGCCTCAACGACCCCGCGCTGTTCGAAGTCGGCCCGCAATACAGCGACGACACCCCCGAGGGTCAGGCGACCGTGGCCGCCGGCCTGCGCAACGGCCACGCCGTGCCGCGCCACTGGGCGGTGAAGCCTCGGCCCGCCGATGCCTTCGACGCCAAGGGCGATGCGCTGGCGCTGCTGGGGGCCCTCGGCGCGCCGGTGGAGAATCTGCAGGTCTCCGCCGATGCGCCCGGCTGGTATCATCCCGGCCGCAGCGGCTCGCTGCGCCTGGGGCCCTCGGTCATCGCCTGGTTCGGCGAGATCCATCCGCGCATCCTGAAGGAGCTGGGGGTGAAGGGCGCAGCATCCGGCTTCGAGGTCTTCCTCGACCGCGTGCCGCTGCCGAAATCCAAGGGCAGGGGATCGACGCGGCCGCTGCTGAAGGCCTCGCCCTATCAGCCGGTGGAGCGCGACTTCGCCTTCGCCGTCGCCGGCGACGTGCCGGCGGAGAAGATCCTCCGCGCCGCCAGGGGTGCGGACAAGGCGCTGATCCAGGCGGTGACGCTGTTCGACGCCTTCGAAGGCGGCAACCTGGGCCAGGGCCGGAAGTCCATCGCCTTCTCCGTTACCCTGCAGGCGCCCGACCGCACCCTCACCGAAGACGACATCGCCGCCGCCCTGCAGAAGATCGTCGCCGCCGTCACCAAGGCGACCGGCGGCACGCTCAGAAGCTGAGCTCGCATCTTTCTTGCGAATTTCCGGCAAGCGCCGCCGCCGATTGCGCGGCGCGCCCGGGCTGTGCCAAGCTTCCCCACGGCCGCGCCGCGTCCGGCGGCGCCAAGACCAGTAACAGGGAGAGCAAACGAACATGCACACGGACAAGCTTATTCAAGCCCGCCGCGACGGCCTCCTGAGCCGCCGCCAGTTCGCCAAATACGCCGCCGCCGCCGGAGTCGGCATGGTCGGCATTAAGGGTTTCGCGCGCCCGGCCGCCGCCGCCTCGCCCGGCGATCTCACCTATTACGGTTGGAGCGGCTATGACGACCCGGAGTTCCACAAGGCCTTTCAGGAAAAATACGGCGGTCTGGCCACCTTCAATTTCTGGGGCAGCGAGGACGAAGCCCTCACCAAGCTCCGGGGCGGCTATGAAGTCGACGTGATGGGTCCTTGCACCTACGAGATCAAGACCTGGCGCGATGTCGGCCTGCTCAAGCCCTATGACAGCGAGCGCCTGATTCATCTCAAGGACATGTTCCAGTCGGTGCTGGATATCGACGGCATGGTGGTCAACGATCAGCGCTGGTTTGCGCCGATGGACTGGGGCAATTCCACCGTGGTGTACCGCACCGACCTGGTCGATGAGGAATACATCAAGGAGAATTCCTGGAAGATCCTGTTCGACGACCGCTACAAGGGCAAGCTCGCGGCCTTCGACGACAACGTCAACATCGAGATCGCCGCGCTGATCCTCGGTTATGAAAACATCTTCTCGCTGTCGGATGAACAACTCGTCGAGGTGAAGAAGCTACTGCAGAAACAGCGGGAAAATCTGCGTTTCTTCTGGGCCGAGGCGACCTCGATGGAGCAGTCGCTGGCGTCCGGCGAGATCGTCGCCGCCTATTCCTGGAACGAGAGCTATGTGAAACTGAAGCAGCAGGGCGTGCCCGTCGGCTTCATGGTGCCGAAGGAAGGCATCTTCACCTGGTGCTGCGGCCTGACCCTGAACTCGAAAATCAAGAACGAGGACATGGCCTATGACATGATCAACGGCATGACCTCGCCGGAAACCGGTGCGTACGAGATCACCACCTGGGGCTATGGCCACGCCAACAAGAAGGCGTTCGATCTCGTCGGGCCGGAGAAGCTGGCGGAATTGAATCTCTCCACGCCGGAGGCGCTTCTGAACAACGGCATCTTCTTCCAGCCGCTCGAACTGGACGTCCGCACCAAGTACAACAAGCTCCTTGAAGAGGTGAAGGCGGGCTCGTAGTCGATCTGATCTTTCATCTCTCGTAATGAGTCCCCTCTCCCCTCGGGGGAGAGGGGATTTCCGTGGCTTCAATCACCCATTGAGCGGCTTCAATTCCCATCCCCGGCGGCCCGCGCGCGCCACTGTCAGATCAGCGCCAAACCGGCGGATTTGCTGGGTTTTCGCGGGCTAACCCTGGCGAAAGCCCATGAATCCAGGCTTTCTCGCGCCGCCGCTGGCGGACAATCCACAGAAAATCACGATTCTATCGCGAATATCGCTAGACGTTGTATGCGAACAGGTGTAGGACCCCTACCTGTATGGGTTCGCTAGCCGCATCCGGAAGCCGGCCCGAACCGCCCGCCCTCCGGAATCAGGGGGCCTAAGGGCGGCGGCTCGCACTGGAAGCTAGGGAGGGGGTCTGCATCTCAGGCACCCGCGCGGCCGGACCGCAATCTGTTGACACCAACCTCGAGGGGATACCCATGGCAGTAGCTAAGAAGCAGAACACCGTCACCATGCGGCAGATCGCCGCCGATCTCGCCGACAAGCATGAGATGACCAAGCGGCAGACCGGCGAAGTGATGGAGTCGCTCATCGCCCAGATCACCAAGCATCTGAAGAAGGGCGACAAGATCCGCCTCCCCGGCCTCGGCATTTTCCAGGTGCGCAAGCGCGACGCCCGCATGGGCCGCAATCCCGCCACCGGTGAGCCGATCAAGATCAAGGCGTCGAAGAAGGTCGCCTTCCGCGCCTCAAAGGAACTGAAGACGTCGGTCTGATTCGCCGCGCCGAACTTTTCCTTGCAGATTTCAGCGGGGGCGGGAGAAACACCCGCCCCTGTTGCTTTTCCGGCCGGCGACCCGGCAAAAGTCCAATTCCGCAAGACAGTTACCCATTCCGGGTGGTGTCGTTAACCATTTCTTGCCCGCCCCGGCGTAACCTTGCGGATGGCGCTGTCTGCGATAATCGCGCCGTTAGTGCCATCGACAATTCACATCTCCGGAAACGCCCATGCCCGACAACGGCCAGCAAGCCCATTCCCGCAGCTATATGCTTCCGAACCAGGACAGCGAGTTCCTGCTCAACCGCGACGAGTTGCGGCCGATCCGCTTCGCCCTCGAATACAGCAAGGCGGAACTGCTGCTGAAGGATTCCGGCATCCGCTCCACGGTGATCGTCTTCGGCAGCGCCCGCATCCCCTCGCCCGAACAGGCGGAGACGGCGTTGTCGGCGGCAAAGAACGGCGCCGAGCGCGAGCGCGCCGAGCTGGGGAAGAAGCTTTCCGTCCATTACGACCAGGCCCGCGCTTTTGCGAAGCTCGTCTCGGAGCGCGGCGGCGCCTTGTCCCTGCGCCATGACGGCATGCGGGACAATGTCATCGCCACCGGCGGCGGCCCTGGCATCATGGAAGCGGCGAACCGCGGCGCCCGCGACGCTGGCGCACCCTCAATCGGCTTCAACATTACGCTGCCGATGGAGCAAGGGCCGAACAGCTATTCGACGCCCGATCTCACCTTCAATTTCCACTATTTCGCCATGCGCAAGATGCATCGGGCGATGCGCGCCAATGCGCTGGCGGTGTTTCCCGGCGGATTCGGCACCATGGACGAGCTGTTCGAGCTCTTGACCCTGGTGCAAACCGGCAAGGCGCCCAGCGTGCCGATCATCCTGTTCGGCCGCGGCTACTGGCGCGACGTGATCAACTTCGACGCGCTGGTGCGCTATGGCATGGTCAATGCCGATGATCTGACGCTGTTCGATTTTGCCGACGATGCCGAGGAAGCCTGGCACAACCTGGTCCGCCGCGGCCTGAAAGCCCACGCGCCGGCGCACATGGCCGCCGGCGAGCCTTCGCTGCCGGTGGAGTAGCCGGCCTCTAGCGCGGCGGCGATGTCGGGATGTTGCGGATTGAATCGTACAGCCGCTTGGAATCGTCGGCGCGCTTGTGCCGGGCTATTTCCTGGCTGACGCAATAGTCGAACGCCGGCGTGCCCCTTGCATAGGGGCCGTCGGCGCAATAGCGCTCGGCCTGCATGCGCCAAGTGGCCTCGGTCGGCTGTCCACCGCCATTGCCGCCGCAAGCCGCCAGCAACAGCAGCGCCGCACTCGTAATGGCCCGGCTCGCTTTCATGATCTCCATCCCACGTGCTCTGCTTGCCTACTGCTATTGATGTGTTCGTTTGATCGGCCGATTTCAATACATCAATGGGACTAGCCGATCCGAAACGCAGCGCTCCAGCCGAGTTCCGCCGCCGCTCTCCCGCTGGAAACCGTGCCATCTTCCTCGGCGATATTGTAGATGCCCTGGCCGCGGGCGAGCGCGCGCCGGGCCGCATCGGCGGCGGCATCCACATGCACGGGACCGCCCTTTGCCGGTGCGTCGAACCCAGTCCCCGGCCCATACAGCTTGCCATAGCGCAGGATGACACTCGCCAGCGGCGCGTCCAATGTCTGCTGTTCCATGCTGGCGACGCCGCGGGCCGACAGCCCGGGCTCGCCGCGGGCCGCGATGTTCAGCGGCGCCTCCTCGCCATAGGGCTTCGGCCCCGGCGCATAGGCAAAGGCAATGCTCTGCACGATCATGCGCCGGGCCTTCGCCGCCGCCGCGGCCGCGACCAGATTCCGCGTACCAATCTGGCGCAGGCGCGCATTGCGCCCGACCGCATCCTTCATCCGTGCGGGATCGAGTCCCGGCGGCAGGTCGGTGAGCTGATGAATGACGATCTCGGGCGCGGCCTCCACAAGCGCGCGCTGCAATTTCGCCTCGTCATACATATCGACGATCACTGGAGTGACTCCCATATCCCACAGCACCGCCGCCTTGTCCGGCGACCGCGTCGTGCCCGTCACCCGCCAGCCATCCGCGATCAGCAGCAGACACAACCGCCGCCCGATGGCTCCGGCCGCGCCGGCGAGGAAGATTCGCTTTTGCATGTTCGGCAAGGTTGTCGAGCCGGGAACGAATGTCAATTTGCTGAGGTGTGTGTAACTGTGGAGGATTGTCGCCTCTCCCCCACAAAGTGGGGGAGGGCACGCAGCATCCGCGTCCAGCGGATGTTGCGGGTGAGGGGGCCGGCGCCGATATTTCAGCGCGCACTTCAACAGCCGCCATTGGTTGAACCGACGCGGTATCCGCACCTCTTCACCAGTGTGAGGCTCGTGGCGTTGCTGCACCTGAACCCTCACCCCGCAACATCCGCTGGTCGCGAATGATGCGCACCCTCTCCCTCAGCGCAATCGCGGAGCGATTGTCGCGACTGCGCGGGCGAGGGGACAGGTTTGTTGTTCGAACTATCACTCTACGCCTTGAGCCGCCGCTCGATCATCACTTCATCGATGTACCGCCCATCGATCCTGCAATGATCCCGCGCCGTGCCAACGACCGTGAAACCCTGCGCAAGATAGGTCGCCAATGCTGCGGGATTGTCCGATCGCACGAAGGTGAAGAATTTTTCAAACCCTGCCTTCCCCGCCGCCTCGAAGCTCGCCGCGAACAGCCGCCGGGCGATGCCCTGCCGCCGGAGACCGAGATCAACGAAGGTGCCGATGGTCGCCACATGATCGAACGCGGCGGTGTAGGGGGCGAACGGCTCCAGAATCTGATAGCCCAGCATCCGGCCGTCAGCGGGCCGCACCGCTGCCTTCCAGATCCGCCGCGGCGGCGGATCGGCAATGAAGGCGCGCTCCTCCGCCACCGTGTAGGGCCGGTCCAGCGCGGTATAGGTCCGCGCCTCAATGATCGGATTGAGGATCCGCAGCACGGCCTCGGCGTCATCGGACCCGATGTCTCGGATGGAGAGATCCATAAGGACTGTTCCGCTCTGGTTGGGGAATGTCGGACCAATCAGATTTCAATACAGAAGTCTCAAATGGGCCAGGCAACCCGTCTCACCCGCCATCGTGAATCATCGTGCGGGATGGGTGGCAGAATGACAAGCTGCGACGTCCCGCACGCATCGCTGCCGGCGATTCGCGCCACGGTAGGCGGCTATCGAATGCGGCGGGACAGCAATCGATTCAGCGCGATGCCTGTCAGAAAGTTGTGCAGCAGCGCGCCGAGCTGAATTCCTTGAAGCAGCCCGACCGCGAACCAATGGAACGCCGGCATCCCGAGCAGGAAGAAGACCACTGGGTCCTCGAGTTGCAGATCGTCTCTTACCAGGACTGCCGCGATCCCGCCGCAGCCGAGACCCGGCCAGAGCACAGTCAGCGACCAGTCCCGCAGGAACCGGCGCGCCGTTGGATCGAGGCCGTTGGCATAACGTGCCGCCGAGTCTTAGGTCTTGGCCGCTTCATGGATATTGTAGGGGGAGATCGGGGAGACCCGTTCACCCGAAGCACGAAACCGACGATGGCCCGTCTTGTTCCGCCGGAAATCGTTCCTATATCCCGGGATCGATTTTGGACATTGTGAGTAAGACTCTGTACGGCCGGAACATGGCATCCTGCCGACCGTCACTATGTCTGATGATTTGATTGGTAGCCGACTCGGCAATTCTTTCGGAGGGTTGTTTTGCGAAAAAACAAGAGTCAGGAAACTTCCGTGCGGCGATCAACGGCTTACGAGAGGCACTGGTGAAAAACAACCCAACGTTCAGCGGCGCAGGAAAAGATGAAACGCGAAGACGCAAAGACGGCGACGAGTCGGCGTTCATGCCGTTGCCGGTGCAACCTCTACCATCTCCTTTCGACCCGGCAGATGGGATACTCGCACGGCTGCAGCCGCGCGCCAGAACCCCTTTGCGTCTTCGCTTCTTTGCGTTTCAAGACCACTGGACGAGCCCCGCTGGACGAAACCTCGGGTCGCCTGAGCGGATTCCTCGCTTGGCATGGGGTAGATCGCACGGATTTGCCCTCGCCGCTGGACCCCTGCCCGCTGGACAGCGGGCCGTTGCCGCCCTTCGCCGCCGCCTTGCACCCGCGCCATCCGGCACTTATGTTCCGCCCGCGCCACGGAAGTCTGCGATCCCGGAACAGCGGCCGCCAGCCGGGCGGCCGGCGCGGGGGCCTTTGACGGCCATCAGTTAACCACTTCATATGTTTCATATTTTCTGAGCCTTACGGACAACCGACCACGACCGACCCCCATGGATCTCGCCCATATCCGCAACTTCGCCATCATCGCCCATATCGACCATGGGAAATCCACCCTGGCCGACCGGCTGATCCAGGCCTGCGGCGCGGTCACCGACCGGGAGATGCGCGACCAGATCCTGGATTCCATGGATATCGAGCGGGAGCGCGGCATCACCATCAAGGCCCAGACCGTTCGCCTGACCTACAAGGCCCGCAACGGCGAGACCTACCAGCTCAACCTGATGGACACGCCGGGCCATGTGGACTTCGCCTATGAGGTCAGCCGCAGCCTCGCCGCCTGCGAGGGCTCGCTGCTGGTGGTGGATTCCACCCAGGGCGTGGAAGCCCAGACCCTGGCCAATGTCTACCAGGCCATCGATGCCGGCCATGAAGTCGTGCCGGTGCTGAACAAGATCGACCTGCCGGCGGCCGAAGTGGACCGGGTGAAGCAGCAGATCGAGGACGTGATCGGCCTGGATGCTTCCGACGCCATCCCGATCTCCGCCAAGACCGGACTCAACATCGAGGAGGTGTTGGAAGCCATCGTGCACCGCCTGCCGCCGCCCAAGGGCGATGCCGAGGCGCCGCTGCAGGCGCTGCTGATCGACAGCTGGTACGACGCCTATCTCGGCGTGGTGGTGCTGGTGCGGGTGAAGCAGGGCGTGCTCAGGCTCGGCCAGCGCATCCGCCTGATGTCCACCGGCGCCGACCACGATGTGGAGCGGGTCGGCTTCTTCACCCCGAAGCCGGAGCAGAGCAGGGAACTCGGCCCCGGCGAGGTGGGATTCATGACCTCCGGCATCAAGGAGGTGGCGGAGACCAAGATCGGCGACACCATCACCGACGACCGCAAGCCGGCCGCGGAACCGCTGCCGGGCTTCAAGCCGTCGGTGCCCGTGGTGTTCTGCGGCCTGTTTCCGCTGGATGCCGCCGAATATCCGCAGCTTCGCGACAGCCTGGCCAAGCTGCGGCTCAACGACGCCAGCTTCCATTTCGAGCCCGAGACGTCGGCTGCGCTGGGCTTCGGCTTCCGCTGCGGCTTTCTCGGCCTCTTGCATCTGGAGATCATCCAAGAGCGGCTGGAGCGGGAATTCAATCTCGAGCTGATCACCACGGCGCCGTCGGTGGTCTACAAGATCCACATGACCAACGGCGACCTGATCGAGATGCACAACCCGGTCGACATGCCCGACCCCGTGCGCATCGATCATATGGAGGAGCCGTGGATCCGCGCGACGATCATCGTGCCGGCGGATTATCTCGGGCCGATCCTGAAGCTCTGCGAAGAGCGGCGCGGCACCCAGGTGGAGCTGAACTATGTCGGCACCCGCGCCATGCTGATCTACAATCTGCCGCTGAACGAGGTGGTCTATGATTTCTACGACCGCCTGAAATCGGTGAGCCGCGGCTATGCCAGCTTCGACTATCACCTCGAAGGCTATCAGACCGGCGATCTGGTGAAGCTGTCGATCCTGGTGAATGCCGAGCCGGTGGATGCGCTGTCGATGATCGTGCACCGCGCCCATGCCGAGGCCCGCGGCCGCGCCATGTGCGAGCGGCTGAAGGAGTTGATCCCGCGCCAGCTGTTCAAGATCGCCATCCAGGCCTCGATCGGCGCCCGGGTCATCGCCCGCGAGACCTTGAGCGCGATGCGCAAGGACGTGCTGGCGAAATGCTATGGCGGCGACATCAGCCGCAAGCGCAAACTTCTGGACAAGCAGAAGAAGGGCAAGAAGAAGATGCGCCAGTACGGCAATGTGGAGATCCCGCAATCGGCCTTCCTCGCCGCCCTCAAGATGGGCGACGAATAGCCGCTAGCGCCGCCGGCGCTTGAACCAGAGCTGATCCAAGAGCCAGAAGAAGATCGCCGGCGCCAGCGCCACGATCCAGGCCGGCTGGGTCAGCGTCCACTGCACCGGCGGCCACAGGGACGGCGAGGCGTGCCGCTCGATGGCCGGCTGGATCAGCAGCAGGCTGTCCTTGTCGAACTCGAACCAGCGCTGGCCCAGCGCCGTCATCTTCCATTCGCCGGACATCGAATAGCCGAGCGCATCCAGCACGAAGAACAGGATCGCCAGGCCGCCGAATAGGGCGACAAGAAGCCAGGCAATGCGTCTGATCATGGGGTGCCGATCCTGTGGCGCGCGGCGCGTGCGCGGCGGTTGCTGGGCCGATGCATCTAGCATGAAGACTATGTCGGCGCGAGGGCGCCGCGCGGCAAACCACGAGGCCGTGAGCCGGCCCGCGAGTATCCCGAGATAAACCGCGCCCGGCGTCAGGCCTTGTCGGCTCCCTCTTTCTGCGGCTTGAGCAGCAATTCCTTCAGCCGCTTCAGCAGCGGCGCAGGCTTGGCGCCGACGCGATTCCGCTGAATCTGCCGGTGATCCAGCAGGAGCAGCAAGATGCCGCCGACGCCCAGCACCAGCCAGGCAGGGAAATCCAGGATGAAATTGATTGGCTCCCAGATTGCGGACGGCAGAGTATTGTTCAGCCAGATCACGCTGCTCCGCTGCATCTCATTCCAGAGATCGAACGCCGACCTGACTTGCCAGTCGCCGCGGCGGTACCAGCCATAGCCTTCGATCATGACGAGCGTCAGCGACATGATGCAGGCGAACCAGCCCAGCAGACGCCAGGTGCGCGCCTGGCTCTTCATGGCGAGAAAGATCGCCAGCAGGCAAACCGCGAGGATCAGAAGGCCGTTCACGACCTGCGTGATTGAGTTGAACATTGTCGGCATGACTCCTGTATCGGCAGCGGAAACTGGGCAGGGCGAGGCCAATGCCCGCCATGCCTTTTGCGGATTGTCCGCCAAGTTGGTTAAGAAATCGTCCTCAACCGTTAACCCTGGCGGCGTCGTGCATGGCCAGGCATCGGCCCCCACCGCTTGTAATCCGGTGTGCCTCATGCTATCGAACTGACAGTTAGTTCCCTTGAGTAACCGATCTCATTATGTGATTTAAGCTCTGGAGGTTGCTGCCATGCCGATGCCCAAGAGCCCTGCCGGTTGCCCGTTGGATTCCCTGCTCCGCCTGCTGATGGGGCCTTGGACCACCTATATTCTGTGGGTTCTGATGAGCAACGGGCCGACCCGTTTCGGGGAGTTGAGGCGCAAGGTGCCAGGCATTTCCGCCAAGGTGCTGACCGAGCGGCTGCGCATGCTGCAGGATGCAGACGTCATCAACCGGGACTTCCAGCCCACCATTCCGCCGCAGGTGACCTACAGCCTGACCGGCCGCGGCGAAGAACTGCATGAGGTCCTGTCCGCGCTCAGCGGTATTGCGCAACGCTGGAAGGCTGCAGACGCCGCGCGGCTGAATGGCCATGATGCTGCGGCCGCCAATGGCGCCGCGCCGCCGGCGCCCGAGCCGGAGCCCGCGGTTGCCTCCACACCGGGCCTCGGCTAGTTTCCCGCCCCCGTGGCCGGCGCCCTGCCGGCCGCGGTTGCGCCGGAGGGGTGGCCGAGCGGTCGAAGGCGCACGCCTGGAGTGCGTGTATACCTCAAAAGGGTATCGCGGGTTCGAATCCCGCCCCCTCCGCCAGGGACAACGGCGCCGGCCGGGACTCGGAAATGCCAACCCTCTTCGTGGCGACGAGCAAGGGTCTGTCGACTTGGGCGGCCGATGTGGGCCTGACCAGGCATGTCTACAAGGTCGCTGTCGCCGAGGGTTCCGCCGAGGATGCCGTCGCCGCCCTCAACGCCGACGCCTTCGCCGGCGAAGTGGACTGGCATCGGGTCAAGAAGCAAAGCGTCGATGCAGCCGACGAATCCGCGGTCATCGCGCGACTGTCCGCCCGGGAGAAGATGGTCGATCCGACCTACTATCCGAAGATCCGCGGCGGCGACGGAATCTTCAAAGTGAGGATCGCCAACGTGGCCAGCCATCTGCTGGTCAAG
>JBJXDY010000031.1:0-8492 GCA_046154965.1 Dongiaceae bacterium | reverse complement strand
CTCGCTTCGCGAGCGACCGCCCCCTCAAGGAGGGCGGTTTAATGGTTCGGTGAGTCTTTTCGAACGAAATGTACATTAGATCAGATCTCTCACTCACCCCGGCCGCGGAAGCGCGCGCCATAGCGCAGCAGCGCCGGCTTTTCGCGGCTGACGGGCGCCTTCAGGTCGGCGAATTGCGGTTCGCTCTGCGGCCATTCATTCTCGGCGGCTTTCTCGATCCGCACCCGCAGATCGTACCAGGCCGCCTGGCCGGTGATGGGATCGCTGTTGGAGTATCGATGTCCGTCCGCCTTCGGCGGCAGCAATTCCGAGATCAGGTGATTGAGCAGGAATCCCTTGCGCCCCTCCGCAGCCCGGGGATCCAGGTTCCAGGCGCCGCGCCGCTTGCCGATCGCGTTCCAGGTCCAGACCGTGTCCGGGTTCACGCCCTCCATCGCCTTGACCGGCACCTTGATGCGTCCGTGATGACTGATCAGCCAGACCCAATCGTCGTCGGCGAGATCGAGCTGCTTCGCCGTCTGCCGGTTGATGTAGAGGTGATTGCGGCCATGGATCTGCCGCAGCCAGGCATTCTGCGATCCCCAAGAGTGGTACATGGCCATCGGCCGCTGCGTCAGGGCATGGAGCGGGAAGTCGCGCGCCTCGATCGCCGCCTCTTCGAACGGCGGATACCAGATCGGCAGGGGATCGAAGTATTTCCGCAGGCGCTCGCGATGCTGCTCCGGCGGCTGTACCGTGCCGTGCCCATCCGCCGCCAGTCGGAACCGCTGCAGCGGCTCGCTGTAGATCTGCAGCACGATCTGCTCGACGCGATCCACCAGCCCGAACTCCGCCGCCCATTGCAGATAGTCGCGGTTGGCGTGACGGTAGAAGCGCTGGTTCTCCGCCAGCTCATGGCGCCAGAAGCAGCCATTGGCGATGTAGCTCTCGATCTGCTTCGGATTCGGCGCGCCCTTGCCATGCTCGTCGCCGCTGGCGCCGCGCCATCCCGCCAGCATGCCGATGCCCGGCCGCCGCTCGTGATTGACCATGTAGTCGGGGAAGAAGCCTGGATACTTCGCGGAGTCATCTTCCCTGACCAGCCCGGGCAGCCCGAGCCGGGCGCCGAGATCGATCAGCACATCCTGGAACGGCCGCACGTCGCGGTCCGGCTGCACCACCGGCTGGCGGATCGCATCGGCCGCCCCGTCCGCATCGCAGATCGGCCGGTCCATCAGGGATATGCAGTCATGCCGCTCGAGATAGGTCGTATCCGGCAGGATCAGGTCCGCATAGGCCACCATCTCCGAGAAATAGGCGTCGGCATATATGATGTGCGGGATCTTGTAGCCGCCGGTCGCCGGATCCTTGTCGGTGAGCATGCCCATGGTGCCGGCGGTGTTCATCGCCGAGTTCCAGCTCATGTTGGCCATATAGAGGAACAGCGTGTCGACGGGATAGGGATCGCCCGCATGGGCATTGGCGATCACCATATGCATCAGCCCGTGGGCGGAGAGCGGCGCCTCCCAGGAGAAGGCCTTGTCGATCCGGCGCGGCGAACCGTCGGCTTCGATCAGCAGATCTTCAGGCCCTTGGGGGAATCCCAGCGGCGGACCCTGCAGTGGCGTGTTCGGCGCGACCTGCCCCGGCTTGCCGCCTGGCCGGATCGGCGGCGGGCAGGGCCGGGGGAAGGGGGGCTTGTAGCGCCAGCCGCCGGGCGTATCGATGCTGCCCAGGAGCATCTGCAGCAGATGGATGGCGCGGCAGGTGTGGAAGCCGTTGGAATGGGCGGAGATGCCGCGCATCGCATGCATGCTGACGGGCCGGCCGATGAAGCGGTCGTGGACGCGCCCGGCCCAATCGGTCCAGCTCTGTTTGATCTCGATCTGCTGCTCGAAGGCGGCGTGGGCCAACTCGGCGGCGATGCGCTTGATGGTCGCGGCCGGCACGCCGGTCCGTTCGGCCACCGCCTCGGGCGCGTATTGCGCGTCCAGGTAGCGCTCGGCCATCAGATGAAAGGCCGGGCGCGCCTTGGTGCCGTCGGCCAGCACGAATTCGCCGATCAGCGCCGGCTCCACATCCGCCGCCAGCGCGTTGGTCGCCGCGCCCCGCGTCCGGTTCCAGCAGAGCGGGTGGCCTTGCCCATCGCGGGCGAACAGGCCGTTCCGCGGCCCGCCGGGCTCATGGATCACCAGCCAGGGCGCGTTGGTGTAGCGCACCAGGAAATCCAGATCGATCCTGTCCGCCTTCAGCAGCTCATGCACCAGCGCCAGCACGAACAGCCCGTCGGTGCCCGGCCGGATGCCGATCCACTCATCGGCGATGGCGGAATAGCCGCTGCGGATCGGATTGACGGAGATGAACTTGGCGCGATCGCCGGCCGGCCGGCCCTTGATCTTGCCGAGGCCGATCTTGATCGGATTGCTGTCGTGATCCTCGGCGACGCCGAACATCATGAAATAGCGGGTGCGGTCCCAGTCCGGCTCGCCGAACTCCCAGAACGAGCCGCCGATGCTGTAGAGGCCGGCTGCCGCCATGTTGACGGAGCAGAAGCCGCCATGGGCGGCATAGTTCGGCGTGCCATATTGCTGCGCCCACCAGCCGGTCAGCGCCTGGCTCTGGTCGCGGCCGGTAAAAAATGCGAGCTTGCGCGGATCGCTCTTCCTGATGTCGCCGAGCCATTGTCCCGCCAGCGCCATCGCCTCGTCCCAGGTAATGGCCTTGAATTCGCCGGCGCCGCGCTCCCCCACCCGCAGCAGCGGCGTCTCCAGCCGCGCCGGCGAGTATTGGGTCATGATGCCCGCCGAACCCTTGGCGCAGAGCACGCCCTTGTTCACGGGATGGTCGCGGTTGCCCTCGATGTACCTGATGGCGCCGTCGCGCAGATGCACCTTGATGCCGCAGCGGCAGGCGCACATGTAGCAGGTGGTCGTCTTCACCTCGTCGGCCACCTTGGGCGACAGATCGACCTGCTCCGCGACCGTGGCGAACGGATTAAGGTTCATGGGCTGGGGATGTTTGCTGATAGGCCGCGCAACGCCCGCCGGCGGCGCGGTCGGTACCATGGGCGGCCGCCGCGGCAACCGTTGATTTGTGCAGATCGCATGGATTCACTGTCGGTTGCCGCGCTGGTAGCATAGAGCGCCGCGGCACCGCTAGGGCCAATCCTCCAGCGGCGTTGGGCGCAGGGCCGTTAGGGCGCCCGCGCCCTGCCGCCGAACAGCCGCCGGTGCCCCGCCGCATAGGCCCGCGCGACCACCGCTTCAGCCGGCGTTCCCTCGGCGAACAGCTCGCCGGCATCCAGATGGGTCTTCGCCAGCAGGCGACGCAGGGTGTCGTCATGCGCTTCGATCGAGCCATCCCCCAGGATATGATTGATTCGGGTTCCCCGCAGGGCCAGATGCCGGCTCACCAGCAGGAAACGGTGGCAATCCAGGGGCTCGCGCTCGGCGCACATCAGCGCAATCCTGTGCCGGCCCGCCCCGTCGATCACCCGATCCAGGCCGTGCTGGAACGACTCCGTCGCGGCGATCTTGTCGTAGTCGGGCGCACCGCCCCGGAGCAGCGCCGGGTCCTTGCGCATGCCGCCAAGCTCCTCGCCCAAGTACGCATAGGCGATCCCCTCCTGCCGCAGCGCCGCCGCGAGAACCGGCTTGCTGAACTGGGGATGCCGCCGCGAAAACGGCGTCGAGCGGACATCGGCCAGCGCCGTGATCTCCGCCCCGCGCAGCAGTGCTGCGAACCGCTCCCGCGGATGATTGGAATGGCCGATGGTATAGACCGTGGTCATGGCGATATTGCAGCCTGTGCCCTGGAGTTTCGCTCCCGCATAATGTATGCGCTTGGAGTGATATCCGCATCCCGTGAGCCACCCTCCATTGTCATCCCCGCGAAAGCGGGGATGACAATGGAGGGTGTTTCGAGCATTGCGGATGTTACTCTAGTGCCGCAATCCAATGGACCAGCGCCCTGATGACCAGCCCATCGCCCACCCCCGCCATCCTCGACGCCAAGGGCCTGAAATGCCCGCTGCCGGTGCTGCGCGCGCGCAAGGCGATGAAGGACGTGCCGCCGGGCGGCCTGCTCCAGGTGCTGGCCACCGATCCCGGCGCGCCCAAGGACTTCATCCATTTCTGCGAGACCACGGGCAACGAGCTGGTCGAGAACCGCCAGGATGGCGACGTCTATATCCTGACCATCAAGCGCGCGGCGTAGGGTTTCGAATGTCGGGCCGCAAGGACCCAATAATCCCCTCTCCGCCAAGGGCAGAAGGGATTTTCTCCTTCGAGCAGCTCAATCTCTAGTTCCCGCCGGACGCCTTCCGCGCCTCGATATAGTACTTCGCGGCGCCGTCGTGGAGCGGGATGGGCAGGCCGATCAGCGCATTCTCCACCCGGATCTTGCGCCCGAGCGCGCTGCCGTCGTCCAGGATTTTCCGCGTCGAGGGATGCCACAGCGATTTGGTGAGCTCGTAGGCCAGTTGCTCCGCCATGCTGTCGAGCACCAGCCAATAGGTGCCGATGCCCACCGTCACCACCGGCGCCTCGTTGCGGTAGTTGCCGGCGGGGATGACGTCGAGGGTTAGGAACGGATTGGCCTCCCGCAGGGCCTGCGCCTCGTTGCCGTCCACCGGCAAGAGCCGCACCGGGAGCGTCTCCGCCAGCTGCAGGATCGACGGGATGGTGTCGCCGCCGACGACGAAGAATGCATCGAGCGTCCCCTCCTGCAATTCGCGCACGGCGTCGCCGATCGAGAGCTGCTCGCCCTTCAGCATGCGCGGCTTCAGGCCATAGGCCTCGATCACCAGCAACGCCGTCGCCCGCGTGCCGGAGCCGCGCTCACCCAGCGAGACCCGGTGGCCCTTGAGGTCGGGGATGCTCTTGATCGGCGATTCCGCGCGCACGACGATCTGCAGGCTCTCCTGATACAGATTGGCAATCGCCCGCAGATTGCCCTGCGGCAGTTTCGACCGATACATGCCGGAGGCGGAGTAGGCCCAATAGGCGATGTCGCACTGGGACAGGGCGGACTCGACCAACCCCTCGGTCAGCAGCTTGATGTTCTCCACCGAGCCCGTGCTGGTCTCCGCCACGGCCACCAGCCCGGGCACGCCGCAGGCGCCGCCCTTGTCGCAGGGCCGCGACCCCGGCGGATTGCTGACCGCCGTTGCCAGCAGGCCGCCGATGTCGAAGTAGTTGCCGTCGGTCGGGCCGGTGGCGATGCGGAAGAAAGACACATCCTCCTCGGGCTGGTCCTGGGACGTCGCCCGCTGTGCCAGCAGGCCAAGCGAAGCCGCTGCCGGCAGCGCCGCCATACCTGAGAGCAGGCGGCGCCGCGACCAAGCCTGCCGGAAGATTCGCTGCCCTGCGCGCGCGATATCCATTCGGGGCTCGCCGTCGATCTCGATCCGTTTCACTGGACCCAATTGAGTCATCAAGTTTGTTGAAAATGAGGCGCCAAGCCAAGGACCAAGGCCCCATTACCGGCTGGTCCAGGTGGATTTGTCGCGCACCGCGGATTCCACTGCCGCGCACCGAAAAGTGTTTCACGGCTGAACAACTCCCCAAACTTGTCATTCCCGCGAAAGCGGGGATGACAAACAGTGGTGGTGCAAACAGCGAGAATACGGCTCTACGCGCTCTCCCGCTTGCCGAACAGCATGGTGATGTTGATGCGGCGGTTTTCGTAGCCGTCGCGGAAGTTCAGCTTTCCGGTCTCGTGGAACAGGTCGGAGTTGAACATCACCGCCCGGTTCTGCCGGTAGGGCACGTCCAGAGATTTCGCCCGGCTGTTGCTCAGGAACTCCCTGATAGCGGGAATGTCGTCCTTGTAGCGCCAGAGCTCCCAGTCCGGCGGCATGCGCTTGTTCCAGACGATCAGGCCGCCGCTGTCCTTGTCCAGATTCGCCTCATCGGGCGTCACCCAGAAATTCACGTTCACCGCCGCGAAGTCGGCATGGATGGGTATGCCGCTCATCCGGCTGTCATACTTGAACGCCCAGAGCCGCCGCAGCGTGTGGCGGGCGAAGATGCCGGGCAGGGCATGGCGCAGCTCGTCGGCGATCTGCAGCAGCAGCGGGCAGCAGAAGCCGTCATCCATGAAGGCGCCGAGATAGCCGTCGCCATAGCGGCACTGATACCAGATCGTCGATTGCAGGCAGTAGTCGCGCAGCGCCCGCAGCGCTTCGGGCGTCAGCAGCCCGTCGAACCAGCCATAGCCCGGCGCATTGTCGTCATAGCTTTGTTCGATGATCTTACGGTCGAGCGCCGGATTGACCGCGCCGGAGTCGATCGGCCCGCCCCCATGGCGATAGAGCAGGCGGTTATAGATCGGCGCCAGCTTCGCCTGATGGGGTTCCGGCAACGGCACCGTGGTCGAGCCCTTCGGCAAGGACGGCAGATCCGCCAGCGCCGCCTCGAAATCCGCGATCATCGCCTCGAACTGGGCGTCCAGCAGGCCGCGCCCCACGAGATAGCGGAGCTGCTCGATGTCGTGCCGCAGCTTCGCGGCATTGGTCCTAATCGGCGCCTTTGACACCAAACCGGGCGCGCGGCGCAGGGTCAGCGCGACTTCATAGGCCTGCGCCGCCTCGGCGGCCCGTCCCAGCTCCAGCAGCACATGGCCGAGATTGACCTGGGCATCGGCGAAGTCCGGTCTCCGATCCAGCGTGAGGCGGAATTGCGCCGCGGACTCCGCAAACTGCCCGGCACTCTTCAGGCCGATCGCGAGATTGTAGTGCGACAGATAGGAGCGGGGCATCTGCTCCACCACCTGCCGCAGGTAGCCGATGCCTTCTTCGGCGGTGTAGCTGGTACCCGCCAGCAGGCCGCCCAGATTGGTCAACAATCCCAGATGGCGCGGCGCGCGGTCCAGCGCCGTCCGCAGGAGCTGTGCTGCCATGCCGGGCTCCCGCCGCCGCGACATCAGCGCCGCCATCTCCAGATAGGCGTCGATGGCGTCGGGCTCGCGCTTGATCTTCTGCTCCAGCGCCGTCAGGCGTCTCGTATCGGCGTCCCGGCCGCTTGCTGCCGCCGATTTCTTGCTCACCGGCCCTTCCACCGGGGCGCGCGTTTCTCGGCGAAGGCGAGCGGCCCTTCCTTCGCGTCCTCGGACTGGTTCATCTGCTGATAGACGGGAATGCCGCGCATGCGCGAGTACGCTTCTGGCATCGGCAGCCCCTCGATGGCGTTGACCACGGCCTTCAGCGCCCGCAATGCCAGCGGCGCCCAGCCCTGCAGATCGTCGGCGATCGCCCGCGCCGTCGGCATCAGCTCCGCCGGCTTCACCACGCGATTGACCAGGCCCCATTGCAGCGCTTCGGCGGCGCCGAGCTTCCGGCCGGTCAGCAGCATGTCCATCGCGATATTGCGCGGCAGGCGCCGCGGCAGCCGCTGCACGCCGCCGGCATCGGGGATGATGCCGATCTTGATCTCCGGCAGAAAGAACTCCGCATGCTCCACGGCGACGATCAGGTCGCAGGCGAGCGCGATCTCGAAGCCGCCGCCCACGGTGATTCCGTTGATGGCGGCGATCAGCGGCTTGTCCAGGTCGAACATCTCGGTGTTGCCGGCGAAGCCGCCGACGCCATAGTCGGTGGAGTCCCCTTCGGCGGCGGCCTTCAGATCCCAGCCCGCGGAGAAGAACCTGTCGCCGCCGCCGGTGACGATGCCCACCAGCAGCGACGGATCGTCGCGCAGCAGGGCGAACGCCTCGCCCATCGCCCGGCTCGCGGCGGCGTTGATCGCATTCGCCTTCGGCCGGTCCAGCGTGATCTCCAGCACCTTGCCCCGCCGCTCGACTCTGACGCCGCTCATCTGCCGTTCTCCTTGATTCGCGTTGCGCCATTTCTTACCGACTGGACCGCGTTTGTCGATAGCCGCTAGATTGCATCCATGTCGCAGCAAGCCACCGTTACTCTGTATCGCCCGGTCGGCCCGAAGGAACTCGCCCTCATCGAGCAGGCGGCGTTCCGCGCCTTTCCGCCGCGCTTGGCCGAACAGCCGATCTTCTATCCCGTCCTGAACGAGGCCTACGCGACGAGAATTGCCCGCGATTGGAATGTGAAAGACTCAGGCTCCGGCTACGTCACCCGCTTTAAAGTGAACGCCGCCTATCTCGCCTGCTACAGCGTGGAAACCGTCGGCGCCCGTGAGCACCAGGAATACTGGATCCCGGCCGAGGATCTCGATGAGTTCAACCGCAATATCGTCGGCCCCATCGAAGTGATCGCCTCCTTCGGCAAGACGGCGTAGGACCGCTCAAGGCGCATCGCCGGCGATGGAGAGTCCGCTCGCCGCGGATCAATCTCCCGATTGTCGTCCTCGCATGAGGACACGAAAGAAAACCGCCGGATTGACAGTTAACGTATTTTGCGGTATAATGCGGTTTTGCCTTCGCGCAATTCCAGACAGGAAACACAGGAGAAGCCCCATGCCCGCCGCCGCCCGCAACGCCAGATCCGCCAACAGGTCAGGCAATTCCCGTCAACCCCCCGGCCTCCCCCTGCGCGACCG
>JBJXDY010000030.1:0-5914 GCA_046154965.1 Dongiaceae bacterium | reverse complement strand
TGCCGGCGGCAAGCAGTTTGCCGATCCCAAGGCGGAGCTGCCGGTCGAATGGCTGGCCGCGCGCCGGGCGATCCAGACGGCCGAACGCCGGCAGCGCAATCGCAAGTCGCCGTCGCGCATCCTGCTGATCAACGGCTCGTCCCGCAGCGATCAGAGTTGCCCCGGCGAGATGTCGAAGACGTACCGGCTGGTCTCCATCGCCAAGCGGATCATCGAGCGTCAGCGACACTTCGAAGTGGAGCTGTTGGACCTCAGCCGTCTGACCTCCGAATACGGCCGGCAGATCCATCCCTGCAAGGGCTGCGTGTCGACGGCGCAACCGCTGTGCCACTGGCCCTGCTCCTGCTATCCCAATTTCGCCATGGGGCAGGTGAGCGACTGGATGAACGAGATCTATCCCATGTGGGCGGCCGCCCATGGCGTGATGATCGTCTGTCCGGTCAACTGGTATCAGGCGCCAAGCTCCCTGAAACTGATGATCGACCGACTGGTCTGCGCCGACGGCGGCAATCCCGATCCCACCACGACGGGCGGCAAGAATCCGACGCTGGCGAAGCGGCTGGAGCTGAAGGGCTGGTCCTATCCGCGCCATCTCGCGGGGCGCGTGTTCTCCGTCGTCGTGCATGGCGACGCAGCCGGGGTGGAGAATCTCCGCCGCATGCTGGCCGACTGGCTCGGCGATATCGGCATGATCCCGGCCGGCCGCAAGGCGCAGCTCGATGCCTATGTCGGCTACTACCAGCCTTATGCGACGAGCCACGAGGATCTGGATGCGGACACCGACTTCCAGAAGGAGGTCGGCAATGCGGCGCGGGCTCTGGTCGAAGCGGTTAAGCTGCGCCGCCGCGGCAAGCTCCCGCAGCCCGACGAGAGCCTGCGCGCCGTACGGCCGAAGTAGCTTGCTGGAAATGGAAAGGGCGAGCCCCGCGGCTCGCCCTGTTGCTTGTCGCCAGTTCGCGCGCGTTACTGCTTGAGCAGCGCCGACGGACCGAGATCGTACACTTCGGAGATCTTCTCGAACGGCAGGCCCATCTGTTCGTTCAGCAGCCACACGATTCCGGCTTCGCCGCTCTCGTAGAAGCTGAGGCAGCGGCCGTCCTGCGGGATCAGCGTCGAGCGCAGATAGCGGATCTCCCGCCCCGACGCCGTCATCTCCGCCGCTTTCGTCACCACCGCGGCCTCGACGCTGGCCAGAGCCTGCGGCGCGAAGCCTCTCACGTTCCGCTCAACCATATACACAGCCATCCGGTATCTCCTTTTCCTAGTTCGCGGCATCGCCGACACGCTCCGGCTGCCGCACCCACCGCAATCTCGAATTGAGGACGCTAGATTCCACAACAATGCCTAAGAAGCAGTAAGCAAGTCTGTGCGCGTTGATCCATTTCGCTTCTCTTGGCTCTTATTTCGGTTGGAGCAACGTAGTTAAGCGTTATCAATCCAGATTATGGAGGAGCCGTGTCCGCTCTTTGTGATGTGAAGTACCCAGCAATAAAGCCGGCCGAACAATCGACCCGAAGCGGCCATTATCTTGACTCGACTTTGATAGCTGGAGCACCGATGGGCCGGCCAATCAGGCACCCCGCTCGCGGCGTCAGCGCGAGTATCGGACTGTGTTGCTATAGGAAAAGAGTCTAAACAAGGCGCTCCCATCATCATACGAACTCAACGCCCGCGTGTAGTTCCCGCGGCTGATGCTCTCCGCAGACCGCAGCCATGGATTGTCCGGGGCGCGGGCACCTGTGACCCCGCGAGCCGACTTCGGCGTCCCGGCAGGGCGCCGAAGTCGGGGCATTCTGCGCTAGGGCGTGAAGTCGATGTTGGGCGTCAGGTCAGTCAATGTCTTGCCGGTGACACCCTGCAGGACGCAGAGATCCACCCAACCCGCCGGGCCGCCGGCACCATCCACGTCCACCTGAATGGCCGTGTTGCCGGTGGCGGCGGTCGTTCCGGAAGCTGGGGTGATCACCTGGTCGAAGACCCGCACGAAGTCTGCCTCGGTGCCAGCGACGTAGCCTGTGAGCAAGGCAGAGATATCAAGCATGTCTTTGCCGCCTGCCGTTGTCGCGGTCAGGCTGAAGTCGGTGATGCCATCGATCAGGCCATCGACCGTCGTGTAGCGGAACACGTCGTTGCCGGCGCTGCCGACAAGCGTGTCGTAGCCATTGCCGCCTTCGATCGTGTCGGCGCCCGCGCCGCCGACAATACTGTCGTTGCCGGCGGCACCCAGGAGCACGTCATCGCCCTTGCCGCCGTCGACGAGGTTGTCGATGCCGTCGCCGTTCAGCGTATCGTTGAAGTCGGTGCCGATCACGCCCTCGATATTGGCGTAGCTGTCGTTCCCCAGGCCGATACTCGTGAGATCGACCAAATTGGGTCCGGCGCCGGAGACGAGCGTGAAACTGGCGCCCGCCGTGCCCCCAAGCAGGTTGATCGCATCGGTGCCGGCGCCGCCGTCGAGCACATCGTCACCGACGCTGGCCAGAAGCGTGTCGTTGCCGACAGCGCCGTTGACCGTGTCATTGCCGGCCGCGCCGTCCAGGACGTTATTGCTGGCTGAGCCCTCGATCTGGTTGCCCAAGATGTTGCCCGTACCGTTCAAGGTCGGCGGCAGCGGTACGGGGACGGTCGGCGACAGCGTCGTCGTCGGCGGCGGCACCGGCGTAACATTGTCGATCAACGTCAAGTTCTCTACTTCGGCGGCCAGAATGTAGGACACCGTGCTGAAGGCGCGATCGGTTCCTTCTCCTGACAGCTCGAGGATGACATCCTTGAGGTCGTTGACATAGTAGTGATCGTCGCCTTTGCCGCCGGTCATGCTGTCGATTCCGAGAGCGCCGTCGATCGTGTCGTTGCCGTCGTAACCCAGCAGGCTATTGGCGACATCGTTGCCGGTGATGACGTTGTCCAGGCTGTTGCCTTCGCCCTTGGCCGCGGTCTTCGTCAGCGTCAGGTCCTCGACCTCGGCGCTCACCAGCTTGTAGGAGACGGAGGCCTGTACTTCGTCGCGGCCGCCGCCCACGAACTCGTTGATGATGTCGCCGGCGGCACTCACGACATACACGTCGTCGCCATCGCCGCCTTCCAGCGTGTCGATGCCGGCGCCGCCATCGATCGTGTCATTGCCGTCGTACCCGTACAGTTTGTTGACGGCGCTGTTGCCGATGATCAGGTTATTGAGCTGATTGCCGAAGCCGTCGGCGAGCAGGGTTCCGACGATGGTGAGGTTTTCGATATTGCCGCTCAGCGTGTGCGTGACCTTGCTCTCCACCGTGTCGAGGCCGCCATTGACCACATCGATGGCCGTGTCGAGAAGATTGTCGACAAGATAGCGGTCATCGCCGAGGCCGCCCTGCATGATGTCGCCGACGCTGTCTTTCGTCGGATTGGTGCCGCCATCCAGGGTGTCGTTGCCCAAGCCACCATCCAGCATGTCGTCGCCGGCCATGCCCAGAAGCTTGTTGTTGCCGTCGTTGCCGATGATCCAGTTGTTGAGCGCATTGCCTGTGCCATTGATGGCATAGGTGCCGGTGAGCGTCAGATTCTCCAGTTCGGCCCCGAGCACGTAAGTCGGCGGAATTGCTCCAGTCGGCGTGACGGCCAGCGTCAGCTGAACCGTATCGATGCCTTCCAGCGCCTTTTCGACCGGCTTTTCGGTCAGCGTATCGAGCAGATAGAGATCATCGTTCTTGCCACCGGTGTAAACGTCGACACCGGCACCGCCGTCGAGTGTGTCGTTGCCGTCGCCGCCGCCGAGGGAATCGATGTCGGCGCCGCCCTGCAGTATGTCGTCTCCGCTGCCGCCATTGAGCGTGTCCTTGCCGACATCGCCCTGGAGATCGTCGTCGCCGAAGCCGCCATGGAGCGTATCGTTGCCGGCGACACCGAGCAGCGTGTCATCGCCGGCCAATCCCTGCAGAACGTTACCACCGGTGTTGCCGGTGACCTTGTTGTCCAGGATGTTGCCGTTGCCCAGCAGGTTTGCCGTGCCGAGCAGGGTCAGGTTTTCGACATCGACAACCAGGGCGTAGCTGCGCCAGCTCTGCACCAGATCGCTACCGGAGCCGCCGGTCTCATCCACGGCGTCGGACGCGGACTCGACGACGTAGATGTCATTGCCGGCACCGCCGAGCATGCGGTCGCCGTTGAGACCGCCATCAAGCGTATCGTTGCCGGCATTGCCGATCAGCGTATCAGCGCCAGTGCCGCCGGCCAGCGAGTCGTTTTTGCCGCCGCCGTCGATCGAATCGCTGCCGCCCGCGCCAAGGAGCGTGTCGTTGTTCGCCGTGCCGATCAGGGTGTCGTTGTACGCGCCGCCGATCACGCCCTCGAAATTGCCATAACTGTCGAGGCCCAGGCCGGCGGCCGTCAGATCGAGAGCTGTGGGTCCGGCGCCGGCCACGAGGGTAAAATTGATAGCACCCGTGGCGCCGGCGAAGCTCATGAGATCGTTGCCCGCGCCGCCGTCCAGCGTATCGTTGCCGGTGCCGCCGGTAACGGTATCGTTGCCTGCCTCTCCGAGCAGGCTGTCGTTGCCGGTGCCGCCATCGACCAGATCGGCGCCGTCGCCGGCGGTCACGACGTCATCGCCGGCGCCGCCGAACAACAGGTCATTCTCTACGGCTATGCCGCCGACGATTGTGTCGTTGCCGTCGCCGCCCAGAAGTTGATCGTCACCGGTGCCGCCGTTGATGTTGTCGTTGCCGAGGCCGCCGTCGGCGTAATCATTGCCGGCGCCGCCAACCAGCGTGTCCAGGCCAGCACCTGCGATCAGGATATCGGCGTCATTGCCGCCATCCAGGCTGTCGTCGCCGTCGCCAGCCGACATGCTGTCGTTGCCGTTCTGGCCGAGCAGAGTATCGTTGCCGAGGCTGGCGAGCAAAGTATCGTCGCCGATGCCGCCGATCAGACTGTCGGCGCTGGCATCGGTTCCGTCCGTTAGACGGTCGCGGCCATCGCCGCCGTCGAGCGTATCGGCGCCATTGCCGCCGGCCAGCGTATCGTTGCCGCCGAAACCGAGCAGCCGGTCGTTGCCGGTCGAGCCGGTGATGGTGTCATAACTGGAGAAGATCTCCGTGAAGAGCGCTGGATCATTCGCCTGGGCGAATGCGATGAAATCGAGGACCGGGTAGTGCAAGCCCGTGAGCGTGAATTGCGTCGTTCCGCCGACTACGCGCGTCCATTTCGCGATCGAACCATCGACCAACCGGCCGTTTACATCTCGTACAAAACTGCCTGCCAGTTGATCGTAGTCAGTTGCCGTATGCTGAAATGTAACCGCTGTCGGCGAGTTCAGTTGCGCACCCAGAACAATGCTGGATGGTACCAGTGTACTCATATCCAAAACGGTGTTGGCGATCAGGACAGCCATCGATCGATCTCCCATGTATTGCCCAGGCCCGGAAGTGCAAGCATCGTCAAGAGAGCTTGCAATTGGAGTCGCGGGGGCCGGCAACCCCGCAGGCAATAAGAATGGCGAACAATGAAGAAAGTATTGCGATGGTGAGAGCGTGCTGTCCTTAGTCCACAATGTCAGGTTTCATCGCTTGTGGCTCTTAATTGCCTAGAACACACACCGAATTGTTCGGTAATCTTGTTCATCGTGCTCTCTGAGCGAAGTTCCGGATCATGCGCCGCGGGCCGCGGAACCGACGTACGCCAGTTACGGGGAAGCGACGCGCTGGATTTATGATCACTCTCGTTGGCCATGGCGGCATCAATGACCGTTTCTGGCACGTCTCGGGTGTGAATTCCGCCGAATCCGACGGCCGCTAGCCACACAGGATCGGCCTCTCACCAGCCGTGCAGCGGCATGTTCTCGAGTTTATGTCCAAAGCACGCGGGAACTGCGGCGTGCTAAACGCCCAGCGCTTCTTGCGCCGATGTGAACTTCAGCTTCAGCGCGTCGGCGACGGCC
>JBJXDY010000029.1:0-51168 GCA_046154965.1 Dongiaceae bacterium | reverse complement strand
TCATGCCCTGTTCGTCGCTGTCGCCGAGATTGCGTAGATAGTCGGCGAAGCTCGACCACATGCGCATGTAGGAATCGGCGTCGGCTGCGGTCAGGGGGCGGATGGTGACGGGCATGGAAACTTGTTCAGTCGGCTTTGCGCGTGCGCGGATGGGCCTTGTCATAGACCGATAGCAGCGCCGCCGCATCCACGTCTGTGTAGCGTTGTGTGGTGGATAGCGAGGCGTGGCCCAGCAGCTCCTGGATGGCGCGCAGATCGCCGCCGCCGGCCAGGATATGGGTGGCGAAACTGTGGCGCAGCGCATGGGGCGTGGCGGTTTCCGGCAGACCCAGCAACGGCCGCAATTTCTGCAGCTGCAATTGCACCAGCCGCGGATGGAGCCGCGCGCCGCGCACGCCGCGGAACAGCGGCCCGTCCCGTTCGCCGGAGAACGGCGCCGCCCGCACGTAATCGTCGATCGCTTCGCGCACCGCCGGCAGCATCGGCACCAGCCGCTGCTTGCGGCCCTTGCCGGTGATGGTGAGGGACAGCGTCTCCCCGGCCTTCGCCTTCGGCAGATCGGTCAAGCTCAGAGACAGCGCCTCGCTCAGCCGCAGGCCGCCGCCATAGAGCAGCGCCAGCAATGCGGTGTCGCGCTTGGCGACCCAGGGCTCGCCGCTGAGATCGCCTACAGCATCCACCGCTTCCAGCGCCTCGCCTGCGGTCAGCGCCTTGGGCACCGAGCGCGGCAGCTTGGGCGAACGCAGCAGGCCGATGGCGCTATTGGCCGCAAGTCCGCGCCGCGCCAGAAAGCGGAAGAAGCTGCGCAGCACGCTGAGTGCCCGTGCCATGGAGCTGGCTGTCAGCCCATCGCGGCCACGCGCCGCCAGCCAGGCGCGGAAATCGCCACGGCTCAGCCCGCTGAGATCGGCGAGCGTCGCCGGCTGTCCCAGATGCCCGGTGAGAAACCGCAAAAACACACTGAGGTCGCGCCCGTAGGCCGCCAGCGTGTGGGGCGAGCCGCGGCGCTCATGGCGCAGCCAGGCGAGCCAGTCTTCGCGCGCCCGCGCCGTATCGGCGGCGATCACCTGTCCGGATGCGGCAGCCCGAGCCATTGGCGGATGCAATGTTCGACGATGCGGGCCAGGAAGTGCAGCAGCTCCGTGCCCTGGCCCGGATTGAAATAGCCGGGATGGCGGGTGCCGAAGCCCAGCAGGCAGGGCGGCGTGCGGTCGCTGATCTTCAGGCGGATCAGTGCGTCCGAGCGCACCAGTCCGGCGCCGCCGCCGAACACGGCGGGATCGCCCTCGGCATCGTCGCGCAGCAGGATATCTGCATCGCCCATCGCCTCGGCGACGCCGCCCGGCGACATCACATGCACGCCCTCGATCTCGGTCAGCGGCGCCTTGTCGTCGAGCGCTTCGACGCAGAGCGTGACCACGTCCACATCCAGCAGGACGACCAGATCGGTGGTGACAATCTCGATGAAATGCTCGAAGCTTTCCGCCGCCAGCATCGACAGGATGGCTCTGTGCATGCGCTCCTGCGTCGACAGATTGTCGCGGCTGTTGGCCAGCAGATCGTCCTGATCGGCGCGCAGCTTGGCGATGTCGCGGCGCAGCCGTTCCACCATGAATTGCTGGAGGTCGATGATGCCTTCGCCCTTGTTGCGCGCCGGCGGGATCTGATAGTCGAGCAACTCCGGATGGCGCACCAGGAATTGCGGATGGCGGCGCAGATACTCCGCCACCTGCGAGGAAGTAATGCGCGCCTTCACCTTGTCGACCGAGAAGGCGGTGCGGATATCATCAGGCGTCTTCGGCATGGCGACAGCCGCTACAGGATCGACTGGCCGGTCTTCGCCCAGTCCGCCAGGAAGGCGGCCAGGCCCTTGTCGGTGAGCGGATGGTTGAACATCTGCTTCAGCACGCTTGGCGGCAGCGTCGCCACATGGGCGCCCATCTTGGCCGATTCGATGACATGGATGGGATGCCGTACCGAGGCCACCAGCACTTCCGTGGTAAAGGCGGGGTAGGCGCCATAGATCTGCACGATATCGGAGATCAGACCCATGCCATCGGTGCCGATATCGTCCAGGCGGCCGACGAAGGGCGAGATGAAGGCGGCGCCGGCCTTCGCGGCCAGGATCGCCTGCGCGGCGGAGAAGCAGAGCGTGACATTGACCTTGGTGCCTTCATCGGACAGCGCTTTGCAGGTCTTCAGGCCATCTGAAGTCAGCGGCACCTTCACCGTGACGTTCGGCGCCAGCTTCGCCAGCTTGCGGCCCTCGGCCAGCATGGTCTTGTGATCGGTGGCGGTGACCTCGGCGCTGACCGGCCCGGGCACCACGGCGCAGATCTCCTTGATCACCTCCAAGAACGATTTGCCCGTCTTGGCCACCAGCGACGGATTGGTGGTCACGCCATCCACCAGACCGGTTGCGGCCAGGTCGCGAATCTCGTTGATGTCTGCCGTATCGATGAAGAACTTCATGAACCGATGCTGCCCCGAATCTCAATGACCGGCGGAGTGTAGTCGATGGCCGCCGCCGATGCCAGACAGACGGACGAATCCGCGGCCGCCGCCGGGGTCGCCTCCGGGCGCGTCAGCGTGCTGCTGCCCCTGCCGCTGTCCGGCGCTTACGACTATCGCGGCGATCCGGCGCAGGCGTTGAGACGCGGCGATTTCGTCGTGGTGCCCCTGGGAAATCGCGATGTGACCGGCGTGGTCTGGGGCGCGGCCCTGGGCGATGTCGCGGAATCGAAACTGCGGGATGTGGCCGGGCGGATCGATGCGCCGCCGCTGCCGCCGGTGGTCTGCGATTTCGTGGATTGGGTCGCGACCTATACCATGTCGCCGCCGGGCGCGGTGCTACGCATGGCGATGAGCGTCCCTGCGGCGCTGGAGCCGCCGAAGCCGATCTCGGCCTGGCGGCTGCGCGAATCGCCGGCGCATGAAAGCGGCGTGCGCATGACGGCGGCGCGGCGGCGGGTGCTCGATGTTCTTCGCGACGGGCCGCCGCGCGTGACGGCGGACCTGGCGCGGGAAGCGGGCGTTTCCAGCGGCGTGGTGAAATCCCTGGCTGACATCGGCGCGATCGTGGCGGTCAGCCTGCCGCGCCCCAGCCCATTCGGGATGCCGGATGCCGGGCGCGCAGGGTTTGAGCTGAACGAGGCGCAGGCCGCCGCGGCCCGCTCGCTGGCAGAGCAGGTGACCGCCGACGGCTTCAGCGTCATCGCGCTCGACGGCGTCACCGGCGCCGGCAAGACCGAGGTCTATTTCGAGGCCATCGCCGCCGCGCTGCGCCGGGGCAAGCAGGCGCTGGTGCTGCTGCCGGAGATCTCACTCAGCGCCCAATGGCTCGAGCGTTTCGTGCAGCGCTTCGGAGCCGAGCCCGCGCTCTGGCATTCCGATGTGCCGTCCCACGAGCGGCGCGCCACCTGGCGCGGAGTGGCGGCCGGCGAGGTGCGTGTGCTCGTCGGCGCGCGCTCGGCGCTGTTCCTGCCCTTCGCCGAACTCGGAGTCATCATCGTCGATGAGGAGCATGACGCCGCCTACAAGCAGGAAGACGGCGTCATCTATCAGGCGCGGGACATGGCCGTGGTGCGCGCGCGGCTGACGGGGATTCCGATCCTGCTGGTCTCCGCCACGCCGTCGCTGGAGACGGTGCAGAATGTCGAGACCGGCCGCTACCGCGCCCTGCATATGCCGGACCGGCATGGCGGCGCGCAGCTGCCGGAGATCGCGGCTATCGATCTGCGCAAGGACAAGCCGCCGCGGCAAAGCTGGCTGTCGCCGACGCTGCGCGGCAAACTGGCGGAGACCATAGCCGCCGGCGAGCAGGCCCTGCTGTTCCTCAACCGCCGCGGCTATGCACCGCTCACCCTCTGCCGGTCCTGCGGCCATCGCCTGCAATGTCCGCGCTGCACCGCCTGGCTGGTGGAGCATCGCCTGATCGGCCGGCTGCAATGCCACCATTGCGGCTTCCAGATCCCGTTTCCGTCGCACTGCCCGAGCTGCCAGGCCGAGGGCCAGCTCGCCGCCTGTGGTCCGGGCGTGGAGCGGCTGGCGGAGGAGGTGGCCCAGGTCCTGCCCCAGGCGCGCGTCGAGATCATGACCAGCGACACCATCACCGGACCGCTCGCTGCCGAGGAGCTGCTGCGCCGGATGCAGGAGCATGAGATCGACCTGCTGATCGGCACCCAGATGATCGCCAAGGGCCACCACTTTCCCATGCTGACCCTGGTGGGGGTGGTGGATGCGGATCTCGGCCTCCAGGGCGGCGATTTGCGGGCGGCGGAGCGGACCTATCAGCTGCTGCATCAAGTGGCCGGCCGCGCCGGCCGCGCCGCCCACCCCGGAAAGGTCTATCTCCAGACCTTCCAGCCCGATCACCCGGTGCTGCAGGCCCTGGTGGCCGGCGACCGCGACCGTTTTCTGCGCCAGGAAGCCGACGACCGGCGGCGGGCGGGCATGCCCCCCTTCGGCCGGCTGGCCGCGCTGATCGTTTCCGCCCCCGAAGGGCCGATGGCCGACCATGCGGCGGCGGTGCTGGGCCGGGCGGCGCCCCATGGCGACGGATTCTATATACTAGGACCCTCGCCCGCGCCGCTGGCCATCCTCCGCGGCCGCCACCGCCGCCGCTTCCTGCTTAAATGCCGCCGCGAAATTGCGCCGCAGGGCATTCTCCGGGACTGGCTGGGCCGGGTGAAGCTGCCCAACGCCGTCCGGCTGCAACTGGATATCGATCCCTATAGCTTCTTCTGAGGCTGCCCGCGGCGGGAGGCGCCTGATCTCCTAAGCCATAGAACTCATGACAGAAGGTCGCGCCGCGACACGTTGCAAGGCCTTGCTGCGTATGTTAGACACCGCACCGCCCGCCGGCCCGGGAGGGTTCGGTCGGCAGGCTAAATTATTGTTTAAGGGCGGCTACTTAGCGGCCGTCTCCCAGAAGAGGCAGGGGTAGATCTCTTGGCAGGCCGGGACAGCGGTTCGGGCGCCCTCGCGGCGCGTTATGCCGCGGCGCTATTTGAACTCGCCGACGAGCATAAGCAGGTGGACCAGGTCGCCGGCGATCTGACGAGCCTGCGCGCCATGATCGGCGGCAGCGCCGATCTGCAGAAGCTGCTGCGCTCGCCGGTGATATCCCGGGAATCCCAAGGCAAGGCCATGGCGGCCGTTGCCGCCGGGGCCGGGTTCGGCGATCTCAGCAAGCGCTTTATCGCGTTGGTGGCCTCCAACCGCCGGCTGTTCGCACTGCCCGACATGATCGAAGCCTTCCTGACCGTACTGGCGCGCCGCCGCGGCGAGATTCGCGCCCAGGTCACCGCCGCCCAGCCGCTGAACGACAAACAGCAGGCAGCACTCGTTGAATCGATCCGCCGCGCCGTCGGCGGCAAGGTCTCTATCGACGTCAAGGTCGACCCCGCCCTGATCGGCGGCATGATCGTCAAAGTGGGCAGCCGCATGGTCGACAGCTCGCTGAAATCCAAACTGCAACGTCTCCAACTCGCCATGAAAGGGGTCGGATAATGGAAATCCGCGCTGCGGAAATCTCCGCTATCCTGAAGCAGCAAATCCAGAACTTTGGCACCGAGGCCGACGTGGCCGAGGTCGGCCAGGTCCTGTCGGTGGGCGACGGCGTCGCCCGCGTCTATGGCCTCGACAAGGTGCAAGCCGGTGAGATGGTGGAATTCCCCGGCGGCATCCGCGGCATGGCGCTGAACCTGGAAACCGACAATGTCGGCGTCGTCATCTTCGGCGACGACCGCAGCATCAAGGAAGGCGACACCGTCAAGCGCACCGGCGCCATCGTCGACGTGCCGATCGGCAAGGGCCTGCTGGGCCGCGTGGTTGACGGTCTCGGCAATCCGATCGACGGCAAGGGCCCGATCGCCGGCGCCACCCGCAGCCGCGTCGAGGTCAAGGCGCCCGGCATCATCCCGCGCAAATCGGTGCATGAGCCGATGCAAACCGGTCTCAAGGCCATCGACAGCCTGGTGCCCGTGGGCCGCGGCCAGCGCGAACTGATCATCGGCGACCGCCAGACCGGCAAGACGGCGGTCATCATCGACACCATCCTGAACCAGAAGGCGAGCAACGCCGGCAGCGACGATTCCAAGAAGCTGTTCTGCGTCTATGTCGCCATCGGCCAGAAGCGCTCCACCGTGGCGCAGATCGTCAAGGTGCTGGAGGATAACGGCGCGCTCGACTACACCATCGTCGTCGCCGCCACGGCCTCCGATCCGGCGCCGCTGCAGTTCCTGGCGCCCTATACCGGCTGCACGATGGGCGAGTACTTCCGCGACAACGGCATGCATGCGGTGATCTTCTATGACGACCTGTCGAAGCAGGCCGTCGCCTACCGCCAAATGTCGCTGCTGCTGCGCCGCCCGCCGGGCCGCGAAGCCTATCCCGGCGACGTGTTCTATCTCCATTCGCGCCTCCTGGAGCGCGCGGCGAAGATGAACGACGAAATGAAGGGGGGCTCGCTCACCGCTCTGCCTGTCATCGAGACCCAAGCCGGCGACGTGTCGGCCTATATCCCGACCAACGTCATCTCCATCACCGACGGCCAGATCTTCCTGGAAACCTCGCTGTTCTATCGCGGCATCCGGCCAGCCATCAATGTCGGCCTGTCGGTCAGTCGCGTCGGCTCGGCGGCGCAGATCAAGGCGATGAAACAGGTCGCCGGCCGCATCAAGCTGGAGCTGGCGCAATACCGCGAGATGGCGGCCTTCGCCCAGTTCGCCAGCGACCTCGATGCCTCGACCCAGAAGCTGCTGGCCCGCGGCGCGCGCCTGACCGAGCTTTTGAAGCAGCCGCAGTTCAAGCCGATGGCGGTGGAGGACCAGGTGGTCGCCATCTTCGCCGGCGTGCGCGGCTATCTCGACGGCGTGCGGGCTGACGACGTCACCCGCTTCGAAACGGCGCTGATGTCGGAGATCCGCGCCAAGCATGGCGACATCCTGAAGGCGATCCGCGAGCAGAAGGAAATCTCGAACGACACCGAGGCCAAGCTGAAAAGCGTCCTCGACCAGTTCGTGAAGACCTTCGCGTAATCGGGCCAAGATCTAGTTCGCTGGAACCGATTTAATGCCCAGTCTCAAGGACCTCCGCGTTCGCATCAACAGCGTCAAGTCGACGCAAAAGATCACTTCGGCCATGAAGATGGTCGCGGCGGCAAAGCTGCGGCGCGCCCAGGAGCAAGCTGAAGCCGCGCGGCCCTACGCCGAGCGGATGGAGCGGGTGCTAGGCTCTCTGGCGTCAAGCTTTGCCGGTCAGGAGGGCGCGCCCGGCCTGCTGGCAGGCAATGGCAAGAACCAGGTCTATCTGATCGTGGTCATGACCTCCGACCGCGGCCTCTGCGGCGGTTTCAATTCGTCGATCGTCCGCGGTGCACGCCGCTTGATCCGCGAGCTGCAAGGCGCCGGCAAGCAAGTGAAGGTCCTCTGCGTCGGCCGCAAGGGCCGGGATCAGCTGCGGCGCGACTTCGGCAATCTCATCCTCGGCACGATCGAGGATGTGGCCAAGCCGCGCCTGACCTTCGAAGCCGCCGACCGCATCGCCCGCCGCATCACCGGGATGTTCGAAGCCGGCGAATTCGATGTCTGCCGCATTATCTACAATCGCTTCAAATCGGCGATGACGCAGATCGTGACGATCCAGCAGGTCATCCCGTTCGTGGCCGCCGCCGCGGAAGGTTCCGCCGCAGCCTCCGGATCGCCAGCGTCCTATGAGTATGAGCCGGACGAGGCGGAAATCCTGACGGCATTGCTGCCGCGCAACCTGTCGGTGCAGGTCTTCCGGGCCTTGCTGGAGAACGGCGCCAGCGAGCAGGGCGCGCGCATGGCCGCGATGGACAGCGCAACCCGCAACGCCGGCGATATGATCAACAAGCTCACCATCAACTACAACCGCTCGCGTCAGGCCTATATCACCAGGGAACTGATCGAGATTATCTCCGGCGCCGAGGCTTTGTAGGGGCGCGCGGCGCGCGTCCTGGGCGACAAGGTCCACGGATTAAACCCGGGGATCGCCCCTACTGAAAGGAACGTTCGAAATGGCGAAGAACATAGTCGGCAAGATCACCCAGGTGCTGGGCGCCGTGGTGGACGTGCAGTTCGAAGGCGATCTGCCTGCGATCCTTAATGCGCTCCATGTGCAGAACCAGGGCAGGACCCTGGTGCTGGAAGTGGCGCAGCATTTGGGCGAGAAAACCGTTCGCACCGTCGCCATGGACACCACCGACGGCCTGGTGCGCGGCCAGCAGGCGGCCGATACCGGCGCGCCGATCACCGTGCCGGTCGGGCCGGAGACGCTGGGCCGCATCATCAATGTGGTGGGGGAGCCGGTGGATGAACGCGGCCCCGTCAACGCGAAGAAGTCCTACCCGATCCATCGCCCGGCGCCGGAATTCGTCGACCAGTCGACGGAAGCCCAGGTGCTGATCACCGGCATCAAAGTGGTCGACCTGCTGGCGCCCTATGCCAAGGGCGGCAAGATCGGCCTGTTCGGCGGCGCCGGCGTCGGCAAGACCGTCATCATCATGGAGCTGATCAACAACATCGCCAAAGCCCATGGCGGCTACTCCGTGTTCGCCGGCGTCGGCGAACGCACCCGCGAGGGCAACGATCTCTATCACGAGATGATCCAGTCCAAGGTCATCCAGCTCGATGGCGGCCAGTCCAAGGCAGCACTGGTGTACGGCCAGATGAACGAGCCGCCGGGCGCCCGCGCCCGCGTCGGCCTCACCGGCTTGACGGTTGCCGAGTATTTCCGCGACGAGGAAGGCCAGGACGTGCTGTTCTTCGTCGACAACATCTTCCGCTTCACCCAGGCGGGCTCCGAAGTGTCGGCGCTGCTGGGCCGTATTCCCTCGGCGGTGGGCTATCAGCCGACGCTGGCCACCGACATGGGCGCGCTGCAGGAACGTATTACGACCACCAAGAAGGGCTCGATCACCTCGGTGCAGGCCATCTACGTGCCCGCCGACGATCTTACCGACCCGGCGCCTGCAACCTCCTTCGCGCACTTGGACGCCACCACCGTGCTGTCGCGGCAAATCGCTGAACTCGGCATCTATCCCGCCGTCGATCCGCTGGACTCCACCAGCCGCATTCTCGATCCCCGCGTGGTCGGCGAGGAGCACTACAAGATCGCCCGCGAAGTGCAGCGCGTGCTGCAGTCCTACAAGTCGCTGCAGGACATCATCGCCATCCTTGGCATGGACGAGCTTTCCGAAGAGGACAAGCTGGTGGTGGCCCGCGCCCGCAAGATCCAGCGCTTCCTGTCTCAGCCGTTCCATGTCGCCGAAGTCTTCACCGGTTCGCCGGGAAAGTTCGTCGCGCTGGAAGACACCATCAAGGGCTTCAAGGGTATCTGCGAAGGCAAGTATGACGACTTGCCGGAAGCCGCCTTCTACATGGTAGGCACGATCGAGGAAGCGGTGGACAAGGCCCGCAAGATGGCGGCCGAGGCCGCCTGAACTTGATCTTTGCCCGCCCGCCACTCCGTTGGGCGGGAAGACTCAGGACAGCAAAGCAAGGCAAAGCCCATGGCCGATCAAATCCAGTTCGAACTCGTTTCGCCAGAGCGTCTGCTGGTATCCCAGGCTGTCGAGATGGTGGTCGTGCCGGGCGCCGAGGGCGATATCGGCGTCCTGCCCGGACATGCCCCGCTGATCTCCAATGTGCGCCCGGGCCTCATCGCGATCTTCGAAGGCAGCAAGGTGGCCCAGCGCATCTTCGTCGCCGGCGGCTTTGCCGAGGTGACGCCGGAACGCTGCACCGTGCTGGCGGAATCGGCGACCATGCTGGAAGACATCGACCGTGGGGCGGTTGAGGCCGAAATGCGCAATGCGCGCGAAGATCTGGCCGAGGCAAAGGACGATCCGACGCGCGACCGGCTGGAGCAGGTGATCGCCGTCGGCGAAGCCAAGATCGCGGTCCTGGACAACCCGGTTTACTAATCCTGGTTTCCCATAAAATGCGCGCCACGGTCCGGCGTCCTAACACCCTTGTACTGAGTTTGTTCCGGCAACCGCGCCCATTTAGCCCCCCTTGCGTCCGCTTCCGGGGATACCCAAAATATGCGATTGATTCGCATGGGCCGGGCCCGGCCCTGTGGCTCACGCAAGCGCGGGCGACGGCATGGGTAACAGGATGACGCACTGGACGCTCGAAAGCATTGCCTGGGACAAGTTCGATCCCTCCCGGGTCGATCCCGATCTGCTGAATATCGCCAAGGCCGCCAGCCTAGTCGAGGCCAATGGCGGCGACTATGGCAGCTATCTGTGCAGCGTTTTCGGCGACGATCCCGAATTCCAGGACGCGGCGCGCAATTGGGCCCTGGAAGAAGTGCAGCATGGCAAGGCGCTCGCCCGCTGGGCCAAGCTCGCCGATCCCAGCTTCGATTTCGATGTCGCATTTAAGCGTTTCACCGACGGCATCAAGATTGACACCGGGCGCATCGATTCGATCCGCGGCTCACGCTGCGGCGAGCTGGTGGCGCGGTGCATCGTCGAGACCGGCACGAGCTCCTACTACAGCGCACTGATGGATGCGGCCGAGGAACCGGTGCTCAAGGAAGTCTGCCGCCACATCGCCGCCGACGAGTTCCGCCATTACCGGCTGTTCTATCAGCATCTGAAGAACTACCTGGAGAAAGAGAAGGTGGGACCGGTGAAGCGGTTCATGATCGCGCTGTCGCGCATCACCGAAACCGAGGACGACGAGCTGGCCTATGCCTACTACGCCGCCAATCATAGCGGCGAAACCTATGAGCGCCGGCGTTTCGTGAAAGCCTATGTCCGGCGCGCCTTCGGCTACTACCGGCGCGAACATCTGGAGCGCGCTGTCGGCATGTCGCTCAAGGCGGTGGGATTCAAACCCAACGGCCTCCTCAGCCGCGTCATCACCACGGTCGCTGCAAACTGGTTGCGCCTGCGCATCACCCGTCTCGCCCGCGCTGGCGCTTAGCGCCAATGCCCTTGCGGCTCAGCGCTTCGCGCCGACGAGCTTCGACACCACCGGCTGGAATTCCTCCACCAGTTGCATGTAAAGCTGCCGCTTGAACGGCACGATGATCGACGGCAGTTCGGGCAGCGACGCCCAGCGCCAGGCGCTGAATTCCGGATTCTCCGTTTCGATATCGATGTCGTCGTCGCTGCCGGCGAAGCGGAAGGCGAACCAGCGCTGTTCCTGGCCGCGATACCGGCCCTTCCACAGGCGCGGCACCAGGTCGGGGGGCAGATCGTAGCGGTGCCAGTCCCGGCTTTCCGCCAGCAGTTCGGCTTTGTCCGTGCCGATCTCCTCGGCCATCTCGCGCCAGGCGGCGGCGGCGGGATCCTCGCCCTCATCGATGCCGCCCTGGGGCATCTGCCAGGCGTTGGAGGGCATGTCGATGCGCTGGGCGACGAACACTTCGGCGCGATCGTTCAGCAGCATGATGCCGACGCCGCGGCGGTAGGGCAGGTGCGAGAAGTCCTGCTTCGTCATGGCGCGAGGCCGCGAGGCGGCCGGTCCGGTTGATGCCGCGGCAGCGCCGGACATGTACCGGCGCGCCGCGGCCTCGTCCGGTCAGTTGAGCTGGCTGGTGCGATAGAGCGCGATGCCATGGAGCAGATCCAGCGCGCGGGCAAGCTGGTAGTCTACCGGCTGCGCCGGCGGGGTCGTTGCCCCAGCAGCACCGGCGCCGCCATTGCCGGTAGTCGCCGGCGCCGTGCCTTCGCCCGGCGGCGTGGTGGAATTCGATTGCGGCGCCGGCTCCTCGCCGGTCTCCGTCGCATCCGGATTGTCCAGGGCACCGGGCAGATCGGCCTCGCCAAGGCGGCGCGCCGGCTCGACGACCTCGAGCTTGGCCTGCTCCACTTTGATATCAGGCTCGATACCAAGCGCCTGGATCGACCGCCCCGACGGCGTGTAGTAGCGCGCCGTCGTCAGCCGCATGGCGCCGTGGGCGGGCAGTGGGATGATCGTCTGCACGGAGCCTTTGCCGAATGACTTCGTGCCCATGACGATGGCGCGGCGATGATCCTGCAGCGCGCCGGCGACGATCTCCGACGCCGAGGCGGAACCGCCATTCACCAGTATGACGACAGGCAGCCCCTCGGCGATATCGCCGGGACGGGCGTTGTAGCGCTGCGCCTCGTCTTCGTGACGGCCGCGGGTGGAGACGATTTCGCCCTTGTCCAGGAAGGCGTCGGACACGGCGATCGCCTGGTCCAGCAGCCCGCCGGGATTGTTGCGAAGATCGAGGACGACGCCGACCAGCTTGCCCTTGGCCTCGTCCTTCAGTTTCTTGAAGGAGGCCTCCATGCCGCTGCCGGTCTGCTCGGTGAAGCTGGTGACCCGCAGATAGGCGATGTCGCCCTGTTCGAGGCGGCCCCGGGAGGATTGCACCTTGATCACGGCGCGCACCAACGTGACCTCGAATGGCTCGCCGTCGCCGCGCTGCACGGTCAGCACGATCTTGGAGTCCACCGGGCCGCGCATCTTGTCCACGGCTTGCGACAGGTTCAGGCCCATCACCGGTTCGCCGTCGAGCTGGATGATGTAGTCGCCCGGCTGCAGGCCGGCGCGCGACGCCGGCGTTTCGTCGATCGGCGACACCACCTTGATGACGCCGTTCTCCATGGTGACTTCGATGCCCAGGCCGCCGAACTCGCCTTTAGTCTGGACCTGCATCTCCTCGAAGTCCTTGGCGGTCAGGTAGCTGGAATGGGGATCGAGCGAACTCAACATGCCGTTGATCGCGTATTCGATCAGCTGCTCGTCGGTCACCTCCTCCACATAGTCGGCGCGGACCTTCTCGAAGACGTCGCCGAACAGCCGCAACTGCTCGTAGGTGTCGCTGTTGTTCGTCGTCTGTGCGGTCGCAAGAGTGCCGGCCGACAGCAGAAGGGCGGCAGTCACAGCCGCGAAACGGGCATATCGCATGGGATCGTTATTCCACCTTGTTCATACGGGCTTCGAGCCAGGGCCATGGGTCAATCGGATTGCCATGGCGCCTGAATTCCACATAGAGCCGGGGCCGGCCGCTTTCCAACCCAGCCATTACACCAACCGGTTCGCCGGCTAGCAACCATTGTCCGACGACGATGTCGGTCCGGCCCAAACCGGCCAGGAGTGTATGATATCCGTTGCGGTGTTCGATAATCAAAAGCTCGCCATAACTGCGAAAAGGGCCGCGAAAGACCGCCTGGCCGTCATGGGGAGCCACGACTTGGGCTCCGGGCATGGTTTCGAAGAGGATTCCCTGGCTTTTCGTGCCGTCTTCGGCGCTCTGGCCGAAACCGGCCGCCACGCGGCCCACGACCGGCGGGATCACCCCGTCCCGCTTGCGCGGGAAGTCTTTCAGGTCTTTGGGCGGCTCCAGCCGCAGCACGGCGGGGGCAGTGGCCGCGCTGCCGTCCTCCGGCTTGATCTCCGGCGCCCGCGGCATGGCCGGCAGCGCCGCCAGCAGCTCCCGCAGATCCTCGGCCTGCCGGGCCAGTTCCTCGACCCGCTGATTGGCGGCCGCACGGTCCTCCTCGGTGATGCGGCGCAGGCTGGCCTTCAGCGCCACCAGACGTTTGATGCCTTCGCGCACGCCGCGCAGGGATTCGGCCGCCGTGGCGATCTCCCGGCGCTGCTGCTCGGCATCCTCGCGCAGGCCCTGGATGTCGGCCAATTCCTGTTTCAGCCGTGCTGCCTTGGCCTGGATGCCCGGCAGCGCATAGTTCAGCAGTTCGGCGCTTAGAACCATGTCCTGCGGCGATTGATATCCCAGGATCAGGGCCTCCCGAGGCTGCATCGACAGCCGCTGCAGCACCGCCACGAGCGCGCCGAGATCGGAGCGCTTATCTTCCAGCACCGCCAGCTTCGCTGCGCGGGTCGTTTCCAGCAGTATCACCTGCTGGTCGAGCTCAGCGAGCTCCACCTCCCGCTGCTGCACCTGGGCCGCGGCGTCCACCAGCTGTTGCTGCAGGCGGTCGATCTCGGCGCCCAGATCCTGGGATTGCGAGGTCAGGGATTGCAGCCGCTGCTCTTCGGCGGCGATGGCATCCTCCACATGGCGCAGGGGATCGTCGCCGCGATTGAGGCCGGGCTCGGCTACCGCAAATGAGGTCAGCGCCAGCGCGAACGCTCCGGCGGCAGCGATGCGGGCCAGCGGCCGGGCATCAGGCCAACGCACGCCGTCCGGCTTCCTCGGCGGTCGCCGCGGCGGCGTCTGCCGGAATCAGCGACCGCCCGGTCATCTCCGCCGGCTGGGGCAGTCCCATCAGCGATAGCAGTGTCGGCGCAATATCGGCCAGCCGGCCGTCGCGCAGCTTGCGGACCGCCGCCGCGCCATTGACCAGAATCACCGGCACCCGGTTCAGGGTGTGGGCGGTGTGCGGCTCGCGGGTCTCAGGGTCCTGCATGGTTTCCGCATTGCCGTGGTCGGCGGTGACGATCATGGCGCCGCCCCGGGCCGCCACCGCATCGCGCAGGCGGCCGAGACAGGCATCGACGGTCTCCACCGCCTTGATCGCGGCCCTCAGATCGCCGGTATGGCCCACCATGTCGGTGTTGGCGTAATTGACGACGATGAGGTCGAACTTGCCGGCGCGGATGGCGTCCACCAGCTTGTCCGTCACTTCGAATGCCGACATCTCCGGCTGCAGATCGTAAGTCGCCACCTTCGGCGACGGCACGAGGATGCGCTCCTCGCCGGGAAACAGCGTCTCCTCGCCGCCGTTGAGGAAAAACGTCACATGGGCGTATTTCTCGGTCTCGGCGATGCGGAGCTGGGTCATGCCGGCATCGGCGACGACCGCGCCCAGCACATGGCGCAGCCGTTCGGCGGGAAACAGCGCAGGCATGAATGAATTCAGCGCCGTCGAATATTCGCTCATGCCCAGCGCCGCCGCGAATTTCACCACGCGCGGGCGGACGAAGGCGTCGAACTTCGGGTCCAGCAGCGCCGTCAGGATCTGGCGCGCGCGGTCGGCGCGGAAATTGGCCATCAGCACGCCGCCGCCGTCCTTCATGCCGCGATAGCCGGCCACCGCCGTGGGTTTCACGAATTCGTCGGTCTCGCCGCGGCCATAGCCGGCATCGATGGCGGCGATCGCCGTGGCCGCGGTCTCTCCCTTGCCATCCACCAGAGTGTCATAGGCCAGCGCCACCCGCTCCCACCGCTTGTCGCGGTCCATGGCGAAATAGCGGCCGCCGATGGTGGCGATCCGTGCGCCGCGCAGGCCGGCGATGCCGCGCTCGAAATCCGCCACGAAACCGCGGGCGCCGGAGGGCGGCGTGTCGCGGCCGTCGAGGAAGGCGTGGATGGCGACGGGAATCCCGGCCTCATCCAGGATGCGCGCCAAAGCGGCGATATGATCCTGGTGGGAATGCACGCCGCCCGGCGACATCAGGCCCATCAGATGGCAGGCGCCGCCGCTGGCCTTGAGCTTGCCGATGAAGGCGGTCATCGCCGGGTTGGCCTTGATTTCGCCCAGGGCGATGGCGGCGTCGACGCGCGGCAGGTCCTGCATCACCACCCGCCCGGCGCCGATATTCATGTGCCCGACCTCGGAATTGCCCATCTGTCCCTGGGGCAGGCCGACATGGAGTTCAGAGGCGTCGATCAGCCCATGGGGACAGTCGCGCATAAGGCCGTCCCATACGGGCGTATGGGCCAGCCGGATGGCGTTATGGTCCTGGTCGTGGCGCTCGCCCCAGCCGTCGAGGATGCAGAGGATGATGGGGCGCGGTCGTTTCGCTGACATGCCGGTCTATATAGCGGCTGGATTGGGGCAAGGGTAGGGCGCGCTCCAGCGCCGGCGCCGTTAACGAATTGTCACGGGATTGTCGGGCAAGTAGGGCGCCGCGGGATTGGCCCGCATGGAGGTCCGGCTTGGAGATCTGCGAATGGACATCGCAGCGGCTCGTATTGCGGGATGCGCCGGGGCGGGTCTGGGTGATCCGGTCTATCTTCGCCCTATTCATCCTCGGCGGCTTGATTTGCCTGAGCCTGGTCCTGGGTAACATCGGCAAGTCGGAGCGCCCGCTGCGGGAATGGGAGTTCTATCTCGGCCTTGCGGTCGGGTGCGGCGTGCTCCTCGCCAGTCTTGCCATGCTGGGCCAGAGTCCGCGCAGCCGCCTGATCTTCGATCGCGATCCCGGAAGGGTCACGGTGGACCGCTCGGGACCGATATTCGGCCGCGAGCTGCGGTCCTATGCCCTGGCCGATATTCTCGCGGTTGGGGTGCTGGAGACGGGCCGCGATGGCGACGGCGACTCGATCCGCGAGGCATTTCTAGAACTGGCCGGCGGCAATCGCGTCCTCTTGACCAGTCTCGGCACGGGCCGCGAGGGGCTGGAACAGACTGCGGCCCGCATCCGCGAATTCCTCGGCCCGGCTCAAGGCCCGAGCCGCTTGTAGTAGAACGGTTTGGCGAACAGCACGGCTTCGTCAGCGCCAGCCAGGATACTGGCGATCGATTCCGAGGGGGCGGAGACGAAGACGTCCCAATCGCCCTGGGTCTCGCCGGCGAGCTGGTTGGCCTGCACTGCCTTTGCCAGCACTTCGCCGGCATAAGCCGCCTTCAACCGGCCGTCGCTCTCGAAGGCGATGGCGGCAAAGCCGTAGGGATGGTTCGCCCGCTGCTGGTACTTCTCCATCTGCGCCGTGGTGGCGCCGTCGGCAGCGACGATGCGCAGGTTGAGGAATTCCCGCTCGCCCACGGCGGTGACATAGCCGTCGAACACCACCCAGGTCTTCTCCTCGTGATTGGCGACCAGGATGTCCAGATGCTTCCTGTCGTCGCCCTTGGCCAGGATGTGGACGTATTCCCAGGCGCGGTTGTCCCCGCCGCCGCCATCGGCGGTCCAGACGCCCAGCAGGCGCGGCTCCTCCACCGCCGCCTCCGGCGGGCCGATCGGGTTGGTGGCGGCGACGCAGCCCGAAAGGCCGGCCGCAAGCAACAGGCCGGCCAGAAGGCGGCTGATCCGGTAATTCACATTGATTCTCCTGCAGGGGGTTTGGAGGGAGGCAAGATAGCCGAGGACTAGGCCCGGTGGTAGGGATGGCCGGCCAGGATCTGCTGGGCGCGATAGAGCTGTTCGATCAGCATGACCCGCACCAGCATATGGGGCCAGGTCATGGCGCCCAGGGACAGCAGCATTCCGGCGTCTTTCTTCAGGCCCTCATCCAGACCGCCGGCGCCGCCGATAACGAAGGCCGCCTCGCCGATACCGCGCTGCTGCCAGGCGGAAATCTGCCTCGCCAGCGCCTCGCTGGCCAGGCTCCTGCCCCGCTCGTCCAATGCTATCACCAGCAGGTCGCCGGATTTCCCGGGCAGCGCTGCTCGCAACAGCGCCGCCTCGCGCGCTTTCAGTTGCGGCGCCGGCAGGGGACGGCGATCCTCCACCTCCTTCAGCGCCAGCGGCCATTTCAGCCGCTTGCGGTATTCCTCGAACAGGGCCTTCTCCGGCCCGGCCTTCCACTTCCCGACGGCGGCGATGGTGATGCGCATGACGGCGGAAGCTAGCATCCGGGGCCGCCCTGCGACAGCGGCCGGCGCCGGCCGCGAATTGCGCTATTTTCGCCTATTTCCCCACGGCACAGTTGTCTGATTCGACAGGACGATTCCGCGAAATCGGCGATTCCGGCAAAAATGATTTTCGCCGAACGATGCCATACAAGGGAATCCCCGGCGGATCCGGGCGGCGCGCCGAATTGCCGCCAGCCGCCGTCGCCGCCCGCGCGGCGCCATAATCGATCCGATACACAATGTCCAACATCGAGGCGGCAGGACTCATCCAACGCGACTTCACTATAGAATATGTTCCTATGAATTGTCAAAACAACAATTTCCAGACAGCATGACGACCATGAACCGATAGGGTGGCGCAAGATTCTTGCACTCGGAGGCGCGAAGGCGCGGAGAAGGGAAAATGAGCTTGCGATTCAACGATCATTCCTTCTCTTGCGCGCGATACAGGTTCGTTGTGCGATTCTCCGCGGCTTCGCGCCTCGGCATGCGGGTCTTCCTTCAGGAGACGGCTGAAGAATGCCGGTCAGAAATCCGAATAGATCAGATCGACATCGCTGTCGGCGGCGATGGAGGCGGGGGTGACGATCGGCTGGCCGGCGATGATGCGCGTGCAGGCTTCGGCGCTGCCGGCCGCCTTGCAATCGGGATGCTTCTGCCAGCGGGCGGCGATCAGGGCGGTCACGGCGGCGTCGGCGATGTTGAGATCGCGCAGTTTCTGCTCGCGGCCGAGATCGATCCCGGCGGCGGCGAAGGCCAGGCGCGGCAACTCGCTGCAATAGATCGCGTCATCGCCGGGCCGGAACAGAATGTCATAGGGCCGGCCGTAGTAGCGCTCGGCGGCGCGGAACATCTGGACGGTCGCTTCCGGCGGCAGGTCGCGCAGGCGATAGAGCGCAATGCGCCGGCCCTCGCCGCGGCCGATGAATTCCTCCAGCGGCGTCTCCTGCACCGGCCCGATGGCCTCGACCACGACGAGCGTCCCGCCGCGCAAGCGGACGATGCCCATATGGGTGAAGGGGCTGCCGGTGGCGGCGAGCACCGCCGCGGATTGCCGGCCGGCCGAGTGCTGGAAGATGAGATCGCCGTCGCGAAACCCGGGTGCTGTTTGTTTTGAGGTCGCTGCTCCGAATCCGATCAGCGCGGCCAGGCCGCAAGACAGAACCAAGCCGAAAATGATCGCCCTACGCTTCATCGCCTCGCTCCCGCATTTTTTCACGACGCGACTTGATATGGCCATTCTATGGCGGCGAGGACGCGGCGCGATCGCGGCGGTTCTGTGGCGCCGGCATCGGCGCGGTTGTATTGCCTTGGCGGGGTTCGCCGCGGTACCGATAGCCGGCGGCGTTTACCGGCGCCCGGCGGCCTGGGGAGGTGTTCTTGCATCGCGACGAGTTGATCATGTTCTGCTACAGCGACATCGCGGCCCAGGTCCGCGGCAAGGGCTTTCCCGCGAAGGACCTTGCGGCGCGGCTGACCAAGGGGATCGGCTGGACGCCCACCAACATCGCCATCTCCGCCTTCGGCCCGATCGGCAACAGCCCCTTCGGGCCGTTCGGCGATTTGTTGCTGATGGCGGATCCCGCCACCAAGGTGCGGGTGGAGTTCGGCGACGGCTCGCCGCCGGAGCATTTCTACCTCTGCGATGTCGTCAATACCGACTGCACCCCCTGGGACTGCTGCCCCCGCAGCTTCCTGAGGCGCGCGCTGGCCGCGTTGGAGCAGGAAACGGGATTGCGCCTGCTGGGGGCGCTGGAACAGGAATTCGTTTATAGCGGTGCTGAGGCCAACGTCGCCGGCGCCTACAGCCTGGGCTCGGTGCGGCGCCATGGCGAGTTCGGCGCCGCGTTTCTCCACGGGCTGCGCATGGCCGGCGTCGATGTGGATTCCTACATGCCGGAATTCGGCGCCCGGCAGTACGAGGTGACGTACCGCCCGGGCGACCCGGTGCGTGCCGCCGACTGCGCGATCGTGGTCCGCGAGATCGCCCGCGCCACCGCGCACCGCCTTGGACACAAGGCTACCTTTGCGCCGATGGTCAGCACCGGCGGCGTCGGCAGCGGCGTGCATATCCATCTCAGCCTGTGGGACAAGGCCGGCCGTCCCGTCACCTACGATGCCGGCGCCCCCTATGGGCTTGGCGCGGTTGCCGGCCAGTTCATCGCGGGAATCATTGCCCATATGCCCGCGCTCTGCGCGGTCACGGCGCCCAGCCTGGTGTCCTATCTGCGGCTGACGCCCCACCGCTGGAGTGCTGCCTACAACAATCTTGGCTATCGCGACCGCGAGGCGGCGGTGCGCATCGCGCCGGTCTTCGAGACGCCGGGCGCCGACCCGGCGGCGCAATACAATTTCGAGTATCGCGCCGCCGATGCGACCGCCAATCCCTATCTGGCCCTGGCGCTGCTGGTGCTGGCGGGGCTGGACGGCATCGGGCGCAAGCTGCCGACTCCGCCGGTGACCGAGGCCGATCCCGAGACCATGAGCGTCGAGGAGCGCCGCGCGCGCGGTCTCGCCCGGCTGCCGCAATCCCTCGGCGAGGCGCTGGATGCGCTGGAGGCCGATGCAACCGTGCGCGGCTGGTTTCCGCCGCCGCTCTACGAGACCTATAGCCGCTACAAACGCTGGGAACTGGATTACATCGGCAAGCTGCCGCCTGAGGAACAGTGCCGGCTGTATGTCGAAGCCTACTAGCCAGCGCCGCGGTTCCGCGCCGGGCGTTTTCCTGCCTGGCGAAGGCGCCGGCGATAGGGTCCGCCTGGATGCCGGCGCTGCCGCAGTCAGCGGCGCGTGCCGAGAACTAGACAGGGAGAAGGAGTTGAACTGAAGCGAGACCGATGCCCTGTCGCTGGCGGGCGACGTTTCCTTTCCGCGGGCGCTCCCTGGAACCGGTCCGCGCGGCCCTGCTGCTGATCGACATCCAGAACGGCGAGTACAGCCCGCAAAAGGTGCGCGACGAGCCGGACTATGCCTGTTTCTGGGAGCGGATGGCCGGCACGGTCATTCCCAACGGCAAGCGGCTGCTGGCGGCCTGCCGCGGCGCCGGCGTCGAAGTGCTGTTTACGACGGTCGAGTCCTACACCCTTGATGACCGCGGCCGCAGCCTGGACTACAAGGTCTCCGGCATCTTCCTCGCCAAGGGCTCCGGGGAAGCCCAGGTCGCCGACGAGCTGAAGCCGCTGCCCAACGAGATCGTCATCCCCAAGATGTCGCCGAGCGTGTTCGTTTCCACCAACATCGCCTGGGTGCCGGGCAATCTCGGCATCGAGTATCTGATCGTCATGGGCATCCTGACCGACCAGTGCGTCGCATCGGCGGCGGGTGACGCCTGCGACGAAGGCTTCCTGGTGACGCTGATCGACGACGCCTGCGCCACCCAGACCCGGGAACGGCACGACGCCACCCTGCGGGCGATCAAGGGCTATTGCCGCCAGCGGACGACGGAACAGGTGCTGGCCGAACTTGGCGGATGGAAACAGCGGGCGGCGGAATGACGCGCGCCGGCGCGCCGCCTACTTCTTCGCAAACGCGCTGCCCTGGCGCTTGCCCATGAAGGTCTTGGCCGTCTCCACCGCCACGGCGGCGTCGCGGCAATAGGCGTCGGCGCCGATGGCGTTGGCGAACTGCTCATTCAGCGGCGCGCCGCCCACCAGCACGACGTAGTCGTTGCGGATGCCCTTCTCCACCAGCGCCTCGATGACGACCTTCATGTAGGGCATGGTGGTGGTGAGCAGCGCCGACATGCCGAGGATGTCCGGGGCGTGCTCGTCGATCGCCTTCAGGTAGTTCTCGACCGGATTGTTGATGCCGATATTCACCACCTCGAAGCCGGCGCCTTCCATCATCATGGCGACCAGGTTCTTGCCGATGTCGTGGATGTCGCCCTTGACCGTGCCGATGACCATCTTGCCGATCTTGGGCGCGCCGGTCTCCGCCAGCAGCGGCCGCAGGATGAACATGCCCGCCTTCATGGCGTTGGCGGCCAGCAGCACCTCGGGAACGAACAGGATGCCGTCGCGGAAATCGATGCCGACGATGCGCATCCCCTCCACCAGGGCCTCGGTGAGCGTGCGGTAAGGCGACCAGCCGCGCTTCAAGAGAATATGAACGGCCACCTCGATCTCTTCTTTCAGGCCGTCATAAAGGTCGTCGTGCACCTGCTGCACGAGCTCGTCGTCGTTGAGCGTATTGAGATCGAGTTCGCCAGTATCTTCGGCCATGGGGGATCCTAAAATGGGCTTTCTTCGGCGGGACGCGCGGGCATTAATCCTGCGGAATCTTGCATTTAGGGCACGCTAGTCAAGGGCCCCGGGAAAGCCCGTGCCGCCGCGACGGACTCTGGCGGTCGGGCGACATGCATTGTCTCGGAGCGACAAAAGTTGGTTTTTTGCGGGCCTAGGGCGCCGGCGGCGCGGCGTCGATGTCCAGACGATCCACCGACAGCCGGGTCAGCGTGCCGTCAGCGCGCAGGGCTTCCACAGCAGCGGCGATGCGGGCTTCGAAGCCGGGATCGCCGGGCTCGGCGGCAATGACAAAGGGCTGGGAGAAGAGCGGCGGCCCGGCGATCTGCACCGCCTTGCCGATGCCGACGGCATCCTGTGCTGCCAGCAGGCCGAGGAGAACAGCATCGAGTGCCATGCCATTGCCGTTGGCCAGGTCGTCGATGGCCATTGGCTCGATCTCGAAGGGAACGATTTCCGCTTCCGGTATCGCGCGCTGCAGATGGGCCTCATAGCGGCTGCCGGCTTCCACGCCCACGCGCTTGCCCCGGAGGTCGCCGGGGCCGGCGACAGCAGCGCCGCCGCGATGCACCAGGACCACAGCCGGCGCATCGGCATAGACGGCGGCGGGCGCCAATCCGGCCTCCCGCGCGGCCGCCGTTTCGAGGCCACCCATGGCGATATCCCAGCGGCCCCGCCAATCGCCGGCGACGATCTCGTTCCAGCCGGGCGTGACGATCTTCAGCGTCACGCCCAGATGCTCTGCCAGCGCCCGCGCCACATCGATGTCGAAGCCCGTCATCTCGCCGGCATAGTTGCGCGCGGCGAAGGGCGGGTATTCCTCATCCACCGCGAGCACCAGCGTCTTTGCCGCCAGCACCCGGTCCAGCGTCTCGCCGGCCGCCGCCGCGGCGGGGATCGCCGCGAGACCTATCGACGCCAAAAGGCCGGCGGCAGTGGCTCGAATGCCGGACGGAATCACAGACGGGACCGCTGGACAGGAAACATCTTCAATTCGTGTCTCGCCGATGACTGCCTTAACCAAATAGCCATCTTCATTAAGCTTACCATTGATCGTTTATCGCGGTGTGCAGGCAACATTCACGCGGCCCGGCCGTGATTACCATCACATTTAGCCGCAGCATTTCTTGGAGACGTTGTGGAGATCGACCATAATCGCCATGCAGTATACGAGCGATTCCGGGGCGCGCCAAACGATGGCCGCGCCCCGTTGCATGACGGCGCAACCGCGGAGGTCCAGCGATGGCCAAGTACACAGGCACCAACGGCAACGACCTGCTGACCGACACCAAATTCCAATCGGACCTCATGTTCGGCCTGCTGGGCGATGATACGCTCGATGGCGTTGCCGGGCGCGACACGCTTGATGGCGGCGGCGGCAACGACAGCCTCCTCGGCGGCAGCAGCAGCGATTCTCTGATCGGCGGCGAGGGCGCCGACACGCTGGATGGCGGCACATTCCAGGATACGCTGCTGGGCGGCAAGGGGAACGACTCGCTGCTCGGCGGTGCGGGGTCCGATTCGCTGGATGGCGGCCTCGGCAATGACACGATGAACGGCGGCGCCGGCGTCGACTACTATGTCGTGGACAGCAGCCTGGACAGCGCCAACGACAGCGGCACCGAACTGGGCGATACGGTGCGGGCCACGGTGTCGGTCAATCTGGCGACCGGTCCTTTCGCCGGCATCGAGCATGTGACGCTGCTGGGCACGGCCGCGATAGACGCCACCGGCAACGGCATCGGCAACCGCCTGACCGGCAACAGCGGCGCCAACAAGCTGGATGGCGGTGCCGGATGGGACACGCTGGAGGGCGGCGCCGGGGCCGATACGCTGACCGGCGGCACCGGCAACGACACCTACATCATCGACGCCCTCGACAGCGTGAACGAAAGCGGCGGCGACGCCAACGACCGGGTGCGCGGCGCCTTCGCCATCGACCTCGCGAATGCGAAGCTGGCGGGAATCGAGCACGCGACGCTCACCGGCCTTGCGGCGCTGGCGATATCGGGCAATGGCGGCAACAACATGCTGATCGGCAACGGCGGCGCCAATACCCTTACCGGCGGCGGCGGCACCGATACGCTGATCGGCGGCGGCGGCAACGACGTCTACAACTTCGAGGCCGGCGACGTGATCATCGAGTACTTCGGCGGCGGCGCCGACCTGGTGATCAGCGACGCCGCCGTCGATCTGGCCGGCCTCGCTATCGAAAACCTGCAGCTGACGGGCGCCACCGCCGTGACCGGCAGCGGCAACGAGTTCAACAACAAGATCACGGCAAACTCCGGGACTACCTCTCTCTTCGGCCAGGACGGCAATGACACGCTTTTCGGCGCCGCCGGCGTGAACAGCCTGGATGGCGGCGCGGGCGCCGACGTCATGGCGGGCGGCGACGGCAGCGACACTTACTTCGTCGACAGTACCGGCGACAAGGTCAGCGAAACCGGAACGACAGACTCGGCATTCGACCAGGTCAAGAGTTCCGTTAACTACATTCTGGGCGCAAATGTCGAGCGGCTTACTTTGATTGGCACCGGCGACCTCAGCGGCACCGGAAATGCGCTGGCCAATACCATTAATGGCAACACCGGAAACAATACGATCGACGGCGCCGCCGGCAACGACAATGTGTTCGGGGACCTCGGAAATGATCTCCTACAGGGCGGCGCCGGAGATGATACGGTCGACGGCTTCTTTGGCAATGACTTGCTCGTTGGCGGCGCCAGCAATGACACGCTCAATCTCGCGGAAGATTTCGACACGCTGATCGGCGGGGCGGGTATCGATACATTCAATGTTAGGTTCGCGGACGCAAACCGGGATGTCATCGCCGATTTCGACGGCAATCCCGGCGGCGACGTGCTGGATCTCAGTATCCTGCTGTCCGGCTACGCGCCCGGCGTTTCGAATCCGGCGGATTTCATCCAGACGGTGGTGGTCGGCGGCAGCACCCAGCTTAACATCGATGCCGACGGCGCCACGGGCGGCATCGCCTACACGCTGACGGCGGCGACGCTCCTGGGCGTGAGCACCGATCTCGCCGGCCTGATTGCCAACGGCGTGATTGCGCTGCCGGGCGGCGCGCCAGCCTCCACGGCGCCGACCTTCGGCACGGCGGCGGGCGACAGCCTCGCCGGCGCTGGAACCTCGAATTACACCGACGGCAAGGCCGGCAACGATTCCCTCAGCGGCGGCGGCGGCAACGACACGCTGATCGGCGGCGCCGGCGCCGACAAGATGGACGGTGGCGCCGGCGACGACACCTTTGGCGTCGACAGCGCGCTCGATGTCGTCTTCGACGGCGGCGGGACGTCGGGCGACCACATTCTGGCGTCGATCTCCATCGATCTGTCGAAATACACGGGCATCGAGCATGCCACCCTCAGCGGCAAGGCCAATCTGAATCTGACCGGCGATGGCGGTGCCAATCTGCTGATCGGCAATGACGGCGCGAACATCCTGAAGGGTGCGGCGGCCGACGATGCGCTGGATACGCTGGCCGGCGGCGCGGGCAACGACAAATACTACATCGATGGCGGCGTCAACGATCTGATCATCGAGTTTGCCGGCGGCGGCACCGACGAGGTTGTGCAGCTGGCTGGCGCCTATGGGATGACCGATTATGTGGAGAACCTCACCGTTGCCGCCGGAAGCTTCGCCACGAAAAGCACCGGCAACGGCCTCGACAACAAGATGCTCGGCAACGACGGCGCCAACACGCTGGAGGGCGGCGGCGGCAGGGACCTGCTGACCGGCGGGAAGGGCGACGATTCCCTCGACGGCGGCGACGGCAAGGACACGCTGTCAGGAGGCGACGGCGGCGATACTCTTTCGGGCGACGCCGGCGCCGACAGCATGTCCGGCGGCGCAGGCGACGACGCCTATATCGTCGACGATGCCGGCGACAAGATCGCCGACAGCGGCGGCATCGACAGCGTGCTGAGCTTGGTCAGCTATGTGCTCGGTGCCGGACTGGAAAATCTGAGTGTGTTTGGCGACATTGGCGGCACGGGCAACAGCCTGGCCAACAAGATCGCCGGGGGCAACGGCGAAAACCTGCTGCTGGGCCTGGGCGGCAACGACAGCATCAGCGGTGGGAACGACAACGACACGCTCGTCGGCGGCGATGGCGACGATACGCTGAACGGCGGGCTGGATCACGACCTGCTGCTTGGCGGCGCCGGCAAGGACCGGTTCATCGTCGACAAACATTTCGTCAATTCGGACACAGTTGGCGATCTCGAGATATCGCCGTTCGGCGGCGACATCGTCGATCTCAACGCGCTTCTGCCCGACGTCATACCCGGCGGCAGCTCGATCACGGACTATATCCGGGTCAAGGCGGAGAACGGTTCGACGATGATTGAAATCGATCTCGACGGCAAAGCCGCAGGTGAAGACTTCCGCGAAGCCGTTACGCTCGTGGGCGTGGTGACGGATCTCGCCGGACTTTCCCGCGGCGGCTTCGCCGATCTGGGACCCATCGGCGGTGCCGCCGAGATCGACATCGGAACGGCCGGCAAGGATACGTTTGGAACAGCGTTCGGCGGCATTGGCTTCGGCGCCGCCGGCAATGACAGCATCACGGGCGGCGGCGGCGCCGAATGGCTCGACGGCGGCACCGGGGCCGATACCCTGCGCGGCAGCAACGGCGACGATACCTATGTCATCGACAGCCTCCTGGACGTGATCCTCGAGGAGACTGCGCTCGACGACAACGACATGGTCCGCGGCTCCATCAGCATCGACCTGCGCGACGACTCCCGGTTCATCAACATCGAACATGCGGTGCTGACCGGCAAGGCGGCGCTGAAGTTGAACGGCGACGAGCAGGACAACTATCTCGGCGGCAATGCCGGCAACAACACGATCGACGGCGGCAGCGGCAGCGACACCATGGCCGGCGGCGCCGGCAACGATGCCTACTATGTCGTCGGCAGCGACGATACGGTCATCGAGTATCAGGGCGGCGGCACCGACAGCGTGTTCAGCGTCGGCGACTTCACGCTCGACGATCAGGTGGAAAATCTGACCCTGCTGGGATCGCTCAGTTACGACGGCGTCGGCAACGATCTTGCCAACAAGATCGCCGGCAACAGCGGCTCCAACAAGCTTGACGGGCTCGGCGGCAACGACTCGCTGAGCGGCGGCGACGGCTGGGATACGCTCGACGGCGGCGCCGGCGCCGATACGATGAACGGCGGCAACGGCTTCGATACGTATATTGTCGACAACATCGGCGACAGGATCGTGGAGACCGGCACGATCGACTCCACATCGGATCAGGTCCAAAGCTACATCGATTACACGCTCGGCAATGGCCTGGAGTCGCTGCTGCTCCTGGGAACCGGGGACCTGCAAGGCACCGGTAACAGCGCTCGCAACATCATGTTCGGCAATAGCGGCGACAATACGCTCTCCGGCCTCGCCGGGGATGACGGCCTCGTCGGCGATGATGGCGACGATCTCCTGTTGGGTGGGGACGGCAAAGACGGACTCAATTTCAGCAACGGCGCGGACACGCTGATCGGCGGCGCTGGCGCCGATCGCTTCCAGCTCGGCATTTCAACCCTTGCGCCGGGCGACGCAGCCGACCTCATCGCCGATTTCGAAACCGGCGCCGGCGGCGATGTTATCAATCTCCAGGACTTCTTCGGCGATCCGACGGTGGCCGCCGATGTGCTGGCCAATCCCGGCAACTACATCCAGACAGAGACGGTCAATGGCAACACCATCCTCCGTCTCGACCTGGACGGCACCGGCGCTGCGGAGACCTTCTTCGATCTCTGCGTGCTGCAGGGCGTCAGCACCGATCTGAACGGCCTGATCGGTCAGGGCAATCTGATTACCGCATCGCCGGAAATCTTGATCCCGATCTGAGGCGGCCGGTCATGGGCAGAAAGGCCGGCGGCCGCTAAACTCCAGCGATGCCGACGAAGTCCGACGCCGACATCCTCGCTTTGTTCGACCGGGAGATGCGGAGCGATCCGGCGCCGATCGGCCCCGCCTACCGGATCGAGCGTCTGGCCGGCGCTGTCCTGCATGTGGGACCGGAGCCCGAAGCCAGCCACAACACCGTCGAGCACTCAGCGCTGGACGAACGATCCGCCGACGGCTGCATCGATGCGGTCGTGGCGCGCTTTCGCGCTCTGGATCACGAAACCGAATGGAAAGTCCACGGCCATGACCGGCCGGCGGATCTCGGCGCGCGGCTGCTCGCCCGCGGCTTCAAGCGCGGCGGGCAGGAGACTCTGATGGTGCTGGATATCGCCGCCGACGGCCGCGCGGTGCCGCCGCCGGCCGGCATCGCGATCCGCCGGGTCGAAGCCGCCGCCGGCCTGGCGGACGTCGTCGCCATCGAAAACGAGGTTTGGAACGAGGACCATGGCTGGCTCGGCGAGGCGTTGGCCGGGGAGATGGCGCGCGATTCCCGCTCGCTCGCCGTCTTCGTCGCCTATGCCGGGTCCAAGCCGGTCTCCGCCGGCTGGATCCGTTTCCACGGCAACCGCCCCTTCGCCACGCTCTGGGGCGGCTCTACCCTGGCCGCCTACCGCTCCCGCGGCATCTATCGCCGGCTGGTGGCGCTGCGCGCCGCCCTCGCCAAGCCGCGCGGCGTGCGCTATCTCGCGGTGGAGGCCAGCGACGACAGCCGGCCGATCCTGGAGCGCAACGGCTTCCGCGCGCTGACCGTGATCGACAGCTACTTCTGGCAGCCGATCCAAACGTGAGGGCTGGACTTTGAGCGCGGGGCCGCGCCCTGCTATCAACAGGCTCCGCAACGGAGACCGTTTCCCCCATGGCCCCCAACCCCTTCACCATCAAGCCCGGCACGCTGACACTGGACGATCTGCGGACGCTCCTCGAATCCGGGCGGCCCGTGGCGCTCGATCCCGGCTGCTGGCCGGCGGTGGCGGCGTCGGCGGAGACCGTCGCGGCTGTCATCCGCGAACACCGCACGGTCTATGGCATCAATACGGGCTTCGGCAGCCTGGCCCACACCCGCATCGCCGACGACCAGGTGATGGAGTTGCAGCGCCGCCTGGTCCTGTCCCATGCCGCCGGGGTCGGGCCGCTGCTCGACGACCGCACGGTGCGGCTGATGATGATCCTGAAGGTGAACAGCCTGGCGCTGGGATATTCCGGCATCAGGCGGCCGGTGCTGGAAGCCATGGTGACGCTGATTAATGCCGGCGCCTACCCTTGCGTGCCGTCCAAGGGCTCGGTGGGCGCGTCCGGCGATCTGGCACCCCTGGCCCACATGACCGGCGTGCTGATGGGTATCGGCCAGATGCGCGTCGGCGGCCGCGTCATGCCGGCGGTCGAAGGGTTGAAGACAGCGGGGCTGGCGCCAATCGATCTCGCGGCCAAGGAAGGGCTGGCGCTGCTCAACGGCACCCAGACTTCCACCGCCCTGGGCCTTGTGGGCCTGTTCGCGGCCGAGAATGTGTTCGCCGCAGCATTGGCGGCCGGCGCCATGTCGGTGGACGCCGCAGCCGGCAGCGACGCGCCGTTCGATCCCCGCATCCACAAAATCCGCGGCCAGCTCGGCCAGATCGAGGTGGCGGCGGCGCTGCTGGAGTTGATGGCCGACAGCGATATCCGCCGCTCCCATATCGACTGCGACCGGGTGCAGGATCCCTATTCGCTCCGCTGCCAGCCCCAGGTGATGGGCGCGGCGCTGGACATGCTGCGCCACGCGGCCGGCGTGCTGACTCGCGAGGCGAACGCCGTGTCCGACAATCCGCTGGTCTTCGCCAAGGAAGGCGACGTGATCTCCGGCGGCAATTTCCATGCCGAGCCGGTGGCCATGGCCGCCGACGTCATCGCCATCGCCCTGGCCGAGATCGGCGCCCTGTCGGAGCGCCGCGTGGCCATGCTGACCGATGCGAAATTCAGCGCGCTACCGGCCTTCCTGGTGCCGGAGCCGGGACTGAACTCCGGCTTCATGCTGGCCCATGTGACGGCGGCGGCGCTGGCGTCGGAGAACAAGAGCCTGGCCCATCCCGCCAGCGTCGACAGCCTGCCCACCTCCGCCAACCAGGAGGACCATGTCAGCATGGCCACTTATGCGGCGCGGCGGCTGGGCGAGATGGCCGCCAATAGCGGCGCCGTCGCCGCCATCGAGCTGCTGGCCGCCGCCCAGGGCATCGACCTGCGGCGGCCGCTCAAGACCAGCCCGCTGCTGCAGAAAATCCACGGCGCCGTGCGCGGCCGGGCGGCGTTCTGGGACCAGGACCGGGAAATGGCGCCCGACATCGCCGCCGTCGCCGAGCTCGTGGGCTCCGGGGAAATCCGCCGGCTGGTTCCGTTCCGCGCCCTCGCCTGAGGTGCCGCTTCGCGGCTGCGAAAGCCGCTGCCGGATGATTGGTTTGTAACGATTTTAACAAGCGAATGGGGGCTGGCCCCTGTTGCGGCGCTTGGCTATCCTCGCCGGACCATAATCTCCATCATAAACAGCAACATTGCAGGGAGTAGAAACCCCATGAAACGCCTGATGATGGCTGCGGCCGCGGTCTTTGCCTTAATGGCGCCGGCGGCGGCGCAGGACTTCAAGCCCGCGGTGATCTACGATCTCGGCGGCAAGTTCGACAAATCGTTCAACGAGGCCGCCTATAACGGCGCCGAGCAGTTCAAGAAGGAAACCGGCGTCGAGTATGCCGAGTTCGAGGTCACCAACGAGTCCCAGCGCGAGCAGTCGCTGCGCAAGCTGGCCGAGCGTGGCGCCACCGTCATCGTCGCCACCGGCTTCGCCCAGGCGCCGGCGATCAAGACGGTGGCGGCGGAGTTCCCCAAAGTGAAGTTTACGCTGATCGACGACGTGGTGGATCTGCCGAACGTGCAGTCGATCATCTTCAAGGAGCATGAAGGCTCCTTCCTGGTGGGCGTGCTGGCGTCCATGGCGTCGAAGACCGGCAAGGTCGGCTTCGTCGGCGGCATGGACATCCCGCTGATTCGCAAATTCGCCTGCGGTTATGTTCAGGGCGCGAAATACGCCAATGGCAGCGCCGAAGTGTTCGAAAACATGACCGGCACCACCGGCGACGCCTGGAACGATCCGACCAAGGGCGGCGAATTGGCGCGCAGCCAGTTCGACCGCGGCGCCGACGTGGTCTATGCGGCGGCGGGCGGCACCGGCCTCGGCGTCTATCAGGCGGCGAAGGATGCGGGCAAGCTGGCGATCGGCGTCGACAGCAACCAGAACTACATCCATCCCGGCACCATGCTCACCTCCATGCTGAAGCGCGTCGACCTCGCGGTCTACAACTCCTTCAAGACCGCGCAGGACGGCAGCTGGAAGCCGGGCCTGCAGGTGCTCGGCCTGGCCGAGGACGGCGTGGGCTGGGCCCTGGACGAGAACAACCAGGCGCTGATCACCGACGACATGAAGGCCAAGGTCGAAGCCGCCAAGGCCGACATCGTCAGCGGCAAGATCCAGGTACATGACTACACGGCCGACAACGCCTGCCCGTAGCGGGGCATGACGTCGCCGCCGTCGTTTGACGCAGGCGCCGCAGGGGCGGTCCCCGGGTTAAATCCGGGGATCAGCCCCGCCCCTGCAAACGTTGCGTCTGCAGCCGCCGTCGAGCTCATCGGCATCGATAAGCGCTTCGGCCCGGTGCGCGCCAATCGCGATGTGAGCGTGAGCGTGGCGCGCGGCTCGATCCACGGCATCGTCGGCGAGAACGGCGCCGGCAAATCGACGCTGATGAGCATCCTCTATGGCTACTACCAGGCCGATGCCGGCGAGATCCGCATCGGCGGCAAGCCCCTGACCATCCGCAATTCCCACGACGCCATCGCCGCCGGCATCGGCATGGTGCATCAGCATTTCATGCTGGTGGACGATTTTTCCGTGCTGGAGAACGTGGTACTGGGCGCCGAAGGCGGCGCGCTGCTGAAGGACGGCCTGGGCAGGGCCCGCGCCGCGCTGAAGGAGCTGGGCGACACCTACGGCCTGGAGGTGGACCCCGATGCGCTGATCCACGATTTGCCGGTAGGTCTCCAGCAGCGGGTGGAGATCATCAAGGCGCTCTATCGCGGCGCCGAGATCCTCATCCTCGACGAGCCCACGGGCGTGCTGACGCCGCAGGAGGCCGACCAGCTCTTCGTCATGCTCAAGCGCTTCCGCGAGCAGGGCAAGACGGTGATCCTGATCACGCACAAACTGCGGGAGATCATGGCGATTACGGACCGCGTCACCGTGATGCGCCAGGGCGCCGTCGTGGATACCGTGGACACCGCCGGCACCAGCCGGGAACAGCTGGCGGAGATGATGGTGGGCCGCAAGGTGCTGCTGCGGGTCGACAAGGCGCCGGCCAATCCCGGCGCCGTGGTGCTGGATGTGGAAAACCTCGGCGTTATCGATCCGTCCGGCGTGGCGCGGGTGAAGCAGGTGTCGTTCCAGGTGCGCGCGGGCGAGATCGTCGGCGTCGCCGGCGTCACCGGCAACGGCCAGACGGAATTGCTGGAGGCGCTGGCGGGCATGCGGCCCTATAGCGGCTCGATCAAGCTGAACGGCAAGCCGATCAGTTGTCCCTCGGGGCAGGAGCTGGCCCGCGCGGCCCGTGCGGCGCGGCTGGCCCATGTGCCCGAGGACCGTCGGCGCGAGGGGCTGGTGGGCCCGTTCAGCGCCGCGGAATCCTCCATCCTCGGCTATCACGACGATCCCGCTTACAACGGCCCGATCCTTTTGGATCAGGCCAAGGTGCGCAACCGCTGCCAGAAGGAGATGGACGCCTTCGACGTGCGGCCGCCCAATCCGCTGCTGCGCACGGCGGCCTTTTCCGGCGGCAATCAGCAAAAGATCGTGCTGGCCCGGGAGATGGACCGCGATCCCGCGTTGCTGCTGGTGGGGCAGCCGACCCGCGGCGTCGATATCGGCGCCATCGAATTCATCCACCGCCGCCTGGTGGCGATGCGCGATGCCGGCAAGGCGATCCTGCTGGTGTCGGTGGAGCTGGATGAGATCCTCGGTCTCGCCGACCGCATCCTCGTCATGTTCGACGGCATGATCGTCGGCGAGATGCCGCGCGACGAGGCGACGGAACAGAAGCTCGGCCTGCTGATGGCCGGCATCGCCGGGCAGGGGTGAGGCATGGCGGTGATGAAGTTTACTGCTTTCAAGAGACCCCTCACCCTAACCCTCTCCCCGCTCCGCGGGGCGAGGGGACTTTCGCAAGTCAGTCCCCTCTCCACCCGCTTGCGGGGGGAGAGGGTTAGGGTGAGGGGGGCTGTTCGAGCCGAACTCGCTGACTCCGTGGTGGCAACACACAACGAGTGCCCCCATGGCCGCTAATCCCAACGAAATCCCGCGCTGGGTCGACTACCTGCTGGTGCCGCTGGTCAATCTGATCGCGGCGCTGCTGCTGACCGGCCTGGTGGTAATCGCCGTGGGGGCCGATCCCTGGGAGGCGCTGAAGGCACTGGTGAACGGTGCGGTGGTCTATCCCGGCTCGGTGGGATCGACGCTGTACTACGCCACCAACTTCATCTTTGCCGGTCTCGCGGTCGCGGTCGCGTTCCATGCCGGGCTGTTCAACATCGGCGGCGAAGGCCAAGCCTATATCGGCGGCCTCGGCGTGGCGCTGGTGTGCCTCGCGTTGGATGATTGGACGGGCTGGCTGGTGGTGCCGATGGCGGTAATCGCCTCGGCGCTCTTCGGCGCCGCCTGGGCCTACATCCCCGCCTATCTGCAAGCCAAACGCGGCAGCCATATCGTCATCACGACAATCATGTTCAACTTCATCGCCTCGGCGCTGATGATCTATCTGCTGGTGGATGTGCTGATCCAGCCGGGGCAACAGGCGCCCCGCAGCCGCGATTTCGCGCCGGGAGTCTGGCTGCCGACGGCGCAGGAGATCGCCGCCTGGTTCGGCATCTCGATCGCCCGCTCGCCGTTCAATCTGGCGTCGCTGCTGGCGCTGCTCTCCTGCGTCTTCGTCTGGATCTTCATCTGGCATACCCGCTGGGGCTATGAGATCCGCACCGTCGGCCATAGCGAGCGCGCCGCCTGCTATGCCGGCATCTCGCCCTCGCGGGCCATCATCATGGCCATGCTGATCTCGGGCGCGCTCGCCGGCTTCGTCGGCTTCAACGATATCCTGGGCGTGCATCACTATCTGCTGCAGGGCTTTACCGGCGGCGTCGGCTTCGTCGGCATCGCCGTGGCGCTGATGGGCCGCAATCATCCGCTGGGCGTGGTGCTGGCGTCGCTGCTGTTCGGCGCGCTCTATCAGGGCGGCTCGGAACTGACCTTCGACATCCCGCAGATCACCCGCGAGATGGTGGTGGTGATCCAGGGTCTGGTGATCCTGTTCTGCGGCGCGCTCGAGAACATGTTCAAGCCCCACATCGTCGCGCTGTTCCGGCGGCAGCAGGCGGAGGCGCCCGCATGAACGATTTCTTCGTTATGATGTTGCCATTGCTGGACTCGACCCTGCGCGTCGCCGTGCCGCTGGTGCTGGCGGCGCTGGCCGGGCTGTTCGCCGAACGCTCGGGCGTGGTGGATATCGGCCTCGAGGGCAAGATGCTCGGCGCCGCCTTCGCCGCCGCCACCGTGGGCGCGGTGACCTTGTCGCCCTGGGCCGGCCTGGCTGCCGGGATCTTCGTCGCCATCGCGCTGGCGCTGCTGCATGGCCTTGCCAGCATCACCTATAACGGCAACCAGGTGGTCTCCGGCATGGCTCTCAATATCCTGGTGGCAGGCCTGGCGCCGGTGCTCGGCAATGCCTGGTTCGGAATGGGCGGCCAGACGCCGCTGCTGACCAGCGGCGGCAGGTTCACGCCGATCGTGCTGCCGGGGGCGGAGGCGCTGCGCGGCGTGCCCGTGCTCGGCCCGATCTATGCGGAGATCATCAGCGGCCACAACATCCTGGTCTACGCCACCGCCGCCATCGTGCCGCTCACCGCCTGGGTGATCTATCGCACGCGTTTCGGCTTGCGGCTGCGGGCGGCCGGCGAGAACCCCCATGCGCTCGATACCGCCGGCGTCTCCGTGGTCTGGATGCGCTATCGCGCCATGCTGATCTGCGGTGCGCTCTGCGGCATCGCCGGCGCCTATCTGTCGATCGCCCAGAACGCGCAGTTCGTGCGCGACATGACGGCCGGGCGCGGCTATCTGGCGCTGGCGGCGCTGGTGTTCGGCAAATGGCGGCCGCTGACGGCGCTCTACGCCTGCCTGCTGTTCGCCTTCGCCGACGCGGTGCAGATTAGACTGCAGGGCGCGTCGATTCCCGGCATCGGCGACGTGCCGGTGCAGCTGATTCAGGCGCTGCCCTATATCCTGACGGTGCTATTGCTTGCCGGCTTCGTCGGCCGAGCGGTCGCGCCGAAAGCGAGCGGAATTCCCTTCGTGAAGGATAGATAGATGAGCATCGGCGCCATGCTGCAGGCGGCGCTGGCGGCGCGGAAGAATGCCCATGTGCCTTACTCCGGCTTTCAGGTCGGCGCCTGCCTGAAAGGCAGGAGCGGCAAGCTCTATGCCGCCTGCAATGTGGAGAACGCCGCCTATCCCCAGAGCCAATGCGCTGAGGCCTCGGCCATCGGTGTCATGGTGGCGGCGGGCGAGAAGGAGATCGCCGAGGTGCTGGTCGTGGCCGAGAGCCCCGAACCGGTCTCCCCCTGCGGCGGCTGCCGCCAACGGCTCAGAGAATTTGCCGCCGACAACACGCCGGTGCATCTCTGCGGGCCGGACGGGTTGCGGCGCACGATCACGCTGGGCGAATTATTGCCGTTGTCTTTTGGACCGGAGCATTTTCGATAACATAAGAGGGTTCACCAAATCCGCCTTCGCTAAAGCTTCGGCGGACAGGAAGTCACTAGGAATACAAAGAAACAGCTCGTGCACCTTCGGCTTTGTGTTCTTTGTGACTTCGTGGTGAATTTCTGTTTCCGCCGTTGCCTGGCAGCCGGATGAATATTCAAAAACCATTCGTGACCGATCACCCCGACAAAGCCGCCGCCGCCATCCGCGCCCGGGTTCCCGGATTTGCGCCGCGGCTGGGGCTCGTGCTCGGTTCGGGGCTGGGGCCGATTGCGGAGTCGATCAAAGCGGCGACAGTAATTTCCTATGCAGACATCCCCGGCTTTCCCCAGCCCGGCGTGGAAGGCCATGCGGGCAAGATGATGCTCGGCACGCTGGGCGGATTGCCGATCGCCTGCCTGCAAGGGCGCGTGCATCTCTATGAGGGCAAGGGTGCGGAGCCGATCAAGATGCTGGTGCGCACCCTGAAGCGCCTCGGCTGCGAGTCGCTGCTGCTGACCAATGCCGCCGGCAGCCTGCGCGCGGGCATGGGCGCCGGCAGCCTGATGATGATCTCCGATCACCTCAATATGCAGCCGGCCGATCCGCTGGCCGGGCCGAACGACGAGGAGTTCGGGCCGCGCTTTCCGCCGATGGAGGACGCCTACGACCCTGAATTGCGGCGCATCCTCGGCCGCGTCGCCGGCCGTGCCGGCATCCTGCTGGGCGAAGGCGTCTATGCGGCGATCCTCGGCCCCAGCTTCGAGACGCCGGCGGAGATCCGCGCCTTCGCGCGCCTCGGTGCGGACGCGGTGGGCATGTCGACGGTGCCGGAGGTGATCGTCGCCCGCCATTGCGGGCTGCGCGTCGCCGCGGTGTCCGTGATCACCAACCTGGCGGCCGGCATGGGCGAACCGCTGAGCCATGAACAGACCCTGCGCGAGGCCGCTGGTGCGGCGACAAAGCTGCAAACCCTGATCGCCGGCTATTGCGAGGCCCTGGCCCATGGCGGCTGACGACAACGCGGCGCTGGCGCGGCGGCTGATCCCGCTGCTGGACCTCACCAGCCTGAACGAGGACGACACGCCGGAGAAGATCGCGGCGCTGTGCAAGCGCGCGGTGACGCCGTTCGGCAATGTGGCGGCGGTGTGCATCTATCCGCGCTTTGTCAAGCAGGCGAAGGAACTGCTGGCCGGCAGCGGCGTTCGCGTGGCGACGGTGGCGAATTTTCCGGCGGGCACCGGCCTGCCCGACGATATCGAGCGCGAGATCGGAGGCGCGGTCGCCGACGGCGCCGACGAGATCGACATGGTGATTCCGCCCCTGGACTATGTGCCCAAGCAGCGCTTCGCCAACAGGCGCACGGTGATGTGGAAGGCGCGCAAGGCCTGCAACGGACGTCAGATGAAAGTGATCCTGGAAACCGGCAGGTATCGTGGCGGCGGTGCGGATCCGCAGCAGCTCTTTGCCGCCGATGTGGAGCTGTCGGAGATGGCGATCCTCGAGGGTGCGGATTTCATCAAGACCTCCACCGGCAAGATCGCCGTCGGCGCCACGCCGGATGCGGCGGCGGCGATGATGCAGACCGTGCGCTATGGCGCGCTGGAAGCGCCGCGGGATTTCGCCGCCCAGCCGGACCGCGAACCCGGCAGCTATCCCGGCATCGATGCCGCCCGTCCGATCTACAAATGCCGCTATCTGCGCACCGACGGTATTCCCGTGGGCTTCAAGGCTGCAGGCGGAATCCGCACGGTGGCGCAGGCGAGGGTCTATACGGATCTTGCCGAACAGATCATGGGGCCGGGCTATGTGGACGGCCGCAGCTTCCGCATCGGTGCCAGCGGCCTCTTGGACGATATCCTGGCGGCGCTGGGCCAGGGCCCGGCGCAGGGCGCGCGCTCCGGCTACTAGCCATGGCCGCTTCGTTCCTGCCCCAGGAAGTGATCCGCCGGAAGCGCGACGGTGCCGCGCTGAGCGAGGCGGAGATCGGCTTCTTCGTAAGGGGCCTCACCGACGGTTCGATAACGGAAGGTCAGGTGGCCGCCTTCGCCATGGCGGTGTTCTTCAAGGGCATGACCATGGCCGAGCGGGTGGCGCTGACCCGCGCCATGGCGAATTCCGGCCGGGTGATCGACTGGCGCGGCGTCACGCTGCCGGGGCCGCGGCTGGACAAGCATTCCACCGGCGGCGTCGGCGACAAGGTGAGCCTGATGCTGGCGCCGCTGGTGGCGGCCTGCGGCGGCGCCGTGCCGATGATCAGTGGACGCGGGCTGGGCCATACCGGCGGCACCCTGGACAAGCTGGACGCCATACCCGGCTATGTGTCGACGCCCGACATCGACCGCTTCAAGCGCGTGGTGGCGGAAGCCGGCTGCGCCATCATCGGCCAGACGGCGGATCTGGCGCCGGCCGACCGGCGGCTCTACGCCATCCGCGACGTCACCGCGACCGTCGAGTCGATTCCGCTGATCACCGCGTCGATCCTGTCGAAGAAGCTGGCGGCGGGGCTCGAAGGGCTGGTGATGGACGTGAAGTTCGGCAGCGGCGCTTTCATGGTGGAGTATGAGAAGGCGGCGGAGCTGGCGGCCAGCATCGCCGATGTCGCCACCGGCGGCGGCCTGCCGACCACGGCGCTGCTGACGGACATGAATCAGGTGCTGGGCCGCACCGCCGGCAATGCCTTGGAGGTGCGGGAATGCATTGACTGGCTGGCCGGGCGGCGGCGCGACCGGCGATTGGACGCCGTGACGATCGCGCTGGCCGGCGACATGCTGCTGCTGGGCAAGCTGGCCCAGGATGACGCGGCCGCCGGCGCGGCACTGGGCCAGGCGCGGGACAGCGGGGTAGCGGCCGAGCGTTTCCAGCGCATGGTGGCGGCGCTGGGCGGACCTTCGGATCTGCTGGAAAAACCCGACAAGCATCTGCCGCGGGCGCCGGTGGTGCGGCCTGTGACGCCGGCCAAGGCCGGCTATGTGGCGGCCATGGATGTGCGGGCGATTGGCCTCGCCGTGCTGGCCCTGGGCGGCGGCCGGCGGCGAGTTGAGGACAAGATCGATCCCCGGGTCGGGCTGACCGACATGGCTGCTATCGGCGAGGAGGCGGGTCCGGCCCGGCCGCTCTGCCTGGTCCATGCGGCGCGCGAGTCCGATGCCGACGCGGCGGCGGCGGCGCTGCGATCGGCAGTCACCATCGGCGACAAGCCGGCCACGCTGCCGCCGGCGGTGCGCCAGCGCATCGGCCGCGCCGCGTCCTAGGGCGCGAGCGATGACAGCAGCCGCCGAGGATTCCCGTGGCCTGCAGTTCCGGCTGACCGCCTGCTATATCGCGGTGTTCCTGGCGCCGGGCATCGGCTTGCCCTTCTGGCCCACCTGGCTGGAGTCGCGCCATCTGTCGGACCTGCAGATCGGCCTCCTGCTGGCGGTGGGGCCGTGGGTGAAGCTGGTGGGCAATCCGCTGTTCTCCCAGGCCGCCGACCGGCTGGGCAATGCGCGGCTGATCCTGATTGCCGCCATCGTCGCCAGCCTGGGATTCCATACGGCCTATCTGCAGACCGACAGCTTCTGGGCCATCCTGGCGGTGGCGGTATTCGCCACCATGTCCATCACCAACATGGTGCCGCTGACCGACGGCATGACGCTGCAGTTCTGCAATGCCCGCGGCCTGCAGTATGGCCGGCTGCGGTTGTGGGGATCGCTCTCCTTCATGGGGGCCAGCCTGACGGCCGGCGGCATCCTGGAGGGCCGCTCGGCGGATTACGTGCTCTATCTCATGCTGGGCGCGCTGCTGGTGGCGCTGGCGGCCGCCATCGCCCTGCCGCGCCCGGCCGGGCCGCCGCCCCATCGGGTGGCCGGCGGCTGGCTGGCGCTGATCGCCGACCGCCGCCTGATGCTGTTCCTCGCCGCGGCCAGCCTGGTGCAATCCAGCCACGCCATGCTCTACAGCTTCAGCACCCTGTACTGGCTGCGCGCGGGCTACACGGAATCGGATATCGGCCTGATCTGGACCATCACCGTGATCGCTGAAATCATCATGTTCGCCCTGGGCGCCACGGTGCTGCGCCGCACCGGCGTCGCCGGCCTGCTGGCGATCGGCGCCGCGGCGGGCATCCTGCGCTGGTCGCTGGCGGCGTTCTTCGTCGGCTGGCCGGCGCTGATCGCCATCGGCCTGCTCCATTCCCTGACTTTCGCCGCCACCCATCTGGCGGCCATGAGCTACCTCGGCCGCCATGTGGCGCCCGGCCTTGCCGCCTCCGCCCAGGGCCTTTATGGAGTGATGGCGGCGGGTCCGCTCATCGGCGTGGCGATGCTGGTCTCCGGCTGGCTGTTCCAGACCGTGGGCGGGCTCGGCTTCCTGGCCATGGCGGCGATGTGCGCCGGCTCCCTGATCATCGCGTTGGCATTCCCGAAGGACGAAACAACATGACCGCCGACCGCCGCGAGTTCCCGAACCTGCATGTGCTCGACCATCCGCTGATCCAGCACAAGCTCAGCCTGATGCGCGACAAGCGCACGCCGACGATCCAGTTCCGGCAGCTGTTGCGGGAGATCGCACTGCTCATGGGCTATGAGGTGACGCGCATCCTGCCGGTCACCCATGAGCGCATCGAGACGCCGCTCACCGCCATGGATGCGCCGGTCATTGCCGGCAAGAAAGTGGCGATCGTCTCCATCCTGCGCGCCGGCCTCGGCATGGCCGACGGCCTGCAGGAACTGATTCCCTCGGCGCGCATGGGCCATATCGGCATGTACCGCGATCCCAAGACCAAGCGGCCGGTGGAGTATTTCGTCAAGCTGCCGGAGCCGGAAGGCCGGCTGTTCATCCTCTGCGATCCCATGCTGGCCACCGGCCATTCCGCCGCCGCCGCCGTCGACGTGCTGAACAAGCGCGGCATCGGCGACGATCTGATCCGCTTCCTGGCGCTGGTGACGGCGCCGGAGGGCTTGCGGGTGTTTTTCAAGGCGCATCCGACGGTGCCGGTCTATGCGGCGTCGCTTGACGACCACCTCAACGACCATGCCTACATCGTCCCGGGCCTGGGCGATGCGGGCGATAGATTGTTCGGGACGAAATAGCGCGGCGGCGGCTTACGCCAGCAGATCCTGCGCCAGGGTCTCGAGTTTGCCGGCCAGCTTCTCGCCGGTCTCGCCGCCGGAGCCTTCGATCTTCTGCTCCAGCACCAGCTTCAGCGCGTCCAGATGGGCCTGGGCGACGCGCAGCATCGGCTCGCCCGCATCATGCTTGGCGCCTAGCAGCGTGCACAGCGACTGGGCAACGCGGGTCACCAGCGGATAGCCGAAGCTGGAACCCTGGCCCTTGACGTTGTGCATGATGGCGTAGAGCCCGTCGAGGTGAACGGGTGCCCGGGCCGGATCGCCGGACGCGTCGTCGAGATGGCGCTGGCCTTTCTCCACATCTTCCCGGGCCCAGACGGTGTAGTTCTGCTTCAGCAGCGTGGTGGCTTCCTCGGCACGGGCCAGGGTCTCGGCCATCGACGGTCCGTTGAGGGAGTCCTCGGGGTTGCGCAGCTGATCGAATTCTCGCAGCGCGGCGAGGGCGGCGGGGCGGGGTGCGGTCTGGCTCATATCAGGCATCCGTTCCGGTTAGGCTTTCAAGGGAATCGAGCATCTGCTGCATCGCCTGGTCGGCCTTGGCCGAGACGGCGGGCGGCGTGTCGGGGGGTGCGGCGGCCGGCAGCGGCGGCGCGGCGTCCAGCGCGGTGGAATCGCCGGTTGCGCGGGCCAGGGCGTGGAACAGCTGCGCCTTCTCGATCGGCTTGGCGACATAGTCGTTCATGCCGACGGACAGCAGGCGCTCGCGGTCGCCCTTCATGGCGTTGGCGGTCATGGCGATGATCGGCAGCCGCGCCACCGGACCGGACATGCCGCGGATGCGACGGGTCGCCTCGATGCCGTCCATCTCCGGCATCTGGATGTCCATGAGAATGGCGTCATAGGGGCGGCTGCTGACGGCTTCCAGCGCCTCATAGCCGTTGCCGACCACATCGACGCGATGCCCGGCCTTGCCCAGCAGCAACGTCGCCAGCATCTGGTTGACTTGGTTGTCGTCGACCACCAGCACCCGCAGCGTGCGCGACAAGGTGGGCACGATGGCGTTGGCATCGGCCTCGGCCGGCCGGTCGGCGACCGGCAGCGCCGGCGCATCGATGCCGCAGAGCTGGGTCACGCATTCATAGAGCCGGCTTTGCGCCACCGGCTTGCTGACGGCGATGGCGAAGCCCGAGGTCTCGGCGCGCGCCAAGAGGCCGCGCACGCCCAGCGAGGTGGCGAGGATCAGCTTGGTGGCGGAAAACCGCTTCTCGTCCCGCAGGCGGCGGCCCAGCTCGACGCCGTCCATCTCCGGCATCATCTGGTCGATCAGCGCGATATGGAACGGCGCGCCCCGCGCCAGCGCCTCATCCAGTGCGGCGATCGCCTCCGGACCGTTGGCGACCGACTGCACGGTCATGCCCCAGACGCCCAGCTGCTTGCGGAAGATCAGGCGGTTGACCTCGTTGTCATCGACCACCAGGGCGCGGAAGCCTTTGAGCGCCGCGATCGTGGCGCCCTGGCGCATCGCATGCTCCTGGCCCTGGGACAGCTTGACGGTGAACCAGAAGCGGCTGCCCTTGCCCGGCGTGCTGTCGACGCCGATATCGCCGCCCATGGCGTTGATCAGCTGCTTGGAGATGGCGAGGCCGAGGCCGGAGCCGCCGAATTTCCGCGTGGTCGAGGAATCGGCCTGGGTGAATTTGCGGAACAGGCGCGGCACCGCATCGGGCGCGATGCCGATGCCGGAATCGGTGATCTCGAAGCGCAGCGTCAGCGAGCCGTCGTCGCGGCGGCCGATAACGCCGGCCTCCACCGCCACGCCGCCGATCTCCGTGAATTTGATGGCGTTGCCCACGAGATTGAGCAGCACCTGGCGCAGGCGGCCGGGGTCGCCGCAGACCCATTCCGGCACGTCCGGCTCGATGAAGACGGCGAGATCGATGCCCTTGGCGTGGGCCTTGGGCCCATGCAGCTGGCCGACGCCTTCGATCAGGTCGGCCAGGTTGTAGTCGATGTTTTCGAGGGTGAGCTTGCCGGCCTCGAACTTGGAATAGTCGAGGATGTCGTTGATCAGCGTCAGCAGCGCCTCGGCGCATTGCTGCACGGTCTTGCCATAGCGCCGCTGCTCGTCGTCGAGATTGGTGTCCAGCAGCAAGCCGGTCATGCCAAGCACGCCGTTCATGGGCGTGCGGATCTCGTGGCTCATCATCGCCAGGAAGTCGGATTTGGCGATGTTGGCGGCCTCGGCTGCTTCCTTCGCCTGGCGCAGCTCCTGTTCGGTGCGGTGGCGCGCCGTGACGTCGAACACCGTGCCGTCGACGAAGGCGATCTGGTTGTCCTCGTCGAAGATCGGCTGGCCCTTCTCATGCACCCAGCGCACGCCGCCGTCGCGGTGCATGATGCGGTACTCCCGGGTGAAGGGCTGGCCGGCGGTCAATGCCCGCTGCAGCGCCATGTCGGCGACGGAGAAATCATCGGGGTGGATGATGCTGACGAAACTGCGCACCTGGTTATGGATGAAATCGCTGGCGGCATAGCCGGAGATCTCGGCAATCGCGTCGCTGATGAATTCCATGGCATTGCCGCCGCCGGAGGCGCAGCGGTAGCAGGCGCCGGGCATGTTGGCGAGCAGAGTGCGGAATTTCGCGTCGCTGGCGGCCAGGGCAAGGCGGTCGGTCTCGCGGCCGGCGATCTGATGGGCGATGTACCAGAGCACCACCAGGATGATGGCGATCAGCGACAGGGCCATTGCGGAGTCGCGCCGAACATCTTCCCACCAGGAAGACAGCGCATCGCCGCTGCCGACGCCGACGGCGATAACCAGCGGCCAACGGCCGATGGCGCGGTGGCTGACGACGCGCTCGATGCCGTCGGTCGGCAGGAGGATGAGGCCTTCGCCTTCGCGCCCGCTCTGGATCACCGGCAGCCAGGCCTCGACATCGGCGGTGCTATAGGCGTCCGAACTGCTGGCGGGTGCGCGCGCAAGCGTGGCGCCGTCGCTGCGCAGCAGGGCGACGAACCCGTTGGCGCCGAGATTGGCGTTGCGATACAGCGAGGCGAAGTAATCGGCATCGACCTGCGCCACGGCGGCGCCGGTCACCCGGCCATCGGCGCTGCGCAAGATGCGGCTGACGGTGAAAATCCATTTGCCGTCGGCGGCATCGCGCGCCGGCAGGCCGAACAGCACGCTGCCGGCGCCCGCTTGCGGTTCCGGCAACAGGATCGGCGGCAGCCCCGCCGCTTCGGCGCCGCGGGAATCCTGCAGGATCCGGCCATCGGCCGCCACGAGGCTGATGGCGCGGAGCTGGCTCGCATCCTCCATCATTTCCTGCAGCGCGGCGGTGACAGAGGGATCGAAACTTTGCGCAAAGCGCTGGTCGAAGTCGCGCAGCCGGTTGGCGGCCTGCAGCGTGCGGTCGACGACGGCGATGGACTGGCTGGAATGCTGCTCCAGCATGCGCGCCAGGCTGCTGGTCTGCTTGCCCGCGGCGAGCAGCGCGCCGTCGCGCCCATACCAGAGCCCGTAGGAGATCAAGCAGCCGATCATGGTGGCCAGCAGCAAGCCGAATCCCAGCAGCGTGCGGCGCACGCGCGTGGGCGACGAGAACGCCGCGGCGTTGATCGAAGCGCCGATCGTCTTGCTCAAGGATGCAGGCTCCCACGTGGCTGAGAAAGCGTTAATGAGTTTTCATCAACTACGCTAAGAAACGCTTAATCGCGCCGGAAAATAATCAGCCGGAATCCTATAAGTCCTTGTGAAGAAATATTTCGCTACACTTGCAGAGAATTCTCTCTGCATTTTCGCCAATTGCCGGGAACTGGAAAAACTCCCGTGCCTACATGCTCCGCGGCAGATGGCGCGCCACCCAGCCGACAGCCAGGGCGAACAGGCCGCTGGCGATGAACACAGCGCCGATATTGTCAAAGAGCAGCAGCAGCAGCGAGAACACCGCGGCGGGCATCAGGCTCGACAGGTCGGCATAGCTGCGGAACACCGTGGCCATCTGCGGCCGCTCCAGCGGCCGGACGGCGCGGATGAAAGGAATATTTCCCAGGGCATCCAGGACGACGGCGCAGAAGGCGCCGCCCAGCAAGCAGAGCCCCACCGCCAGCGGCCACTGCAGCATCAGGGCGGCCAGGATCGAGAAGGCGCTCAGCCCGGCATAGGCGGCGATGATCGGCCGCCGGATGCCGTGCCGCGAGGCGACGCGGCCGATGAAGGGCGTGGTCAGCAAGAGGATGTTGCCGGCCGACACCAGAACGCCGCCCCAGAAATGGCCGCGGTCGTTACCGAGCGCGTCGGTGAGATAGAGCGGCGGCATGACGAAGAACATCGACCACCAGGAGGACCGGCCGAAGGCGATGAACCAGCCGAGCCGCAGCCGCGGCTGCGCCAGGAAGCGCCGGATGCTGGCCAGGGGCCGCGGCGGCGGCCGGGTCGCGGCGGCCACGGCGGGATTCTCGGTCATGCGCAGATACCAGAAATAGCCCAGCAGCAGTGCCGCGGCGATGGCGCTCAAGGCCTGGCCGGTGCCGGCGCCGAAACGCTGATTGAGCCAGACCCCCAGGAACGGCCCGGCGCCCCAGGCGGTGGCGCTGAACACCAGCCGCAGCGGTTCGGCCAGAACGAAATCCCGGCGCTGGATATGGTCCATCATGTAGAGCTGCAGGGTGACGCTGGTAAGCGAACCGGCCAGGGCGACGGCCAGCATGCCGCCCACCTGACCGGAGAGATTGCCCGCCGCAAGCAAGATCGCCGCCGCGATGGTCATGACCACGCCCAGGGAATAGACCCAGCGGCGGCGGAAGCGGCGGATCAGGTCGGGGATGGCGAAGCTGACGCAGAGCGTGGTGGCGTAGACGCCTGTGTACAGAAGATTGACCGTGCCCTTGTCGCCCAGCAGTTCGTAGGCCTGCAGCGGTGTGATGGTCGCCAGGGTCGCCCGCGCCAAAGATTCCAGCGTGAACAAGACGGCAAACACCACGGCGCCCGGCGTGGTGAGGGACCAATTCAGGCCCGGGGAGCCTCTGGCCGTTCTGGTGGATCTGAGGGGCGCTGAAACCATGATGGGGCGGCGCATCGTGAATAGCACGGCGCCGCCGGTTCGCCCAGGCTAAGTCCATAGGGGGCGCGGTTCTGGTTGCGCCGTCCGCTACGGAAGGAGATGCTGCCGCAAGGAAACGAAAGAAGGTGCATGGCTGAATTGCAATCTCCGCATGTGGCCGAGGCTGGCGCCCAGGGTGCCCGGCGGCGCGGCCGCCGGACATCGGGCGGATTCAAGCAGCCGCCCTGGCGCGTTCCGCGCAACAGCTATGGCCCCGTCGAGGTGATCGACGCCGAGGGGCTGGAGCGCATCCACGATACCTCCATGCGCGTGCTCGAGACCCAAGGGCTGGAATTCCTCAGCCCGTGCGCGCTCGATATCCTCGCCAAGGCCGGCGCCAAGGTGGACCGGTCCACCGGCCGCGTGCGCTTCGACCGCGGCCTGATCGAGCGCTGCCTGGCAACGGCGCCGTCCAGCTTCACGCTGCATGCCCGCAATCCTGACCGCAATGTAACCATCGGCGGCAATCATCTGGTGTTATGCCCGGTCTCCAGCGCGCCCAACTGCTCCGATCTCGATGGCGGGCGCCGCCCCGGCGCCTTCGCCGACTACTGCAACTTCCTCCGGTTGGTGCAGAGCCTCAACATCATCCATCTCGCCGCCGGCTATCCGGTGGAGCCGGCGGACCTGCCGCCGCCGACGCGCCATCTGGATGCCTACAGCGCAGTCATCAAGCTGACCGACCGCATCTGGTCGCCCTCGGCGATCGGCGCCACGCGGGTCGAGGATGGCATTGAGATGAACTGCCTGGCGCGCGGCATCGCCCGCGACGAGCTGCGGCAGAAACCCGGCCTGCTGACAGTGGTGAACACAAATTCGCCGCGCCGCGTCGATAAACCGATGCTGGATGGGCTGACCGCCATGGCGGAGGCGGGGCAGGCAGTCATCGTCACGCCCTTCACCCTGTCCGGCGCTATGGCGCCTGCGACCCTGGCCGGCGCGCTGGCCTTGCAGAACGCGGAGGCGCTGGGCGTCATCGCATTCACCCAGCTGGTCAGTCCGGGCGCGCCGGTGATTTATGGCGGCTACACCTCCAACGTCGATATGAAATCCGGCGCTCCGGCATTTGGCACGCCGGAATACACGCGCGCGGCGATGGCCGGCGGACAGCTGGCGCGGCGCTACAAGCTGCCCTATCGCTCGTCAAATGCCTGCGCGGCAAACGCGGTGGATGCGCAAGCCGCCTATGAGTCGGAGATGTCGGTCTGGGGCGCGGTCATGGGCGGCGCCAATCTGCTAAAGCACGGCGCAGGCTGGATGGAAGGCGGTCTGGTGGCCTCGTTCGAGAAGCTGATCGTCGATGCGGAGATCCTGCAGATGATGGCGGAGTTCCTGCAGCCGTTGGTGGTCGACGAGGACTCGCTGGCGCTGGACGCCATCGGCGCCGTGCCGCCGGGCGGGCATTTCTTCGGCGAGGCCCATACCCTGGCGCGCTATGAGAATGCATTCTATCAGCCGATGCTGTCGGACTGGCGGAATTATGAAACCTGGCGCGAAGCCGGTGCGCTGGATACAGCGCAACGGGCGAACGGCGTGTGGAAGCGGCTGCTGTCGGAGTATCAGGAACCGCCGCTGGATCCGGCGATCGCAGAATCGCTGGATGCCTTTGTTGCCAAGCGCAAGGAGGAGGGCGGTGTGCTGGGCTAACCCCCGCTCTTTCCGGCGGTGGCGATGCGCAGGACGACATAGCCGGCGATAGCCGACAGCAGCGAGCCGCCGAGCACGCCGAGCCGCAGCTGCGCGGCATAGTCTGTGTGCTCCCAGGCCAGCGTGCCGATGAAGAGGCTCATGGTGAAGCCGATGCCCGCCAGCAGCGCGACACCGTAGATCGACAGCCAGTTGGCGCCCTCCGGCAGGCGCGCCAGCCCCAGCCGCACGAAGATGAATACGGGCAGGAAGACGCCGATCTGCTTGCCGATTAACAGGCCGGCGGCGATGCCGAGCGCGACGCCCTCGAACAGCGAGGCAAAGCCGATGCCGGCAAAGGACACGCCGGCATTGGCGAAGCCGAACAGCGGCGTCACCAGGAACGCGACCCAGGGATGCAGCATATGCTCGAGGTCCTGCAGCGGCGAGTCGCCATCGGGCGCGCGAATGGGAATCGCCAAGGCGATGGCGACGCCGGCCAGCGTGGCATGCACGCCCGACTTCAATACGCAGACCCAGAGCACGATGCCCAGCAGCGCGTAGGGCGCGATGCGCGTGACGCCGGCGCGATTGAGCGCGAACATCGCCGCCAGGACGATGGCGGCCAGCACCAGCGACGTCAGCGAGAGCTGCGAGGTGTAAAACAGCGCGATAATGACGATGGCGCCGAGATCGTCGAAGATCGCCACCGCCAGCAGAAAAATCTTGAGAGCGACGGGAACGCGCTTGCCCAGCAACGACAGGACGCCGAGCGCAAAGGCGATATCGGTCGCCGCCGGGATGGCCCAGCCATGGACCGCATCGCCATTGCCCGCCGTGGCGACTGCATAGATCGCTGCTGGCGCCGCCATGCCGCCGATGGCGGCGATCGCCGGCAGCAGCGCTTGGCCGAAGCTGGCGAGCTCGCCCTCCAGCAATTCGCGCTTGATCTCCAGCCCGACCAGCAGAAAGAACACCGCCATCAGCCCGTCATTGATCCAGAGCAGCAGCGGTTTGGCGATTTGCAGCCCGCCGAACCGAATCTCCACCGGCAGGGCGAGGAAAACTCTGTAATACGGCGCCAGCGGGCTGTTGCTGACAATCAGCGCCAGCAAGGCGGCGCCCAGCAGCACGATGCCGCTGGCGGACTCAAGCCGCAGGAATTCGCGAATTCCGCCGACGATGCTGCCTGATTTCTTGTTCAAGAACGCGTCCTCCGGCGCGGAACCTGCCGCAGACTGCTGCCGGAGGCCAGCAGAATCGCCATGGCCTTGCTGCCCGCCAAGGCCGCCGATAAGGTCGGCGCGGCAACAAGGGGACATGCATTATGGCCGCAGACTCACAGCTTGTATCGCTGACCGCGCAGGAAGCCGTGCGTCTGTTGGCGGCCCGTAAGGTCTCGCCGCTGGAGCTGGTGGAGGCTTCCGCGGCGCGCATCGCCGCGACGGACAAAGCCGTGAATGCCATGCCCACACTCTGCCTCGATCGTGCGCGGGAACATGCACGGCGGATCATGGCCGGCAAGGCGCCGGATGTATCGCCCTGGCTCGCCGGCCTGCCGATCGCGGTGAAAGATCTTAACGACGTCGCCGGCGTGCGCACCACCTATGGTTCGCCGATCTACAGCGATCACGTGCCCGAGCGTTCCGACATCATGGTGGAGCGGCTGGAAGAGCGCGGCTGCATCACCATGGGCAAGTCCAACACGCCGGAATTCGGCGCCGGCGCCAACACCTTCAACGAGGTGTTCGGCGAGACGCTCAATCCCTGGAATACGGCGCTCACCTGCGCCGGCTCCTCCGGCGGTGCGGCGGTGGCGCTGGCGACGGGGCAGGTGTGGCTCGCCACCGGCTCGGATCTCGGCGGCAGCCTGCGCACGCCCGCCAGCTATTGCTCCGTCGTCGGATTGCGCCCCAGCCCGGGCCGCGTCGCCAACGGGCCGAATGAGCGCCCATTCGGCACGCTCTCAGTGGAAGGGCCGATGGGCCGCACCGTCGGCGATGTGGCGCTGATGCTGGATGCGATGGCCGGCTGGCACATCGAAGACCCGCTGTCGCTGGAATCGCCGGCGGAATCGTTTCAGGCCGCGGCGGCGGCCAAGCGGCGGCCGAAGCGCGTAGGCTTCTCGCCCGATCTGGGCATCGTGCCGGTAGATGCGGAGGTGCGGGAGATCTGTGCCGCCGCCGCGCGCCGTTTCCAGGATTTGGGCGCGATCGTGGACGAAGCCTGCCCGGATTTCACGGGCGCGATCGAATCCTTCAAGACCTTGCGCGCCGCCGGCTTCGTCGCCGGCTATGCCGCGCTCTATGAAACCCAGCGGGACAAGCTGAAGCCCGACGTGATCTGGAACATCGAGCATGGGCTAAAGGTCACCGCCGGCGATATCGCGCGGGCGGAGCTGGCGCGCGGCGCGCTCTATCATCGCGCGGTGCGGTTCTTCGGGACCCACGACCTGCTGCTCTGCCCGGCGGCGATCGTTCCGCCTTTCGATGTGAAGACACGCTGGATCCGGGAGCTGAATGGCGTGGTCTTCGACAACTATGTCGAATGGCTGCGCCTCGCCTACGCGATCACCCTGACATCCTGCCCGGCGATTTCCGTGCCCTGCGGATTCACCAAGGACGGCCGGCCCGTCGGCCTACAGATGGTCGGCAGGCCCCGGGGCGAGGCGGCGCTGCTGTCGGCCGCTGCGGCGTTCGAGGAGATGACCGGGCTGGCAAAGCAATCGCCGATCGAGCCGCGAAAGCCCAAATCGGCCTAGATAAATCCGGCGCTGGCTGCCGAGGAACAGGCCCCCGAACCCAAGGCTTGAGTCAGGACTGCAACAAAGTTCCTGATTTGTTCCTTAACTCTGCCGAAATTATTGCTCTGCAAGATGCCGCATGCGTCTGTGATCGTACGCATAGTGCTTGCGAATTTTGCGGCGCACAAGAATACTGCAAGTGCGAAGGCCGATTTGGCCCTCCGTCTTACAGCGGCCCTTAAGGACCAGCAGAGATGCATGAATTGCACGGCCACTTTCTCGAAGACATGACCGTCGGCATGACGGAAATCTATTCGCGCACCGTGACCGAGGCGGACATCGTGCTGTTTTGCGGCATCTCCGGCGACAGCAACCCGGTGCATCTGGACGAGCAGTTCGCGCAGAAGACCATGTTCAAGGGCCGCATTGCTCATGGCATGCTGACCGCCAGCTTCATCTCCACCGTGCTCGGCACCAAGCTGCCGGGCCCAGGCTGCATCTACATCAGCCAGAACCTCAAGTTCAAAGCCCCGGTGCGCATCGGCGACACCGTCACGGCACGGGTCACCGTCACCGCGGTCGACCAGGAGCGCTCCCGAATTACCGTCTCCACGGTCTGCCATGTGGGCGAGACCCAGGTGATCGACGGCGAGGCGATGCTGATGGTGCCCCGCCGCGCCGGCCTGGCGCAGGCCGCGGAGTAACCATTTCCCTGACTGTTGGCCGGCCAGGCGCCGGCCCTTACGCAAACCGGCCGGCCGCCCTATAAGGGCGCGCTGACGCTATGCTCGCACCCGCCAAATGCCGGGCGCGATTACATTTTGGGATGGGATCCCAGGTCGAGAACGATGCGGCTGTTTCGCCACTATACGGAAGTCCCCGCGGAGGCCCGCGGCGCCGTGGTTGCCATCGGCAATTTCGATGGCGTCCATTTGGGCCATCAGGCGGTGCTGGCCGAAGCGGCGCGGCGCGCGGCGGCGCTGCCGGCGCCGCTGGCGGTCATGACTTTCGAGCCCCATCCCCGCAGCTACTTCAAGCCGGACCAGCCGCCCTTCCGCCTCACGCCCCTGCGCATCAAGGTGCGGGCGTTGGAGGCGCTGGGCATCGAGCATCTGTTCGTGCTGCATTTCGATGCCGAGCTCGCGGCCAAGGGGGCCGAGGCCTTCG
>JBJXDY010000028.1:0-4126 GCA_046154965.1 Dongiaceae bacterium | reverse complement strand
GGCGGTGCTGGTCGAGCGGCATGGGCGGCAGCCGGTTGTGGACAGCGTGCGGGGCATCCTGGCGGAGATGCGCGACGGGAGGCTGCCGGTGAACGGCGCCGACATCGCGGCGCATTGCGCGGCGCGGCTCGAGGCGGAGATGCGGCCGTCGCTGCGGCGGGTGTTCAACCTGACGGGCACCGTGCTGCACACCAATCTCGGCCGCGCGCCCTTGCCGGAGGAAGCGGTGACTGCAACGGCTGAATCACTGCGCGGCCCAACCAATCTGGAGTTCGAGCTCGACAGCGGCAATCGCGGCGACCGGACCGATCATGTGCGCGGCTGGCTGAAGCGGCTCACCGGCGCCGAGGCGGCGACCGTGGTGAACAACAATGCCGCCGCGGTGTTCCTGCTGCTCAACACGCTGGCGGCGCGCAAGGAAGTGCCGGTGTCCCGCGGCGAGTTGATCGAGATCGGCGGCGCCTTCCGCATGCCCGACATCATGGCGCGCGCCGGCTGCAAGCTGGTGGAGGTGGGCACCACCAACCGCACCCATCTCGCCGACTTCGCCAACGCCGTCGGACCGCGCACGGCGCTGATCATGAAAGTGCACCCCTCGAACTATGCCATCGAGGGATTCACGTCGGCCGTGGGCGACGCGGAGCTGTCGGCGCTGGCCCACAAGCACAACCTGCCCTTCGCCATCGATCTCGGCAGCGGCACGCTGGTGGATCTCGCCGCCTATGGCCTGCCCCATGAACCGACGCCGATGGACGCGTTGAAGGCCGGGGCCGATCTCGTCACCTTCAGCGGCGACAAGCTGTTGGGCGGTCCCCAGGCCGGCATCATCGTCGGCAAGGCGGATCTCGTGCGGAAGCTCGACCGCAATCCGCTGAAGCGCGCTCTGCGCCTGGATAAGGGCCGGCTCGCGGCGCTGGAAGCGGTGCTGCGGCTCTATGCGGATCCGGACCGGCTGGCGCAACGGCTGCCGGCGCTGCGGTTGCTGACGCGGAAAAGCGCTGAAATCAAGGCGCTGGGCGACCGCATCCTCGCCGCCCTGCCCGCAACCGTGACCACTGCCGCGCAAGCCGAGCTCCAACCCTGCCGCAGCCAGATCGGCAGCGGCTCGCTGCCGGTGGACCGGCTGGAGAGCTGGTGCCTGTCGCTGCGCCCGGCGCGGCAAGGCGGCACGGCCCTCGCCCGCCTGGCCGCTTCGTTCCGCGCCCTGCCGGTGCCCGTGATCGGCCGCATCGAGGATGGCTGCTTCAAGATGGATCTCCGTTGCCTTGAGGACGAGCCCGCTTTCGTGGCGCAGCTCCCGCAGCTTCAGGTCCGGTAGCACGCCATGATCATCGGCACCGCCGGCCATATCGACCACGGCAAGACGGCGCTGGTGCGGGCCCTGACCGGCGTCGATGCCGACCGTCTTCCGGAGGAGAAAGCGCGCGGCATCACCATCGATATCGGCTTTGCCTACCGGCCCGTGGAGGGCGGCGAGACGCTGGGCTTCGTCGACGTCCCCGGCCATGAGCGCTTCGTGCACAACATGCTGGCGGGCGCGATCGGCATCGATTTCGTGCTGCTGGTGGTCGCCGCCGATGACGGGCCGATGCCGCAGACTCGCGAGCATCTGCAGATCCTGGATCTGCTGGGGCTGCAGAACGGCATCGTCGCGCTGACCAAGAGCGACCTGGTGCCCGCCGAGCGGCTCGCGGAAGTCACGCAGCAACTGCGCGGATTGCTCGCCGGCACCGGCCTTGCAAATGCGGAAATCCTGCCGGTGTCATCGGTGACCGGCGCCGGCGTGGCGGAGCTGGAGTCGCGGCTGCTGGCTGCCGCCACAAGCCTGCCGCCGCGGCCGGCGGCCGGGCGGTTCCGCCTGGCCGTCGACCGCAGCTTCACGCTGCCGGGCGTGGGCACCGTGGTCACCGGCACGGTGTTTGCGGGACTGGTCGCCGCCGGCGATCACCTGCTGCTGTCGCCTTCGGGCATCGAGGCGCGGGTGCGCGGCCTCCATGCCCAGAACAAGGCGGCCGAGCGCGGCCGCGCCGGCCAGCGCTGCGCCATCAACATCGCCGGACCCGGCATCGACAAGGACAAGATCCAGCGGGGCGACTGGCTGCTCCATCCGGCCGCTCATGCACCGACGGACCGCTTCGATGCCCGGGTGCGGCTGCTGGCGTCGGAAGCGCGGCCGCTGCGGCATTGGACGCCGGTGCATCTCCATCTGGGCGCCGCCCATCTGCCGGCGCGGGTGGCGCTGCTGGATGTCGACACGCTCGCGCCCGGCCGCGAGGCGACGGCGCAGATCGTGGCCGACCGGCCGCTCGGCGCCCTCCATGGCGACCGCTTCATCCTGCGCGACCAATCGGCGCAGCGCACGATCGGCGGCGGCAGACTGCTCGACCCCTGGCCGCCGGCGCGGGGCCGCCGGCGGCCGGAGCGTCTCGCCGAGCTGCAGTCCCTGGACAAGACGGAGCCCGCCGCAGCGCTGGCCGAGCTGATTGCGGGCGATCCCGGCTGGGTCGATCTGCAGCGCTTCGCCCAGATGTGGAACATGACCGACGAAGAGGCGTCGGCCTGCTGGGTTGCGGCCGGGTTGAAGATCGCGGCGGGACCGGACCGGCCTTTTGGGTTCTCCGTGCGGCGATGCTCCAGCCTCTGCGGCGCCGTGGTAGAGACGCTGGGCGCCCATCACAAGAAAGCGCCCGACAGCGCCGGCCTCGAATCCGAGCGGCTGCGGCTGGCCACGCCGGCGCGCTTGCCGCTCCAAGTGTTCTCCGCCATCCTGGCCGAATTGCTTCAAGAAAAGGCCGTGGAGGCCGACGGCCCCTGGCTGCGCCTGCCGGGCCACAGCCTGCGGCTGACACCCTCCGACGAGAAACTGTGGGCGCGCATCCAGCCGCTGATGAAAGGCAACCGCTTCCAGCCGCCGCGGGTGCGCGACTACGCCGAAGCTCTGTCGGTGCGCGAAGAGGATGTGCGGCAATTGCTGCGGCGCCTGGCGAAGATGGGGCAGTTGGCGCAGGTGGCGCCGGATCACTTTTTCCTGCGCACCACATTGGCGGAGATGATCGCCATTGCTAACCGCATCGCTGCCGGCAGCCCGGCCAAGGCGGTGACCGCCGCGAGCTTCCGCGATCAGATCGGTTCCGGCCGCAAAGTCGCCATCCAGATCCTGGAATTCTTCGACCGCGCCGGCGTAACGGTGCGGAACGGCGATCTGCGCACGTTGAGCCGCGAGAAGATGAATCGGTTTGGCGCGGCCGGGCCTTGATGCAAAAATGAAGCAGGACAACCCTGGAAGAGACTCGTTCCCGGTGGGGCGGCTGGACTTCAAATCCTGTAAGGGCCGTAAGCCGGTCCTTGGTGGGTTCGACTCCCACTCTCTTCCGCCACTTTGTGGTCCAGGCGATGACGGTTGAGTTTCTCGAGCGGCTGCGGCGCGACGCCGACGCCAAGCAGCAGGAAGAGGCCGCGTACCGTCAGGAGAGCCGGCTGCGGCTGGAGCAATTGGCGGCCGAACGCACGCGGGTCTCCCGGCGATACAACTTCCTCAAGGATCTGGCGAACGCGGCGAATGCGAGCGGAGCCGAAGCGGGTGTCTCGGCGCAGTTGGCCCTGGCTGCGGCCGAGACCGGCTGGAGCGAGGCCCGGACCGGATATGAAGAGATGCGCCAGCATCTGCTGCCGGTGGCGGCGGCAATCCAGGCGGCAGTGTTTCCGGCTGAAAGCGACGGCGAGACGGCTGGCGATGCGGTGGCGGCGTTCGCCGAATTCGAAGCCTGGCACCAGGAGAAATTCGGCCGGGAATTCCTGGATCTCCTGGGCCGGCCAGCCTCCACATTCCAGCCCGTAGTGGATTTCTGAGGAGCGGCAAATCCTGGCTTCGGGGTTACCGCAGGTCCGGCATAGGTGCGCGGCACATACGGGCGGCGAGAAGGAGCGGCGCGGAGGGCAGCCAACAACTGCCATCGACGCCCGATCCGTTGATGATCGTCGAATTGATGCCGGCGGCGCGGATCTGCTTGATGGCGCTGACCACGCCCGGCATCATCGGGCAAAGCATGATCGCATCGGGCTCCTGCGGCAGGCTCTTGATGCGGGTGATCTGGGCGGCGATCGACGCATCCTCGTTCTTGAAGGT
>JBJXDY010000027.1:0-126089 GCA_046154965.1 Dongiaceae bacterium | reverse complement strand
GGCCATGACGGCGAGCCGTTTCATGATAGCAAGACGGCCCGCTATTGTCTAGGATTACGGTCCTGGCCTGATGCAATCGCCGTTTGCCACGATTGTCATCCCCGGCGAACGCGGGGACCTAGCGGTTATCACACCTACCTTGACGGAAGCGCTGCGCGAACAGGCGCATTTGAACTTCAGCATCGCGGTTGAGAGGGGCGAAGCCGAGTCGCTGGAAACCGGCGCCGGCCCGTGGCTCGACGAGAGCGATCCGAGGGTCATTACGACAATCACCTCGATGCCCCCGCTGTTTGGCTCAGACAGGATCGTGATCCGGACTGATACTCCGCGCAACATTACAGCCATCGGCCGCCAGACTCTGACGGTCGCGGCGATCACCACTATTGTGGTCGGCACGCTATTGCTGTGCGCGCTTGCGTGGTTGCTTCGACATGTCATCGTGGAGCCGCTGCGCGCAGTCACGGATCATGTGCTATCCGTAGGCCGAACTGGACGGCTCGCAGTATCGTGCCCATTAAAGAGGGCTGATGAAATCGGCGTCCTCGCCCGACAATTCGACACGACCTTCGAACAACTAGCTGAAGTGCGGCAGCGGCTGCTCGACCAGTCTTACTACTCGGGCATGGCGGAGATGTCGGCAGGGATCCTTCACAACGTCCGCAATGCGATGAGCCCGGCGACTGTGAGTCTGGGCCAATTAATCGAAACGGCGGACGACGCAGTGTCGCCTCAGCTGGGCCGCGCCATTGCCGAGCTTCAAGAGTCTGCGGTCCCGGATGACCGCAGGCAGAAGTTGCTGATGTTCGCGAAACTGTCGGTGCAGCAATTGAGCGACGACAAGAGGCGGCTAAGCGCTGACCTGAGAAATGTCATGCAACAACTGATGCAGATCGAACAGATACTCAACAGCCAAGCTTCCGAAGACAGGCGGAATCGCTATCTGGACCGCATCGAAATGGATGAAGTACTTGCGGATGTACGGCGCTTCGTCGGGGCCCGGAAATCGGCTCCAATCTCGCTCAGCATTGATCCCAGTGTCGGTGTTGCGCCAGCTATTGTCGCAGATCGCGTTATCTTGACGCAGGTTGTCAGCAATATCTTGTTGAATGCGATTGAAGCAATCGAGGCTGCGGGGGTCGACAGTGGACGGATTGAGCTCAAGGCGATGCAGGAGACGGGTCAGAAAAACTCCATTCGTCTGACCTTCAGCGACAACGGATGCGGCATGGACCAGGCCACTTTGGCACGGCTATTCGAACGCGGATTCACGACGAAGGGGAAGGGCGCCGGCGGCATCGGCTTGCATTGGTGTGCTAACAGCACGACCGGCATGGCCGGGCGCATCTTTGCAGAAAGTGATGGCCCGGGACGAGGCGCAAGCATCCATCTGATCCTGCCGGCAGCTGTAGAGTTGCAGGAAGCAGCGGCATGAACGGGTCTCCAAAGGTCAATTACAGGATCCTTGTTGCCGACGACGAACAGGCGATTCTCGATGCCTATAGCGCGATACTCGGAAACGGCAACCTGCGGACCGATTTGGTGACTAGCATCGATGCGCTGGAGGTTGATCTTTTCGGCACGGGCACCACTGTCTCCAAGCAGGCGGTATATGATGTGGTGGCCGTTCGCCAAGGCGCCGACGCGGTCACGGCTGTGACGGAAGCGTGTGCGAATGGATGTCCGTTTTCAGTGGCATTTATCGACGTGCGAATGCCGCCGGGAATGGACGGGGTCGAAGCCGCGGCTGCGATCAGGGCAATCGATTCCGAACTCAACATTGTCATCGTGACCGGCTATTCGGACTATGATCCACGCTCAATCGTCAGTCGCGTGCCGCCGCTCGACAAGATTTTCTATGTTCAGAAGCCGTTCCAGATTGGCGAAATCTCTCAGTTTGCGGCGGCGCTGAGCGCGAAATGGCAGGCGCAGCGCGAGTTGGAAAGCGCACTAGGCGAGGCACAGCAGCGATGTGCGGAACTTATGCGACTGACGGCAGCACTGGAGCAAAGCCAAGCGGAAGCGGAGTTTGCAAACCGCGCCAAGAGCGACTTCCTCGCCAGAATGAGTCACGAACTTCGCACGCCGCTCAATGCCATTATCGGATTCTCCGATCTGATGACGCAGGAGATAAAGGGGTCGCTCGGCCATCCGACATATCGCGATTATGCCTCCACTATCCAGGCGAGCGGTACGCATCTACTAAACGTCATTAATGACATTCTTGATCTCTCCCGGGTTGAGGCCGGCCGGCTTCAACTTGATGAGGAGGAGGTGGATCTCAAAGAGGTTGTCGAAGATAGCTTGGACATAGTCAGGCCCATGGTTGAGGCATCGAAGCTCACGCTCTCGGTGACGTGTGACGCTGGCCTGCCGCTTGTACGTGCCGATGCGCGACTTGTGCGGCAGGTCCTCCTTAACCTGATGTCCAATGCAATTAAGTTTAGCCCGCCGGAAGGTAGGATTACTCTCAAGGTAAGCCAAATGGCCGATGGTTCCATTCGTGTCGGCGTAAGAGACACGGGAATAGGTATAGCCCCGGATCATATTGGCAAGGCATTGGAGCCTTTCGGCCAGATTGATAATCGGTATAGCCGGCAATTCAACGGAACGGGTCTGGGTCTCCCCATCGCAAAATCGCTGATCGAACTGCATGGCGGGCACTTAAACCTGCAGAGCGAACTGGGCAATGGAACTGAGGTCACATTTACTCTGCCGCGTGAGCGCGTCGTATGTCCGCAAGGCGATAGTGATGCGTCGCGCGAGCCGTCCGCTGCTGGGCAACGATGAGGGCCGGATAGCGGAATTCGTTGCCAGGCTCGGACAGATGACCTGGCCAACGAATGCGGGTCGACCGGTAGCCCAAGCGCGACCACAAGAGCCGGATGTACTGGGCATCGGACACAACATTCAACGTTATCAATGGCACCTCAGTATGCCGCAGACGAGGAAGGGCTTGCCGCAGATGCCGCTCGCTGCGAGCCAGCAGCGGCTGTCGAGGCGGGACAACCCAGACTTTCCATCACGTATACCGGATCGTGATGACACGGCAATCATTGAGGTTAGACGTCATCCGCCAGACACATCGGCTTCCAGTGTGCTGACCGCGGCGGTTCAAGTGCGTCGCAGTTCTAAGGCAAGAATGAACGCTGAAAGCCGGCCAATAGGCAACGCAATGCCGCGTTGTTTGGATCGCTAGCGTCGCCAAATCGATGAATTTCAGAGCGGGCGTTAACCGAGCCACAAGGTTGCCGTGCGAGAGTCCATTACGACCCTTTGCGATTTTCCAAATGCGCGATGAAGTGCACAAGGAGTCCAGCGATGAACACCAGCACTCAGATCCTCAATCGGCAACGGCCGCGCCTGCAGCAGGCGCTGTCGCGACGCCGGTTTGGCCGGCGGCTTGCCGCCGCTGGTCTGGTGCTCGCCGCACTACCGCTGGCGCCGCGCCGCGCCGGAGCAAGCCAGCCGCCTGTGTACTTCACCTGGGATGGGTACAACGATCCAGCATTCTTTCCGGCCTATGTCGACAAACATGGCGAGCCGCCCATTATGCAGACCTTCGTCGACGAGGACGAGGCACTGGCGCAACTAAGCAGCGGCCGACCTGTGGACGTTGTGCACCCCTGCAATGGTCAGATCATGGGCTGGCGCGACGCGGGACTGCTGCAGCCGATCGACACTACGCGCCTGTCCAACTGGCCCGACGTTTTCGAGCCGCTAAAGACCATCCCCGGCGCGATGATGGATGGACAGCAGTGGTTCATCCCGGTCGACTGGGGCATCACCTCAGTCGTTTACCGCAGCGACCTTGTCGAAATCGTCGAGGAGACGTTGACGCTGCTTTGGGACGAACGCTATGCCGGCCGGCTCGCGATCGGTCAGGACGCCTCCGACACGGTGACAATCGCTGGCATCGTCGCCGGAGCGCGCGATCCCTTCGCAATGACCGACGAGGAACTAGCGAAGGCAAAGGAGTTGCTGCTCAGGCAAAAGCCGCTGATCAAGTTCTACTGGACCGATACGGCGCCCATGGAAGCGGCACTCGCCAGCGGCGAGATCGTCGCATCGACCGCCTGGCCCGATACTGTCCTGAACCTAAAGAAACAGGGCGTGCCGGTGAAATACATGAATCCTAAGGAAGGGGCGATCAGCTATTCCTGCGGCCTGGTGCTGGCCCGGCATGCATCTGAGATCGATCAAGCGTACGACCTCATCGATGCCATACTGGCGCCTGAGGCGGGTAAATGGCTTATCGAGTCGCTCGGCTACGGCCATTCCAACCGCAAATCCTTCGACATCATCGATCCTGCTGCCTGGACCGAACTTGGCATGCCCCGCAACGTCGACCAACTCCTGACTCACGGCCATTTCACTCGCGAGTTCGAACGCTTCGATCTCATGCAGAGCATGCTCGAAGAAGTTACCGGCGTCAGCTGAAGTTGGCGGGCGCTCGAAGCTACGCCAGGCCGGTTTCCAGAGCCTATGTAAAGTTCACCGCGTCAGCGGCAGCGGACAGGCGTGGCAGCCAGACCGTGAAAGTCGTGCTCTCAACGATCTTACGTTCGATCTCGAAGGCGTTGCCATTCGGCCCGACAATCTTGCGCACGATCGGCAACCCGGGGCCGACGGGCTAACTGGACAGCCCTGATCCTGGCATCGAGGTGCTCGTTTGTCTGGTTCGGGCCGATACTGTCGAAAACTCGCCGGTGAGGCGGAGGCACGAAAAGAAACTTTGCCGGCGTTACTACTGTGAATCACCGTTGCGAAATGCGGGGTTGTCTTGTTTCTTGGCTTGCGCGAACTCGGAGATAGTTATTCGACCGCATTGGGCATTCTGCGACGATTTGGCCAGGTCCGTGGCAGGTCAGGTCATCCGCAGGGAACAGAGAATTGCCTGTGATTCTTGGGCAAGACGGCCTAGGCATGCCTAGGCGAGCGGTTCGCGATGCGCATCCTCCCGGATTCGCTGGCGGGCGCCAGATCGGCCTTCAATATCGCGCCATGTACTGTTACGCCCGCACACATCTGGGGCGCCGCAAGGATGGCTAGATGCTGAGCACAACCTTGCCGACTGCCTGACCGCTCTCAAGATACTTGTGGGCAGCTGCCGCATCGCTCAGCGGAAAAACCCGATCTACGATCACTCGCAATTTGCCCTCGGCCACAAGGCCCAGGCCCTGCCGAATATGCTCGGCTTGGGCGCGCAGCCTGCCCGCCAATCCCAGCCACATCGGCGTCAACATCATCACGTTGTGGATCGTGAGGTTGCCGTTGTACGCGTTGGTCTCGGCGGTATCGCCCGGCGTTCCCATCAGGGTCACGACTCGGCCATAAGGGGCCATCGCCTTGAAGGTCTGAAGCATGATTTCGGCACCGACATTGTCCAGCGCCACATCGAGACCGCGCCCCGCGGTCCAATCCATCGCCGCGGCAACAAAGTCCTTTTCGCGGTAGGCAATCGCGAGGTCCGAGCCGAGATCTCGCGCCAGCGCGGCCTTCTTGTCGTTGCTGACTGTTGTCGCGACTCGCGCACCGCGCAGCTTGGCCAATTGCACGCCGATGTGACCGGTGCCTCCGGCACCAGCGTGGATCAATACGGACTCGCCCCCTTTAAGATCGGCCCGATCGTAAAGTGATTCCGCGAGGGTTATGAACACCAACGGCAGTGCGGCTGCGACGAGAAAATCCACTTCGGCCGGTATGACTGCCACCAGATCTCCGGGAACCACTGCAAATTCCGCATAGGTACCGAGCGCGCCGCCGATACCGCCGTGGCAGAAACAGACGCGGTCGCCTGCTTTCACGTTGATCACGTCGTCGCCAACCGCCTCGACGATACCGGCTCCGTCATGGCCAAGTATGAATGGACCGGCGGGGTCGAGATAGCCGCCTAGTTTCCGGAACCAGACATCGGCGGGATTGAGCGCCGCTGCCTTCAACCGCACCAGCACGTCGCCGCTATGGGCCGGCCAGGGTATTTGAACGACCCGTGGCAACAGGACTTCCGGCCCGCCCTTAGCCGTCGCCACGATTGCATTCATTCTGCCAGTCATTAGTCCTGATCCTCCTAGCGACGCACGCCTGCGGCGATTTCTCACTCTGGCTAAAGTCGGTCCCACCTAGAGCTTCCTGCACTGGCTCCAGGTTTGCGATTTTCGATCCGTCGAATGGGCTCAAGCCTTTAGAGCTAGTATTGCAGCCGCATACGACTTCGTGATTCAAGTGCCAACTCGCGGTTTCGACGGGCTACGCTGCCCGCCTCTGGCGGCACCTCCAGAACCGATACCGGGATGGCTGCTCGGATCATATCCTGGAATTGATGTACGCGAACTTCCTTGGCCGAGAGTATACCAGTTCGGTATCCGCTCGAACTCAACCCTGCCTGCACACCTTCCACAAGATCCTTGTCCTCACGACCGACTTGAGCGTTGATCCGCTGATTAAGCCAACGAACTGCCCGCATCTCACGGCGCGCGTCGGGCAACCCGTAGGCGCGTGAGCGAGCGACACAACGCCCGGGTGCCAGCGGTATCAGTTGAAAATAATCGATCTGGTCCGGATAGATGTCGAAGGCGAGGTTTGGGAACATGCTGTAGTAGAGCCATGAGCGCTGGCGTTCCGCAGACAGATGCTCGACCGGCGGCAGCAACTTCAGATAATGACGCTCGCTCCAACTTGGCGAGGGGCGGTCCAGCAGCCGTCCGCCGCCATGCGAAACCCCGAGTGGTTTCACTTCGTAGCGATACGTCGGCCCATAAAGCCGCTGAAGACCCGGATGCGCTGACGGCACATGATAGGCCTCCGAGTTGTTCTCAACCGCGACTTTCCAATCGGCCGCTATTGGCATCAGATTGTGCCGGCCCAGTGGCTCCATTTCGGAGATCCGGTACAATGCAAGCGCCTCGCGATAGGGCTCGAATTGCTCGGCGATCGAGGGACCGTCGCCGCCGAAGCGGATGAAGATAAGCCCCATAAAAATCTCCATCTCGATCTCGCGCAATCCGAACTCGCTCTTGTTGAGCCCCGGGAAACCGTCATCGCCCGGCACGGCCGTCAACCGGCCATCGAGATCATAGAGAAAGCCGTGATAGCGACAGCGCACTGATCGCCCGCAATTGCCGGCGGGCCCGTCAAGCAGGCGGAAGGCACGATGCCGGCAGACGTTGTGGAAGGCGTGCAACCCGCCTTGCTTGTCGCGCAGAAGGATGGCGCTTTCGCCCAACAGATCGAAGCGTAGGAAATCGCCCGGCCGCTTCAACTCGTTCGCATGCCCGACCAATTGCCAGGTCTTGAGGAAAATCTCCTCGCGCTCGAGCGTGAAGAACTCTTGGTTGTTGTATGTCCAGGCGGACAGCGTGATGGGGATCAAGGTGAGATGCAAGTCCCTCTGCAAAAAAGATAAACAGACTGAATCAAAGCGCCGGGTTTCGCGAACACCCGCCCAACCGTGACCCCGCCAAGACGCTCGACCCAAGGCATAAGCAATTACTTAGCACAGCCTGATGGTTGGGTCACAGTTGCTGGTGATCTCACAAAAATTTCATTGCTACCGGCACTAGAGCGGGTCTCCTGAAGTGTGAATCGCTTGGGGGATTCCCCGAAACGGTCATTTGTGATTCAAAATGCTGACTGGGGTGGCGGCCAGCATCGATGTCACGACCCTATTCTCTTGATCTGCGCGATCGGGTAGTTGCCTCGGTTGAGGGTGGCCGAAGCTGCCGGCAGACGGCCCGGCTGTTCGAGGTGAGCGTTGCGAGTGTGGTGAAGTGGTCGCAGCGCAAGCGGCGGACGGGCAGCGCTGCGGCCTCGCCGATGGGCTGGCGGAACCGGCCATTGCGGCGGGCGGGTGAACGGGCCTGGCTGCTGGAGCGGAATGCAGCACAGCCGGATCTGACGCTGCGGGCTGTCCAGGGCGAACTGGCGGACCGCGGGATACAGGTGAGCCTGAAGGCGATCTGGACCTTCTTTCGCGCCGAGCGACTGACGTTCAAAAAAAAGCCTGCACGCCGCCGAACAAGATCGCCGCGACGTTGCGCGCCGGCGGGCGCAGTGAAAGAAGTATCAAGGCCGGATTGACCCCAAACGCCTGGTCTTCATCGACGAGGCCTGGGCGAAGACCAATATGACACGCCTTCATGGCCGTTGCCGATGCGGCGATCGGCTGGTGGCCAAAGTCCCGCGCGGGCGCTGGCGCACGCTCGCATTCCTGGCCGCGCTGCGCTGGAACCGCATCGAGGCGCCGTGCGTGATCGATGGCCCGATCAACGGTCGCAGCTTTCTGGCCTATGTCGAGCAAATGCTCGTTCCAACCCTCCGGCCGGGCGACGTGGTCATCATGGACAACCTCGGTAGCCACAAACGGCAGGCGATCTCTCGGGCCATTCGCGCTGTGGGCGCCAAACCCCTGTTCCTGCCGGCCTACTCCCCGGACCTCACCCCGATCGAAGAGGTCGTCGCCAAGCTTCAGGACGCTCCTGCGCAAGCTCGATGCCCGCACCATCGAAACAACCTGGCGCGGCATCGAACAGCTCCTCGACGCCTCTCCCCAGCAGAATGCGCCAACTGCTTCACAAACTCCGGATACGCTTTAGCCTGATGGAATCACGCTCCAGCGGCGTCTCAATCATGACGTCAATAATTAAATCACTTTGATTTATTTATTGACAATCTATCGCGTTGCCGCCATCATGGCGTAATCAGGTGATCCAGATATCATTTTTTCCTATGTTTACCAACAAATTGGATCGATGCAGGCAATGTCAGCGCTCCGCGGCACTTCCGGCAAACATGACTGGAGCGGCGCCAGGCCGGCGCGCCGGGCCGACCCGACCCGCGGCACCAATCAGAGCGGTGTGCGTCTGTACAATGAGCGCCTGGCACTGTCCCTGATCCGCCGCCATGGCCGCCTGCCCAAGGCCGAGATCGCGCGCCTCACCGGGCTTTCGGCGCAGACGGTATCGATCATCATCAAGCAGCTGGAGGCCGACGGCCTGCTGCTGAAGGAAAAACCGAAGAAGGGCCAGATCGGCCAGCCGCCGGTGCCGCTGTCGCTGAATCCCGACGGCGCGTTTTCCGTCGGCTTGAAGATCGGCCGCCGCAGCGCCGATCTCATGCTGCTGGATCTCGCCGGTGGCGTGCGCGGCACGATGCGCTATGCCTATCGCTATCCGACGCCCCAGGACACCATGCGGCTCTTCTCCGAAGGCTTCGACATCATCACCGGCGAGCTTGCCCCCGCGCAGGCGTCGCGCATCTGCGGCGTCGGCATCGCCGCCCCCTTCGAGATCTGGAACTGGGAGAGCGAAGTCGGCGCGCCCCACGATGTGCTGGAGGAGTGGCGCAGCTTCGATATCAGGGAGCAGATCGCCAAGACATTCGCCGGCCCGGTCTATCTCTGCAATGACGCGACCGCGGCCTGCGCGGCGGAGCTGACCTTCGGCATCGGCAGCCGCTATCGCGACTATGTGTATTTCTTCGTCGGCTCGTTCGTCGGCGGCGGCATTGTGCTGAACGGCAGCCTCTATCAGGGCCGCAACGGCAATGCGGGCGCGCTCGGCTCCATGGCCGTGCCCGCGCCATCAGCCAAGGGCCGCCCGCAACAGCTCATCCGCAGCGCCTCGCTCTATGTGCTGGAGAAGAAGCTGGCGGCGCAGCATCAGGATCCCATGATGCTGTGGCAGAACGGCAGCGGCTGGGCGAATCTCGGCGCACCGCTGAATGAGTGGATCGATGAAGCGGCGGCGGCGCTTGCCACGGCGGCGCTCTCGACCGTCGCAGTGATTGATTGTGAGGCTGTCATCATCGACGGCGCGATGCCCGGTCGGGTCAGGCAGAGACTCATCGTCGCGACCCGGGCAAAGCTTGCGGAACTCGACCGGCAGGGTGTGTCGCCTTTCGCCATCATCGAAGGCACGATCGGCGGCGATGCCCGGGTGATGGGTGCGGCCAGCGTGCCGCTGCTGTCGAACTTCGCGATCGACCGCGACGTCCTGTTCAAGGAGGATGCTGCCTGATGCCGGCGAGCCTGACCCGGGGAGAGCGGCCGTCATGATCCTGGTTTGCGGCGAAGCGCTGGTGGATCTGTTCGTGCTGGGCGAGAATGGCGCGCGGCTGAAGGCCGAGGCGGTCGCCGGCGGCTCGCCTTTCAATGTCGCGATCGGGTTGTCGCGGCTCGGCTGTCCTTCGGCGCTCTGCACCGGGCTTTCCACCGACCGTTTCGGCCGTCTGCTCACCGATCTGCTGATCAAGGAGAACGTGAAACTGGACTACGCGATGCGGACGCCGCGGCTGACCACCATCAGCGTCGTCGCGACCGATGCGGGCGGGCAGCCGCAATACTCATTTCATGGCGAGGGCGCCGCCGACCGTAGCATCACCGTCGCCGACCTGAAACCCGAGTTGGCGCCGGAAATCGAAGCCGTAACATTCGGCTCCTATACGCTGATCGTGCAGCCGGTCGCCGAAGCTTATCTGGCGTTGGCGCAGCGCGAAACGGGGCAGCGGGTGATCTTCCTCGATCCCAATATCCGGCCGACCGTCATCGGCGATCTCAATGACTGGCCGACCCAGTTCCGCCAGTTCCTGCGCACGGCCACCATCGTCAAGGCCAGCGAAGAGGATATCGCCACGGTTTATGGTGCGGAGGCCGCCATCGCCGATGTGGCGCGGGACTGGCTGACCCAGGGACCTTCCTTCGTCGTGGTCACCCGCGGCGGCGCGGGCGCGCTTGCATTCCTCGGTGACAAGACGATCGAAGTACCCGGCCGCGATGTCAAAGTGGTGGATACGGTGGGCGCCGGCGACACCTTCAGCGCCGCACTGCTGACGGGATTGCGCACGGCGGGGCTTCTCTCCCTGAAGCGCATCGGCGGGCTGACGGCCGAGAAGCTGGGCTCCGTGCTCAACTATGCCGTCGTCGCCTCCTCCATCACCTGCAGCCGGCGCGGCGCGGATCTGCCGACCTCGGCGGATGTCGCCGCCGTCATGGCCGGCATCAAAGCGCATTGAGGGCGGGCCGATGACTCAAACCGTCAGGCAGAGCGGCAATGTGGCAAGCGTGCTGAACGCGCTGCGCTTGCATTGGTCCGAAGAGGCGCCGCGGGACATGCGGGCGGCCTTCGCGGGCGATCCCCAGCGTTTCCAGCATTTCTCGGCGCAGCTGGATGGGTTCCTGCTGGACTGGTCGAAATGCAACGTCAGCAAACGCACGATGCAGCTGCTGCAGCTTCTGGCCAAGACGGCCGACATCGCGGGCAAGCGCGACGCCATGTTCGTGGGCGCTGCCATCAATGGCACGGAGCATCGCGCGGCCCTGCATATCGCCCTGCGCAACCGCTCGAACCGGCCGATTGCCGTGGACGGGCAGGATGTGATGCCGGCGGTCAATGACGTGCTGAAGCGCATGGCGGCTTTCGCCACGGGACTCCGCGCGGGGACGATCACAGCGGCCGGCGGCGCGAAGTTTACCGATGTGGTCAATATCGGCATCGGCGGGTCCGATCTTGGGCCGGCGATGGCGACACTGGCGCTGGCGCCTTATCACGATGGGCCGCGGCTGCATTTCGTCTCCAATGTGGATGGGGCGCATATCGCCGATACGCTGGCGCGGCTCGATCCCGCGACCACGCTGGTGATCGTGGCATCCAAGACCTTTACCACCATCGAGACCATGACCAACGCGCAGACGGCGCGGCGCTGGATTGTCGAGCATCTCGGCGAGGCGGCGGTGGCGGCGCATTTCGCCGCGATCTCGACGGCGCTGGATAAGGTGGACGCCTTCGGCATCGGTGCCGGCCGCGTTTTCGGGTTCTGGGACTGGGTCGGCGGCCGCTATTCCATCTGGTCGGCGATCGGCCTGCCGCTGATGATCGCCATTGGCGCGCAGGATTTCGGTGATTTCCTCGATGGCGCCCATGCACTCGACGAGCATTTCCGCACGGCGCCGTTCGACAGCAATCTGCCCGTGTTGCTGGGCCTGCTGGGAGTCTGGCACCGCAATGCCTGCGGCCATGGATCCCGGGCGGTGATTCCCTATGACCAGCGGCTGCAGCGGCTGCCGGCCTATCTGCAGCAGCTCGACATGGAATCCAACGGCAAGCGCGTCACCCGCGCGGGCGAGACGGTGGTGGAGAAGACCGGCCCTGTGGTCTGGGGCGAGCCGGGCACCAACGGCCAGCATGCCTTCTTCCAGCTGCTGCACCAGGGCACGGATGTGATCCCCGTGGAATTCCTGATCGCGGCGGAATCCCACGAGTCCGATCTGGCACCGCATCACAATCTGCTGGTCGCCAATTGCCTGGCGCAGTCGGCGGCGCTGATGAAGGGCCGGACGCAGGATGAAGCGGCGGCGCAACTCAAGTCTGCCGGCAAGAACGCAGCCGAGGTCGAGCGCTTGGCGCCGCACCGGGTGTTCGACGGCAACCGGCCGACGCTGACCATCGCATATCGCAAGCTCACGCCCTACGTCCTGGGCCAGATCATCGCGCTCTATGAGCATCGCGTGTTCGTCGAGGCGGCGATCTGGGACATCAATCCGTTCGACCAGTGGGGCGTTGAGCTGGGCAAGGAATTGGCCTCCGGCCTGCTGCCGGTGGTCGAGGGCCGGGCGCCGACCGCCGGGCTCGACGGTTCGACCGCCGGCCTGATCGCCCATCTCAATCGTCTGAAGAGTTAGAAATCGACATGAACAGTCCCTACGACAACGACCGCAACGGCAAGGGCACCGAGGCCGCGTCCAAGCGGGAGGAGACAAAGTCCGCGCTGCGGCTGGCGCCGGCCCCCACGAGCCAGCCGGCGGGTTTCAGCGCCGAGATCCTGCGCAAGCTGACCTATGAAATCGGCAAGGATCCCATCGTCGCCCGCAACCATGACTGGCTGGCGGCGACCATCCTGGCCGTGCGCGACCATGTGATCGACCGCTGGATGGCGTCGACCCGCGACACCTATCACTCCGGGCGCAAGCGGGTCTGCTATCTGTCCCTGGAATTCCTGATCGGGCGGCTGCTGCGGGACGCCATCAGCAATCTCGGGCTTGCGGACACCGTGCGTGCGGCGTTGCAGCGGCAGGGCGTCGATCTCGATGTCATCGCCGAGCTCGAGCTCGATGCGGCGCTGGGCAATGGCGGGCTGGGACGGCTGGCGGCCTGCTTCATGGAGAGCATGGCGACGGTGGGCATTCCCGCCTATGGCTACGGCATCCGCTACGATCACGGCCTGTTCCGGCAGAAGATCATCGACGGCTCCCAGGTGGAGCTGCCGGAGGATTGGCTGGTACATGGCAATCCCTGGGAGTTCGAGCGCCGAGAGTATTCCTACGAAGTGGGATTCGGCGGCGCCGTCGATGCCACGAGCGAGACCGATGGCCGCGTGAAGTTTGTCTGGCGGCCGGGCGAAACGGTGCTGGCCATCGCCTTCGACACGCCGATCGTCGGCTGGCGCGGCGTACGGGTGAACACGCTGCGGCTCTGGAGCGCGCGGGCGCTCGATCCGATCCAGCTCGATGCCTTTAACAGCGGCGACCATGTGGGCGCGCTGCAGGAACGCACCCGGGCCGAGAGCATCACCCGGGTGCTCTATCCGTCCGATGCGACGCCGGCCGGACAGGAGCTACGGCTGCGGCAGGAGTATTTCTTCACCTCGGCGTCGCTGCAGGATCTGCTGCGCCGGCATCTGCAGCAGTTCGCGGATGCGCGCAACCTCGCCGACAAGGCCGCGATCCAGCTCAACGACACCCATCCGGCGATTGCCGTGGCGGAGCTGATGCGGCTTTTGATGGATACCCAGGGTATCGCCTTCGACGAGGCCTGGGATATCGTACGCGCCACCACCTCCTACACCAATCACACGCTGCTGCCGGAGGCGCTGGAGAGCTGGCCGATCCATCTGTTCGAACGGCTGCTGCCCCGGCACATGCAGATCGTCTATGCCATCAACAGCAAGCTGATCGAGGAGGCGCGGGCGGGCGGCCATGGCGACGGCGAGACGCTGTCGGCGGTGTCTCTGATCGGCGAGCATGACGGCGGCCGGGTGCGCATGGGGCAGCTGGCCTTCGTCGGTTCGCACAAAGTGAATGGCGTCTCGGCGCTGCACACCGACCTGATGAAGGTGACGGTATTCAAGCATCTGAACGCCCTCTATCCCGGGCGCATCAACAACAAGACCAATGGCATCACGCCGCGGCGCTGGCTGCAGCAGGTGAATCCGGGCCTGACGCGGCTGCTCTGCGAGACCGTCGGCGAGCGGTTGCGGGACGATGTGGATGCGCTGAAGGAGCTGGAGCGCGTGGCCGGCGACCCGGCGTTCCAGGAGCGCTTTGCCCAGGTGAAGCATGCCAACAAGGTGAAGCTGGCGAATCTGATCGCGCAGCGGCTGGGCATCCCCATCGATCCCGCCGCGCTGTTCGACGTGCAGATCAAGCGCATCCACGAATACAAACGCCAGCTGCTCAACGTTCTGGAAGCGATCGCGCAATACAATGCCATCCGCGCCCATCCCGACCGCAACTGGGTGCCGCGGGTTAAGATCTTCGCCGGCAAGGCCGCGGCCAACTACATGCAGGCAAAGTCGATCATCAAGCTGATCAACGATGTGGGAGCGATCATCAACCGCGATCCGGCGGTGCGCGGCCTGCTGAAGGTGATCTTCATCCCCAACTACAATGTGAGCCTGGCGGAAGTGATCGTGCCGGGCGCCGATCTCTCGGAGCAGATTTCGACGGCGGGCATGGAGGCCTCGGGCACCGGCAACATGAAATTCGCGCTGAACGGCGCGCTGACCATCGGCACCCCGGATGGCGCCAATGTGGAGATCCGCGAGCATGTGGGCGCGGACAATATCGTCATCTTCGGATTGACGGCGGATGAGGTGGCCGAGCGCCGCAGCACCGGCTATGACCCGCGGCAGGTCATCGAGCAGTCAGGCGAATTGAAAGGCGTGCTGGAGGCGGTCGGCGGCGGGGTGTTCTCGCCCGGCGACGCCGGACGCTTCCGCAGCCTCGTGGACAGTCTCTACAACAGCGACTGGTTCATGGTCGCAGCCGATTTCGCCGGCTATGCCGCGGCGCAGCGCAAGGTCGACGCCCTGTGGAGCGACCGCGCGCTCTGGGCCGACAAGACCATCCGCAATACCGCCAATATGGGCTGGTTCTCCAGCGATCGCACGATCAGGGAGTATGCCCGGGATATCTGGAATGTCCCCACGAGCTGAAAAAGCAACTGGCAAGAAGACCGCCGTCGCGGGGACGGTGAGCGCGGCGGATGTAGCCGCGATCGTTTCCGGCACCCACAACGATCCCTTCGCGGTGCTCGGCTTGCATCAGGTCGGCGGCAAGTGGGTGGCGCGTGCCTTTATCGCCAATGCCGAGCGGGTCAGCGCCAAGCTGCTGGACGGCACGCCGGTCGGCGATCTGGAGCGGCTGGATGCCGCAGGGTTCTTCGAGGGCGCAGTGACGCTCGGCGAGCGCCGGCTGGTTCTCTATCAGGCAGCGAGTTCGGCGGGAGAGTGGCGCGTCGTCGATCCCTATGTCTTTGGCCCGGTGCTGGGGCCGATGGATGATTATTACGGGGCCGAAGGGACCCATCTGCGGCTCTATGACAAGCTCGGCGCCCATCCGCTTGTTCACGAAGGCGTCGACGGCGTGCTCTTCGCCGTCTGGGCGCCCAATGCGCGGCGAGTCTCGGTGGTCGGCGATTTCAACAGTTGGGACGGCCGGCGTCATGTGATGCGCAAGCGCCTGGGCTCCGGCATCTGGGAGATATTCCTGCCGGAGGTCGCCGAAGGTGCGGTTTACAAATACGAGATCGCCGGCGGCGACGGCAAATTGCTGCCGCTGAAGAGCGATCCCTATGGCTTTGCCGCGGAAGTCAGGCCGAAGACCGCGTCTCGCGTAGCTCGCGTCGATTCCTTTAGCTGGAGCGACGGCGTTTACATGGCCGGCCGTGCTGGGATGGATGCGCGCCGGGCGCCGATGGCGATCTATGAGGTCCATCTGGGATCATGGCGCCGCCGCGAGGATGGGTCATTCAACAGCTATGACGAGATGGCGGAGACGCTGATTCCCTATGTGCGCGACATGGGCTTCACCCATCTGGAACTGCTGCCGGTCAGCGAGCATCCGTTCGATCCCTCCTGGGGCTATCAGCCGACCGGGCTCTTTGCGCCGACGGCGCGCTTCGGCGAACCCGCCGCCTTCGCCCGCTTTGTCGACAAGGCCCACGGGGCCGGAATCGGCGTAATCCTGGATTGGGTGCCTGCCCATTTCCCTACCGACGAGCATGGCCTGGCGCGCTTCGACGGCACCGCACTCTACGAGCATGAGGACCCGCGGCGCGGCTTCCATCCCGACTGGAATACGGCAATCTACAATTTCGGCCGCCGCGAAGTCGCCAGCTTCCTGATCAACAACGCGCTGTTTTGGCTCGAGCGCTATCACATCGACGGGCTGCGGGTCGATGCGGTCGCCTCCATGCTCTATCTCGACTATTCGCGCCAGGAAGGCGAATGGCTGCCCAATGAGCGCGGCGGCAAGGAGAACACCGAGGCCATCGAGTTCCTGCGGCGCATGAACGAGGCCTGCTACGGCCTCCATCCGGGCATCGTCACGATCGCCGAGGAGTCCACGGCCTGGCCGGGCGTCTCGCAGCCGGTATTCGCCGGTGGGCTGGGCTTCGGTTTCAAATGGAACATGGGGTTCATGCACGACACGCTGGGCTATCTGGCCCGCGATCCCGTCCATCGCCGCCATCACCACGACGAGATCACCTTCGGGCTGCTCTATGCCTTTTCGGAGAATTTCGTGCTGCCGCTGTCCCATGACGAAGTGGTGCATGGCAAGGGCACGCTGCTGACCAAGATGGCCGGCGACGACTGGCAGAAGATGGCGGGCTTGCGCGCCTATTACGGCTTCATGTGGGGCTATCCCGGCAAGAAACTGCTGTTCATGGGCCAGGAATTCGCCCAGCAGCGGGAATGGAGCGAGAGCCGCGGACTGGATTGGCATCTGCTGGATCAGCCTGTTCATGCCGGCATGACGTCGCTGATCGCCGATCTCAATCGCCTGTATCGCGAGACGCCGGCACTGCATGCCCGGGATTGCGAGGCCGACGGCTTCGAATGGCTGATCGTCGATGACGCCACGAACTCGGTCTATGCCTGGCTGCGAAAATCCGGCGACGGTCATTCGCCGGTCGCAGTGGTCACGAACTTCACGCCGGTGCCGCGGGACAGTTACCGCCTGCCCTTGCCAAAGACGGGCCGCTGGCGGGAGCGGTTGAACACCGACGCCACGAACTATGGCGGCAGCGGCCGCGGCAATCTGGGTGCGATCACCGCGCGCAACGAGCCGTCCCACGGCCAGCCGGCCAGTGCGGAGATCTCACTGCCGCCACTGGCGACGTTGATGTTCGAGTATTCGGAAAGCTGATCGGAAAACCGACGGCGGCGCTTAGAAGGAGGACGTTCAGTGGCCAAGTTGCAGAAGACCGCCCCGCTAGCCCGCGATGCCATGGCCTATGTTCTGGCCGGCGGCCGGGGCAGCCGACTCATGGAACTGACTGACCGGCGGGCCAAGCCGGCGGTCTATTTCGGCGGCAAGTCGCGGATCATCGACTTCGCCCTGTCGAATGCGTTGAACTCCGGCATTCGCCGCATCGGCGTGGCGACGCAGTACAAGGCCCACAGCCTGATCCGCCATCTGCAGCGGGGCTGGAACTTCCTGCGGCCCGAGCGAAATGAGAGCTTCGACATCCTGCCGGCCAGCCAGCGCGTTTCCGAGACCCAATGGTATGCGGGCACCGCCGATGCAGTGTTCCAGAACATCGATATCATCGAAAGCTACGATCCGCGTTACATGGTGATCCTGGCCGGCGATCACATCTACAAGATGGATTACGAGCTGATGCTTCAGCACCATGTGGACAGCGGCGCCAATGTGACCGTCGGCTGCTTGGAGGTGCCGCGGATGGAGGCAATCGGCTTTGGCGTCATGCATGTGGATGACAAGGGCACGATCAAGACCTTCCTGGAAAAGCCGAAGGACCCGCCGGGCATACCGGACAAGCCCGACATGGCGCTGGCCTCCATGGGCATCTATGTGTTCGAGACGAAGTTCCTGTTCGATCTGCTGCAGCGCGATGCCGCGGATCCGAAATCCAGTCATGATTTCGGCAAGGATCTGATTCCCCATGTCGTGAAGAATGGCAAGGCGGTGGCCCATCGCTTCGCCACCTCCTGCGTGCGGTCGGACCATGAAACGGAAGCGTATTGGCGCGATGTCGGCACGGTGGACGCCTATTGGGAAGCCAACATGGATCTGGCCGATGTGACGCCCGAACTGGACCTCTACGACCATAACTGGCCGATCTGGACCTATGCCGAGGTCACGCCGCCGGCGAAGTTCGTCCACGACAAGGAAGGGCGACGCGGCCAGGCGGTGTCCTCGCTGGTGTCCGGCGGCTGCATCGTCTCCGGCGCGGGATTGCGGCGTACTGTGCTGTTCACGGGCGTGCGGGTGAACTCCTTCACGCAGATGGAGGAGGCGGTGGTCCTGCCCTATGTGAATGTCGGCCGCAATTCGATCCTGAAGCGCGTGGTCGTTGATCGCGGCGTGGAAATCCCGGAAGGGCTGGTGGTGGGCGAAGATCCCGAGCTGGACGCCAAGCGGTTCCGGCGCACCGACAGCGGCATCTGCCTGATCACACAGCCGATGATCGACAGGCTCTCGGCCTGACCATGCTGAAAACCCTCGCCGCCGCGTCTGAGATCTTTCCGCTGGTGAAAACCGGCGGGCTGGCCGATGTCGTCGGCGCGCTGCCGGCGGCGTTGCGGCCCCATGGGGTTGCGGTCAAGACGCTGGTGCCCGGATATCCGGCGATCCTGGCGGCGCTGGAGAACCGCGGTACGGCTCACAAGTTCGCCGAGATGTTCGGCGGCGCGGCGACACTGCTCGCGGGCGAAGCCAAGGGGCTCGATCTTCTGGTCCTCGACGCGCCGCATTTGTATGGCCGGCCGGGCAATCCCTATCTCGGTCCTGATGGCAAGGACTGGCCGGACAATGGCCAGCGCTTTGCCGCCTTTGCGCGCGCCGCCGCCGAGATTTGTCGCGGCGCCGTCCCGGCTTTCGTTCCCGATATCCTCCACGCCCATGACTGGCAGGCGGCGCTGGCGCCGGCCTATCTCAGATTCGGCTCGGCATGCGCGGTGAAGTCCATCGTCACCATTCACAATCTGGCGTTCCAGGGCCGATTCCCGGCGGCTATGTTCAAATCGCTGGGCTTGCCGGCAGCCGCCTATGCCATCGACGGCGTCGAGTATTACGGCGGCGTCAGCTATCTGAAGGGCGGGCTGCAATATGCCGACGCCATCACCACGGTCAGCCCCAGCTACGCGCGGGAAATCTGCACCAAAGAGAACGGCATGGGCCTCGATGGCCTGTTGCGCGTCCGGCAGAATGTGCTGAGCGGCATCGTCAACGGCATCGACACTACGGTCTGGGATCCAGCCACCGACAGCCATATCGCGTCGACCTACGACGTCAAGCGCCTGGCCCGGCGTGCGGTCAACAGGCGGGCCGTGGAGCGGCGCTTTGGCTTCGAGGTGGGCCACGATCTCACCTATTGCATCATCAGCCGTTTGACCGAGCAGAAAGGCATGGATCTGGTGGCGCAGACAGTCGACGCGCTCGTCGACTCCGGTGCGCGGTTGGCGTTGCTGGGTTCGGGCGATTCGAGGATGGAGGCATCGTTCAATGCCGCGGCGAAGCGTCATCCCGGACGCGTGGGGGCGGTGATCGGCTATGACGAGGCGCTTTCCCATCTGCTGCAGGCGGGCTCGGACGCAATCCTCATCCCCTCGCGCTTCGAGCCCTGCGGCCTGACGCAGCTGTATGGTCTGCGCTATGGCTGCATCCCCGTGGTCTCGCGCGTTGGCGGCCTCGCGGACACGATCATCGATGCCAATGACGCTGGCATGGCGGCCGGCGTGGCCACCGGCGTACAGTTTGCTCCGACCGATGAGCCGTCTTACGTGAGCGCCCTCGGCCGAACGGCCGCCTTGTTCCGTGACCAGCGCCGCTGGCGCGAGATGCAGCGCTGCGGCATGCGCGCCGATGTCTCCTGGCAGCGCAGCGCAGCCCAGTATGCCGCCCTGTTCCGCGGCCTCACCGGCGCCGAGGAGGCACCGCAGGAACTGAGCCGGGGAACAGGCCGATGATCCGCACTGTCGCGACCAGGCCCTTCGCCGGCCAGAGGCCGGGCACCTCCGGCCTGCGCAAGAAGGTGCCGGTGTTCCAGGAACCGCATTATGCCGAGAACTTCATCCAGTCGATCTTCGACACGCTCGAGGGTTTCGCCGGCAAGACGCTGGTGGTCGGTGGCGATGGGCGCTTCCTGAATCGCGAAGTGATTCAGACGGTAATCCGCATGGCGGCGGCGAATGGCTTCGGCCGCGTATTGACCGGCCGCAACAGCCTGCTCTCGACGCCCGCCGCCTCCCACGTGATCCGCAAGCACGGCGCCTTCGGCGGCATCATCCTGTCGGCCAGCCACAATCCCGCCGGGCCCCATGGCGATTTCGGCATCAAGTACAACGCCGGCAATGGCGGTCCCGCGCCGGAGAAGATCACCGACGCCATTTACGCCCGGACCCAGACCATCGGCGAATACCGAATCGCCGATGCGCCCGATGTGGATCTCGCGCGGATCGGCCAGACCGAGATCGAATCGATGACGGTCGACGTGATCGATCCCGTCGCCGACTACAAAGCGCTGATGGAAACGCTGTTCGATTTCCAAGCCATCCGCACGCTGTTCAAGTCCGGTTTCCGCATGCGCTTCGACGCCATGCATGCGATCACCGGGCCCTATGCCCATGCGATCCTGGAGGATGCACTCGGGGCGCCCCAGGGAACGGTGGTCAATGGCACGCCGCTGGAGGATTTCGGCGGCCATCATCCCGACCCGAACCTGGTGCATGCGAAGGAACTCTACGACCTCATGATGTCGCCGGCCGCGCCCGATTTCGGCGCAGCGTCCGATGGCGACGGCGACCGCAATCTGATCATCGGCCGCAACCAGTTCGTCACGCCATCGGACTCCCTGGCCATGCTGGCGGCCCAGGCCCATCTGGCGCCGGCCTATGCCAAGGGCCTCGCCGGCATTGCCCGGTCCATGCCCACCAGTGCGGCCGCCGATCGCGTTGCCGAGAAGTTGGGCATCGCCTGCTTCGAAACACCGACCGGCTGGAAGTTTTTTGGCAATCTGCTGGACGCGGGCATGGTGACGATCTGCGGCGAAGAGAGCGCGGGCACCGGCTCCAACCATGTGCGGGAGAAGGATGGGGTTTGGGCGGTATTGCTGTGGCTGAACATCCTGGCGCGGCGGCGGCAGAGCGTGGCCGACATCGTCCGCGAGCATTGGCGCTCCTACGGCCGCAACTACTATTCGCGCTATGACTATGAAGAAGTCGACGAAGCTGCCGCCCAGGGCCTGGTCAAGCATCTGCGGGAGAGCTTGCCGCGGTTGAAGGGAACCATCCTCGAGGGCGTGGCGGTGGGCAAGGCCGATGACTTCGCCTATGAAGATCCCGTCGACGGGTCGCGGACGACCGGGCAGGGCATCCGCATCCTGTTCGAGAACGGCTCGCGCGTGGTCTATCGGCTCTCCGGCACCGGCACCGCGGGAGCGACGCTGCGGGTCTATTTCGAGCGCTATGAACGCGACCCCGCCAAGCTCGATCTGGAAACTCAGGCGGCGCTGGCGCCGCTGATCGGCTACGCTCGTTCTCTGGCGGCAATCGACTCCCGCACCGGACGGCGGGAACCCTCAGTCATCACCTGATTCCGATGCTGGCCAATCGCTTCGCCATCTCCACGGGCCGCTCCGCGCCGCTGGGCGCGAGGATCGATGCTGGCGGCACCAACCTCGCAGTGCTGTCGCGCCACGCGGAGCAAATCTGGGTCTGCATCTTCTATGAGGAGGACGACCGGGAGATTGCCCGGCTGCCGCTGCCGGGGCGATCCGGCGATGTTCACCACGGCTTCGTCTCCGGCCTCGCAGCGGGCATGCACTATGGCCTGCGTGCCGAAGGACTGTACGATCCGGCCCAGGGCCACCTTTTCGATCCGGCCAAGCTGCTGGTCGATCCCTATGCGACGGCGCTCAACCGCCCCTTCGCCTGGCATCCGGATCTGGCGGCGCCGCGAAGCGCGGCGCGGGACACCGCGCATCTGGTGCCGAGGGCGATCGTGACCGCGCCGATGCTACAGGCGCCGCGACCGGCGCCACGGCAGCCGGGCTTCATTTACGAGATTGCCGTCAAGGCCTTCAGCCATCGCCATCCGGATGTGCCGCAAGCGCTGCGCGGGACGGTCGCGGCGTTGACCCATCCCCGCGTGATCGAGCATCTCCAGCGAATCGCCGTCGACACTGTCGAGCTGATGCCGATCGCCGCTTGGATCGATGAGCGTCATTTACCGGCGCTGGGACTCTCCAATGGCTGGGGCTACAACCCCGTGACCTTCATGGCGCCCGATCCCCGCTTGGCGCCGGGCGGATTGGCCGAGGTGCGCGGTGCCGTGCAGGCGCTGCAGGATGCGGGCATGCGCGTGCTGCTGGATATCGTGCTGAACCACACAGGCGAGAGCGATATGCATGGTGCGACGTTGTCGCTGCGCGGCCTGGATAATGCGCTCTACTTCAGGCATTCGGCGCAGGACCCGGGGACTCTGGTCAACGACACCGGCTGCGGCAATACGCTGGCGCTGGATCGCGCGCCGGTGGTTCAGTTGGCGGCCGACACGCTGCGGCACTGGGCCGGCCAGACAGGTGTGGACGGTTTCCGCTTCGATCTCGCCACGGTGCTGGGGCGGACGGATCAGGGCTTCGACAGCCACGCGCCGCTGTTCAAGGTCATCGAGCAGGATGCCCTGCTATCGGGACTCACCTACATCGCCGAACCCTGGGATATCGGCGCCGGCGGCTACCGCCTTGGTCAGTTCCCGTCGCCATGGCATGAATGGAACGACCGGTATCGCGACGATGTGCGCCGGTTCTGGCGCGGCAGGGAGGGAGGCGCCGGGCAATTCGCAACGCGCCTTGCCGGATCGTCGGATATCTTTGCCATGAGCGGCCGCCCGCCCTCGCGCAGCATCAACTTCATTGCCGCCCATGACGGCTTCACGCTGCGCGATCTCGTCTCCTATGAAGCCAAGCACAATCAGCCGAACGGCGAGGGGAATCGGGACGGCAGCAGCCACGAGATTTCCTGGAACAATGGCGCGGAAGGGCCGTCCGAAGACGCCGGCATCAAGGAACGCCGGCAACGGGATCAGCACGCTTTGCTTGCGACGCTGATGCTGTCGCGCGGTACGCCCATGGTGGCGGCCGGGGATGAGTTCGGCCGCACGCAGCAAGGCAACAACAATGCCTATGCCCAAGACAACGAGACCACCTGGCTGGATTGGGCCAATGCCGATGGGGCGTTGATCAATTTCCTGTCACAGCTCGCGCAATTCCGGCGCGGCCATCCGGCGATATCCGCCGACCGCTTGCTGACGGGCGCTACCGTCGACGGCAGCGGGATTCCCGATGCCGAATGGTTGAGGGCCGATGGCGGACCCATGGCCGGCGATGATTGGGGGGACAAAGAATTGTCCGTGCTCGGCCTGGCGCTCTACGAACCGCCAAGCGACGCCGTGCCGGCGGATCGGCTCTGCCTTTGGTTCAACAGGGGAGATGCGGCCGCAACAGTGACGCCGCCGGAGGCCCGCGAGGGATTCGCCTGGCGGAGGCTTCTCGATTCAAGCGGCAGTGGTTTGCCTGACGATGGAGTTGCCAGATCGGAAGGCGCCATCGTTTCCGGCCGTTCGGTTGTCGTGCTTGCAGAAGCGGCCGGTATAGGCGGCGGCAAGAGCCGCAAGGCCGATGACGCGACCATTAGCCGGCTCGCGGCGGCCGCTGGAATCCACGACGAGTGGTGGCAGGTGGACGGCACCCATCACCGCGTGTCCATCGAAACGAAGCGCGCCCTGCTCAAAGCGATGCGTCTGCCGGGAGATACGCTGTCCGATGCGCGCGCATCGTTGCTTTCGTTGCAGCGCAGGCGTGATCTCCGGGTCTTGCCGGCAGTGCAATTGTTACAGGCGAATTCGCCCGGTTCGATGCGTCTTGCCCTGCCGGAGCGGTTCGCCGCACGTTCGCTTCCACTCGACATCAGGAGCGAAGACGGCTCTGTGCAACGAATCATAATCGCTCCGGCTCAGCTTGAGGAAATCCATCGCGCCAACATCGCCGGCGAAAGGGTGCGCAATCTGCGGGTTCCGCTGCCCGCGATGCCTGCCGGGTATCACGAGGCGGCGCTCGAAGAGTATCCGGAAGAGTCCTGCCGCTTCATCGTCGGACCGCCGGCCTGCTATCTGCATGAGCGCATCGCCGACGGCGCCAGGCTGTTCGGTCTGACCACTCATCTCTATGCGCTACGGCACCCCACCGACACCGGCATCGGCGATTTCGAAACCCTGGCGCAGTTCTGCGAAACGTCGGCGCGGCTGGGCGGCTCCTTCGCCGGAATCAATCCGCTGCATTATCTCTTTCCTGGCGATCGTGAGCGAGCCAGCCCCTATCAGCCGTCGGACCGGCGGTTTATCGATCCGATCTACATCGATCTCGGCGGTGTCGATGCGCTTCTGCAGTCGCCACGGATGCGGGCCGTTCTGGCGAAAACCGAGGCTGCAGTTGCAGCGCTGCGGGGCATGCGCCATGTCGACTATGCGGCGGTGTGGGCGGTGAAGCGGGAAGCGCTATCGGCGGCATTCGCTGATTTCAGTGCTGGGGCCGGCCATTCGCTGCGCCGGGAATTCGAGTCGTTCAAACAAGCCGGCGGCGGCGCACTCCGGCTTCATGGCGCCTACGAGTCGCCGGCGGGAAAACCCGACAGCACCGCCACAAATGCCGCCGCCGCGGGTTTCCATACATGGCTGCAATGGCTTGCCGAGCGGCAGTTTGCCGCCGCCGCTGAACGCGCACGCGCGGCCGGCCTCGAGCTCGGTATCTATCGCGACCTTGCGCTGGGCGCTGCGCGGGACAGCGGCGAGCTCCGGGCGAGCCCCGATCACTACGCCGCCGGCGTCTCTCTTGGCGCGCCGCCCGATCCGTTTGCGCGCGACGGCCAGGTGTGGCAGTTGGCGCCGTTCGAACCCCATGCGCTCGCCGATGCGCAGTATGATCCATTCATCGTCATGCTGCGCGCGAACATGCGCCATGCCGGCCTGCTGCGCATCGATCACATCCTCGGCTATATGAGACAGTTCTGGGTGCCCGATGGTGCGGCGGGCAGAGACGGCGCTTATGTGACGTTTCCGCTGGAAGAACTGATTGCCGTCACCGCGATCGAGAGTCACCGCGCGCGTTGCACAATCATCGGCGAGGATCTCGGCACCGTGCCGCCGGGACTCCGCGAGTGCCTGGCGCAAGCCAATATCCTGTCCTATCGCGTGCTCTGGTGGGAACGCGACGGCGATCGCTTCTTGCCGCCGGAGAATTATCCGCCGCTGTCGGTGAGCTGTCTCTCATCCCACGATCTGCCGACATTTGCTGGCTGGCGCCAAGGTCGCGACATCGAGATCCGGCGCGAGGCGGGACAGCTCGACGCTACCGCCGTTGCCGCGAATTCAGACGCGCGCAGCAAGGAAGAAGCCGCGTTGCGTCAAGCCTTGGCGCAGCAGGATATCAGCGCTGGCGACAGCGACGCCGAACTGATGACTGCCGCTCATGAATTGCTGGCAAAGACGCGCTCGGCGCTGGTGCTAATTCAGGCAGACGATCTCCTGCAGGAGACGGAGCCGCTAAATGTGCCGGGCACGGACAGGGAACGGCCGAACTGGCGCCGGCGGTTGAGCGCGCCGGTGGGCGAACTGTCCGGACTTCCCCTGGCGAAGCAGATTGCCGCCGCCGTCAAGCGGGGCCGGAACGATGGGAAATAGCTTTGTTCACCGGCCGTTGCGGGCGGCTTGCCGGGCCACGCGGCGGATATCGGCGGGCGGAATGCCCAGCTCGAAGAGCTCGCAGTCGTCATATCGCCGCAGCTCGGTCAGGAGCCGATTGAACCGTTGCTGCTCCTGCATTTTCGACATTAAGCTTCTGATGCATTGCAACATGAGTCACCTATTTTCTCCCGAGAACCATACATAATCATCTGAACATGAAGAAACAATTGGATGAGAGTAGAATGCTGCATTGCGTCAAACTGCCCCAATCCTGTTTTCCGGGCCAGCCTTAGGAAAGGAAAGACCGTGAGCGCACAGTTCATTGCCGTCCCGGCCTTCGATCTCATCGTTTTCGGCGGCACAGGCGATCTCGCCATGCGCAAGATCCTGCCCGGCCTCTATCACCGCCATTGCGACGGGCAGCTGCCGCCCGAGAGCCGCATCATCGGCGCCGCCCGCAGCGCGCTGAACCGCGACGCCTTCGTGGCGCGGGTGCGCGAAGCGCTGACCCAATTCGTGGCCGCTGCCGATTTGGATGCGGCCCGCGTCGGCAGCTATCTGCGCCGCATCGACTATGTGGCTGTTGATGTGACCGCCGATGCCGGCTGGGAAGCGCTGGCGAAGCGCCTGGCCGACACTGCCGAGCGGGTGCGCGTTTTCTATCTGGCGACGGCGCCCAATCTGTTCGGGCCGATCTGCCAGCGGCTTGCCGGCAGCGGCGCGCTGACGCCGAAGACCCGCGTGGTGCTGGAGAAGCCGCTGGGCCACGACCTCGCCTCGGCCCACGCCATCAACGATGCCGTCGGCGCCGTGTTCGAAGAGCATCAGATCTTCCGCATCGATCACTATCTCGGCAAGGAGACGGTACAGAACCTGATGGCCTTGCGCTTTGCGAATTCGCTGTTCGAGTCGCTATGGAACCGCACAGCCATCGATCATGTGCAGATCACCGTGGCGGAGACGATCGGCGTCGAGGGCCGCGCGGCCTATTATGACGGCGCCGGGGCGCTGCGAGACATGGTGCAGAACCATCTGCTGCAGCTGCTCTGCCTTGTCGCCATGGAGCCGCCGGCGGCCTTTGCCGCCGATGCGGTGCGGGACGAGAAGCTGAAGGTGCTGCGGGCTCTGACTCAGATGTCCAATGGATCGCTGGCGAGCTGCGCCGCGCGCGGGCAATATCAGGCGGGCGCCATCGGCGGCCAGCCGGTGCCCGGCTATCTCGAGGAGCTGGGCGGCGCCAACGCCAGCATCACTGAAACCTTCGTGGCGCTGAAGGCCGAGGTGGCGAACTGGCGCTGGGCCGGCGTTCCGTTCTATATGCGCACGGGCAAGCGCATGGCCGCGCGGCTGTCGGAGATCGTCGTGCAGTTCAAGACCATCCCCCATTCCATTTTCGGCGAAGGCGCCGGCGAGATCAGCCCGAACCGGCTGATCATCCGGCTGCAGCCGGATGAGGGCGTGAAGCTCATGCTCATGAGCAAGGACCCGGGTCCCGGCGGCATGCGGCTCAAACCGGTGCCGCTGAATCTCAGCTTTGCCGAGACCTTCCAGGTGCCGTTCCCCGATGCCTATGAACGGCTGCTGCTGGATGTCGTCCGCGGCAATCCGACGCTGTTCATGCGCAAGGACGAGGTGGAGGCGGCCTGGAGCTGGATCGAGCCGATCCTCGACGCCTGGAGCCGCAGCCAGACGACGCCAAAGGCCTACACTGCCGGGAGCTGGGGGCCGTCGGATGCCGCGGCGCTGATGGCGCGCGACAACCGCCGCTGGTTCGAGGACGCGGCATGACCATTGCTTCCGGTATCCGCGTCCGCGAGCATCAGTTCGGGGATCACGACGCCCTCGCCGCGGCGCTGGCGGCGGCGGTTGCGGCACTGCTGCGCGCCGCGCTCGCCAAACGGCCGTCGGCCAGCCTGGTCGTGGCCGGCGGCACGACGCCAGAGCCTTTCCTGGCGCGGCTGTCGAAGACGGCCCTTGCCTGGGATCGCGTCCTCGTGACTCTCACCGACGAGCGCTGGGTCGGCGCCGGCGATCCTGCCAGCAACGGCGCGATGCTGCGGCGGACATTGTTGCAGGGCGCGGCGGCACCGGCGCAGTTCATTCCCCTCTATACCGGCGCCTCGACGCCCGAAGCCGCGATCGCCGATGCGTCCACCCGTCTTACCGACCTGCCGCGCCCGTTCGATGCCGTGGTGCTGGGCATGGGCGAGGATGGCCATACGGCCTCGCTGTTTCCCGGCGCCGACAATCTCGCGGCGGCGCTGGCGCCGAAGAACGCTCAAGCCGTCATGGCCATCCGCGCGCCTGGGGCGCCGCAGCCGCGCCTGACCCTGACCTTGCCGATGTTGCTCGATGCCCGGAATCTGTTCGTCCTCTTCGCCGGAACCGCCAAACGCCGCGCCTATGAGCTTGCCTGCGGCGAGGGGCAGGTGGAAGAGATGCCGATCCGCGGTGTGCTGCGCGGCGCCTCCGTGCCCATCGACGTCTACCTTACAGCCTGAGGTCTGGGATCATGCCCGTCCAAGAGAGAGTGGCCGACATCACCGAGCGAATCGTCAAGCGGTCCCGCAGCGATCGGCAGCGCTATCTCGATCACATCCGCGACGCGGCGCGGCGCGGGCCGCAGCGGGGCAAGCTGTCCTGCGGCAATCTCGCCCACGGCTTCGCCGCCTGCGGCCCGGCCGACAAGCGGGACCTTACTGGTGACGTCAAAGCCAACATTGCCATCGTCTCCGCCTATAACGACATGCTGAGCGCCCATCAGCCCTTCGAACGTTTCCCGGCGCTGATCAAGCAGGCGGCGCGGGAAGCAGGCGCCGTGGCGCAATTCGCCGGCGGCGTGCCCGCCATGTGCGATGGCGTGACCCAAGGGCAGCGGGGCATGGAGCTGTCGCTGTTCTCGCGCGATGTGGTGGCGCTGGCAACAGCGGTGGCGCTGTCCCACGACATGTTCGACGCCGCTCTCTATCTCGGCATCTGCGACAAGATCGTTCCCGGCCTGGTGATCGGCGCCCTCAGCTTCGGCCATCTGCCGGCGATCTTCGTGCCCGGCGGGCCGATGCCTTCGGGCCTGCCAAACGATGAGAAGGCGCGCGTGCGCCAACTCTATGCCGAAAGCAAGGTCGGCCGCGCGGAACTCCTGGCAGCGGAAAGCGCCTCCTATCACGGCCCCGGCACCTGCACCTTCTACGGCACCGCCAATACCAACCAGATGCTGATGGAGATCATGGGATTGCATCTGCCTGGCGCGTCCTTCGTCAATCCGAACACGCCCCTGCGCGATGCGCTGACGGTGGCTGCGACTCGGCGCGTCGCCGAGATCACGGCGCTCGGGAACGAGTTCACGCCCATCGGCGAGGTGATCGACGAGCGCGTGGTAGTTAACGGCGTCGTCGGCCTGCTGGCGACCGGCGGTTCGACCAACCATACGCTGCATTTGCCAGTCATGGCGCGCGCCGCCGGCATCCGCCTGAACTGGGACGATTTCGCCGACCTGTCCGAAGTGGTGCCGTCGCTTTGCCGCATCTATCCTAACGGCAAGGCCGATGTGAATCACTTCCATGCCGCCGGCGGCATGAGTTTCCTGATCGGCCAGCTCCTGGGTGCCGGTTTGCTGCATGCGGATGTGCGCACGGTCGCCGGCGATGGCGGCCTGACGCGCTATCGCGGGGAGCCGATCCTGAACGGCAGCAGTATCGTCTGGCGCGACGGACCGCAGCAAAGTCACGATCCCGCCGTGCTGGCGCCGGTGTCGGCGCCCTTCAGCGCCAACGGCGGCCTCAAACTGCTGGAGGGCAATTTGGGCCGCGCGGTCATCAAGGTGTCGGCGGTGAAGCCGGAGCACTGGGTCATCGAGGCGCCAGCACTTATCTTCAATGATCAAGACGAGTTGCAGTCGGCCTTCAAGCGCGGCGAGCTGCAGCGTGACTTTGTTGCGGTGGTGCGATTCCAAGGTCCGAAGGCCAACGGCATGCCGGAACTGCACAAGCTGACGCCGGCGCTGGGCGTGCTCATGGACAAGGGTTTCAAGGTGGCGCTGCTGACCGACGGCCGCATGTCCGGCGCCTCGGGCAAAGTGCCGGCGGCAATACATCTGACGCCCGAAGCTGCCGATGGCGGGCCGATCGCCCGGCTGCGGGACGGCGATGTCATCCGCATCGACGCCACGACCGGCCGGCTGGAGGTGCTGGTGACGCCGATCGAATGGGCGGCGCGTGCGCCCGCCACGGCCAATTTCACGCATTGTCACGCCGGACTGGGCCGCGAGCTGTTCGCCGGATTCCGCGCCCATGCGAGTGCGGCCGACAGCGGCGCCAGCGTTCTCGGCTTTTTGACCGCCAACGGATAGGGCGACAGAGACATCGACATGCAGATCAAGGAAATCCTCTCTTTCAGCCCGCTGATCCCCGTCGTCGTCATCGATGACGCCGACGCGGCGGTGCCATTGGCCAATGCGCTTATCGCCGGCGGCATCCGCGTGATCGAGGTGACGTTGCGCACCGCCACGGCGCTGGCGGCGATCCGTCGCATCGCGGCGGAAGTGCCCGACGCCGTCGTCGGCGCCGGCACCATCTTGCGCCCGCAGCAATTCGCCGAGATCGAAGACGCGGGCGCCGCATTCGCCGTCAGCCCCGGCGCAACGCCGGAACTGCTGGCCGGCGCGCGCGACTCGAGAATTCCCTTCCTGCCCGGCGCCGCCACCGCCAGCGAGGCGATGCGCCTGCTGGAGTCCGGCTATAAACAGATGAAATTTTTCCCTGCCGAATCCGCCGGCGGCGCCGGCCTGCTCGGCTCGCTTGTCTCGCCGCTGCCCGACGCGAAATTCTGCCCCACCGGCGGCATCGATCCCGCCAATGCCGAAAGCTATCTGCGCTTGCCGAACGTGGCCTGCGTCGGCAGTTCATGGCCGGTTCCAGCAGCCGCCATCCGTAGCGGGGAGTGGGAGAGGATCACGGAGCGGGCGCGAACATGCGCGGGGTTAAGGCGCCAGGCGAATTGACATCCGGCGCCGCTGTTTCGCAGGCGAGGCCTTCATGGCCGCGCCGCTGAACTTTCTCAGCCGATAGACCGCACTTTCTCGATGCCTGCGGTCGGGTATCACAGCCGCAAGACGCATCCAGCCATAGATGGTGGCCAGCCGCTGCTTGCTCCTGGACGTGGCGATCTGGCCAAATATGGAGTTGGTTTGACGTCTATTCCGGTGACCTCACCGGCTCCCCCTCCATGCGGTTTACCGTACTGCATCCAGGTGCGCGTGATGCGATTTCAAAGATCAATTCGAGAATCCGCGGGCTGCAGCCGATCGGGCCGGCATAGGCGATGTTGGCGTCGGATCCGTCGATAAGACGGTCCAGATCGGTTTCGCCATGGGTGCCCCGGTCGGCGAACAAGCCGACGACCACAGCTTTGCGGTCGCCGAGATCGCTCAGAGCAAACTCCAGCCGGGGAGTATCGCTGAGGAAAGCCGCAGAAACGTCGCCGAATCGGCGCCGTTGCCGCAATTGGCCGGCAAGGGAAATCGCGGAGTCCCGAGATTGCGCCGACTGCGATGTTCCGTGTCCGGCGATGATCACTGTCGTTGTGTCCTGCCGCCAGCCATGCTCCAGACACGTCTGCGCCGCCATCGCCTCTGCTGCGTCTGCAAGCCGGGGATGGAGGCCCAGCGGCTGACGGAGCGCGATCTCGTGCCGCGCCGAATGCTGCAATAGCTGAACCTGCAGAATCGAGCCGTAGCTGTAGCCATTGGACATCAGCAGCGGCAGTACCAACACCTGCGGCGAGCGGATTTGCCGGAGCGCCGCCTCGATGCTAGGCATTCCCTTAAGACAGGCGACCGCCACCTCGTCATACAGGCCGAGGCGCCGCAGTTCGACGGCATGACTCGCGGCGATGCCGGGACCCCCGCCCACGCCATGGGCCACCAGCAGCAGCGCCGTGCCCGCAGGCGTCCGGGCGCAGGGTGCCTCAGTGGCTGGTGCCTTCGGAAAAACGAGTCTTGTTATAGACATTGTATTTGCCAACGGGCTTTGCCATCGGGATGCGTTTGATTTCTTTCAGTGTCGCCGTGTCGTAGATCACCAGGGCGCCGTCCCTATCGGCCACGCTGACCAGGGCGAAGCGGCCATCCCAGGTGAATTCCACGTGGTTGGCGGTCTTGCCGGGCCAGGGCGTCAGCTTGGCGGCGATTTCAAGGCTCTGCTTGTCGATCAGGTATAGCGTATCCTTGGTGTCACCGAGGGACGCATCCACCCAGGCATAGGGCGTCTTCTCGTGACTGCGCATGAAAAAGCCGGGGCCGGGAAGATCGACTGTCTTTACCACCTTCCAGCTCTGCATATCGATGATGCTGACCCTGCCTTCCTTCAGGTTCGGTGTCGCCATCACCCGGCGCCCGTCGCGCATCCACGAGATACCGGAGCCCAGATGGGGCAGGCCGGGAATCGGCAGTTCGGCAATCTCGTGGCGCACATCGAGATTGACCACGATGGCGCGGCCCCCGTCGCGCGAGGAACCCAACAGGTAGTCGTAGTCAGGCGTGAAAAAGAAATCGTCGAGCGGCTCTTTCAGCTCGGTCCGCCGGATCGGGAACGGCTCGGCCGCGGCCGCGATCGCCTCCACCATGCCCTGCTCGTAGCTGTGGACGAACTCGCCGAACTGTGCCGGCGGCTCCTTCGCATAAGAGATTTCCCACAACTCGGGCACGTCCTTGAGGGCGACGACAAAGCTCTGACGCCTTGGCGCCTGATAGACGGCGCTGACGCGGGAACTCACCTTGCCTCGGAAATCCGTGACCTCGATGACCTTGAGCGGCCGCAGATCGCCGGCATCGAGGATCACCAGGCTGTGGGGCAGGTAATTCGCCACCGCCAGCACATGGCCATCGCCCGAGATGGCGATGTTGCGTGTATTGATGCCGGCGCGGACCTCCGCGACTGTTTTTAGGCCATAGAGATCGTACTTGGTAATCCAGCCGTCCCGGGAAGCAAAGTAAACAAAGCGCCCGTCCGGCGTGAATTTCGGTCCGCCATGGAGGGCATAGCGGCTGGGAAAGCGCGCCAGGGATTTGAAGCTGTCGCCGTCGAGGATCGTGACGTGATGATCGCCGCCTTCGACGACGACGAAGAGGTTCAAGGGATCGGCCGCATAGGTGGGGCCGGCGGGAAGACTCTCTGGCTTTGTCACGATGCTTCGCGATGCTTCGATCTCCGCGGTGCCCCAGGCCGGCGTCAGCGGCAGCGGCGCGTAGATCAGCTTGACCAGGGCATCGATGTCCGCGGCGGATACCTGTTCGCCAAACGCGGGCATCTGCGTTGCCGGGCGGCCGCTGCCGATCACCTTCGCGGCGTCGGCTTCCCGTAGCCGTTGCAAATTCTCCGGCAGCAGCGCGGGACCCGTGCCGCCCAGCCGGTCCGCGCCGTGACAGGCGGCACAGTTCTGCTGGTAGAGCGCCTCGGCGTCTTCGGCGGCCGCGGGCGGTGCCAGCAGCAGCAAGGTCGCGACCGCGACGGGAATGCTATTCCGCCGCGGCATTCTGCTTGCTCCGGTAAGGTGTAAGCTCGACCCGCCGGCTGGCGGCGACGCCGATCTCGTCGTCGGTCAGATAGCAGGCCGGATCCTCTTCCCAGGGGTCGCCGGTGAGCTGCAGCGCGCGCACGCGGGTGTTGCCGCCGCAGATATCGAAGAACTGGCAGGCGCCGCAGCGGCCCTTGATGCGCCGCGGTTCGGCCTTAAGGCCCGCCATGATCGGGTCCGACCGGTCGTTCCAGATCTGCGAGAACGGCCGCTGCCGCACATTGCCCAGGTCATAATGCCACCAGAACGTGTCAGGATGCACATTTCCGAGATTGTCGATATTGGCCACATTCACGCCGGACGCATTGCCGCCCCAGGCCGTCAGATGGGCATGGAGATGCGCGACGCGCTCGGGGAAACGCCGTTCCGCCCACTTCAGGAAGTAAACACCGTCGGCATCGTTGTTGCCGGTAACGTATTCCCGCGTGCCGCCGTTCCGTGCATCCTGCCAGCAGCGCTCGAACAGTAAATCCATCGCCTCTCGGGTCGTGCGGTGATAGGCGTCATCGGCGCGGTAGCGATTGCCCCGGCCGGCATAGACCAGATGGGAGAGATAGAACTTGTCGATCGATTCCCGGTCCATGAGATCGAGCATGGCGGGGAAGGACTCGTAGTTATGCTCGGTCATGGTGAAGCGCAGGCCGACTCTTATTCCATGGCTGCGGCAGAGATGCATGCCCCGGAGCGCCGCGTCAAACGCCCCGGCTTGGCGGCGGAAACGGTCATGCACCTCGCCGATGCCGTCGAGGCTGATGCCCACATAGTCGTAGCCAATACCGGCGATGCGCTCGCTCATCACCTCGTCGATCAGCGTGCCGTTGCTGGAGAGGCCGACATAGAAGCCGAGCGACTTGGCATGGCGGGAGATGTCGAAGATGTCCGGACGCAGCAGCGGTTCGCCACCGGACAGAATCAGCACCGGCACGCCGAAAGCCCGCAGATCCGCCATGACGGTGCGGATCTCGGCGGTCGAAAGCTCGCCGGGAAAATCCACATCGGCCGACAGCGAATAGCAGTGCTTGCAGTTGAGATTGCAGCGGCGGACCAGGTTCCAGATGACTACCGGGCCGGGCGGCCGCCTGCGGCGCGCCGGCGTCGGCTGGATCAGCTCGCGCATGAAATGACTCAGGCGGAACATGGCGGGTCCTTCCCTTCAGCCGGCGATGCGAAGGCCGGTCTTCTTGAGGATGCGCGTGCTGACCAGGACTTCATGCGCGCGCGCCTCGGCGCCCAGCAGGCCGGCGATCTCCTCGACTTTCGCCCGCATTTCGTCGGTGTTGCGGCCATGCACCATGGCGAACAGATTGTACGGCCAGAACGGCAAGTGCCGAGGCCGGCGATAGGCGTGGGAGACAAACGGCAGCGCGCCGACCCGGCGGCCCAGCTCCGCGACGCACTCGTCCGGCACGTCCCAGACCGACATGCCGTTGGCGCGGTAGCCGAGCGCATAGTGATTGGGCACCGCGCCGATGCGGCGGATCACGCCACGGTCGAGCAGACAACGGATGCGCGCCATCACGTCGGTCTCTTCAAGGCCGCACTGCTCGGCGACCGCGCGATAGGGCCTCTCCGTGAGCGGCAGCCCTCCTTGCGTCACCGCGACGACGCGGCGGTCGATCTCGTCGATGGTTGGCATAGGAGGCCGGGGTGACATGACATTCATGCGTCGAGCCTCAATTCGAGGAAGTATTCTTCTAGCTTCGGCATGTTGAGCACGGCGATGCCGGTCGCGGCCTCGATACCGGCGAGAACGGCCGCAAGGCGAGGCGCATTCTCGGTGGCGACGACGAACCACATGTTAAGTCGGTGGTCGCGCGCATAGTTGTGGGCCACCTCGGGGAAGCCATTGATGATTCCGGCCACTTCCTCGAAGCGCTCATCGGGAACGGATAGGGCAGCCAGAGTCACCGCGCCGCCCATCCTCTCGGCGTCATAGAGCGGCCCGAATCGACTGAGGACGCCGCATTCGAGGAGTTGGGATAAGCGCTGGATCAGCTCATTCTCGCCGATCCCCAGCGCGGCCGCAGCCTCCTTGTAAGGCTGCTCGCTGACCGGGAAGCCGCCCTGCAGGCCGTTGACGATGCGGCGGTCAAGCGCATCCATCGGCGGCCTCCAGTTCGGGTATTGAAACTGGCCGTTCGCGCTTGAACCGCGCGCCGCGTTGCTTGAAGCAGGCGGTACTGAACAGAATGGCTTGCGGGACGGCGTCGATTGCCGCTGCCTCGGCAGCCTGACGCACTTGGGTTTTCACGTCAGACCGCGTCCGGCCATGGATCATGCAGAATAAGTTGTAGGGCCAGTCCGGCAAGGCCCGCGGCCGGCGGTAGCACAGGGTGACGAAATCCAGCGCCGCCAGCCGCCGTCCCGCCTCGGACACGAACTCGTCCGGCACGTCCCACACCGCCATGCCATTGGCGCGATAGCCGAGCTCCCGATGGCGCACAATCACGCCAAACCGCTTGATGACACCCGCCGTGATCAGGTGCCGCAGGCTGCCGATCACCTCTTCCTCGGTCAGCCCGAGCGGTTCCCCGAGCTTTGCATAGGGACGCGGATCCAACGGCAGCCCGGCCGATAGCGCCTGCAGCAGATCGCGGTCTTTCTCGCTTATGACCATTGCAGGGGAAATCCCAGGTCGAGGCAGAATGATTCGAGCAGGGGCAGATCGATCACCGTCAATCCGCTGCGGGCTTCGATCTCCTCCAGGACCGACGCGACATGGGCGCGGTCTTCGCCGGTAACGACGAACCAGAGATTGAGTCGGTGCTCCCGTTCGTAATTGTGATTCACCTCGGGAAAGCTGCTGACCAGCCCGGCTATCTCCGTCAGGCGGCTGCCGGGCACGGCCATGGCCGCCAGCGTGCTCCAGCCGGCGCTGTGGGGTGTGACAATCGCGCCGATGCGGCTGATGCGTCCATCCTCGGTCAACGATCGCAGAACTGAAAGAATCGTTTCCTCGCTGGTGCCGAACCTCTCCGCCAGCATTTCATAGGGGCGCGGTTCCAGTGGAAAATTCCGCTGGAATTCGTCGAGCAGCGCGCGCTCAAGAACAGCTTCGGGCGTGATCGCGGAGTTCATGACCCACCTAAAAGCCAATGCGGTTGGCCCGGGCGGTGAAGAAGATGCCGCTCGGCTTTTCCGCCGGCAGGCTGGCGACCCGCTCGAAGCTCTCGGTGTCATAAACATCGATCCGATCCTCGTCGCGCACGGAGATCCATGCTTCATCGCCCCGCGGCGTGAACTCCAGATGCAGCACCGCCGGGCCAGGCCGAAGTTCTTTCACGATCTTCCGCGTGGGCACATCGATCACCTGCACCACGTCGTTGTCGGGGTGGGCGAAGTTTACCCACATCTGCCGCCCATCCGGGCGCGCAACGACAAAGACCGGTTGACCATGGACGGGAATGCGGCCGGTCTCCTGCCAAGTGCGGCGGTCGACGATCAACACTTCATGGCGGCCGACGGCGGGCAGAAAGATCTCGTCCTGAGTGCTGGCCCAGCTTTCCAGATGGGGCATCTTGTAGACCGGCAGCGCCTCCTCGCCGTGGCCATAGCCATTGAGAACCCGGCGCACGCCTAAGCCTTCGTTCCAGAGGTCGAGCAGCGCCACGCCATCCTCGCCGAACAGGCCGGCTACATAGTAGCGCCCATCGGGCGTGACCACACCGTCATAGGGTAGCTTGCCGATATCGGCATAGCGCCGGATGATGGGGTGCGCGGGATCTGCGGCATCGGCCACCCAAATCTCACCGGCATCGTAGAGACTGAAGACGAAGCGCCGGCCCGGTGCGTCGACGAGTCCGAGCACCTTCGACAGCTTGCCGTTGTCGCCATAGGCCGCGGGTATGTCAGCGATCAGATCGAGAGTCCTGGCATCGAACAGGCGCACGCCGCCGGGTTCATAGTTCGCGACGCCGATGACCGTGCCATCCTGGGAGATTGCGCCGCCGATGCTGTTGCCGCCCTGCACGATGCGTTTCTCGATACGCCGCAACAGCAGATCGACTTTTGTCAGCCCGCCGTCGCGGCCGAAGATGTAGGCATGGCGGCCGTCGCGGGAGAACACCGCGGAAGCGTGGGAAAGGTCACCCAAGCCTTCGATGCGTCCCAACGCCGCCCGCGCGCTTGTATCGACCACAAGGACGCTGCCGCTGGCCCGCTCCACGACGAGTCCGAGGTCGCCGGTGCCGCGCAGCTCCGGCGCCGGTTCATCGGCGCGCAGCGTCGGCGCGACTGCAAGCGCAAGGAATGCGAGTAGCGCGGCAATGATCAGAGAACGGAGCGGGCGTCGCATTTCAAAGTCCTTCCTTCAACCGCTTCACGATCCAGGCCGCTTCGCTATTGCTGATCTCGAAGTTCCAGGGCGGCATCGGCGTGCCGGGAACGCCGTTCAGGATGACCTCCGCCAGCGCCTCGTCCGGCTTCTCCGCCAGATTGGCCGGCAACAGCGCCGGACCGAGACCGCCTTTCATGGTGAGGCCATGGCAAGAGCCGCAGTCCTGCTCGATTTGATAGATGATATCCGCCTGTCGCTGCGGCGGCGGATCCGCGGCAACATCCGCCCGCGCCACTAACAGGGGCGCCGACAACGTCATGACAGCCGCTGCGAATGCGAGCCTAACCATGGCCGGCCCACCGTGCCGCCGGCAGCGGATCATCGGCCTCGATACCCATGACATCCGCCAGCGCCACGACGCGGCCGATGACTGTCAGAACCGGCGGCTTGAGACCAGCCGCGATGACGCGCGCTGGCAGGTCGGCCAGCGTCGCGCGGCACAGTTTTTGATTCGGCAGTGTGCCGCTGGCGATCGCGGCCGCCGGCGTCGAGGGCGAAAGCCCGGCCGCAATCAGCTCGCGGGAAATCTGTGGCAGGTTCGCCAGGGCCATGTAGGCCACCAGCGTGGTGTCGGGGTCGGCCAAGCTCTCCCAGTTGAGATCGAGATCCGAATCCTCGCGGCAATGGCCGGTAACGAAGCGTACGCCGGTCGCCAGCCCGCGATGCGTTAGGGGTATGCCCGCCGCGGCGGCGCAACCGGCGGCGGCGGTGACTCCCGGCACGATCTCGCAGGTGATGCCGCGGCTCGCCAGATAGTCGACCTCCTCGCTGCCGCGGCCGAAAATAAAGGGATCGCCGCCCTTCAACCTGACGACGCGGCGGCCGGTACGGGCCAGTCGCGCCAGCAGGGCGTTGATCTCGTCCTGCGACATGGTGTGCTGATGGTTGGCCTTGCCGACATAAATGCGCATGGCCCCCGCAGGCACCAGCTTCATCACATCGGGCGATATCAGGCGGTCATAGATCACCGCGTCGGCCTCCTGCAGCAGCCGTACCGCCTTGACCGTCATGAGTTCCGGATCGCCGGGACCGGCACCCACCAAATAGACTGGAAAGGCCGTCATTGCATTCATGGCCGCGTCTTCTTGTTTGCCGATGGGTTCTTCGCAAAGGAGAGGCGAGGCCTAAGCGGCCCCGCCTTTGCCCGCTAGTAGATGTCGTTGCGCGTATTAAAGACGTTGAACTTGCCGGTTGGCGTGATCAGGCGCTTGTCCTTGATCACCTGTTTAAGCTCCAGCGTCTTGTCGTCGACGATGACGATGGCCGATTCCTGTTCTTTGCCGTTCCACACGGAGAACCAGACTTCGGTCCCATCCTTGTTGTACTCGCCCTGCACTACGCGACGCTGGCCTTCGGCAATCCCGGACCATTCGCCGATCGGCAAGACTTTGTACTCGGCCTCAAGATTCGCGATATCGAACACGGCAACGCTGCCGGCGATCTCTGGCTCCGGATTCAGCGGCGTATCGACATAGAGGTGACCGGACTTCGGGTGGGTCTTGATGAACAGCGACCCGCCGCCCTGGCCGGTCAGGGTTTGAACCACCTTCCACGCGTTATCCAGATGTTTCTCCGGATCTGTGCCAATCAGCACGATCGTCTCATCGCCGAGATGGCTTGTCGCCCAGACAGGCCCGAATGTCGGATGCACGAAATTCGCACCGCGGCCTGGATGCGGCGTGGTCCCAGTATCGATCAGGGTCACAAGTTTGCCCTCCTTGGTGTCGACAACCGCAACCTTGTTGCTGGCGTTCGCCGCCACCAGGAAGTAGCGGCCGGTCGAGTCGAAGCCGCCGTCATGGAGGAATCGGGCGGCGCCGATATCGGTGATCGTCAGGTTGTTGATATCCTCATAGTTTACCATCAGGATATGGCCGGTCTCCTTCACATTCACAATAAATTCCGGCTTGAAGTGCGACGAAACGATCGAGGCCACGCGCGGCTCCGGATGATACTCCTGCGTGTCCACGGTCATGCCACGGGTGGAAACGATCTTCAGCGGCTCCAGCGTCGCGCCGTCCATGATGACGAATTGCGGTGGCCAGTAGGAACCGGCGATGACGTACTTGTCCTCCCAGCCCTTCATCTTCGAGGTTTCGACCGAGCGGGCTTCCAGGCCAACGCGCAGTTCCGCGACCGACTGCGGCGTTTCCATCCAGAGATCGATCATGTTGATCTTGGCGTCGCGGCCGATGACAAAGAGATAACGGCCCGATGCGGAAATGCGCGAAATATGCACCGCATAACCGGTCTTGATCACGGTGACGATCTGCTTGCTGTCGCCGTCGATCAGCGCGACCTCGCCGCTGTCGCGCAACGTGACCGAGAAAATGTTGTCCAGATCCAGCTTATTCATCTGCTGGGTCGGCCGCTTGTCGACGGGGACCACGACCTTCCAGGTCTCCTTGATCTGGGCCATGCCGAACTCGGGCGGCGTCGGCGGATCGTTCAGCAGGAATCGCGCCATGACTTCGATCTGCTGATCGTTCAGTTCCCCGGAGGAGCCCCAGTTGGGCATGCCAGCAGGTGATCCGTAGGTGATGAAGGCTTTGAGATAATCGAGCCCCAGTTCCTTGGTCACGTCCGGCGTCAGCGGCTTGCCAGTGGCGCCCTTGCGCAAGACGCCGTGGCAGCCCGCACAGCGTTCGAAGTAAATCTGCTTCGCCGATGTGAACTCTTCGGCGGTCAGCGTCGGCACGCCTTCCTTGGCGCCCGGCTGCTCGGTCGGCGCGTCTTTGAGCACGTCCAGGCTCGGCTGGTACTGGCCGGGCGGGGCGGTCTCGTGCTCTTTCTTCTGTTCTTCGGTTGGTTGATCCTGCGCAAAGGCCGCCGATCCCAGCAGGATGACAGCCAGCGCGGTGAAACCAGCAGCTACATGATTCCGTCGCTTCGCCATGGTTGATTCCCTCTTTTCTGCCTGTTTAAAGCTAAGGGCGCCGGGTCGGGGCATCCTTGATCGCAGTCAAATTTGTAGGGTTCCGATCGCTTCGGGAGCGCCGCAGGCTTGAGCGGCATCAAGGCGGCCGGACGATCGCCACGGCAAAAGACCGTTACAGCGCGGAGATCGGCGGGAATCCATGAAGCGCAATGGCAATCTGGGCAGCATCGGGCGGCGGGCTGTTTTCGCCGTCCTAGCCGTACTCTTGCTGACGCTCCTCGCACCTGCGGCTGGCGCTGCGGCAGACCTGGCCGCATCACCTGACGAAAGCCGCTACAAGGAGCTTTTCCCGGCGGCGGAGCGTTTCGGGCCGGTCGAGGGATCGCCGCCCGCCATCGCCGCATTTCAGGGCGAGCGTCTGCTGGGCTACGTATTCTCCACCCGTACGGCCATCGATTCCGTGGGATACTCAGGAAAGCCCCTGGATATTCTCGCTGGGGTCGATATGCAGGGGCGGCTGACCGGCGCCTTCCTGATCGCCCATCAGGAGCCGATTCTGATGATCGGGGTCTCCGATGCCGATCTGGCTGCCTTCGTCGCGCAATTCCGCGGCTTGGATGTGCGAAATCCCATCCGCATTGTCCGCCACACCGCCGCCGAGGGCGAGGTCACGGCGATCAGCGGCGCGACGATTTCCTCGACCGTCTTCAACGACGCAATACTGCGCGCGGCCAGGGCCGTGGCCCAGTCCCGGGGAATACTCGGCGCGGCGGAGGGTGCAAACCGGTTCGAGGTCTATGCTCCGGCGACCTGGCCCGACCTGTTAGCGGATGGATCGCTGGTGCGGCTCAGTTTAACCGTCGGCGACGCAGTGACGGCTCTCCAACGCCTGGACGCAGCCTTGCCGCAAAGCGAGGCCCAGGCCCAGTCCGCCGCTACCTTCATCGACCTCTATGCCGGCCTGGCAACGCCGGCACGGGTGGGAAGAAACCTCCTGGGCCGACGCAGCTACGAACGGCTGCTGGCGGAACTGCCCGCGGGAGATCAACTGCTATTCGTAGCGGGGCAGGGGTTGCACTCCTTTAAAGGGACCGCCTTCGTGCGCGACGGCTGGTTCGATCGCATTCAGCTGGTCCAGGGCGAAAGGACCATCCGCTTCCGCAAGGAGGACTATGTCCTATTGCAGGGGGTGGAGATAGCGGATGCGCCGAGTCTCCGGGAGTTCGGGATCTTCAAACTGCACCGGGCCGATGGATTCTCGCCGGCGGAGGACTGGCGTCTGCAATTGATGATCGAGGGCCGTCGGGCCGACGGCAGCACGACGCAGGCGTCGGAAATCCTCGACTACCGCTTGCCTGGGACCTACCGCGGTGAACCGGCCACGGGTGCAGCGGCATCAACCAATGCGAAGGAGCTGCCGCTATGGGAGGAGATATGGCGAGGTCGCCTTCTGGATATCGCCATTCTGGTTGTTGCACTGGCCATCCTCAGCGGTATCCTGGTCTTTCAGGATTTCATCGCGCGCCGGAAGAAGCTGTATGAAAGCGTCCGCATCGGTTTTTTGATCTTCACGCTTGTCTGGATCGGCTGGTTTGCCGGTGCTCAACTCTCAATCATCAATGTCCTCACCTTCTCCAACGCGCTGCTGACAGGATTTCGCTGGGATTTCTTCCTCCTCGAACCGCTGATTTTCATTCTCTGGGGTTATGTGGCGGTGGCGCTGCTGTTCTGGGGCCGCGGCGTGTTCTGCGGCTGGCTTTGCCCCTTCGGCGCATTGCAGGAACTCTCGAACAGACTCGCGCAATTGCTCCGGCTGCCGCAATGGCGCGTGCCCTTTGCGCTGCATGAACGGCTTTGGCCGATCAAGTACATCCTGTTCCTCGGCATCTTCGCCCTGTTCCTGGGCAATGCCGAACTCTCGCTGAAATTGGCGGAGGTGGAACCATTCAAAACCGCTATCGTGCTGCACTTCCTGCGCAGCTGGCCGTTCGTGATGTATGCGATTGCGCTGCTCGGCGCCGGCCTCTTCGTCAACCGGTTCTACTGCCGCTACCTCTGTCCGCTGGGTGCCGCCCTGGCGATTCCTGCGCGTCTGCGCATGTTCGACTGGCTGAAGCGGCGCTGGCATTGCGGCAACCCCTGCCAGCAATGCGCCGTGAGCTGTCCGGTGCAGGCCATCCATCCCACCGGCCAGATCAGTCCGAACGAGTGCATTTACTGCTTGCGCTGCCAGGTGAACTATCATGACGACTGGCTCTGCCCGCCGCTGATCGAGCGCCGCAAACGGCGCGAGCGTCGCCAGGGCATAACTCCGGCGCCTGGAGAGACATGATGAATCAGAGACATGCCGAGCAATCGAGGCTGCCGCGGCGGCGGATGCTGACTCTCCTCGCCGCATCGGCGGCCTGCACAAGGCTGCCGGCAGCGCTTGCGGCGGGGACGGAGTCGATTCTCGAATGGCGCGGTGCGGCTCTCGGCGCCGAGGTACGCCTGCTTTTCGCTCATGATGACGTACCCGCAGTGCGGCGCGCCACCGAACGAGCGGTCGCGGAAATCAGCCGACTAGAAAACATCTTCAGCCTCTATCGGCCGGAGTCGGAGCTTTGCCGGCTCAACCGCGCCGGCTGCCTTGATGGACCATCACTTGATCTTGTCGAACTGCTCGGCGAGTCTGTCCGACTTAGTGAGCTCTCCAGCTGCGCGTTCGATGTCACCGTGCAGCCGCTGTGGAATCTCTATCGGGATCATTTCGCGGAGCCGCGATTCGATCCGGCTGGGCCGGCGCCGGAAGCAATCGCGGCCGCCCGTTCGCTCGTCGACTTCAGGATGATCGAGATTTCAAACGGGCAAATTCGTCTCGGAAAGCCCGGCATGGCTGTCACGCTTAATGGCATCGCCCAAGGCTGCATCACGGATCGAATCGCCGATCTCCTGCGCGATTCCGGTTTCGAACATGTCTTGATTGATCTTGGCGAAATCCGCGCTCTTGGTCACCCTCTGTCGGCAATGGGCTGGCCCGTGCAGATCGAACACTTGAACGCCGCTGCTGAAGGTCCGGAACCGCTGCTGCTCTCCGATCGCGCCATCGCCACATCCGCGGGCGTGGCGTCGCCGTTCGACGCAACGGGGCGGCATCATCACATCTTCGACCCCGCGACCGGCGCCAGCACCCGCCGCTACCGGGGCGTCAGCGTCATCGCCAGCCGGGCGACGCTGGCGGACGGGTTGTCGACGGCCCTTACGGTCCTGCCGCCGGAGCGCGGCATCGTGCTGCTCGACCGGATCGGCGACGTCAAGGCGTTTTGGCTAACGGCAGAGGGTGAACTCCTGAGGCACTCGTCGGCGGCCTAGGCGGGCTCAGTGCATGTCGCCCAGCGCCTTGTGCAGCCGGGCGTCCTTGGTGCGGAAATGCTGGGCGAACCAGTCACCCAGTTCCCGGGACAGGGCGGACGCATAGTTGAACTCGTTTTCGGCCTCGCAGCGGTCCATGATGTCGCGGATCTCGTCGAGCAGGCGCTCGTGATCCTCCTTGTGATCGGCATATTGATCGTAACGCCGCTCCCGCATCACCCGTTCTTCCAGTGCGAAATGCGCGGAGATCCGGGCGTAGATTTCGCCCAGGCAGGCGAGCACCTCCGCCTTTTCCGGTTTGCCGGACAGATCTGCATGGAGACTATTGATGAGATCGATCAGGCCGCGATGCTCATAGTCAATCGCAGGGATGCCAATCTTATATTCCGCTTTCCATTCCACCAGGGCCATGGCCTGCTCCTTCCGCGGGACCGGTGAACTACATCAAGACAAAGCCGCCCATCTCCGGCCGGAAATCCACGGCGAGATTTTGCCGCGGCTGCAAATCGATGATCTGGTCCAACTCATAATCATAGCCTTCGGTTCGCGCCGTGTCCCGCAATCGCAACTGTAAATGCCGCTTCCCCGGGGACACCGTAATCCGGGTATAGACGCGCGACGGACCGTCGCCGGAAAGACCGGTCGGCGGCACTGTGGCCCGATATGTCGTTTGCCCATCGATCACGATCTCGATCCAGACTGGCAGCCGCTCGCGCGAGCATTCGGTCGCCTTGCGCATGTTGGGCGCAAGAGCCTTCAGTTCCTCGGCTGTGCGCTGGCGGCATTCTTCCTTGCGGTCGGCGCCGTGGGCGAGGCTCAACTTGATCTGCGCCCGGTCCGCCGGAAAGTGAACAACCGGCGGCCACTGCGAGAATGCGCCGATAGCCCCGGCAATCGCCAGATAAAACACGGCCTGAAGCACATATCGCAGTACATCAGACATTGATCGCTTCGCCCTTTCGCCGTGTCTGCTGCATGGGGGGCAGTGCCGTTACCCGCACCTGAAAGGCGGCAATTTCGCTGGCGATCCGGCGGCGTTCCGCGGTTCCGCCCCAGGCGACCAGCAGCCGCTCTGCCGGCACGCGGGCGCGCAGATAGGGATCGCGGCGGCGGGCGAGCCGGTCGCCCATCCAGGTAATGCCGAAACGGTTATGGCAATTGCCCTCGCGGCAGCCGGTGATGACGATACCGTCGGCCAGATTGCGGCTCAGAACATAGTCGATGAACGATGGTGGCAAGGCGGCGATGCAGGACAAGCTGACCGCAGCGCAATCCTTGCCGGCGAACCCGGCAAGCTGACCACCATGATCGCAACCGAACAGCAGCAGACGAGACGGTCCGGCTAGCCCAGCGGTCGCTTTCTCGATTTCCGCCCGGAGATCCCGCAACGGGCGATGGGGCAAGTCGATGCCGGGGATCAGCGCGGTTGCCCGGCGGAACGGAGTCGAGGTTGGGCAGGCGCCGGCGCAGATGCCGCAACTCACGCAAACGGCCGGATCCACCACGGCTTCGTGTGCGAAGGGCAATCCGTCCGAACGCGGGTCCATCCTGATGGCATTGTAGGGGCAGTCGTCAGCGCAGCGTTTGCAGCCGTTACAGTTGTCCAGATTGACCGCCGCGGCAGGCGCCCGCTTCATCGGCGGTATCCAGGGCAGCAGCACAAGCATCAGGATCAGCGCCCCTGCGAATGACCAGACGGTGCCATGGGACCAGATATCCATCAACGGATAGGCGAAGAGATAGAACCAGTCGATCCGCAGCCCCGATGGCACGGTCGCGAGATCGGCCGGCCCCTGGCTCACCGCCGGCATGGCTAGCGACAGCGCCAGCATCATGGCGAAAGTGCCGATTGCCAGGCCGCGTGCCGGATTGACCCTCGGCCGGCTGACCCGCTGCAGGTGGAGCCAGAGGATGCCCAGCAAGATCAACGGCAGCGCGATATGCATGAAGATCAGCAGGGTAAAGAACCGGTCATCAAGAATTTCAACGGCGAGGAAATTGCGCGCGATCGGCTCGCCGAAGATCGGCAGGTAGTCGAGCAATTCCGTGGTGGCGATGGCGACATACTGCGCCAGTTGATCCCATACCAGCCAATAGCCGGTGATGCCCGCGGCTATCGTCAGCAGGGCGACGGGAACGCCGGATACCCAGGTAAACCAGCGCGTGCCGCGATAACGATCCAGCGCGAACTCGCGCAGCATATGCACCGCCATCATCAGTACCATGCCGTCGGAGGCATAGCGGTGCAGGCTGCGCATGACGCCGCCCAAATACCACTGATCGCGCGTCAGATATTCGACGGAATCGAACGCCTCGGTCGTGCCGGTGTCGAAGAAGATGTAAGCGTAGATGCCGCTGACGGCGACGATCCAGTAATAAAAAAAGCCCAGCGCACCGAGACTATAGAGCGGGTTCCAAGCCGGCCCGAAGATGCGGTCAAGGGCGCCCTCCAGCCACAAGAAGCCCGCGCGCAGCGGACGTTGCAGGAGGATCATCGTTTTACGCCCGCCGCCTCCCGGCGACGCAGCCGGATAATCGCCCGCAGCAGAACGAAGGCGGTTCCACCCAGCGCCGCCGCGCCGCCGATGATCGAGATGAAGATCGAGTAGCTGAATCGGTAGCGGCCCTGTTTCGCATCATAAACGGTGCAAAACAGCCGGATCCGATCAAGGACCCCGGCAACGCTTGTGATTGGGCGTTGCCGTCCGAAGACGAGATCTTTCAGAGGCTCGACGATAGCCGGGGTCGAGAAATCGGCGCCGAGCACCTGGCGATAGATCCTCCCTTCGCTATCCAGGATGGTCGTCTGCGCCAGATGGTCGAAGCCCTTTGGCGAGGCATAGAAGGTGAAACCGACCTCGTCGGATAGCCGCTCGATGCCCGCGGCATCGGTACTGGCGAAGCGCCAGTTGCTGGCGGATGCGCCGTGGCTGCGCGCGAATGCCGTCATCCGCTCCGGCGTGTCGTGGACCGCATCGAAGCCGATCGTGAGCACGGCAAAGCTGTCCGAACCGAGCGCCGCCTGCCCGGCATCGATGGCGCGGTCGAGTTTCTGCACGATCATCGGGCAGATATCCGCGCAGCCAGTATAGACGAGATTCAGCACCAGGGGCCTGCCGCGAAAATCCGCCAGCGTTACAGGCCCATCGGTACTGACGAAGCGAAAGTCGGAGAGTTGGCGGCCGATTGCGGCCTCGCTGCGCGCCAAGGCGGCCTGTTCGTCGGCCGGCGCATCGGCCGTGTGCGCGGGAGCGACGATAGATAGCGCGATCGAAAACGCCGCAATGGCCATGCTCACGGCGGCACGCGCTGACATCTTCACCCCAGAATCAGACGGTCGGCCATGGCGCCAAGCTGCAGCAATCCCAGCTGAATGAGCGAGGCGTGGAAATTCTCCATGGCCGCCTTCCGGCAAGGATCTTTGGCGAGCTTAACGCTCCTCTGGAGAAACAGCGCCCCGCCGGCGAGCGCCGTTGCCAGATAGATCGGCCCCATGCCGAAGAAACAGGGGAGCAGCGATGCGGCAACCACCACGATCGTATGGCCCAGGATGACCCAGGCCGCCCGGGCGTCACCGACCACCACCGGCAACATGGGCACGCCGGCGGCGGCATACTGATCGCGGACGGCCATTGCCAGGCTCCAGAAGTGGGGCGGCGTCCAAAAGAAGAGCACGATGGCGAGGATCAAGGGGGCCGGCGACAGATCCGCGCCGACCGCCGCGGCGCCCGCCAACACCGCGAAACTGCCGGCAAGACCACCGACGACAATGTTGAGCCAGCTGCGGTGCTTCAGCCAGACCGTATAGACGATGCCATAGATGAAGGCGCCCATGAAGGTGTGGAACGCGACCGCCCAGTTCAGGATGAAGCCGGCCAGCAACACCGCAACACCGAGCGTGGATAGGATGATCCCAAGCCATAGCGGTCCAGCCTTGAGCCGGCCGGTGACGAAGGGCCGGTTGCGGGTCCGGGGCATCCGAGCGTCGCTCTCCCGCTCCACATATTGATTGAGCGCGCCGGCGCTGGCAGCCGACATCAGCACCGCCAGGGCCAGGACAGCGATCTTCCAGGCGGGCAGTGCGGCGTTGGCCGACACCGCCAGGCCCGCCAGAGCGCTCAGCATGATGGCGACGCCGATCCGCAGCTTGAAGACCGACGCAATCAGGCGCAGACCGCCGGGGGCCGAGCCCGATTGCGCCTCCGCTGTCATTGCCATGGCGTTTCGCCCCTCAGTGGAACGGCCAGATTTCGGACAGATACTTCCAGTTCACGAAGTAGTAGAGGACGAAGGCGGTGAAGAAGACGGTGATCAGCACATATGTGCCCGGCACATACAGCGTGCCGGCCGTGCCGTACTGCGCCACCGCCGCAGCGCCGGCCGGAAACGCCGGCTTTGGCGCCGCCGCCGGGACATCTCCGCGCCGCTTGCCAAACAGGATGGAGCCGACCACCACGGCGATATACATGACGCCGCCGAGGGCTGCGAGCAGCGCGAACATGCCGTTCAGACCCATCATCAGAAACGCGGTACCCGGGTACTCGAAGCCGATCACCGCATCGCTGAAGGTGATGTCCCAATGGCGCCGCGCCACGCCCAGGGTCCCCGCACCCATCATGAAGACGGAGATTCCGGCCGCGCCGATGCCGAAGACATAGGGCTGCCACTTGGCAACGCTTTTCAGGATCAACTCGCGGCGGAAGATCAGCGGCACCACCAGATAGGTCACGGCCATGAAGGCCAGCGTCGTGCCGGTGACCACCGTGGCGTGGAAATGGCCCGGCACGTAGAGAGTATTGTGCATCATGATGTTGATCTGCTCGGTGCCGAGTACCACGCCGGAAATGCCGCCGAGGAAGCCGAACATGACCACGGACAGGGCCATGCCGGAGAACGCCGGGTTTCCCCAGGGCGCCTTGCGCAGCCATTCGAAGGTCCCGCGGGTGAAACCCTTGCCGCGCTGCGCGGCTTCGATGGCGCCGGGAACGCTCATGCCGTGGATCATGCTGCCGAGAACGGCGAGATACATCGCATAGCTGGTGTTGAAGACCTTCCATTCCGAACTGATACCCGGCTCGGCCAGCAGATGGTGCGCGCTCGCAAGTTGCAGGAACAGGATGTACAACAGGAACGCGCCGCGGCTGACCTTTTCGGACAGAGGTTTCGCACCCAGTACAATGGCGGCGATGGCGTACCACACTGCCACATGGGCCGCTACATTGATCTGCTGCGAGCTGTGACCCATGGCCCACCAGACCACCTTGTACATGACGGGATCGATCGTGGCGATGATGCCGAGAGACCAGAGATAAGTCGGGATAAGAATGATCGCGCCCGAAGCAATAGTGAAGACCGCGATGATCGCCGCCGTCAGCGCACCGAATGTCACAAGTGGAATCGAGCCTTTATAGGTGCGTTCTTCCCGCGCGATGACCAATGTGCCGAAGAACACGCAGACGCCGACGAGGGCTCCGACCGCGAACAGGATAACGCCGAGATAGAAGTTCGGCGCCGCCTGCATCGGCACATAGGAGGTGAACATGACGCTGGAATCGCCCTGCAGCACAGCGACATTGACCAGGACGGCGCCGATGACCATCAGCAGAAATCCAAGCCAGGCGAGCCAGGGCGTCGCCAGCCGGCAGTTAAGAATCACCGCCGACGCAAAATAGAGGATCGCGATCTCGAAGAAGATGATCCAGAACAGCAGAACGTTGATGCCGTGCGCCGTCAGCACGGCGTAGAACGCTTCCGCCGGCAACAGATGCACAGCGGGCCAGCGCGTCAGCGCGACAAGCAGTCCCAGAAGGCCGCCGACCAACAATGAAACCACCGCGGCGACGGCGTTGGCTTTGATGAGGTTCTCAGCCGACAGAAAGACTTTCAGCCCGGTATCGGGGCAGGTCCGGAAAACGGCAGTCATGGCCATGGCGGCCCCCTACTTTTCGACGACGTGAATGCGGCCGGTCATGGTGTGATGACCGATGCCGCAGTACTCATTACAGACGATGCTAAAGGTGCCGGTTTCGTCCGGCGTTATCGTCATAACCATGTCGTAACCCGGATGAACCTGAACGTTGATGTTGACGGGCTGCAGCGAGAATCCGTGCTGCCAATCCATCGACGAGAGATGCAGCCGGTAGCTCTGCCCCTTCTCCAACTCGAGCACTGGCCACCATTCCCACAGCCGCGCGATCAGATAGACATCGCTTCCGGCCGGCGGGTGCACCACGGGCATGCCGGTGTCGCCCTCCTCGCGAACCTGGTACTGCGCCACCATCTGCTCCGCCTTTGCCGCATAGGCCTCGGGGTCGACGCGATAGGCTTCGTTGGAAAGATTCTGCTCGCCATAGATGTGCCAATAGATCATGGCGAAGAACATGATCAGGCCCCACACGAAGGAGACCGCGATCCAGATGATCTCTGGCCGGTGAAGCGGTTCCTTCCACCACAACCGTTCCGTCGGAGAGGTGATTGACATGCCGATTCTCCCTGGCTACTTGGCGATGGGGATGTTGGCGACTTCCATGACCCCCCAGATCAGGTAGAAGACCGTTGGGATCGTCACGCCCAGAAACAGCAGCAGAAACGGGTTATCGAGCACCCTCTGCATGAAGGGCACAGGCTCTTCGCTGCCATCTGATTTCTGCGGGTTTTGATCTGATGACATCTGCCGGCCTCCCTGATGATCCGCCGGCGACCGGCGGACAGTTGAGTCGGCGGTAGAAGGCAACGCGGCGCGCCAATAATCTTTGACGGCGGTCAAGCCTGTTGCGGCGGCATGTCAGGCCGGCAAGATTTCGCGGATCAACCAGAAGGCGATCACCGCGCCCAGCATCAGGATGCCCATGAAGATCAGCGACCGTTCGGGCAAACGGCGTCCGGCAGCTCGCTCAATCCGGCGCAGCAGATAGTCGGAAATCAGATAAAGTCCGACCGAAACAAGGACAAAGACGACATATTGCAGTGCGATCACGGATCACCTGTTGGCTCGGCAAGCTGATTTGTAGGGCCGCGCATTGCTGGTATAATTGACTGTTATCAAGAATTTGCCGGCGGCGGTGCCGCGGCGGAGCAAAGCGGGGACCAGCATGAGCATGACGCCGCACCGGGTTAGCGGCCAACCGGCGGCCGGCGAACCAAGCGCGTCCACCGGCGACCCGGAACGCTTTCAGCGCCGCACCGGGATTACCGCCGCCGACTACGCCGTGCTGGCAAATGTGCCGCTTTTCTCGGGGTTGCCGGAGCCTGCCCTGCGCACGCTGCTGGCTGATGCTTGGGTACAGAACTTTTCGCGCAACACCGTCTTGTTCCTGCAAGGCGAACCCGCCACGCGCTGCTATGTCGTAATGGACGGTTGGGTCAAGCTTTTCCGCAGCATGATCGACGGCCACGAGACCGTGATCGCCGTCTTCACCCGCGGCGAATCGTTCGCGGAGGCGGCTATCTTCGACCGGGCCAACTTCCCGGTCGGTGGCGCGGTCGTCGAGGATTCGCGCCTCCTGGTGATTCCTGCCGAGCCATTCATGCGCCGGCTTTCGGAGAATGGCGAATATGCGCTGAAAGTGCTGGCGTCAATGTCGCGCCATCTGCGCCGCCTGGTCTCGCAGGTCGAGCGGTTGACCCAGCGTTCCTCAGCCGAACGCGTGGCTGAGTTCCTGCTACGGTTGTCGCCGGTCATCGCTGGTCCGGTCGTGATTCAATTGCCTCTGGACAAGGCTCTTATCGCGGGCCGCCTGGGTATGCAGCCTGAGACTTTTTCCCGCTCCCTGGCCAAGTTGCGCGGCATTGGTGTGTTGTGCAAAGGACCGGAGATCAGAGTACCGGATGTGATACAGCTCCGGCGCTTCGCCGACGGCTCAGACGGCTAGCGGCGCTTACTCGAACTCGGGAAAAGCGACCCCGTGCCCTGCCGACATTGCCCGACCGATCGAATCCAGGTCGGACGCACTGAGGTGCCTTTGTGCGGCTTTCAGGATCGTTTCCTCCTCCCATGCTAGATTCCGCCGCAGCGAAACCGTAAAGGCGGCACAGCGGTTGGCGAACTCCTTGTCCGCCGCCGCTAGCGCACCAGCGGCCAACTGTCGGAGCACCGGCATGAGCCGGCGGCTGAGTGCCGTATCATGGCGATGCTGTTCCTGCAGCCTTTGAAGGTCGCTCTCAAGGACCGCCTGCCCGCCGGCCGTCCATGACCGACGCAGTTGCGGCGCCAACACGTCCTCCTCGTCCCGAAAATGACTGGGCAGATCCCGTTCCAGAAACGCCGCGATCGGGGCGGTGGCATCCGGATCGGCGTGCTGCTCTGTGCCGCGGGCAAGCAGATCGAGGCCGTCGCACATCGCGCGGATACGCGCATGATCGGCGATCAGGAAATCGATCGGCGCCCGGAACAAATTTTCCGGCAACGGCGCCAATTGCCGACCGCGCCCAGGGGATTGATCAGTACCCATGGCTCCTCGTTTTGTGTCTTCTTGTCCGGGTCAGGTGATACCGCCGGAGCCGCGCTCACCTTGACTGCAATCAATCGCGACTGTGGCGCCTTATGGCGCAGGAGCACCGTAATCTCTCCCTGGTGCGCCATGCGAGCGACGAGACCGCGATCATGTTTATGGGGCGTTTCGTCGAGCAGGGCCCGACGTCCGAGATCTTTGCGCGATCTGCACATCCCTATACGCAAGCCCTGCTGGAGTCCCAGCCCAAGCCCGATCCGGACCTGCGTCGGAAGGAGGCGCCATCGGTTTGATCTGGATGATTGCAAAGTGTGGATGAAGGCGGTCGTCATTACCGGCAAGGGGGGGATACGACAAGCTCGAGTATCGTACGGTCCCGTTCCAGTACCGTCGGGAAAAGCCCTTAAACCGCAACGACAGCTGAACGCGGAGTGGATGTGAAGTACCTTGAGCTTCTTAGGGATGTGCAGGAGTCGATCAGGCAGCCTTCTGGAAACAAGCAACCTCCATTGACGGAGCCGGAATCCAGGTGCGAACATCTCTTGTCTGACAATCATATGAGTACCGGAGCTTACCGGTAACTAGGGAGGTCTCAGCAATGCAATCAACGAAGTACCCGGGAATCTTGCAGCCGGTTGGGCGGCGTAGCTTCCTGAAGAAGGGCGCCGCCGGCGCCACCGCCGCAGCCGTGGCATCGTCGGTCTGGTCCGGTGGATTCCGTCCGTCCTGGGCCGACAGCGCGGCACTGAATGTCCTTTCGCCGCTACCGCCAGATCCGGCGCCGCCGGGGGCCGCCAAGTTCTCCGAAGAGGCGTTCGCCAAATGGCAGGCTGACAATGCCGCCGCCGTCACCTACGAAACGGTCGCCTGGCCGGAGTTGCATGGCAAGATGGCGACTAATTTTGCCTCGGGTACCCATACCTGGGACGTTATGTATATGTCCGGCTGGGTGCCAGAGTTCGCCAAGTTCGTCACGCCGTTTGCCGGCAATCTGCCGTCCGATCTGGTAGCGGACCTGCCGCCCTCCAGTTTTTCCACGGTGACCTGGGACGGAAAGAAGTACGGCGCGGTGTTCACGCTGTCGCTGCTGACCTTGTTTTACAACAAGGAGCATCTGGACCAAGCCGGCTTCAATGAGCCGCCGAAGACCTGGGACGATCTTAAGACCTATGCCAAGGAACTGACCCGCGATGGGCGTCGTGGCTGGGTGCTGAACTATGGCGCGCCGGAAGGCATCGGCGGTGTGGCGTCATATTGGATGTGCTTCCTGCAGCAGGCGGGCGGCAAGCTCTATGGCGAAGATGGCTTGCCCGCGTTCAACAGCGAGGAAGGCATCGCCGGGCTGCAGGTCATGGTCGACCTGATGCCGCACACCGATCCGGGGTCGATTTCCTATGTCGGCATCAATGACGCGACCAATGTGCTGCTAGCCGGCAATGCCTCGATGATGATGAACTGGCCTTTCATGTGGAAGCCGGCGCAGGATCCCGCTAACTCCAAGATCGTCGGCAAGCTGGCCGGCGCGCTGCTGCCGGCGGGTCCCGCAGGCACGGCGTCGATCGATGGCACCGATGCCTGGACCATCGCGGCCACCAGCCCCAACCCCGAGAAGGCGCAGAAGCTGATCGAGTTCTACCTCGAGCCCGACGTGCAGAAGCGCCAAGCCATCGATACCGGATGGTTGCCGATCCGGCTCTCCACCCTGGCGGATCCTGAGGTACAAGCCGCATTGCCGAATGCCGCCGTGGTGCTGGAGCAGGCGAAGAATCCCTATGACAGCTATGTCACGCCCGACTATACAGAGGTGACCACGGCGATCGGCACCGAAGTCCAAAAAGCGTTGCAAGGCACGGTCTCCGCCAAGGAGGCGCTGACGGCCGCCGCCGATCAGGTTACGGCAATCGTCAAGAAGCGCGGCTAAGCCACGACGGGTGCATTGTCGTTGACCGGATGGGGTGCCGCAGGCCTCGTCCGGCCCACGCTTGTTCGGCGCAGCAGGGGATCGGGTCTTGGCTGGCACATTGGAACAACGCCGCCGCTTGATTGGCATCGCAGCGGTGCTTCCGGCACTGGTCGTGCTGGCGGCCGTCCTTGGCTATCCCATTCTCGATTCCATGTGGCTTTCGCTGCATAAAGTGAATGTGGGTGCCAGCGGCTTCGCCCGCAGCTTTGTCGGCATCGCAAACTATGCCGCACTTGCGGCCGATCCCAAGTTCCTCGCCGCCCTTTTGCGGTCTGCCTATTTCACCACTGCCGAGGTTGCTGCTGTAACATTGCTTGGCCTGGGCGTCGCCTTGCTTCTGGTGCATCCGCTGGGGCGCTTCGGTTTCTTTCGCATCATGCTGCTGATCCCCTGGGCGATCGCTCCCGTCGCCAACGCGGTGCTATGGAAGTGGATATTGAATGCCAACCATGGCATCCTGAACGTGCTGCTGTTGCAACTCGGCGTGATCGACGGCTATGTGACCTGGCTCGGCACGCCCTGGCGGGCGCTGCACATGATCCTCCTGGTCGATGTCTGGAAATCCATTCCCTTCATCGCCATCCTCTTCATTGCCGGCCTCAGCAAGATTCCACCCATGCTCTACAGCGCGGCGCGGCTGGATGGCGCCAACGCCTGGGCGCAGTTCCGCTACATTACGCTGCCGGCGCTGAAGCCGACCATCGGCATCGCCGTTATCCTGCAGACCTTGTGGTCGCTTCGGGTGTTTGAACTGATCTTCGTGCTCACCAAGGGTGCGCCGGCCGACGGCACGGTGTTGCTGAACTATTTTGCCTATCGCACGACCTTCGATTTCCTCGATCTCGGTTATGGTGCGGCGGCGGCAAACGTCATCTTCGCCCTCAGCTTCCTGCTGGCGGCAGTCTATGTTTGGTTGTTGCGGCCGAGCCGTCGGCAGCGGGCGGCCTAGGCCATGGCAGCCCAACGGCGCGTGGGATTCTGGTTCGGGCGGAGCGCGGTCGTCGGCGGCCTCGCGCTCTATGTTCTTCTGTCGATGGGGCCAGTGCTTTGGATGGTGATCTCCAGCTTCATGGAGCAGCAGGCCTTGATCTCGACGCCGCCTGATTTCTCGGCCTCGTCTTTCACTCTGGCCAACGTCATCGAAGTATTCGGCGCCGCCAAGGCACTAGGCCGCGGCCTGCTGAATTCTTGCATTGTCGCTTTCTCTACGATGGCCATCGCCATCATCGTCGGCGCTCCGGCGGCTTACGCGCTGGCCCGCCTGCCGGTGCCGGGCGCCAATCCGATCCTGCTGATCGTGCTGGCGACGCAGATGTTCCCGGCAATCGTCATTGCCATCCCGCTTTTCATTCTGATGGCGCGGCTTGGGCTGGTCGATAGCCGACTCAGCCTGATCATTGTTTATCTCTCCTTCAATTTGCCGATCGCCATCTGGATCCTGCGCAGCTTCTTTCTGGCGATTCCGCGCGACCTCGAGCGTGCGGCGGCGGTTGACGGGGCCACGGTGCCCCAGATCTTCCGGCTGATCGTGCTGCCGATTTCGCTACCGCCGCTTTTCGCCACCGCGGTCTTCGCCTTCATCGAATCCTGGAACGAGTTTCTCTTCGCTCTCATTCTGACGCGGCGCAGCGCCGGCACTGTGCCGCTGGCGATTTCCCAATTCGCCGGCCAATATCAGACCGTCTTCGGCCAGATGATGGCTGCGGCGCTGATGTCGGTTCTGCCGGTGGTGCTGCTGGCGATGCTATTCCGTCACACGATCATGAAGGGCTTCGCCGAAGGGATGACCAAGGGCTAGGACATGGCGTCAATCGAATTGCACCAGGTCGTGAAGGCCTTCGGGCGGACCGCCGTGTGCCGGGGCATCGACCTCACGGTCGAGGACGGCGAGTTCGTCACGCTGCTCGGTCCGTCGGGCTGCGGCAAGACGACGACGCTGAATCTGATTGCCGGCCTGGAGGACGTGACATCCGGCGACATCAACATCGGCGGTGAGCGGGTCAACGATCTCACGCCGTTCGAGCGCGACGTCGCGATGGTCTTTCAGAACTATGCGCTCTATCCCCATATGTCGGTGGCGGAGAATATCGGATTTACGTTGAAGCTGCGGCGGCTAAGCCGCGCCGAGATCGTCCGCCGCGTGGGGGCCGTCGCCGAGGCGCTGGAGCTAGGTCCCGTCCTCGATCGGCTGCCGGCACAGCTTTCCGGCGGCCAGCAGCAGCGGGTGGCGCTGGGCCGCGCCATTGTCCGCGAGCCTCGCGTGTTCCTGTTCGACGAGCCGTTTTCCAATCTGGATGCGGGATTGCGCATCCGCATGCGCGCCGAGGTGAAGGAACTGCATCAGCGCCAGCGGGTGACATCCGTCTTCGTGACCCACGATCAAGAGGAAGCGCTGTCGCTGTCAGACCGAATCGCCATTATGCGCGAAGGACAGATCGAGCAGATTGGCACGCCCGAAGACGTCTATGTGCGGCCGGTATCGCGCTACGTTGCCCGCTTCATCGGCAGTCCGCCGCTTGACTTCCTGCCGGGCCGCGTCGAGGCCGGATCCGGGCAGGCGCAATTCCGGATCGGCGCTGCTTTGATCCCGGTGCCGGCCGATCTCGCGTCACGACTTTCGACGCTGCCGGCCTGCGAGCTGGCGGCGCGGCCGGAGCATGTTCTTCTCAGCGCTGCCGGCATTCCCGCGACCGTACGGCTGGTCCAGCCGGTCGGTTCTTCAACCTTTGTCACCGTCGCCTGGCAAGGCGGCGCATGGATCGCCCGCGCACCCGGCATCATCCGCCTGCGCCCGGGCGACCCCATTCATTTCAGCATTGCGCCGGAGCATCTGCTGTTCTTCGATGCGGCAAGCGGCCGGCGCATCTGTTAGGTCCCCAGCAACATCAAAACCACGAAGCGACGCAGGAGCATTATGAGCCATCTATTCTCCGTGAAGTACGGTCCCACCATCGCCAGCGATCTCGGCCGCATCCTGTCGCCGGCCATCGTCGTCGCCCAGCCCGAACCCTGGGAAATTCTCAAAGCGCGCTTCGGCGGCACGCCTGCCGCCCTGGTAATGGCCGACAGCCTGGAGCGCGACCATTTGGAGAAGCTGGCGCGAGACCTCCCCGGCGATGTTTCCTGCGTTATCGGCATCGGTGGCGGCACTGCGATGGATACGGCAAAATGGCTGCATTGGCGGAAGAAGCTGAAGCTGTTCCAAATCCCCAGTCTGCCGTCGGTGAATGCCTGCTTCACCCACATGACCGCGCTGCGCGAGGGAGACGGCGTGCGCTACTACGGCGATGCCATCCCGGAGATGGTATTCGTCGACTATAGCCTGATGAAGGCGGCGCCGGCCTATCTGCTGCGCGGCGGCATCGGTGACGTCTTCTCCTGCCATACCGGCCGCTGGGACTGGGAGTATGCGGTCAAGCGCGGCCACGATCCGGCCTGGGACGACTTCGCGGCAGCCGAGTCGCTGCGGTTCATCAAAGAACTGCGGGATCTGGCGCCCGCCCTTCACAAGGGCGAGAACGACGCCATTCGAAAGCTGATGGAGCTGCACCGCATCATCGGCAAGTATTGCGACGACTACGGCCATTCCCGCTTCGAGGAAGGGTCGGAGCATTTCTTCGCCTACACCTTCGAGCATGTCACCGGACGGACCTTGATGCATGGCGAACTGGTGGCGCTTGGCGTGCTCATCATGTCGACTTTGCAGGGCAACAAACCGGAACTGGCGCGGGAGATCGTGCAGGCGGCCGGCGTTCGCCACAGGCCGGAAGAACTCAACTATACGATGGACGAGATCGAGAAGACGTTGTTGGAACTGCCGGCTTTCGTGAAACGCGAGAAGCTCTGGTACTCCATCGCCAACGACCTCGCGATCGGCGAACGAGAGCTGAAAATGGCAAGAGCGGCGCTGGAGTTCTGACGTTCGACGGCGGCGCACTCGGCGAAATTCGAACTCATGTCCTCTGCCTTCGAAGGGCAAGGGCGTATCCTGTCGGCAACGCCACAAGCCAACAGGATCTAGCAAGACATCGATCTATGTGCAGTATGTTTCTGCCTCGGTCCATCCTTGGCAAGCTGTGCCTTGGTTGCAACATGGTCGCTAGAGAGACGGGCGGCAATGCCAGAGTAACCGAGGCGGCTCACGAAGCGAACGGTTGATGCGCTGAATCCGGGCGAAGCGGTTTGGGCCGGATGCCTGAAGCTGCGGTTACCCGGCAGGATGTGGAGAGTTTCCCTGGCGACGTGGCCGCCGGAAAGGCGGCCGCGGATGCAAAAATGGGGTAGCGGAGCCGGACCATCTCGAGGGCGGCGAGGGCGCGGCCGCCCGAACTGTCGGCTTTCTTGGCGGCATCCTTGCTTATGCCGTCGAGAAGGGCATGCGGCACGATAGTCCAGTCCAGGGCGTCACCGGGTATAAGGACCGCTCCAGCAAACGTTGTTTCTCGGCGGCGGAACTGGCCGAGCTTGGGGAAGCACTGGCTGCGGCGGAACGGCGGCCACGGTTGCTTTCCAGAGGGACGCGTGCACCGGCGCTGCCGTGTGTGCTGTACTCACCCTGATACCGGCTTTCGCGAGAGCCCTGTCGCGTCTACACTGGCGCTGTTTTCAGCCCCCAGTCCAAGTGGGGTTGAGTGGCGATCGGATTTGCTGACGTGCTCATCGAAACGAAACTGCGCCCGCCAGTGCTGCGCGCCGGGCTGCTGGAGCGGAACCGTTTGCTTAAGGCGCTTGACAGCGCCCTGGCCACGCGGCTCGTTGTGGTCTCTGCGCCCGCCGGATTCGGTAAGAGCACCCTGCTCGGGCAATGGATCGCTGTTCTGCGCGAGCGCAGTGCGGCTCTGGCTTGGCTTTCGCTGGACCGGGGCGATGACGAAATTGGCCACTTCCTCACTTATCTGGTCGCGGCGTTGCGCCGCGCCGATCCGCAGCTGGTGCGCGGCGTGCCGGCCCTGCTGGAATCGAGCCCGGTACTGCCGGTGGATTCGGTGCTTACCACCATCGTCAACGATCTGGCCGCGCGCACCCATCCCTTGTTCCTGATCCTGGACGATTGCCATTTCCTGGAGGCGCCTGAGATCGGCCGCTTCCTCGAAGCCCTGCTCGCCTACGCGCCGCCGTGCCTGCATCTGGTAGTGGCGACGCGCGGGCCGGTGCCGTTTCAACTGGCTAATATCCGGGTCAAGGGCCAACTGATCAACCTCGATGACACGCTTCTGCGCTTCTCGCTGGAGGAAACCGAGAGTTTCCTGAACGAGACCCTGGTGCTGGATCTGCCGATGGCCGACATCGTCACCCTGCAGCACCGTACCGAAGGCTGGGTTGCCGGTTTGCAGCTGGCGTCACTTTCCTTGGAGCGGCGGCAGGAGCGCGCCGATTTTATCCGCCATTTCTCCGGTAGCCACCGCGACGTGGCTGAATTCCTAGCGCATGACGTGCTGGCGCGTCAGCCGAAGGAGATGCTGGATTTTCTGCTCGAGACATCAATCCTCACACGAATTTCCGCGCCATTGGCAGATGCGGTGCTGAGCCGTAACGATGGCGCCGCCATGCTGCACGCGATCGAAGCCGCGAATCTGTTTCTCATCCCGCTCGACCGAGAGCGCACTTGGTTCCGCTATCACCATCTGTTCGCCGAGTTCCTGCAGTTCATGCTGCGACAACGTGGGGCGGAACGCCTGGTTGAGTTGCATGGGCGCGCCGCATCTTGGTTGTCCGATCACGGCCAGACCTCCGAAGCGGTCACCCATGCGCTGGCCGCGGGTGATTCGGATCGCGCAGCGGCCCTGGTCGAAGACTGCGCCATGCCGATGATCATGCAAAGCCATCTGACCGTGGTGCGGCAATGGCTCAGCTTGTTGCCCCCAGATCTGATCGCGCGGCGGCCGCGCCTGCAACTGGCGCAAGTGTGGATCCAGTTCCACATGAGTCACCCGCAGGAGGGCGCACGGACACTCAAGGCGGCGAAGCGTTCTATCGCCGCGCTAGCCGCGCGCGGCGCCATCGACGATGGCGAACGCAACACACTACGCGCCGAACTGTGCACGCTCACCACAGGCGTCATCAGCGCCGCCGATCGTTCACGCACCGCGGCGCGGCTCGCTGCCGGATGGCTCGACACGCTGCCTGAGGACAAGCCATTCTTTAAGGGCACGCTCGGCAACATCCATGCCTTCTGCTGCTATTCGCTGGGCGATATGGATGGCGCGCGGGCTGCAAGCCTGAAGGCGCGCGATGCTCATGCGCAGGCGCAATCGGTGTTCGGTCTGGTCTATTGCGACTTGATCCTGGGCTTGGTGGAGAAATCGACCGGCAATCTGTCCGGCGCGCATCGCCTGTTCGAGCATGCCGTGGCGCTGGCGCGCAATTCCCTCGGCCCCGGCTCCTATGCCGAGGCGATGGTCGCAATCTTCGAGGTCGAGCTGCTCTATGAATGGAACGAACTCGGTGCTGCGGAGCGTCTGCTGCACACCCACCGCCAGATCATCGAGGAATGCGGCCTCGTAGTGCATGAGATGGCATGCAAGCTGCACATGGCGCGCCTTGCCGCCGCGCGCGGCCGATCGGACGAGGCGTTGGCGGTGCTGGAACGCGCCGAGCGATTGGGGTTGGAGAAACGCTATCATCGTTTGACCGCCAGCGCGCTCAACGACCGCGTGCGCCTGCTCTTGGCGCGCGACGATGCGCGCTCTGCCCGCTGGGCCCTGCGCGCCCGCGGCGTCGGCGACGATATTGCAAGCCGAATATCGAACACAGCATCAGAACTCGAGGCCATGGCGTTGGCCCGCGTGCTGATCGCAGAGGAGCGGCCGGACACCGCGCTGCGCATCCTCGACCGAGTGGCGGAGCGGGTCCGTGCCGATGGCCGGCTGCGGCGTCTCGCCCAGGTACGCGCCTTGTCCGCCATCGCCGCTTATCGCGCTGGCGATGCCCTGTCGGCGCTGGCCGCCGCGGTCGACACCATCTCGCTCTGCGCGCCGCAAAATGCGCTGCGCAGCCTGATCGACGAAGGCAGCGGCCTGCGCGACGTGCTGGCCTTCGCCCGTGGGCGCATGCCGACGTGGTCTGGCGCTACGCAGACCGGACGCCACATCGACCGTGTGATGGAGGCGTTCGCGCGGACAGAGCGGAGCACCGAGTGGTTGCCCGCCGCGATTTGCCGTAGCCCCGGTTTCAGCCGGCGCGAGGCAGAAGTGGCGCGCCTGCTCACCGCCGGCCACAGCAATCGCGACTTGGCCTGCACCCTGGGCATGGCGCCGGACACCGTGAAGTGGCACCTGAAGAACATCTTCGGCAAATTGGGGGTCGCTAACCGCACGCAGGCGGTGCTGCGGCTGCAGGAAATCGGCCTCGGCCCGAATGCACGGCCGCAATAGGTCCGCGCCACCCTTTCGGGTGGCTTGCACCCACCTGAGATTACCCGTCGGAGGCGGGACAAACCCCCGATCTCGCGTCATTGTTGCGGCTAGAACATGGGGATTGGGCATGTTGATGGGCTTCGCTCAGCATCATCATTGCTCCGGAAGCGACAACGCCCAGCGCGGTCATGCCCGCTGCGGCGGGCAGCGCGCCGCATGAGCCGGATGCTCTCCGTCGCGGCAACGCAGATGGCCTGTTCCTGGGACCGGAAGCAGAACATCCGCACCGCCGCCGCCATGGTGGCCGAGGCTGCGGGCCAGGGCGCGCAGATCGTCTTGCTCCAGGAACTGTTCGAGACGCCCTATTTCTGCATCGGCAAGGATCCCGCCTACCTCAAGGAGGCGACCAGCGTCGACGACAATCCCGCCATCGCCGCCATGCGCGGCCTGGCGGAACGGTTCAACGTCGTCATCCCGGTCTCGTTCTTCGAACGTGCGGCCGAGCGCACCTTCAATTCGCTGGCGATGATCGATGCCGGCGGCGCGCTGCTCGGCGTCTATCGCAAGAGTCATATTCCGGACTTCCCAGCTTATGAAGAAGCCTTCTACTTCGCGCCGGGCGATACCGGCTTCATGGTGTTCGACACCAAATTCGCCCGCCTGGGCGCTGGCGTGTGCTGGGACCAGTGGTTCCCCGAGGCAGCCAGGATCATGGTGCTGAACGGCGCGGAGTTACTACTCTATCCCACCGCCATCGGCCGGCCGCTGCAGGCGTCCGACGACGATTTCAAGAACTCCAAGCCGCATTGGCAGCAGGTGATGCAGGGCCATGCCGGTGCCAATCTGGTGCCTGTCGCGGCTTCTAACCGGGTTGGGATCGAGGCCGGCGGCGGCTGTCGCACGCAGTTTTACGGCGGCTCCTTCCTGGCCGACCAGTTCGGCGCCAAGCAGGCGGAAGCCGGCGAGGATGGCCCGCATGTCGTCGTCCATTGCTTCGATCTGGATGCGATCGCGGAGTTGCGGCGTAAATGGGGCATCTTCCGCACCCGCCGCAGCGACCTCTACGGGCCGATCGTCAGTGCGCGCGCCCCTGCATACCTGATGGATGAAAGGCGCTGACATGGCGACCGGCTTCGTCTGGCACGAGCTTTACATGTGGCATAACACCTGGAACTGGGCGCAAGTATTCCCGCCTGGTCTGACGGTGCAGCCCGGCGAGCACGCCGAGAATCCCGAAACCAAGCGCCGGCTGCGCAACCTGATCGAGGTGAGCGGCCTGCTCGACCACCTCGTCCCGATCAAGCCGCGCTACGCCACCGAGGAAGATCTGGCACGCTTCCACACCCGCGAGCACATCGCCCGCATCAAGGCGATGAGCGCCGACAATGGCGGCGACGCCAGCACCCTCACGCCCTTCGGCCGCGGCAGCTTCGAGATCGCGCAGCTGGCGGTGGGCGGCGTCATGGCCGCGTTCGATTCGGTGATCGAGGGCCGGGTCGCCAATGCCTATGCATTGGTGCGGCCGCCGGGGCATCACGCCACTGCCGATGTCGGTATGGGCTTCTGCCTGTTCGCCAATGCGGCGCTCGGTATCATGCGCGCGCAAATCGTGCACAAGGTCGGGCGCGTCGCCACCGTCGATTGGGATGTGCATCACGGCAACGGCACCCAGGCGGCGTTCTACGACCGTAATGACGTGCTCACCATCTCGGTGCACCAGGACAACCTGTTTCCAGCGGGATCCGGCGGCCTGAACGAGACGGGTACGGGCAAGGGCGCCGGTTTCAACCTAAACATCCCGCTGCCGCCAGGCGCCGGCGACGGTGCCTATATCGCCGCTTTCGAGCAGGTGGTGATTCCGGCATTGACCCTGTTTAAGCCCGAGTTGATCGTGGTGCCGTCTGGTTTCGACGCATCGGGCGTCGATCCGCTAGGGCGGATGATGATCACGTCGGACGGCTATCGCGCCATGACTCGCATGCTGATGGCGGTGGCAAATGACCTGTGCGGCGGACGCTTGGTCATGACGCATGAAGGCGGCTATTCGCAGATGTATGTGCCTTATTGCGGTTTGGCGGTGCTGGAGGAGATGGCCGGGACCAAGACCCATGTCGCCGACCCCTGGGTGCCGCTGATGGCGAATTGGGGTGGCCAGGCGCTGCAGCCGCACCAGCAGGCGGTGATCAGTGCCGCCGCGCAACGGATCAAGTCGATCACCTGAACACGCATGCCTGGGGGCGCCGGGACAGCCGACCGGCCGCCGCCAGCAAACAAACCCTGCGGCTGCACAAGGGAGACTTTCGAATCATGAGCAAGGACCTCGCCAAACCCAACATCATCCCCAGCCGTCGCGTTTTCATCAAAAGCGCCGCCGCCCTTGGCACCGGCGGCGCGCTGTTGGCCGGCATCAATGACGGCGCCCGCGCGGACGGCGATCCTATCCCGGTGGGGCAGGCAGCACCGCTGACCGATTTCGCCGCCGCCGACGGCGTCGAGTTCCAGAACGGACTAACGTTGGCCTGCGAAGAGATCAACGCTCTGGGCGGCATCCTGGGCCGGCCACTGGAGCCGTACTTCGAAGACACCAAGCAGATGGGCGATGCCACCAATGTACAGGCTGTGCAGCGCCTGATCGACCGCCATTCGGTGCACGCTATCCTCAATGGTTACAACATCGGCTCCGGCGCTGCGATTCAGGACGTGGTCGCCGATTCCGGCATCATCTATGTCCACTACGACACCACCATCGGCCACAACAACCTGATCAAGTCCGACCCGGAGCGCTATTTCGGCTCGTTCCAGGGCGACCCAGCGGAATACTGGTACGGTCCTGGCTTCCTCAAGTTCGTGAAGGTCCTGGAGGAGAACGGCCAGTACAAGCGCACCAACAACAAGATGGCGGTGATCCTTTCGGCCGGCGTCTATGCCGCCAACATCGCCAACGCGATCAAGGAACAAGCTGGCGAATACGGCTGGGAGATCGGCCTGTTCGAGACGGTGAATGTGCCGATCTCCGAATGGGGTCCGACTTTGGCCAAAATCCGCCAAGACCCGCCCTCGGTCATCGCCGTCACCCATTTCCTGCCCGCCGATTTGGCGCAGTTCATGGTGCAGTTCGTTCCCAATCCGACGCCGAGCTTGATCTACATGCAATATGGCCCGTCGATCCCCGCCTTCCGCGACATCGCCAAGGAAGCCGCCAACGGTGTTCTCTATGCCACGGTCGTCGGAGCATTGCAGGACGAGATTGGCGCTGCTTTCGAGAAGCGTTACAAGGAAAAGTTCGGCGCCAATGCCGGGTATAACTCCGGCGCGCAATCCTACGACGGTGCCTTTGTCTGGGCGACCGCGGCGGCCTTGGCCGGCGGCAGCGGTGAACCGGGCAATGAGGAGCAAAACCGTAAGGTCGCGGCGCGCATGCGCAGCATGATCCATCGCGGCGTCACCGGCACTACGCGTTTCATTCCGAACGAGCAGGCGGCCTATACCTATCCGACGCAGGTCAACGATTCATCGCTTGGCATGCCGCACCAGTTTCTGCAGATTCAGGACTACACCAAGAGCGGCGGGCTGATCGCGCCGGCGCCGTACAATACCGCCGCCTTCGTCACCCCACCCTGGATCAAGGGGTGACCAACACAGTCTAAAGGTCCATCCTGAATGACGACCGCTGCCGGCGCCGCTTTGCTCTCCTGCCGTAACGTGAGCAAGAATTTCGGCGCGCTGGCGGCGGTCAATGACCTCAGTTTCGATCTGGCGCCGGGCGAAATCCTCGGCATCGGCGGTCCGAACGGCGCCGGCAAGACCACGCTGTTCGAGGTCATCTCCGGCCTCAACTCCGCAACCGCTGGACAGATCCTGTTCGCGGATCGCGACATCACCCGGCTGCCGCCGGAGGCGATCTGCCATGCCGGCATCGCCCGTACCTTCCAGCTCAATGCCGGTTTCGACCGCCTGAGCGTGCGCGACAATGTGCGCGTCGCAGCTTATTTTGGCCGCAGCAACCGCGTTGTACCGGGGCTGCGCCTCGGTACGGAGGTCGAGGATCACGTCGATGCCGCCTTGAACGCGGTCGGCTGGAGCAGCGACCAGCGCACGCTTGCCGGCCAATTGCCGGTGCTCGACCGTAAGCTGCTGATGCTGGCCAGCGCGCTCGCGACAAAACCCAAGCTGCTGCTGATGGACGAGCCGGTGGGCGGTCTCAATCCGCAGGAGATCGAACTGATGATGGCGGCGGTACGGCGCGTCGCCGCCGGCGGCGTCACCATTATCCTGATCGAGCACGTCATGCGCTTCCTGGTGCAGCTGTCGCAGCGCGTGCTGATCATGCATCACGGCGAGAAGATCTATGAGGGCGCGCCGCTGGGCCTGGTCAACGACCGGACGGTGATCGACGTCTATCTGGGCGAAGGCGCCAGCCAACGTTTGAGCAAGCTCCTCGAATCCGGGATCCAATCTGGGGCGCCGGCATGAACGCGCTGCTCTCACTCGTCGGAATCGGCGCCGGCTACGGCGCGAACCAGGTACTGCGCGGCGTGTCGCTGGACGTGCCGGAAGGCAGCCTGACTGCAATCATCGGCCCGAACGGCCATGGCAAGACCACCTTGCTACGCGCAATCTCCGGACTGGTGCCTTTGAACGCCGGCACCATCTATTTCGCCGGCCAGCCGCTCGCGCGGATGCGGCCGGACGAGATCGTCGCAGCCGGCATCGTGCATGTGCCGCAGGGCGACCTGCTGTTCCCCGAGATGAGCGTGCTCGACAATTTGCAGATGGGCGCCTATCTGCCCGAGGCCACGAAGCAGGTAAAGGCGCGCCTCGACGAGGTTTTCGCCCTGCTGCCCAAATTGAAGGAACGCCGCAGCCAGATTGCCAGCACGCTGTCGGGTGGCGAGCGGCGCATGGTCGGCATCGGCCGCGGCCTGATGGCCGGCGGCAAGCTGCTGATGCTGGATGAGCCATCGCTCGGCCTCGCCCCCATCCTCATCGATAAGATCTACGAGGTGATCTGGGATCTGGCCCGCCTCGGCCGTACCATCCTGGTCGTCGAGGAGAATGCCGCGCGCATCGCCGACAATGCGGCCCAAGTCGCGCTGCTCGATAACGGTCAGTTCGCCTGGACCGGCCGGGGCGCCGAGTTGATGGCGCGGCCGAAGATTCTCGAAACCTATCTGGGTGCTTGAGTCATGGATGTCCTATGGATGTGATTGTCCAGATCATGGCCTCCGGCCTCACGCTCGGCGCCATGTATGGCGTCTCCACCATTGGCCTCGCGCTGGTCTATGGCTCGCTCAACATGCTGAACATGGCCCACGGCGCACTAATGGCACTGGGTGGCTATGTCTGCTTCTATGTCATGGCGACGCTCGGCCTGCATCCGCTGCTCGGCGTCGCCGCGGCGATGGTCGTCTGTGGCGCGGTCGGCCTTATCATCTATTGCGCCGCGGCGCAGCCGATGCTGCGCTCCGGCAATTTTGAGACCCAGATCTTCATCGCCACCATCGGCATCGGCGCCATCATCGAGAACATCATCCTGCGCCTGTTCGGGCCACAGCCGACGCCGCAGCCTTTGAACCTGACCGGCGCGCTGGTAATCGGCAACGTGCATATCCCGCACCAGAATCTGCTGATCCTCGGCGTCGCCTTGGGTTTGATGGTGCTGCTGGCGCTGATGCTGCGGTATTCGCGTTTGGGCCGCGCCATTCGCGCGACGGCGCAGAACCGCGAGGCTGCGCAGCTGATGGGAGTGCGCGTTGGCTTCGTCTATGCCCAGGTGCTCGCCATTTCCGGCGCGCTGGCCGCCATTTCCGGCATCATGGTGAGTTCGCTGTCTGGCCTGCTGCCCAACATGGGTGGCGACCCGATGCTGAAGGCCTTCATCATCTGCGTCGTGGCAGGCCTGGGGAATGTCTATGGCGCGGTCGCCGCGGCCGTCGCGCTGGGTCTGCTGGAGGCGGTCATCCAGTATGTGCTGGGCGTGCGCTACAGCTTCGCGCTGCTGCTGCTGCTGGTTATCGTCGTGTTGATCTGGCGGCCCTATGGATTGTTCGGCCGCAAGCATGTGGTGAGGCTGTGAGCCGCGGCGTGAAGCGCGACCTGATGCTTGGCGGCGTATTGCTGATTCTGGCGGCGTCGGTGCCGTGGCTCACCGGCACGCGCTATATCGTCACCCAGACGACGCTGTTCTTCATTTGGGCCATCGTGGTAACGCAGTGGAATCTGGTGCTGGGAGTCGGCGGCATCTTTTCGTTGGCGCAGATGGCCCTGTTCGCGGTCGGCGCCTACGCATCCGCCATGCTCGGCTACTATTTCCATATGCCGATGGTGCTGGCGATGCCGCTGGCGGCGATCGCCACGGTAATCGTCAGCGTGCTGATCGGCCTCGCCTGTCTGCAATTGCGCGGACCCTATGTGGCGCTGCTGACGCTCGCCGTGGCGCAGGTGATGTATCTGCTGGTCGCCAACGACACCGAATGCTTCACCAATCCCGAATCCGGCTGCATGCCTTTATTCGGCGGCATCCGGGGCTTCACCCGCTTTGGCGATCTCGGCTTCCGCGGGCTGCTCGGATCGAAATTCTACATCGGCCATTTCTATGTCGGTCTTGTCCTGCTGGCGCTGGCCGTCGCCTTTTCCATCGCCGTCACCCGCGGGCCGGCCGGCCTGGCATTCCAGGCGTTGCGCGATAATCCCGGCTATGCGGTGTCGCGCGGCATCAGCCGCTTCAAGTATCAGCTCTGGGTGTTCGGCCTCTCGGCTTTCTTTACCGGCTTGGCCGGCGCCTTCTACGCAGTCAATTTCGCCGCCGTCGGCCCGATCGTGTTTTCCATCTCGATGCTGCTGTTTCTGCTGTCGATGATCGTGGTCGGTGGCATCGGCACCGTATGGGGCCCGCTACTGGGCGCCGCTCTGTTGATGCTGGCCGACGAGGCAATGCGCGAAGTGGGTGATTGGCGGGACATCGGCCTGGGGCTCATTCTTGCTGGATTCGTCATTCTCCTGCCGAGGGGACTGGCTGGTCTTAGCCTCGGCGCAATGGGCCGTCGAGCCTCCTCGAGATTAGGTCGCGCACCAAGACAATGACTCCGGCTCATAGCGATCCTTTGGTGGCCGCTCGAACATTCGGTCAGCATTCCTGCAGCGCCCGGTCAGAATTGAGCGGGTCACCTCAGCTTACCTCCGGTTAGCGGAAGTGAGCAGAATCGAGTTCTCATACTCCGAAACCAACTAACCGCATCCTATTGGTGGCCCGACACCGACACTATTCTTGACTAATCAGCGCGCAAGATGAGTGAATAGTGTGGACTCGTGTCTGCACCGCCGCAGGCGCCGAGCAGATAAGTTGGCGTCCTCTGTGCCGATCCTGACGGAGTGATGCCAACATGAACAAGGCGCCGTGGCTGACGTAGCTGTCCACAACCATATGCCACGGCGCCCTAGTTGAACGGAGAGCAGATCTTGGATCATACCACTAAAAAGCGTAGTACGGCCTTTACGACGGTCGACCTTGATAAGCCCGGCAAGCAAGTGGGCTTCGTCATGATCCCGCACTCGACGCATGACGACGCCTGGGGCGTCACGCGCCTGCCAATCGCCGTGATCAGCAATGGCAACGGCCCGACGGTGATCCTCGAGGGAGGAAACCATGGCGATGAATATGAAGGGCCGATCACGATCTGTGAGCTGATCCGGGAACTCGATCCAGGCGAGTTGCAGGGCCGTCTGATTCTCATGCCGGCGAACAATGTGCATGCGGTCATGTCGGGCCAACGGACGTCACCTATCGACGGGCTGAATTTCAATCGTACTTTTCCCGGTGAAGCTCACGGTTCTATCACAGAGCAGATTTCGGATTTCGTCGCACACGAGATTTTTCCGCGCGGTGAGGCATTCTTGGATCTGCACTCGGGCGGCTCCTCCCTGGACATTCTGCCAAGCGCCATCATAGAACCGACCGACGATCCCGAGCTGTATCGCCGGAACGTTGCCGCGGTTCGGGCGTTCGATGCGCCGCTAACTGTGGTAGTCAGCAACTTCGGTGACCCGCGTACCGCGACCGCGACAGCCTGTCGCGCCGGGCTGACGACTGTCGGAACCGAAATGGGCGGGGGTGGCACGGTCAGGCCAGAAGCGCTGGCAATCTGCCGCCGCGGTGTGCGCAATGTCTTGGAGCATCTGGGTGTACTGCCCGCCGGCGCGTCGGCGGTGTGCCGCGACGATGCGCCCCTGTTCGAGCTTCCCGGAATCCGTGCGTTCGTATACGCAACGGCAGACGGAATCTTCGAACCGTATCATCTCAATGGTGACAAGGTACGCGCCGGGGATGCCGCCGGCCGCATTCACTGTACCTGGGATCCGACGCGCGCACCGGAGTTGTTACGCTACGAAGTGGACGGGATACTCTACGGCCGACGCCAGCCGGGCCGCGTACGTCCGGGAAACTGCTGCCTAGTGGTGGCGGCACCCTACAGCGGTAAACTAACGTGAATGCGATCGGCGGCATAGAAATCTCCGGAAAATAGACTCTGCTCGATGCCGCGAGGCGAATGCTTCGGCGGGACGTGGGGTGACATTCGCCAGGACCTCTACGTCCACGGAGTCGCACCCCACGCCGAAGCGGGCGACGACACCAAGGCGCCAGCTTGATGGAAGGCTTGACGCCCGCATCTGAAACGCGAGTCGAATCAGCGCGTCATAGTAGTCGAGCGCGCGCGGGAATGACGTCTCCTTCCGCATCCACATAACCCATCTTGATGCGCGGATCCGAAACCAGCGGGGTCAGGTCGAAATCCGAGAACGCAGGGCTGCCGTCGGGCTTGAGGAAGTCGGCGCTTAACACGACACGAAATTTACTCACAAAATCTATCCCCCTGGACAGGTTTGTGTTTGACGGGCGGCAACGATCATTTGCGCCAAACAGATCAGGCGGCAAAGCGCTTCAGCTGGACGGCGTCGCGTCTCAGTTCGAGGCCCCATCCCGGAGCGTCGGAAAGCGTGATGGTGCCGTCAAGAGGCAGTGGTTCACCATCAAACATGTTTCCGAAGACCGACGTGATCTCGTCGCCCTTTGGGCTTGTGATACAATACTCGACAAAGGGGATGGCGGGCTGCGTCATGGCGAAGTGATAGCTATAGATACCTCCTGCATGCGGCACGACAGTTACGTCAAAGGCCGAAGCGAGCGCGGCGATATGGAGCGCCTCGCTGAACCCACCAGCCCACATCAAGTCGGGTTGAACTATGTCTACCGACCGGTGCTGGATGAGTTCGCGGAAGCCCCAACGGGTGTATTCATGCTCACCGGTCACCCAGCGAACCCACGGAGCCGCTGACCTTAGTTGTCGATAGCCCTCCCAGTCATCGGGATGCAAAGCTTCTTCGATCCAATAGAGGCCATAAGGCTTGACGGCATGGGCGAATTCCAGGGCGTAAGGCACATCGAGCGACATGAAACAGTCGATCATCAGAGGAAAGCCGGGGCCAACGGCCTCGCGATGGGCAGCGACGGCGCGCAGGTTCGCTGCCAAACCCTCGCGCCCGTCGGCCGGACCATAGGGGAAGGGCACCTTTGCTCCGAAGAAGCCACGCTTCTGGAAAGTCGTCGGGTCGGGCCCTGTGCCATAGGCAGCAATGCGTTCTCTGGTCGATCCTCCCGCCAAGCGGTAAACGGGCTCCCCGCGCAGCCGGCCAAGAAGGTCCCATAGCGCCAAGTCGGCTATGCTGACCGCCATTAGGGCCACGCCCTTGCGGCCGTATGGCAGAGTGGCTCTGTACATTTGATCCCATAGCCGCGCGATGTCGCGAGGGTCAGCCCCGACCAGAAGACCCGCTAGCCCTTGATCGATAATGGCGCAAGCAGCAATGCCACCGCTACCAGTAGCTATTCCAACCGTGCCGTCAGCGGACTCAATCTCCAACAGGATGCCGGCGGCGGCATCGCCGGCGCCGGTCCTGAGATCGATCCGGTTAGGGTATGTCGACATCGGGTTGGCTTGGCGCGAATCAACCATCCAGTGGCCCGGCTCTCGCGCGGTGTAGTTGCCGCCGACACCGAGAGTTTCGATTACGTAGGAGCGCACAGCCGCGATGCGCCATCTGCTCATGCCACGCCTCCCGCCATACGGATTCTAAGGGTTTGCCAAGAACAGCTAAACATAGACTATCAATGGACGGGTGGTATATATTCTCTTGCGCTCGGCGTAGATCGCAGCGCGTTCTGGGAGGACATAAGAATGACGAAACTTAGGATTGGTGCCGCCGCGGCGGCGCTCTTGTTAGTGACACACACGGCCATGCCTGCGGCGCAGGCAGCGGAGTGTCCAGTCTTGGTCGGTCCCGACTGGAGCGGGGAGACGCTATCGCCTGATCCCGCCAGATTGCTGAGTATCTCGGACGTTTATCATGCGCGCATGATCTATGAACCCCTCGTCGCGGCCGATTCCGCGATGCAACCGGTCCCGTGGCTCGCTGAATCCTGGGAGGTGAATGATACCGCCACGGAGTGGATATTCCATATCCGGCAGGGAGTGACGTTCCACGACGGATCGCCGCTCACGGCCGATGACGTCGTCTACACATTCCGCCGCTTGCTCGATCCGGAAGTTGGCTCCCCGGCAGCAAGTGAACTCGGCGCCATCAAGCCGGAGGCATTCCAGGCCGCCGACGCAGCAACCGTCAAGGTTACTCTCGACTCGCCGATTGTGGAACTGCCCGCCATTCTCGCAACCAAGCATGGGATGGTTGTGAAGAACGGGGCATCATCCGACGACATCCGGTTCAAACCGAATGGTACTGGGCCTTTTGCGCTGGCCGAACTCACAATTGGGCCGCTAAAGACCACCTTCACCCGTAACGCCAAGTACTGGCGCGAAGGTCTGCCTAAGTCCGAATGCCTTACCGTGACGGCAATCACAGAACCGATCAGCCGTGTCGCTGCACTCGAGTCGGGCGATGCCGACATCGTTCTTGTGGTGGATCCCGCGACGATTGGAACGCTCAAAGCGAATCCCAATGTCACTTTGACCAAGGCCCCGGGCGGCACGGCGGTGACCATGGGAATGTTCATCGATGTTCCGCCATTCGACGACATCCGGGTGCGACAGGCCATGAAGTTGGTCATCGACCGGCAAGCCATCGTCGACACCGCGCTTCTCGGCTTCGGGATACCCGGCAACGACAACCCGATTATGCCGACCTCGCCTGACGCCTATCGCACCGACATCATGCAGCGCGATGTGGCCAAGGCGAAGCAACTGCTTGCGGAGGCGGGCCATGCGGACGGGATCACCGTCGATCTGCATGCGGCCGACCTGATGCCGGGCACGATGGCAATGGTGCAGGCCTACCAGCAAATGGCGTCGGATGCCGGCATCAAGATCAACATCATCAACGAGTCGGCCGGTGAGTATTGGGACAACATCTGGCTAAAGCAGGCCTTTGCAGTCTCCAACTGGGGTATGAGGACGACACCTGCCGCGCTGTCGGTTGCGTATCGCAAGGATGCGCCCTGGAACGAGACGCACTTCCGCCTCGACAAGTATGACGCCTTGCTCGACAAGGCGGCGACGACCTTGGACTCTGACGCGCGTCGCAAGCTCTATCAGGAAGCACAGCGGCTGATTTCCGAGGAAGGCGGCGTCATCATTCCAATGTTTGCCAACATCGTGGCCGCCACTCGTAAAGGCTGCTTGGGCTATACACCTGCGTCCGACCACAATCGACCCGACTTCTCGGAGATTGCCTGCGACTGATCGCACCAATCGCCGTACATGTTAAGGGAGCACGGCAACGTGCTCCCTTTCATTTTGGGTACGAGGACTGATGGCCCGTCAGGCTAAGCCGGCGCAACGACGGCGTGCGTCGGCAGTAGCCAGCGCGACAGCATCGCGCAGCGTCCCAGTATCGGCGCCACACATGATGATGCTGGCACCGCGCCGGACCATATCTTCGAGTTCGCCGGACAAACCAACGTCCCTCACAAAGTGCTTGCCATGGTTGCGGCAGGCGGCGGCGAGGGCATGAGTTGCCTCGAGCAAGCGCGAATCGTTGTAGCCGCCGGGAATGCCGAATGGCCCAAGTAGAGGCAATCGACGCCATCGACAGCAGCGATTGCGTCAGCGTTGGCAACGCCCACTCGGGCTTCTACCAGGGCAATCATAGTAGTCGCCTCATCCTCCGCCATAAGCTTCGGCCCCAAGGCTCTGTCTGTAAAACGATCATAGAAGTGTTGTGTGGTGACCCCGCGGGTCCCGCGCGGCCTGTACTTAATTCAGGCGACGATCTCGCGGGCCTCTTCGGCGGTGTCCGCCATCTGAAACATTAGCGGTTTGGCCCCGATGTCCAGCGCGCGAGTGACATCCCGGTACTGCTTCGACGGCGGGCGAACGATGGTTGCGAACCCCGCCGCTTCAGCGGACCGAATTGCCGTTCTGATAGTCCCGAAACCGAGTCCCGAATGTTCCATGTCGAACGCGACGAGATCACAGTTGGCCGCCTTAAGAATGTGGCCAATCGCCGGCGTCATGAATTCGTTGACCTAGAAGCCGACTCTGACATCGTGGCGCACCAGCAAGGCACGCACCGTCGGTAGTGTCATTGCAGCCAATCTCCTCTGCTCCTTCTTGCGCGCGCGGATTTGGCCGACGACTTCAGAAACGCGTCTGACGCCACACAAACCCGCCGGCAATGCATTCCGTGAACATGACCCGAGCAGCACTCTGGTTCACGTCGGAGTATTCTTTGCCGATTTCTGGTGAAAACTACCTACACTAGCATCGGTCCACATAACGGTGCCATCCTTGAACACGCACTCAATGTCACGCAAGGCACTGAGATCGCTGATCGGATCGCGGCGGAGCACGACGATATCCGCCCGAAAACCTTCGCGGATCATCCCAAGCTCTTTCTCCAAGCGCAACGCCCGCGCGCATCCGCCGGTTGCTGCGGTGATGACTTCCAACCTCGACATACCGAGGGCTTCGAGATTGCGCAGTTCGCGATGCAGCATGATACCCCCGAACTGCATATCGGTGCCTGCTATCAGAATGCCCCCGAGTGCACGATACCGCCGCATCCATTCCATCCGCTGCTCGTTAGCGGCTTTTCCATAATCTCGATCCTCTTGCGTCCAACTGCCTTGCAGGCGTTGCGTGAAGTCGAGAAAGGCACGTCGCTCGGCGTCTCCAAACAGAGTTGTAAAATCGCTATCGGCCTCCAACTCCGCAGCACCGTCACCCACCTGAAACTGGGTAATCACCTGCATGCCGCAATAGACAACGCCATGCTTGACCATGGTTTCCATGATGCTTTGTGTCGCTTCCCAATCGATGGATGCCCATGCGCGCGAAGTGAGGGCCAGACGGTCTGCAATGCTTGTGTAGCGAAGCAGTCGATCCCTTGGGTACAGCTTGCTCTCATAGACACGAGAGCTGGTGTGCAGCTCGTCGATTCCGAGTGCTGCAGCTTCCCTACCATCCACTTCCCAAGTCTGACCGACAACCGGCCGCCCATATGCGTGGGCAACCTCAATGACGGCCCGCATCACCGGTGCCGTGACACGCTGTGTCAGTATCAGCGCTTCCAGATCATGATCCCGGATCAGTCGTTCAGCCGTCGCTGCCGCTTCGGCTGGCGTGCCCACCGCTACACTCCACTCCGGATAGGCTGGCGGCGGCTGATCGATCATAGGCCCGCAGGAGAGGATGCGAGGTCCGATCAACGCGCCTCCATCGATACGCCTGCGGAGCCGCTCTACGGTACTCTGATCGAGGCCTGCAAAGCGGATGGTGGTGACGCCGTTCCTTACGTAGGCCCGCATGTCCGCATCGAACGCCGCATGGGTGTGCGCTTCTATGAGGCCGGGGACGATGGTTCTGCCACAAAGCGGCCAACGCTGCGCCGGCCGACCATCGAATCGATCCGTTCTGGGACCAGCATAGCGGATGCAACTTCCCTCGAGGACAATCATCGAATCCCTAATCACCGGCGCGCCACTACCGTCGATCAGATCGGCTCCTTCGAGCACCAGGAGATCCGGAGACATCAGAGATTCCTTTGCGGCCTCGAACGACCCTCGCCACGTGTCACTTCGAGAGCCGACATGGAGGCCGCTGAATTGTCTCGAGCATAGAGTCGCTCATCTCGTACCCTCATCCACTGTCCGTTGGCCGGGTTCAGTCGAGTGCCATTGCATGCCCGCACCGCTAACCCGTTCAGTAAGCGTGTCCAAAGGGATGTGGCAACGGATGCGATGTTGCGCGGCAGCGTCTCGCCAGGGCGGCAACCGCTCCTCGCAGAGTCGGCCCAGCTGCCAGGCGCATCGGCCGGCGAAGACGCAGCCGTGTGTCTCTGCCGAGCTTTTCTCCGTTCTCGGTTGAGCGCGCCTCTTGCGTACAACGTGGATGCTGGGAACCGCCATCAAGAGTTCGTAGGTGTAGGGGTGGAACGGTGGCGTGAAGATGTCCTCTACGCCGCCGACTTCCATGAGTTGACCGCCGAACAGGACACCCACACGATCGGCCAGAGTCCGCACAACTGCCAGATCGTGCGAGATGAACAGCATGGAGAGGTGATGCTCCTGCCGCAACTGCTGCAGCAGCGCCAGTACATTGGCTTGCACCGATACGTCAAGTCCGGAAAGAATCTCGTCGCAGAGCAAGAGTCTTGATTCTGCCACCAGCGCTCGCGCTATTGCGACCCGCTGACGCTCGCCGCCGGAAAGCTGATCCGGATAGCGTGTGGCATAACCGACGTCGAGGCGCACATCTTCGAGTGCGCGAGCAACTCGCTTTTCGACGGTAGCTCGATCGAGATTGAAGAAAACTTCCAGCGGCCGCGCCAGGATCGCCCCGATCCGTGTCCGCGGATTCAAGGAAGCGTCGGGATTCTGAAAGATGTGCTGAATGCGGCGCCGCAGTTCGCGCGATCGCGCAGCAACGAGGGCGGGCAAGGCCTGGCCTTCGAACTGAATGCGGCCTGCAAGCGGGGCGAGGAGGCCGCTCACGGCCCGCGCAACGGTGGATTTTCCGCTGCCCGATTCACCGACCAGAGCAAAGGTCTCGCCCGCCCTGATCGCAAAGGACAGATCCTGTACCACATTGTAGATTGATGATCCCGGAAAAATCGCGCTGCGCCTGCTTGCACCATAGCCGAGACTTACGCCGTCGAGACTGAGGATGTGATCGGGCGCTACTCGTTTTCCGGCGTTCAACGCGTGTCCGTTGGCGGCAATCGCTTGCGGTGGAGGCAACATGCGCCAGCGGCGGCAAGCCACTACGTGGCCGTTAGCGACCGCATCAGGCCGCTGTACTTCCGTCGCGCATTTGGCTTCGGCGAAATCGCAGCGCGGTTGGAAGGGGCAGCCCGGGGGCAGCTCGTTTCGCTTTAGTAGACCCCGCAGCATAGGGCCAGCCGGCTTGTCGGTTTTTTCGATCTGCGGGATCGATGCGATAAGACCGCGCGTGTAGGGATGCCGTGGTTCGGCGAAGAGGACTGCAGTTGGCGCGATCTCGGCCATTCGCCCGGCATACATGACGCCAACCCGGTCGGCGATCTGCGCGAGCACGCCGAGGTCATGAGTGACGTATAGCATGGACATGCCGAGCCGGGCCCGCAGGTCCGCGAGCAACTCAATGATCTGCTCCTGAGTCGTCACGTCGAGGCCGGTGGTCGGTTCATCGAGCACGAGGAGATCGGGCTTGCAGGCCAGCGCCATGGCAATGCAAACACGTTGCTGCTGGCCGCCCGAGAGCTGGTGCGGGTAACGCCGCCCGATCGCCTCGGGGTCGGGCAACCCCACCATCCGGAAAAGCTCGGCAATGTAAGCCTCTTCTGAGCTGTTTTCGGCCTTGTGAAACTGCAGCACCTCGGCGATTTGAACTCCAACTCTCATGCCAGGGCTAAGGGCCGTCGTCGGATTCTGCGGCACCAAGCTCAGCCGGTTGCCGCGCAGGCGATCAAGCGCCGGCCGCTCCAGACGCAGCAAATCGGTGCCTTGGAATAGAACTTGGCCTCCTTCGACACGGCTGTTCCCGCGGCGGTATCCGAGAAGTTGATAGGCGACGGTCGACTTGCCGCACCCGGATTCGCCGACCAGACCCAGGGCCTCGCCGCGACGGATCGTGAAGCTGACGCCGTGCAGTACGCGCAACCAGCCTTCGCCGTGCCGGTAGGCGACGTCGAGGTCGGTGACCTCAACGAGGGGGGACGCGGCGTTCATTTGTCGGCTAGACGCACGGTGCGGCCGAGAATACGCGCGAGCCCCTCGGTAAACAGGTTCAGACCAACCACGAGGGTGGCGAGCATCAGACCGGGGCCGACCACGGTAATTGGCGAAAAAATGATCAGTGAACGGTTCTCGCTCATCATTAGACCCCACTCGGGCGTTGGCGGGCGCATGCCGAACCCGAGGAACCCTAGCGACCCGATCAACACGGGCGCGTAACCGGCGCGCAACGCGAATTCGACCAGTAGCACACTTGTGGCATTGGGAAGCAGCTCGCGCCGCATTACCGACCAGGCGCTTTCACCCCGCAACCGGGCCACGGTTACGAAATCGCGCGTCACGATATCCAATGCTGCCGCACGTGCCATACGCGCGATACGCGGCGCATAGATAAAGGCGATTACCAGAATTACCAGCAATGGGTTGCCGGAAAGGTCCGGCCCCGCAGCTACGATCGCAATCAGCGCCAGGACCAGGAAGGGAATGCTGATGATTGCCTCTAAGACGCGCTGCAATATCTCGTCGATCCAGCCACGCACATAACCCGAAAGCAACCCGACGATCGCGCCAATGACGAGGCCGAGAAAAGTACCGGACAGCGACAGCAGAATCACGATGTGGCTGCCATGTACCGCCCGACTGAACACGTCACGCCCAAGCTGGTCCACTCCGAACAAATGCGACCAGCTCATGCCGGAGAGTGGAGGGCCGGTTCCGATCTGCGCCGCGCCGTATGGCGCCCAGAAGGGGCCGGTAGCGGCGACAACAAAATGCAGCAGGAGAATGACCGCCCCGATGCGAAAACTCCTGGGCGTGCGTCGCCACAGCGGTCCGAAACGGCCGGCTCTCATTGTACTTCGGCTGGATGTCGTCGCCATCTTAGCGCACGTTATTCTTGATTCTTGTGCCTATCCACCGCGGAGCCGTGGATTGAGCAGAATGGCGCCGAGATCGGCGAGCAAGTTGGCGACGACATAGACCACGGCGGAGATCAGCACCGTCGCTTCGACGACCGGCACATCGCGAAGCTGTAGCGAATCGACAAGCAACCTGCCAAAGCCCGGAAAGGAGAATACCTTCTCGACGATTACGACACCCCCGATCAGGTAGCCGAGATTGATAGCGGTTACATTGAGCGTCGGCACCAGCGCATTGGGCAATGCGTGGCGCAGCAGCACGGCTCGAGGTGGCAGGCCTTTGAGTTCGGCCATCCGGACATAGTCGGAGTCGAGAACTTCGATCAGATTGTCGCGCAGCATGCGTACAGCGGCAATGGCCATGACGATTGCAAGTGTTACGGCAGGCAATGTGGTCGCACGCAGATACTGGATTACAGTCGAGCTTTCGTCCACGAGCGATACTGCCGGAAGCAGTGGAATCGCAACGACAAAGGCAATTATCAGCAGAGTGCCCAGTAAGAAATCAGGAATCGAGAGAAGGACGAGGGTGATTGTCGAAAGCACGTGGTCCACCGGTCGGTCGCGTCGCACGGCCTGGATAAGCGCCGGAATCAGGGCCAGCGGAATGTAGATGACGAAAGCATAAAGCGACAGCAGCCCGGTGTTGATGATACGCGGCGTCAGGATGTCAATGATCGGCCGCGAACTGGTGAGGGCATTGCCGAAATCCCCCCGCAGGATGCCGCCGAGCCAGTTTACGTAACGAAGAATCGCCGGATCGTTCAGATGCAACTTCTCGCGCAATTGGGCAAGCGATGCCGGCGTGGCGTCGCGCCCCAAAATGCGTGAGGCGACGTCGCCCGGCAACACTTCAATGATAGCAAAGATGACGGCGGAGACGATGATTAGCGTCAACAGCGACAGCAGAATTCGCCCGATCAGCAAGCGAAGGACGATCACGCGCGTTTCCCCTTCACGTCCGATGCGCAAAGCATAGGAACACCGTCGCCGTGCAGCTCGGCCCCATTGGAAACGCCCCGCCGGTTTCCGGAGAGATCGATTGCGGAGCTTGCAGGTTCGAGCTCAATCTTCGGAACGGCGGAGATCCCGACCTTGGGCAATTCACGGCTTCTCCTCCCAGCATCGCTGTCGACTGCCGGAAAGCGACTGCTCCAGCGTCAACTATTGCCCTCATGAATAGCGAAATTGGGGGAACAAATCCACCATTGCCGCCAACCGGCTGCTGCATGGTGTTCCACTGATTTGGAGCTGAGTGGGAATAGTCAGTCGATATCGGGCGAACGGTAGAGAATCTTGTCCTTTACCCGGATTTCCACGTCGACTTTGTATTTTTTCAGTGCCGCAAGATCAATTTCGATACCAAGACCCGGCGCATCGGGCACGATAATCTCTCCATTGCGGTCTGGAGCGATGTGATTTGCGCACATTTCCCAGGCCATCGGCTGCGGTTTCACAGGGTATTCGCAAATGCGGTGATCGGACAATCCTGCATAGGGCTGAATAGAGGCGCAAAGTGCGAGATGCGATGTAAAGGTGTGATTGACATAGGTCACACCTTTCCCAGCCGCGTAGTCAACGACTTGCTTAGCCGGGCCAATGCCGCCGATCCGGCCACAGTCGATCTGCACAAAGCCCACTTTGCCATAGTCGATCATATGGCGAGCCATAAACACGTTGTGCGCCGCCTCGCCGCCGGCCAGCTTCAGCGATCCGGCCTTTCCGGCGAGCGAACCATAAGCCTCGTAGGCGCTGCCGTGAAACGGCTCCTCCAGCCAAGTCGCCTTGACGCTCTCCAATAGTGGGAGACGCGCCTCGGCCGCGGCGACATCTTCACCCCAGATCTGCCCGGCATCGATCAGGAGCATGCCGTCCGGACCGAGGCCCTCCCGTGCCGCTGTAAGTTGATCGGCGTCCTCCTTGAGACTACCTCGGCCGAAGGGACCCCAGCCGCATTTGACCGCACGGAAGCCGGCATTGCGCGCCGCGCGGCAGAGATCCAGTGTTTCTTGCGGATTGTCGCCAAAGAGCTGCGAGGCATAGGGCAGCTTTGGATAGGCGCGGTCATAACCAAGAAGCCGATAAACCGCCTCGCCGCGCATTCGGCCAAGCAGGTCCCAGAGAGCAATCTCGATACCAGACCAGGTGTGGGCCGCCTGCAGCAGGTCCACGTTGTTCCACTGGATGGTGGCCGCGATTCGGGCAATATCGGCCGGCGACGAAACATCCATACCGAGCACCGAGGCGCTGACCGGCCGGCAGGCGCCGTGGGACATTGGACAGACGAACGAGGCGATTGACGTCAGCGGTGAGGCCTCGCATTCGCCCCAGGCGGTGATACCGCCGGCATGAACTCGTACTACCAATGCATCCTGGCTACCGTCACCCGCGTCGGTAACGACAGGCATGGACAGGTAGAAGAAGTCGACTGCTTCGATTTTCATACACGACACCTCGGTTACGCAGATTGTTGACAAGACTGCAACTACTAGAAATCGGATTCGACCGTAGCGGCAATGAAGGCGGCCGACCATGCCCTCGGCAATGATCCGAACAATCCGTCGCCGATGCTGCCCGCTCTTGCCGTCCTCCCATTGTCTATTGTCGCGACCGCTCAATGAGGAGAGCACCTTCACTCGGTCGATGTTCAGCGAGAAATTGCGGCGATTGAACGATTGCGCCAAGCGGGGCCTTGTCGTCATTGAACTCAAATCGGGCAATGCGCGCCATGCAGCCATCGGCGGCGTGGCCGAGGATTTTCCACGGCGGCGCGGCATTGGCAGGTCCCGGGCGCCGATGGCGCTCGGCGTCAAGTCCGACGGGATTCGCCGAGTTATCCCGCTGGCAAGGCCGGCCTATGTGCTCATTGCGCCCAGCTGAGATGTGGGGACTGGCTGTTTCCGATCCGCGTGCATCTGGCCGGAGAAGCTAAAGGTCGGGCGAACCCCACCCATAGGGTCCACGGCATGCAGCTATCATCATCAAGATGCAACCTTTGCTGATTCACGATGGGCGAGGTGTAAGGTCGGCAACGGGCGGAACTGCGGACATTGGTGAGTACCCGCTGGAACGCGCGGTCAGCCCGCACTCCTCGAGGCTGGAACGAGACTGTCCTGGTTTAGTGATCGACCAAAGGCCAATGCGGTAAGCGGTCCGACCATAGTCCACTGCACGACCGTGAATGCTGTCTCGATCAGGAGATAGTCGGGGACCGATGTCATAACGTTCTTCGCCGCCACGGCGAGCGTCGTGAAGCTCCAAGACAGGACGGCGCCGAGCGCACCATAGAGCAGCGCGCGCGACATCAGTGTGCCGCTTCGCCGCGCAAAAAGCTGCCGATAGATCCATGCGAAGATGCCCGCCTGGATCAACATCGACAGAAAGCCGAAGGGAATGATGATATCGTCCCGGTACACCGCGAGGGCGGCATAGTTGCGTTCGAACAGCACCAAGTGCCAAACGAAGCCGAGCGCAAAAGTCGGAGTAAGGTAGGCGAGTACGCCGAGAACCAGCCGCATCATTGCTTCTTTCCTTTCCTCCGTGCCGCCTTAGCACCGGATGTCTTGGGTGGCAGCGTCTGCACGAAGGCAAGCGCTGGTCGAATCCACGTTTCAATGTCTCCGTCAGTCAGCGCCGGGGGATCGACAAAGACGTAGCCTTCCATCACGCGGCCCCGCATTTCCATCGGGCGCGTTCCCGGCCGCGCAAGCACCTCGTGCTGCCGATCCTTGCCTAGACGTAGCAGCAGACCACGGCGCGATGCCGCCGCGACCATGTTGCCATTCACCATGAAGCCGATCCCACCGAACATCTTGACTTCGTGAAGGGCTCGGGTGCCGGTGAGCGCGGCACGCACGGCCGCAGAGATGTCGTCGGGCGTCATACGCGATCTCCCGTTTTCACGACGAGGCCGGCGAGCTGATCGAGGGCGCCGCGCCAGCCGTCGGCGTGACGCTCGGTTGCGCCGGGCTGTGAAAGATTCAGATGTTGGATGCGAAGCTCCGAGCCCGCGCCATCAGGGACAATCGCAACGCGCACTTCGGACTTGACGCCGGCATGCCCATCGGGCGGCTCGATGTTCCAGGAGAAGATGAGGTCCGTTGGCGGCTCGATCGCGCTAAAGATGCCGTTGACGTGCATGATCTGCCCGCCGGGAGCATGATAGGCGAAACGGTAAGCGCCGCCGACGCGAAACTCGAAGATCAGAACATCCAGCCTGACTTCCGGTGCGGGCTTCAGCCAGCGGCTCACTAGGCCTCGATCGGCAAAAGCGGCGAACACGATCTCCGGTGCCGCATCCACCCGCCTGCGAATCTCGACGGCGCTTTCGCTAGCATCCATGGCTGTCGCCCATCAGCTCGCAGCCTTCAGTTCGGCGAGCAGCCCTTCGAGCAGTTCCATGCCCGCACCCCAGCCCTTGCCCATACTTTCCATTGCGGCCGCGAAGCAGGCGGTCTCGGCTTCGCTCGCCTCGTGTGGCGTCCAGGTCAGGCGCATCCGGGTCTGGCCGCGCTCTTCCTCAAATGTCACAGTGGTCAACAGGATACGGGGCCAGTCCGGCATCATCGGATTGGGGGCGACATTCCATTGCGCATCGGCATTGGCCATGAGGCAAACCAGCCTTTCCGGCGCAACGACTTCGGTGTATTGGGTGCGCTGATAGCTGGACTTCCCGCCCATTCTCATTTCGTTGAGCCACAATCCGCCCGGCTTCACGTCGAGGCGATGGATGATCGTCTCGACGTTCGGCCCATACCAGCGGGAGAGAAGTTGGGGATCGGTCCAAGTTCTCCAGACTAGGGCACGCGGCGCCGCGAATGTCCGCTCCAGCACGTAGCTCGGCAAGTCAGTCATTCGCGTTTCCCTTCCGTTTGCTTCAATTCTTTCAACAGATCCTGGAGTTGATCGAGGCTGCCCTCCCAGAAAGCGAGATGGCGCTCGAGCCACTCCCGGGCCTGCCGCATTCGTGTCGGCTGAAGCGCGAACACGTGCCGACGCCCCTCCACGCGGCGGGAGATCAATTCCGCCTGCTCCAGCACCCGCAAGTGCTTGGAGATGGTTGGCTGCGAACTTTCAAACAGGGCGCCAAGTTCGCCCGCCGAGCAGGCGCCATTTCGAGAGATCGTCGCCAGCATGCGCCGCCGCGAGCCGTCGCCGAGGGCATGAAAGGTTCGATCCAGCGCGTCCGCGTATTGTATAGCCATCTGGCTATCTTATAGCGGTTTCGTCAGCACGCCGCAAGCGGCTGATCGCTTTTTTCGGCTGCAGCGGAAGAGATGGGTCGCGGGGTCGGCCGTTCACAAACGACCAGAACGGGTCGGTTCGGGCTGCGCAGAGACGGCCCGCAGTGGAGCGACGTCCCGAATGTCGGTGGCGCAGTCAAGGAGCAATGGACTGATGAGAGCGCCGAAGGCCACCCAACACCGCCGCCGCTGCGACAACGAATTTCCTCCAGTGTACCTGGCGCGGCGGGCCGCAGGAAATCGTAGATTCGACGGAGTTTGGCGCACCCGGCGAGATTCGAACTCACGACCTCTGCCTTCGGAGGGCAGCGCTCTATCCAGCTGAGCTACGGGTGCTATGCCCTAATCGGGACTGCCGCCGCCGATGCCGGGGCGGTTTCGGTTGGGTCTTCTCAACCTGCCGTGAAGATACTTGAGGTCGGGGGATCGGTAAAGGTCGGGCTGCGGCTGCCTGTTGAAGGCATGTCGCGCCAATGGCTTGGCGAGGTTGCTCCGCCCGCATCACGCGCCTTCTCAGTTCATCGCCGGTACCGGCTCGACCGCGGCGGACCCCGGAACCTTGAGGCTATCTTGCTCGCCGTCGATCACCGACTGCGCCAGCCGGTCGCCGCCGGAGGGCAGCGGTGCCCCCGGGTCGGCGATCCAGGCGGCGATGTCGTCCAGCACCGCTTCGGCACCCAGGTCCCGCAGCAGCATGTGATAACCCTGGGGGTAGACCGCCACCACAGGCCCTTCAGCATCGGCCGGCGGCATTCGGCGCAGGGCCGCGACCACGGCGCTGTCGGGCAACACGTCCTCCCGCGATCCGTACATGACGAGCGAGCGCCGGTCGGTCTCGATGGCGGCGGCGGCCGCCAGGTCCATCATATTGGTCAGGCCCCACAGCGCATCGATCCGCGTCTCCTTGATCACCAGGGGGTCGAACCACATCGCCCGCAACATCTCGATATTGTCCGATGGTTGTACGCGCAGCCCTTTGCCGGTCACCGTCAGCCAGGGCACTGTATGGGCCGCGAACCACAGCGCGCCGCTCTGCACCGGTCCCTGGCTGTCGCGGCCCCAGACCGCGGGCGCCGCCAGGATGTAGCCATCCGCCGCCGCCGGTGGATCGGCCGCGGCCGCCGCCATCACCACAGCACCACCCATGCTGTCGCCCAAGAGATAAAGGGGGCTGTTCGGGTTCTCGCGCCGCACCAGATCGGCGGCGAGGCGCAGGTCGTCGATCATCCGTTTTTCGCCGGCCCACATGCCGCGATAGGCGGTTTCGCCGAAGCCGCGCTGGTCATAGGCATAGACGCTAATCCCCCGCGCCATCAGGGCTTTCGCCGGTTCTTCGAAGGCTCTCGAATAGTCGTTGAATCCATGCAGCGCCAGGATCACCGCCGATGGCGTGCCTGCGGGTTTCCAGACACGCAGCGGCAAAACGACGCCATCCTCCATTACCAGATGATCCGCGGCGATCGCGGGTTCGGCAGGTCCCGGCCCGGGCGGCTGTAGGCGCGGCGCGCAGGCGCCGAGGAAAACCGCCAGCATGAGCAGCGCTGCCCTCATCCTGCCGCAGCGGTTTGGTCGCCGCGCGTCAGCTGCAGGAAGATATCCTGCAGATCAGCCTCCAGCGTGGTCATGTCGGCGACCTTGAGGCCGGCCGCCTGCACCGCCGATAGTATGTCACCCATGGGCATCTCGCTCGGTCGATAGCGCAGCACCAGCCGCCGGGGACCCTGCAATTCCGCATGGAACCGCGCCAGCGGCGCCGGCAACTGGGCGAGATCTTCGGCCAAAATGAATACCAATTCCTTGCTGTCCAGCCGCTGCAGCAGGTTCCGGGTGGTGTCGCAGGCGATGACCCGCCCGTGATTGATGATGGCGATCTGATCGCAGAGCTCCTCCGCCTCCTCCAGATAGTGGGTGGTCAGCAGCACCGTGGTGCCGCCGGCGTTGAGCTGGCGCACATAGCTCCAGAGCTGCTGGCGCAATTCCACATCGACGCCCGCCGTCGGCTCGTCCAGCACCAGCACCGGCGGATTATGCACCAGCGCCTTCGCCACCATCAGCCGCCGCCGCATGCCGCCGGACAGCGTGCGGGCATATGCCTCGGCCTTGTCGGAAAGGCCGACCGCCGCCAGGATCTCCTTCGTACGCCGCTCCGCCTTCGGCACGCCATAGAGGCCGGCCTGCAGCTCCAGCAGTTCGCGGGGCGTGAAAAAGGGATCGATGTTCAGCTCCTGGGGCACCACGCCGATGGCCGAGGCGGCGCTGCGGGGATCGCGGTCCAGGTCGATGTCCCAGATCGACACCTGGCCCGATGATTTGATCACCAGCTGGGCCATGATGTTGATCAGCGTCGATTTGCCGGCGCCGTTCGGTCCCAGCAGCCCAAACAAGCTGCCGCGGGGAATGACGAGATCGACGTCGATCAGCGCCGGCTTCTCCGGCCCCTTGCGGCCTTTATAGGTCTTATTGAGCCGCCGGATATCGACCGCCGCTTCGGGCAGCGCTCCGGGCGCCGGCTGGGCGGCGGGAAGAATCACGGTCGCGTCAGTCATGAATTCGACACAGGATATTGTTGCTGGCGGCGGCACTTAGGCGGCGTTTGCGGTTGCCGCGGGGCGGTTGCTTATTCCGAGCCTAGGCCTATCATCCGCCGCGTTGGGCGGTCAATTGCGGCCGCTTATGGTTTTCCTTAAACTTCCCGGCCCTCGAGAAACAATGTCCCAGACCGCCGCGCCGAACATCACCGAAACCTTTGAGGTCGACAGCGTCGTAGTAGCCTGCGATGGCGGCGACGGGCCGCTGGGTCATCCCCGCGTCTATCTGAACATCGGCAGGGAGGGGCATATCGAATGCCCTTATTGCAGCCGCCGCTATGTGCTGAAGGCGGGTGCGGCGGGCGGGCATTAGCCGCCTTTGGGCGGGGCCGTCCCGAACACCGCCGCCGACTTCCCGCAGTGAGACCTGAGGTGGATTTTTGAACGCCGCCAAGCCCAAACATGTCTATCTGGTCGACGGTTCCGGCTATATCTTCCGGGCCTTTCACGCACTGCCGCCGCTGACGCGGGCCGACGGCACGCCGATCAATGCGGTGCTCGGCTTCACCTCCATGCTGATGAAGCTGCTGGGCGAGACCGATGCGGATCACATCGCCGTCATCTTCGATGCCTCGCGGGAGAGTTTCCGCAATAAGATCTATGCCGACTACAAGGCGCACCGGCCGGATCCGCCGCCGGAGCTGATCCCGCAATTCGCCCTGATCCACGAGGCGACCAGGGCCTTCAATATGCCGGCGATCGAAATGCGCGGCTTCGAAGCCGACGATCTGATCGCGACATATGCGCGCCAGGCGGTGGAGGCGGGCGCCGACGTCACCATCGTGTCGTCGGATAAGGACCTGATGCAACTCATCCGGCCGGGCATCCGCATGCTCGATCCCATCAAGAACAAGCCGATCGGCCCGGCCGAGGTGGAGGAGAAATTCGGCGTGCCGCCGGAGAAGGTGGTGGAGGTGCAGGCGCTGGCCGGCGATTCCACCGACAACGTGCCGGGCGTGCCGGGCATCGGCGTGAAGACGGCCGCCGAGCTGATCAAGACCTATGGCGATGTGGACACGCTGCTCAAGCGCGCCGGCGAGATCAAGCAGCCTAAACGCCGGGAATCGCTGCAGCAGAATGCCGAGCTGGCGCGCATCAGCCGCGAGCTGGTGAAGCTGAAGGACGATGTGGCGGTCGAAACGCCGCTGGGCGAATTCGCCCGCCGCGAGCCCGACCGCGATACGTTGCTCGCTTTCTTGAAGGCGAATCAATTCCGCACCGTCATTGCCCGCGTCGAAAGCGGCGCCTTCAAGGTGGCCGATGGCGCAGCGTCAACCGCAGCGCCGGCAGGGGCCGGCAATGGCGCGGCGGCACCGGCGGCGGCCTCGATGCCGACCGCCGGACCGGTGGATCGCTCTGCTTATGAGCTCGTTCAAACCCTCGATGTCCTCGATCGCTGGATTGCGCAGGCCTATGCGGCCGGCTTCGTCGCCTTCGACACGGAGACCACTTCCCTAGATTCCGTGCGGGCGGATCTCGTCGGCGTCTCCCTGGCCACGGCGCCCGGCGCCGCCTGCTATATTCCCATCGGCCATCGTGCGCCCGGCGGGCAGGGCAATTTCGATCTCGGCGACGGCAACGGCGGCGCTGCGGCAAAGGAGACCCCGCCGCAAATCCCGCTGAAAGACGCCGTGGCGCGGTTGAAGCCTCTGCTGGAAGATGCGGGCACCCTCAAGATCGGCCAGAACATCAAGTACGATATGGAGATCATGGCCCGCCTGGACGTGCGCATCGCACCCCATGACGACACCATGCTGATCTCCTATGTGATTGATGGCGCGCTCCACGGCCATGGCATGGACGAGCTGTCTGAACTGCATCTGCAGCACACGCCGATCAAGTTCAGCGATGTGGCCGGCAGCGGCAAGACCCAGATCACTTTCGATCAGGTGCCGCTGGACAAGGCGAAGGACTATTCCGCCGAGGATGCCGACGTCACGCTCCGCTTGCACCAGGTGCTGAAGCCGCGCCTCTGCGCCGAACGGCTGGTGACCATGTACGAAACCGTCGAGCGGCCGCTGGTGCCTATTGTCGCCGATATGGAATTGGCGGGCATCAAGGTGGACCGGGCGCAGCTCAACAAGCTGTCGAAGGATTTCTCCGACCGCCTGGCGGAACTGGAAATCCAGATCCACAAGCTGGCGGGGCATGAATTCAACATCGGCTCGCCAAAGCAGCTGGGCGAAGTGATGTTCGACGAGATGGGCTTGCAGGGCGGCAAAAAGGGCAAGACCGGCGCCTATGCCACCGGCGCCGATGTGCTGGAGGAGCTGGCCGCCCAGGGCCACGATCTGCCCGCCCGGGTGCTGGATTGGCGCCAGATCGCCAAGCTGAAAAGCACCTATGCCGATGCCCTGGTGGAGCAGATCAATCCGCAGACCGGCCGGGTTCACACGTCATTTGCACTGGCTGCAACATCAACAGGCCGGCTCAGTTCCACCGATCCGAATCTGCAGAACATTCCCGTGCGCACCGAGGAGGGCCGCAAGATCCGCCGCGCCTTCGTCGCCGAGCCCGGGCATAAGCTGCTGTCGGTGGATTACTCCCAGATCGAACTGCGCCTTGCCGCCCATGTGGCCGAGGTGGAGCCGCTGAAACAGGCCTTCCGCGAGGGCACGGACATCCACGCCCTGACCGCGTCCCAAGTGTTCGGCGTGCCGGTGCAGGGCATGGATCCGATGGTTCGCCGGCGCGCCAAGGCGATCAATTTCGGCATCATCTACGGCATCAGCCCCTTCGGCCTGGCGCAGCAGCTCGGCATCCCCCAGGGCGAGGCCAAGGCCTATATCGACGCCTATTTCGCCAGGTATCCCGGCATCCGCGACTACATGGAACGGATGAAAAAGCGCGCCCGGGAGATGGGCTACGTCACCACCCTGTTCGGCCGCCGCTGCCATCTGCCCGGAATAAAGGACATCAACCCGGCGCGTCGCAGCTTTATGGAGCGCGCGGCGATCAACGCGCCGCTGCAGGGCACCGCCGCCGACATCATCAAGCGGGCGATGATCCGCATCCCCGGGGCCCTGGCGGAGAAGAGGCTAAAAGCCCGCATGCTGCTGCAGGTGCATGACGAACTGCTGTTCGAGGTGCCGGAGAAGGAGCTGGAGGCGACGTCTTCGGTGGTGAAGAAAGTGATGGAAGGCGCGCCGCTGCCCGCGCTGGAACTATCGGTGCCGCTGGTCGCCGAAACCGGCGCCGCCGACAACTGGGCGGATGCGCATTAGGAGATTTATCCCTGCTAGACATCGGTGACGACTCTCTTCATCTTCATGTGAAGAGGAGTTTCATTAGACCGATGCTTGAGAAACTCAGACTACAGAATTTTCGGGGCTTCAGAGACCATACGATACCGTTCCGGCCGATGACCGTGATTGTTGGCCGGAACAACGCTGGCAAATCCACAATAATTGAAGCTCTACGGTTGCTTTCAATAATAGTCGCCCGTTATCGAGGGCTAACCTACTTTAGAGTTCCGAACTGGCTCACAATTGCTATGCGCAATCGCGGCGTAGCACCTTCGCTACAGAACATTGAATTCGACTATGAGAATGTCTGCCACCGATACGGCGATCCCCCCGCAATAATTACGGCAACATTCAAGGGCGGTGAGCGTATCGAGATATACCTCAATCCGCTTGAGAAGGCGATATTTGGTGTTATTCGTCAAAAAAATGGCGAGCCCATTATCTCCAGATCGCAAGCCACTCAAATGCAGTTGCCTATTGTGAGTATCCTTCCGCAAATAGGGCCCCTGGCCAAATTTGAGCGAGTACTAACGCCTGAGTATGTTCGAAGTGCACTTGAGACGAATCTTGCTTCGCTACACTTTCGCAATCAGCTGCACTTGTTTGCCGAGCACTACAAAGAATTCGCAACGCTGGCTGAAGACACCTGGCCCGGTTTTCAAGTCCAGGATTTTGATGTCGTGAAGCGTGATTCCGAGCGTCAGTTATCGCTCTTAGTCCGTGACGGCACTTTTGTCGCAGAAATCGGCTGGATGGGGCACGGACTTCAAGTATGGCTTCAAACAATGTGGTTTCTGTCCAGAAGCCAGAAGGCAGAAACGGTCATACTTGATGAGCCGGACATATTCTTGCACGCGGATGTGCAGCGCCGAATCACTAGACTGATACGACAAAAACACAAGCAAGTGATCGTTGCGACTCATTCGATCGAGATTATGGCAGAGGTGTCGCCAGAGGACATTCTCATCGTTGACAAGAGCGAAAGAAGTTCGAAGTTTGCAGCGTCAATACCTGCCGTGCAGTCCGTTATCGACCGACTGGGAGGCGTTCACAACATCCAGCTGTCCCGACTTTGGATGGCTAAGAAGTGCTTGCTCATCGAAGGCGACGACGTTCCCTATCTGAAGGCGTTGCAGGCGAAGTGTTTTCCAGATTCCCAGCAGCCAGTTGACGTTGTCCCCAATGTTTCAATTGGCGGGTGGGGTGGCTGGAAGCTTGCTGCAGGTTCCTCAATGCTAATGAAGTATGCGGGTGACCGTTCAATTCTAACTTACTGCGTGCTAGATCGAGACTATCATACTGATGATGAGATTTCCGAGATAGGGAAGGAGGCAGCTCTGCACGGTCTGCAACTGCATGTTTGGAAGAGGAAGGAAATTGAAAACTATCTAGTAAGCCCGCCCGCAATTCTCCGATTAATCACACGTAGAGTTGCGCCTGGAATCGCTGTGCCGCAATTGCGTGAGATTGAGCAACAGATTGAACATATATGTGATGCGAGGAAGGATGAGGTTTTTGATGCCCTGTCGACAGAACTGCTAGTGAGAAATCGAAGCGCCGGTCCTGCTAGTGCGAATGCAGCCGCCAGACTCCGACTGGCTACATGTTGGACGTCGTTGAGTGGAAAGATCTCGGTGGTGTCTGGAAAGCAGTTGCTATCAGATCTGTCGGATTGGAGTAAGAAACGTTTCAATGTCTCGTTTACGCGGCTAGCCCTTGCCGAGGAACTACAGAATTCTGAAATCGACTCAGAAATGTTGCGATTCCTCAGTCGGTTTGAGAAAGCAGAGACATTAGACTGAATTGCTGACGGCACATGATGGAGGAAAGAGAGATACGCTGCTTCCTGACCATTTTTGCTTCGCAACACTCCGTCACAAAGCGTGATTTGCGTCGTCAGCCGCGGCTCGGGCACAAGGGCGGCACGATGACTCCCAGCATTGCCAAGACTTCTCTGGCGGATTCCTTTGCCGCCGTGGAGGCCGGTACGCCGCCGCTGACCGTTGCCGACATCAACGGCACGTTGGTGAAGATCGGCAAGTTCAAAGGCGCCTTCGTCTGGCATTCGCATGAACATGAAGACGAGTTGTTCTGGTGTCTTGGCGGGCGGCTGACATTTCAGTTCCGCGACCGGGAGGTGAATCTCGAAGCTGGCGAGATGATCCTGGTCCCGCGCGGCGTCGAGCATCGCAGTGTCGCTGAAGAAGAAGCGCAGGTGGCGGTCATTCATCCGGCGAGCACGGTGTTGCCCAAGCAACCATAGCAAAATACTTGTAGGGGCGAGCCGCGGCCGCGCGGGCGAGCGCCAGGCAGATCGCGAAGCGATCTTGCCGAGCTCGCCCCCGCGGGATCATAGATCCTACGCCGCCCCCAAATTCGACAGCCGGTCGATCCGTGCCTCGATCGGCGGATGGGTCGCCATCAGGGCGCTGGCGTCGGCGCTGAACTCCTTGAAGGGATTGACGATGAACATGTGCTGCGTCGCCCGGTTGGCGCCGTCGAAGGGTTGGGCATGGTCGTGCAGTTTCTGCAGCGCATGCATCAGTCCCAGGGGGTTGCGCGTGAGCTGCACCGAGGTAGCGTCCGCCAGATACTCCCGCTGCCGCGACACGGCGAAACGCACCATCTGGGCTGCGATCGGCGCCAGGATGGCGAAGATGATCAGCACGATCATCAGGATCGCGGCCCCGCCGCCCTTGCCCTTGCCGCGTCCGACGCGCGTGCCGATTCCACCGCGGCCCGCACGCAGCACTCCGTCGCAGACCAGGGCGATCAGCCCCACCAGGATGCCGACCGCCGTCATGTATCGCGTGTCCCAGTTCAGGATATGGGACATCTCATGGGCGATCACGCCCTGCAGTTCCTCGCGGTTGAGGTCCGTCAGCAGGCCGCGGGTAACGCCGATGACCGCGCTCTCCGGCTCCATGCCGGCGGCGAAGGCATTGAGCGCGCCGGTGTTGATCACCACCACCTTCGGCTTCGGCAGGCCGGCGGCGATGGCCATCTCCTCCACCACGTTGTGCAGCATCGGTTCCTGCTCGGCGGTCACTTCCTCCGCGCCGGTCAAGGACATCATCACCCGGCCGCCGGCGGCGAAGGCGACGGCGCTGGCGATCAGGCCGATGCTCATCAGTGCGCCGCTCGTGACCACACCGGCGACGCTGGGCACCGCAAGGTAGGCGGCGAGTTCGAGATTCTCGATCTGCTTCCTATCGGCTGAGACATAGACATCGAAGACCAGCCCCAGCAGATAGCCGAGGGTGCCTGCAAGGCCGATCAGGATGACGATCAGCCAGATGGTATTGCGCCTGTTGGCGCGCTGGGCGGCGATGAAATCGGTGCTGACCACCCGCAGCGCCGGCTGCTCGGGCGCAGGCGCTATCGGCGGCGGTGGCGCTGCCGGCTTGGCGCCGCCCGCCTTCGTACCCCAGGGGCCTTGGTTGATTGCGGCCATGGGCATCTCCGCCATGGCGGCCGTGCCGCGGCTCAGCGGAGATCCACCTTCGGCGCCGCCGTCTCAGCCTCCGGCACCTCGAAATAGGTGCCCATCTTGAAGCCGAACATGCCGGCGATGAAGTTGGATGGGAAACTCTGCACGCTGTCGTTCAGCGAGTTGACGCTGTCGTTATAGAACTGCCGGGCGAAGGCGATCTTGTTCTCGGTGCCGCTCAGCTCTTCCATCAGCCGCGCCACGTTCTGGTTGGCCTTGAGGTCGGGATAGGCCTCGACCACCGCCAGCAAGCGGTTGAGCGCGCCCGACAGGATGCCTTCGGCCGCCATCGCCTCGGCCGGCGTCGCCGCCTGGATGGCGCTGTTGCGGGCCTTGATCACCTGCTGCAGCGTTTCCTGCTCGAAGGACATGTAGTCCTTCACCACTTCCACCAGGTTGGGGATCAGGTCGTGGCGGCGCTTCAGCTGCACGTCGATCTGCTTCCAGGCGTTCTCCACCTGGTTGCGGATGCCCACCAGCCGATTGTACAGCACGACGACAAACAGGCCGATGAGGACGAGTACGCCAAGCGCAATAAGCAGAACCATGGAATCCTCCTGTTCCCGCCGGGACGGGCGGCCGAACGGGCTATGCTCTAAGGCTTAATGTGCAAACAGACCGTTAAGAAGCGGAACAAATTCTTGGCGGCGCAAGGCGCTAGCCCCGCCGCCGGGCGGGCTTTCGCGGCGCCGGCTTGCGCCCGCGCGCGGCTTTGTGGGATTTGGTCTTGGCGGCGCGCGGTTTTGCCAGTTTCCGGCCGGCCGGCTTTGCTCTTGCGGTCTTGGCCGGCGCCGGCCCATAGCCGTACTTCTCGCCGATGATCTCCGCCGCCTCGATCCAATGGATGCGGCCGAAGCCGGCGACGAAGTGAGCCCGCGTCACCTCCAGGCGATAGACATGGAAATCGGCAAAGCCGGCATAGATCTTCGCCCCCGGATGCCGGGCCAGGAATCGCGCCTTGAGATCGGCCTGATCCGCGCGCACCGCCCGGCCCAGGATCGACACCCGCGGCCCGGTCAGCGGGTCCTTCAGGCCCGCCGTGCCGTCGATCAGCAGCGACACCCTGTTGTCGGCGGCGATGTTCTTGGCATGCTCCGACAGGTCGGAAATGAACAGGACCGGCGAACCGTCCGTGGCCGCCGTCATCAGCACCAGGGACGCGTAGGGCCAAGCCTGGTAAGCCGCCGCCGAAAGCGACGTCGCCAGTGCCGCCCGGTCGGCGGCGCGCAGCAGGTTGCGCACCAGTTCGGCGGGAGCGGGTTGCAGTTTGGCGGTTCTCGATGCGGAGCGTTCCATGACCCGCAAGATAGAATCGGCTTCAAGCTGCCGCAATCGCGATCAGCCCGGCGCTTGATCGATTACCTCTCAGGCCGGCGTTTCGCCCAGCGCCTTCAGCACCAGCCCGTGGAAATGATGCAGGCCATGCTCGCTGACGTCGGTGCGGTCCTTGTCCACCACATAGCGGCCGCCCTGATAGCCCTTGGAATGCAATCCCCGCTGCACGCTTTCCACCAGGGCGATATCCTCGGGCTGCAGCACGTCGTCGACATACTTGATCGCGTCGCGCTCGCATTCCGACGGCGTTTCCGACTTGAAGAAGAAGTCGAAATTCTCCGCCACCGTCTCCGGCCCCGTGGGCATGATATTCAGAACCGCGATATTCGGATCCCCCGGGAAGGCGGCGAAGGTGGCGCTGGGATAGAGCCACCAGGCCGCGAAGTTGGTCGGCCTGCCCTCCACTTCCGTGAAGTGAAAGGCCGAATTATCCGCCCGGCCCGGCGGCGAGATATGGCTGGAATAGATGCCGTAGGTCTTGGTGCGATACTGCTTGATCGCCACGATCTCGACGAAAGCCGGGTGCGCCGGCGGGCAGTGATAGCATTCGATGAAGTTGTCGACGACGTTCTTCCAGTTGGCCTTCAGATTGTAGGTCAGCCGGTGCGAGAACTTCAGGTTCGGCAGCTCCGGCTGATAGCGCAGCATCTCCGCTTCCAGCTCGCCGGTCTGGCTCTTCAGGCTGGCCGCCGCGGGATCCAGATTGACGTAGACAAAGCCGGCCAGCAATTCGACGCCCACTTCCTTCAGATGGAAATCATCGGGATTGAAATCGGCCACATGTTCCGTGCCCCGCGCCGTGCGCAGCCGCCCGTCGGCATGGAACGACCAGGCATGATAGGGGCAGGTGATGACCCGCGAACTGCCGCAGCCCTTCAGCAGCTGATGGGCGCGGTGCGGACACACATTATAGAAGGCGCGCAGCCGCTCATCCTTGCTCCTGATGACGAACAGCTCCTGGTCCGCGACGCGGCAGGTGACATAGTCGCCGACATTGGCGAACTGGCTCACATGCCCGGCATAGTTCCAGGCCTTGTAGAAGATCTCCCGCTTCTCGCGCTCATAGACAGCCGGATCGATGTAATAGTTCGGCGGCAGCACATAGGAGCGTTCGGCATCGGCGCGATAGGGGCGCGCTTTCGGGGAATGCAGGGCGTCGTCGGGCATGGACCTGACCTCGGTTGGGGATGGCGAACTGAGCCGTAGCTTGAAGGTAAGGCCGGTGTTTTCCGCTGGCAATGGTGCCTCCAGGCACCATTGGGCGGCATGGTTAGCCGTCGCTAGAGCTGCCGGACAGCCAGGTCACATAGAGCAGGAACAGTTCCCGCTCGCTGGTGATATTCAGCTTCCCATAGAGCCGCCGCCGGTGGTTCTTCACCGTCCCGCGGCTGATGCCCAGCCGCTGGGCGATGGTTGCGGAAGGGTGGCCCTCGACCACCAGCTGCACGATCTCCCGCTCCCGCGGCGTCAGTTCCGGGGCGAAACGGCCGATGGCATCCTTCGCCGGCGGCCGCAGCGGCGTCCGGCCCACGGTCTCGATGGCATAGATCAGTCCGCCAGGCGCCAAGGGAAAATCCGCCTCCAGCCGCGCCAGATGCATCACCCGGCCGCCGGACAGCGGCACGGTCTTGCCCACCTGGCCTGCCAGCCCGGCCACCGCCGCCTTGATCTGCCGCTCCTTCGCCTCCAGCGCGCGCCAAGCCTCGCTGGCATAGACGCGCTGGCCGCCGCGATCCACCAGCAGGGTCGGCCGCTTCGGCAGGCCGCTGGCCCGCGATCCCACGCCGGTTCCCAACTCGGCGAAAATGCGCGCCAGATGGGCGCGGTACAGCCCGGCGATCGCCGGATAGACCTGGCGCGCCATCTGCTTCTCGCGCGCGCCGAACCGCCCCTTCGACCGCTCCACGAACAGCGCGATGCTGGAACGCCCGACGCCGGGCAGGAACATGCCCAGCTCATCGGAAATGCGCGCCTGGCGCTGGAAAACCCGTCGATAAGGGCTGTTGCGCCAGCCCGGCGGCGCCACGTCATGCAGCGTCACCACGCCGCCGCGCTCGCGCCGCTGCCAATAGCTGTAGAAGGGATCGAACAGGTAGTAGCTGCTGCTATAGATACTGATGAAATGCTGGGCCAGCCCATTGCACACCAGATAATCCGGCGCGGAAAAGCGCGCATAGCGCACCACCATGGACATGTCGTGTCGGATCAGCCCGGCGAACAGGCGCAGGAGGCTGGCGGTGAACTCGTCGCTGCCGATGGCGCCCGCCGCCCGGCCCAGCGCCGCCAGCCAGGCTGGGTCCGTCAGCCGGACCGTCGGACGCGGGCTCACGGACAGTGTGTCCGTCCGGAGACGGCTAAAGCTTGTTGCGCTGCACCATGTCCGGTAGGCAAAAGCTCGTCCCGGTGATTGCGGATCTTCAGCTTGCCGCCGCCGGGAACGGCGGCGAGATCTCGGCATGGCCGCGCGCCAGCTCCGTCTGCTTCAGCATGCCGCGATAGAGCTCATGCTCGCCCACCACGCCGAGCAGCCTGCCATCGTCATCCAGCAGCACCAATGGCCGGCGCGTGATCTGCCGCACCAGCACCGCCGCCCGCATGGGCGTGCGCTCGCCGCCGGTGACCATGACATGATCGGGCAGGCGCGCCAGGTCCATGTCCGTGGCATAGGGCACGAATTCGCCGCGCGCGCCGCCGATGCTCAGATCCACCGCAACGCCGTTGCCGTCGATCCGGCAGCGGCAGCGGCCGGCCCGGTCCAGCAGGACCTGGTCGCCCTCGCGCACCATATCAGCGACCGTGCGCATCAGCATGCCGCCCTTCAGAACCGTCAGCGGATTCATCGAAGCGACAAACTGCCGGACATAGGCATTGACCGGCTTGGTGACGATGTCCTCGGGCACGCCGAACTGGACGGTGCGCCCCGCATCCATAATGGCGATGCGCGTGCCGATCTTCAGCGCCTCGTCCAGATCGTGGCTGACGAAGACGATGGTCTTCTTCAGCTTGCGCTGCAATTCGATCAGCTCGTCCTGCAGGTGCTCGCGGATCAGGGGATCGAGGGCGGAGAACGGCTCGTCCATCAGCAGCACGCTGGCGTCAGTAGCGAAAGCGCGAGCCAGGCCGACCCGTTGCTGCATGCCGCCCGACAGTTCGCTCGGCACCTTGTCGGCGAACTTCTCCAGCCGGACCAGCTTCAGCTGCTCGTCAACCTTGCGGCCGATCTCGGCCTTGTCGACGCCGCGGATCTCCAGTCCGAAGCCGACATTCTCGCGCACGCTGCGCCACGGCATCAGGCCGAACTGCTGAAATACCATGGAGATGCGGTGACGCCGCAGGCGCCGCAGAGTCTCCTCGTCGCAACTCGCGACATCCACATCCACCGCCCCGTCATGCACCAGCACTTTGCCGCGGCTGACCTTGTTCAGGCCATTGATACAACGCAGCAGCGACGATTTGCCGGAACCTGACAGCCCCATCAGCACCAGGATCTCGCCCTCATTGACGAACAGCGTGGCGTCATGCACGGCGACCAGATTGCCGGTGCGGGCTTGCACGCTGTCGCGGCCCTCGCCCTTGTCCAGCATCGCCAGCGCCTGCTGCGGTGTCGGGCCAAAGATCACGTCGACATGGTCGAAGCGGACGGCGGTCACGGCGTCGCCCCGGCCGGACGGCCCAGCAGGGATTTCAGCAGGCCGGGCCGGCTAGCCGATCTCGCCATGCCCGGGCGGCGCGCGCGCCAGCGCAGCATTCGGTCGAGAACGATGGCGACGATGACGATCGACAACCCGGATTCGACGCCGAGCGCGATGTTATTCTGGCCCAACGCGCGCACCACCGCGCCGCCCAGGCCGCCGGCACCCACCAGGGCGGCAATGACCACCATCGACAGCGACAGCATGATGCATTGATTGACGCCGGCCATGATGATGGGTATCGCGGCGGGAATTTTCACCCGGGTCAGCAACTGCCAACGGTCGCAGCCGAAGGATTCGCCGGCCTCCACCAGCGCGTTCGGCACCTGGGTCAGGCCCAGATAGGTTTGCCGAATCGGCGCCGGAATGGCGAAGATCACGGTCGCGATGACGCCGGGCACGATGCCCAGGCCGAAGAAGGCCAGCATCGGCACCAGGTAGATGAAGGTGGGCAGCGTCTGCATCAGATCCAGCAGCGGCGACATGACGTTCCAGAACCAGCGCCGCCGCGCCGCCAGAATGCCGAGCGGAATCCCGAACAGCAGCGAAACGCCGGTCGCATACACCGCGAGTACGATGGTCTCGACCGTCGCCTTCCACATGCCCTGGTTCAGGATGAACAGAAAGCCCAGCACGACCAGCAACACGAGCCGCCAACTGCGCTGCAGCCCATAGGCGATGGCGGCAAAGATTGCGATCAGCACGAGCGGCGGCACCAGGAGCAGCCCGTCCGTTGTCGCGTCCATCGGCACCTTCAGCAAGACGGTGATGACATCGAAGAAGCCCTCAAAGACTTCCTTCGCCCACTCGGTGAACTGCTTGGCCCAGAGTCCGAACGGAATCTTGTTTTGGGTGATCAGATCGACAAGCGCTTCCATTGCCTTCCCCTGTCCTGGCCGGTTGATCCGGCTCGCTATTGATGGAAAAAAGGCGGCCCCGGCACTTTGCTGCCAAGGCCGCCCGGAACTTCAGTTTACGACAGTCCTAGAGGCCGAGACTTGTCTTCACGGCCGGGAGGCCCTCCTGGCCTTCGAATGTGGTGACGCCGGCGAGCCAGCCATCGAGCGCGGCGGGATTGGCCTTCAGCCACTCGATCGCCGCGGTCTCGCCGTCTTTGCCCTGGGTCAGGATGGTGTCCATGATGGCGCCTTCCATCGGCAGATCGAACTTCAGGTTGGACAGCAGCTTGCCCACATTCGGGCACTCGCTGGCGTAGCCGGCGCGGACGTTGGTGTAGACGGTGGCCGAACCGAAGCCGGAATTGCCCATGCCGTCCAGATAGACCAGATCCATCTTGCCCATCACCGGATGGGGTGTCCAACCCAGGAACACGATCCATTCCTTGTCGTCCATGAATTTCTGCGCCTGGGCGAGCATGCCCTGCTCGCTGGATTCGACGAGTTCCCAATCGCCCAGATTGTTGGCGGCGTCATCGATGAATCCCTGTACGATGCGGTTGCCGTCATTGCCCGCTTCGATGCCATAGATCTTGCCATCGAACTGTTCCTTGAACTTGCTGAGATCGGCCAGGCTCTTCACGCCGCCATCGGCGACATATTTCGGCACCACCAGGCCATAGCCGGCGCCCTCGAGATTGACCGAGGACTGTTCGACCGACTTGTCATCCAGGAACGGCTGAACATCGGCGCCCATGCTCGGCATCCAATTGCCGAGGAACACGTCGATGTCCTTGTTCTTCAGGCTTTGATATGTGACAGGCACTGCCAGCACGTCGACCCGCGGCTCATAGCCGAGGCCTTTCAGGATGGCCGTCGTTATGCCCGTCGTCGCCTGGATGTCGGTCCATCCCACATCGGAAAAGCGGACGCTCTTGCAAGACTCGGGATCAGCGGCCAGCACGGGTCCGCTGGCAAGTATGGCGCCGAACGCAAACGTGAGCACCAGTTTCTTCAATATCATGATTGATCAACCTCCCATTCTTCTTCGGTTTCTAGTATCCGCGATCATGCCGGGGATCGGATTGGCATTATCAGACATTTGACCTGATTTTGCCGGCCGCCGCCAATAGTCATGAAGCCGGCGCCGCCAGGTTCGGCCGCAAGACGGCCAGATGCGGCTGGCGCAGAGTCTGCGAAAATACATCTCGGCATATTTGCCCGCTGCGCCGTATAATGGTGTTCTGGCGGCAGCAGACTGTCGTCGGCAGACAATTTGCCGTTACCTCGCCGGCGCCGGGTCCGGTCTGGGCCAAAACCGCCGAAACGCCTTGTTCCCGCCGCGGAATCCGCCGAAAAAGCGCCATATTGCCCGCTAGCCTTGGATTAAGCCTTGAAATGGCTTAGATTCTTCTCAGCAGAGGGAAACCCCCACCGTGGCTCAGACCATCGCCCTGGTCGATGACGACCGCAACATCCTCACCTCCGTGCAGATGGCGCTGGAGGCCGAAGGCTTCGCCGTCCGCACCTATACCGACGGCTCGGAGGCGCTGCGCGGCCTCAGCCAGCAGCCCGCCGATCTTGCCGTGCTCGACATCAAGATGCCCCGCATGGACGGCATGGAGCTCCTGGAGCGGCTGCGACGCCAGTCCGAGATGCCCGTGATCTTCCTCACCTCGAAGGATGACGAGGTGGACGAGCTCATGGGCCTGCGCATGGGTGCGGACGACTACATCAAAAAGCCGTTCTCCCAGCGCCTGCTGATCGAGCGCATCCGCGTGCTGCTGCGCCGCGAGGTCGCCAACCGCGAGGGCTCGGCCAATGTCGCCGACACGGTGGCCCGTGGGGAGCTGATGTTGGACTCCGCCCGCCATCTCTGCACCTGGAAGGCGCAGCCGGTGGATCTGACGGTGACCGAGTTCCTGCTGCTGAAATCCCTGGCGTCGCGCCCCGGCCATGTGAAGAGCCGGGATCAGCTCATGGACGCCGCCTATGGCGAGCATATCTATGTCGATGACCGCACCATCGACAGCCATATCAAGCGGCTGCGTAAGAAGTTCCGCGTGCTCGACGGCGAGTTCTCGCAGATCGAGACGCTCTACGGCGTCGGCTACCGCTATAAGGATAAATAGCTCCGGGACAAACAGATACCGGGACAGATAACTGCAGGCCCCGCGGCGCCGGGGCGGGTCGGGTGAACAGGCATGAGAGAGATCGCCGAACCGCGCCTCGGTGGCGAACATCTTGCCGCCGACGAGGCGCCGGCGCCGATGAAATCGCGGCCCGGGGTTAAGTCTCCGCGCCTTAAGTCCGCCGAGTCGGTCGAGCTGAAAGCGCCGCCCCGGGACGAGGCGGAGGAGCCGCGCCGCCGCCGCGGCTCGACGCTGACCCGGCGCATTCTCGCCCTCAACATCCTGGCGCTGGCGATTCCCGTCGGCGGCATTCTCTATCTCGATCAGTACCGCGACTCCCTGGTGGAAACGAAGCTTGAAGCGCTGCGCACCGAAGGCCAGCTCTTCGCCGCCGCCCTGGCGGAAACCGGCGTGGTGGCCGGCACCCTGGGCGACGAGCGGTTGATGCCGGAGATCGCCCGCCTCACCATCCGCCGCATGATCGACGTCTCCGCCAACCGCGCCCGCCTGTTCGACCAGGAGGGTGCGCTGATCGCCGACAGCAAGCGCCTGGGCACGGCGGGCCAGGTGGAAATGGAACTGCTGGCGCCGCCGGAGACCGAGAGCCTGGCCTCCAGCCTGATCAATGGCGCCTACGATTGGGTCACGCGCCTGGTTCCCGGCGGCAAGGAGTACTTGCCCTACCAGGAGGAAAAGCCGTCGAAAGCTTCCGACTATCCGGAGTCCCTGGCGGCGCTGGGCGGCGAGGTTGGCAAGGCGGTCTATGCCGATGGGCAGGGCGGGCTGGTGCTGAATGTCGCCGTGCCGGTCCAGCGCTACCGCCGGGTGCTGGGTGCGCTGCTGCTCACCGGCGACAGCGCCGACATCGATGCCGCCGTGCGCAATGTGCGGTTCGAGATCCTGCGCATCTTCGCCGCGGCGCTGGCAGTCACCACCCTGCTCTCCATGTTCCTGGCGCGCACCATCGCCCGGCCGATCCATCGCCTCGCCGACGCCGCCGAACAGGTGCGCACCGGCCATGGGCGGCAGATCGACATCCCCGATTTCTCCCGCCGCCGCGACGAGATCGGCAATCTCTCGGGCTCGCTGCGTGACATGACCGCCGCCCTTTGGCAGCGCATGGATGCGATCGAACGCTTCGCCGCCGACGTGGCCCATGAGATCAAGAATCCGCTGACGTCGCTGCGCAGCGCCGTGGAAACCGTTGCGCGCATTGAGGATCCGCAGCAGCAGAAAAAGCTGATGGGCATCATCCTCGATGATGTGGAGCGGTTGAACCGCCTGATCAGCGACATCTCCGACGCTTCGCGCCTGGATGCCGAACTGTCCCGCGCCGAGACCGTGCCCGTGGATATCGCGAACATGCTGAGCGCCCTGGTGGAACTCCACGACGCCACCGCCGATGACGACTCGCCGCGCATCCAGCTTGACCTGGCCCCCTATCAAAATCTCAGCGTGAACGGCATCGAAGGCCGGCTGGTGCAGGTCTGGCGCAATCTCATCAGCAACGCCGTGTCCTTCAGCCCGCCTCGCGGCCTGATCCGCATCACCGCCATGCGCGACGGCCGCCGTCTGCGCGTCTCCGTGTCGGACGAAGGCCCGGGCATCCCGCCGGGCAAGCTGACGGCGATCTTCGACCGCTTCTATTCCGAACGGCCGGCGGGCGAGAAATTCGGCACCCATTCCGGCCTTGGCCTGTCGATCTCCAAGCAGATCGTCGAAGCCCATGGCGGCCGCCTGATAGCCGAAAACCGCGAAGACGACAGCGGCCACATCCTCGGCGCCCTGTTCACGGTGACCCTGCCGGCGGCGGGTTAGCAGGCGCTACCAGCGGATTTCCTCGAATATCCGGCGCAACGTCGCGGCGCGAGTGGGATTGACAGCTTCTGCCCAGGCAACGCGGCCTTGCAGATGGGCGCGGAAATCCCGGTGACCATCGCGGTTCTCCATCTGCGGTCCATTCTTGCGGCAGTTGTACAGGATTGCTTTCAGGGAATCGTAGGCAGCGCGCGGCAGATTGACATGATCGTTGACGATCAGTCCCGTAATGCGTTGCGCACCGCCGCGGCCCATGATGCGCGTCTTGCGCGCGTTCAGCCGATAGCCTTCGTCGTTCGCGATCTCCTTCACCGCGGCAACAAACCGCGCCGCTCCGCGAGCAAAATCGCTGTCGCCGGAAAACACCAGATCGTCGGCATAACGCGTGTAGTTGGCGTCCCTGCTGCGGGCGAGGCCGTGCAGGCGATTGTCGAGCGACTGTGCGGCGAGGTTCGCCAGCGCCGGCGATGTCGGCGCGCCCTGGGGCAGATGGGGCGCTGCAAACATCTGCCGCGTGGCCAGGTCGTGGCGCTGCGCCATGGGTAGGGTGAGGAACAGCGGCAAAGGCGCGGCCGTGCTGCAAAGTCCGGTGAGCAGCCGCGCCACCGCCCAAGGATACCCCAGGCTGCGGAAGATGCCATGCACGCGGCGCAGCGGCGTCATGGGAAAGAAGTTCGTGAGATCGGCTGCGATTACGAGCGTCTCGCCGGCATGGACCTGCGCCGCGCCGAGGCAGGAACGGCCGGCGACGAAGCCATGAGCGCGGTCATGGCATGGCACCGCGTCCAGGATCTCCTTGAGGATCCGCCGCTGCATCGCCTTGAGCCGCGGCTTCGGCGCCTCGATCAGGCGCGGCGGTCCGCTCCGCTTCGCTGCGAACATATAGTGATAATGCCGCAGCGCCGGATCCCTTTCGCGCCGCAACCGGTGATCCGCGTCGGCGTACCACAGAAGTTGCGCGGCGGCGATCCCCAGCCATTCCGCGAGATCGCCCACCGTGGCGAGACGCGGGATGTCGAGATCGGCAAACTTCGCTGCCGGAGTGAAAACGGCCGGCTCGAGCGTCGGCGGTATTGCCGTCCGGCTTCGGCGCAATGGCGCGGCGGCGCGAGCGAACCGCGGCGACGCCGTCAGAAAACTCACCAGCCAGTCCGGCGACGGCGGATAGCCGGTGCGGATCGCGCTCAACATCTCACCGATCAGCGCCTGTTGCGATCGTCGCGTCGAGCGGCCAAGCATTCCCTGCGCGCGCTGCCGCAGCGCCGGCTCTGTCCATTCACCAGCTAGCAGAGCAGTGGCGAGGGCGCGGGCGACGGTGTCTCGGGCCTTCATGCATCAGCATCCATGACACTGCCGCCGCGGCGGGCACTTCAACCTCTCTGCTATCGCGTGATCCGCTGTAGGACGAAGGCCTACGGTCGATCACGCCATGTGATGCTCGCGTCGGAAGTTTCTCCGGGGTAGCCCCGGAGATCCCGCCGTCAGACTCGAAGGTCCGGACGCCAGGATCTCTTGAAGTGCCCGCCTGGCGCCCATAGTTGGCGTGCATATGCGCCCTGTCAATTCGCGCCCGCGTTGCGCAGCTGCATGAAGCGCCAGCGAGCATATGGTATTAGAGTCGAGAACTTGACACGCTGCCTTTGGTGAATCTCGTTTGCGCGGATAAGCCCGCCGGCGCGATCATCTGCTGCGGCAATTGAGGAGTCCGCCCCATGTTCATCCAAGCCACCTGCGTCGCCATCGACGGCCGCGGCGTGCTGATCCGCGGCGCGCCGGGCAGCGGCAAGTCGGATCTGGCCTTGCGGCTGATCGACGATGGCGCTGCGCTGGTGGCCGATGACGGCGTCGATCTCCAGGCGGAAAACGGCGCGCTAACAGCCCGTTTCCCGCCCCAGGCGCCGCCGGATCTCAAGGGCAAGATCGAGGTGCGCGGCCTCGGCATCGTCGAGGTCGGGGCCGGCCCGGCCGTCCGGCTCGCCCTGCTGGTCGATTTGGAGGCACCCGAGAGCATCGAGCGGCTGCCCGAAAAAGAGACCGAAGCCCTTCTGGGAATTGAACTATTTCACATCCGGCTGGCCCCCTTCGAAGCCTCGGCGCCGACCAAAGTTCGGCTTGCGGTCCGGCAGGCCAGCCGCATAATCCGCCCCCCATGAGCCATCCCGTCATGACGGCCTCCCGCGGCAGCGCGCCCGAGACCAGCCCGCGCCGCGCCGCCGAGGCGCGCCGCCTGCTGCTGGTCACCGGCCTGTCCGGCGCCGGCCACAGCTCGGCGCTGAAGGCGCTGGAGGATATGGGCTACGAGGCCGTCGACAATCTGCCGCTGTTCCTGCTCGGCGGCCTGATGGAGAATCCGGAGATGCTGGCGCGGCCGATCGCCATCGGCGTCGACAGCCGCACCCGGGACTTTTCCGTCGCCGCGTTGGAGCAGCATATGGCGCGGCTGCGGGCGCTGCCCGGCATCGAGCTGCGCCTGCTCTATCTCGATTGCAGCGACGACATCCTGCAGCGCCGCTTCAAGGAAACCCGCCGCCGCCATCCGCTGGCGTCCGACCGTCCGGTCATCGACGGTATCGCGCAGGAGCGCGCGCTGCTGGCGCCGCTGCGTCACATCGCCGATGTGGCCATCGACACCAGCGATCTGCGCCTCGGCGATCTCAAGCAGATGCTGCTCGGGCACTTCGCCGTGGAGCAGACCCAGGCGGCGCTGTCGGTGATCTCCTTCTCCTACCGCGAAGGGTTGCCGCGGGAAGCCGACCTGGTGTTCGATGTGCGCTTCCTGCGCAATCCCCATTACGACGAAACGCTGCGGCCCCATAGCGGGCGCGACGCCGCGGTCGCCGACTTCATCGAGGCCGATCCCGCCTTCGCGCCGTTCTTCGCCTCGCTGACGGCGATGCTGGCGCCGCTGTTGCCGGCCTATGACCGCGAGGGCAAGAGCTATGTCACCATCGCCATCGGCTGCACCGGCGGCCGCCACCGCTCCGTCCATCTGGCCGAACGCCTTGCCGCCTGGCTGAAGGGGCAGGGGCGCGGCGTGCATCTGCGCCACCGCGATGTCGATCTCGCGGAAAAGACTTCCTCAACCTCTCCCAACGACAATCCACCGGCCGCCGGTTGATCCGCCGCCGCGCCGGAATGAAAAAAGGAATCGCTGAATGATCGGAATGGTACTCGTCACCCACGGCCGCCTGGCGCAGGAATTCGTCTCCGCGCTCGAGCATGTGGTGGGGCCCCAGACCGGCATCGCCGCCATCTGCATCGGCGCCGACGACAACATGGAGCAGCGCCGCAAGGAGATCCTGGAATCCGTGGCCAGGGTGGATGACGGCGACGGCGTGGTCCTGCTGACCGACATGTTCGGCGGCACGCCCTCGAACCTCGCCATCTCCGTGCTCGACCGCGCCAATGTGGAGGTCGTCGCCGGCATCAATCTGCCGATGCTGATCAAGCTCGCCAGTCTGCGAAAAACCACGAAGCTGCAAGCCGCCGTCGCCGCCGCCCAGGACGCCGGCCGCAAATACATCAACGTCGCCTCCCAACTCCTCGCCGACGCCAGGCAGTAGGATTGAGAACCCCAGATGCACACAGATGAACACAGATAAGTCCAGAGCGACCTATCACGGACACCGATGCATGAAGATTTAAGTCTCCGGTGTGCTTCCGGCGCGCCGATCCAATTGTCCCGGACAGGCTCGCCATTGATGAGTGATAAGATGCATCTGTGTTTATCCGTGTTCATCTGTGGTTGAATCGCTTGTTTCGATAGAACGAATGCCCAACGACCAGTCGCCAGCCATGTCAGACGCGCTCTCCCGCTGGGTGACGATCCGCAACCAGCGCGGCCTGCATGCGCGCGCGGCGGCCAAGTTCGTCAAGCTGGCCACCACCTTCACCGCCGAAGTGACAGTGCAGAAGGGCGACATGACCGTATCCGGCGCCTCGATCATGGGGCTGATGATGCTGGCCGCCAGCCCGGGCACGGAGATCGAGATCCGCGCCAAGGGCGCCGCCAAGGCCGAGGCGCTCGCCGCCCTGGTCGCGCTGGTGGAGCGCCGCTTCGATGAAGAGTGAGAGAAAACGCGGCGGCGCCAGGCGCAAGACCCACGAGCGCATCATCGACGGGCTCGGCGTGTCGCTCGGCATCGCCATCGGCCCCGCCCATGTGATGGAGGCGGGCTCCGTCGACATCCCCGAATACACGGTGGATGAAGACAAGCTGTCGGCCGAGCTGGAGCGTTTCAAGGATGCGGTCGAGAAATCCCAGCGCCAACTGCGCAAGCTGAAGACCAAGTCCGCCGACCTGCCGGGCGCCGCGGCCGAAGAGCTCGGCTTCCTCCTGGATGCGCGGCTGCAGATGCTGACGGGCTCCCGGGTGGTGCGCGGCGTCGAGAAGCGCATCGCCGAAACCCATGCCAACGCCGAAGCCGCCGTCCGCGCCGAGATCTCCGAGGTGGCCAACAGCTTCGCCCAGCTCGAGGATGCTTATCTGGCCGCGCGCGCCGATGACATCCGCGAAGTGGGCGACCGCCTGATCCGCAACCTGACCAAGAGCCCCTATCAGGCCTTCTCCAAGCTGCCTGAAGGCAGCATCATCATCGCCGAGGAGCTGTCGCCCGCCGACACCGCGCTGATGGACCCGGCCCATGTGGGCGGCTTCGCCACCGCCATCGGCGGCTCGGAGAGCCACACCGCCATCATGGCGCGGTCCCTGGGCCTGCCGGCCGTGCTCGGCCTGGCGCAGCTGGTGCTCGAAGTGCAGACCGGCGACATCGTGATCATCGACGGCAGCGCCGGCCGCGTCGTCATCCGCCCGAAACCGGTGACGCTCGCGGCCTATCGCGAGCGGCGAATGGACTTCGAGCGCGCCCAGCGCCAGCTCGCCAGCCTGCGCCGCCTGCCCGCCGTCACCCGCGACGGCACGGCGGCCACACTGATGGCCAATGTGGAGCTGCCGCGCGAGGCGGAGCTGGCGGTCGCCGCGGGCGCCGAAGGCGTCGGCCTGCTGCGCACCGAGTTCCTCTATATGAACCGCTCCGACCTGCCGGACGAGGAAGAGCAGTACCAGGCCCTGCGCGCCCTCATGCGCGCCCTCGACGGAAGGCCGATGACCGTGCGCACCCTGGATGTCGGCGGCGACAAGCTGGCGGCGGCCCTGGCCGACCGCCACGGCCATGCCGCCAATCCGGCGCTCGGACTGCGCGCCATCAGGCTGTCGCTGAAGGAGCCGGAACTGCTGGAGGCCCAGCTCGGCGCCATCCTGCGCGCCGGCGCATCCGGGCCTCTGCGCATCCTCCTGCCGATGATCTCCTCGGTGTCGGAGATCAAGCAGGTGCGCGAGATCCTGCTGTCGCTGGCGCGCCGCATGAAGCGCCGGGGCGTGAGGATCGCCGATCCCCTGCCGCCGCTGGGCGCGATGATCGAGGTGCCGGGCGCGGCCCTGGCCGCCGATGCGCTGGCCCAGGTCGCCGATTTCTTCGCCATCGGCACCAACGACCTCACCATGTATACCCTGGCCATCGACCGCGGCGACGAGCAGGTGGCGCCGCTCTACAACCCGCTGCATCCAGCGGTGCTCAGGCTGATCCAGTTCGCCACCGAGGCCGCGCTCCGCGCCCGCATCCCCATCAGCGTCTGCGGCGAGATCGCCGGCGATCCCCGTTATGCGGCATTGCTGATGGGCCTGGGCATCCGCGAGCTCTCGATGGCCGCCAACTCCCTGCCGCGGGTGAAACAGCGCATCCGCGCCATCGATCTGCTGGCCGCCACCCGCTGCGCGCGGACCATCATGGACCAGTCCGACTCCGGCCGAATCGCGGCGCTGCTGGATGACTTCAACTCGCTGGTGTGATCCCGTGATCTTCTACTTTGAACCATAGAGGCCCGGACGTACCCGGTTATCCACCGGGAAATGTGGGCCGTTGCCCCTCGTCTTTACGACCCCTTAACTATGTTTCCCCAAAACTAACGGCCGGACACAGGACGTCCCATTAGCGATGTGGAGGCTGGAAACATGTTCTCGCGAGATAACAAGGCTGTTACCCCCGAATCGACTCCGATGACGAGACTGGACCCGGCGCAGCGGAGCAACGGCAACGGGGCGCCGTCCATCATCGGCCGCGACCTCAAGATCAAGGGCGACCTGATCTGCAACGGCGACATCCAGATCGATGGCGAGGTCGAGGGCGACGTCCAGAGCGGCACCCTTACCATCGGCGAGGGTGCCAAGGTGCGCGGCACCGTTTCCAGCAACAGCGTCCGCGTCCATGGCTCGTTCAACGGCCAGCTCAAGGGGCAGTCGGTGACTCTGGCCAAGACCGCCAAGCTGGTGGGCGACGTGACGCACCAGACCCTGGGGATCGAAGCCGGCGCCCATTTCGAGGGTAAATCCCTGCGGATGGAGGGCACTCGATCCTGAAGCCGCGAACGCCTCGTCGGAGCCGCTGAAGCCGGCTTTCGGCAGTGAGCGGCCTTGGCGTTCTTGTCGCCGTCGAGCGGCCTGCGGCCAGGGCGCCAAATGTGGGAAGTCCCGGTACGCAAAGCCTAAACCGAAAGCGATATCAGTCCGTTAACGTTCTCCGGATGCGGTCGCCGGCGGTCCTGCTGATCACATTGTGTTTTCCGGTTCTTTACTTCCGCCCGATATGACTGCTTGATAGCAGGATCAGTCGGCAAATCCGGTTGGGATTCTCGTCTGGCGGCTGTGCGCGTGGCTCAGTGTGACGAAGCTCCCGGCGCGCAGTTGCCTCACCGGCCGGAAGATTCCGCGGATACCAGCCTCGGCATCGAAGACAGTCAACCGAACATGAGCTTACTTCATGATCTGCCCGAAACGCACGGTTCGAGAATAGGCGTTGCAAGCAAGTGCCTTATCGCGCCAAACGGGCCCCTAATGGTCGAAAGCAGGCGCCGTTTCCGGCCCCCCAATCCCAAGCAGTTTGGAACATCCCTGGGCTAACACTAGAATCAGATTACTCAGCCGGGGCGGGCCAACGAAGCCGTTAGGCGCCCCGGTCAAGCTGACCGGCTCTTTTTCCTCTTGGCCAAGCGATTGATTCCCGATGTCCGTCTTTGAAACCTATGCCGACTACTACCGCTTCTTTGCAAACGAATCCCGCCGGGGCGGATCGCCGCTCTATGAACGCCTGTCGCTCGGCATCGCGGGCGATGATGCGATTCATCGCCTGGCTGCGCGGCGCCGCCGCGGCCAGCCCGCGGCAAATCTCATATTTGGCGCGGTCCATTACCTGCTTCTCGGCGGCGAGCAGCACGCCTTGCGGGACTATTACCCGAGCCTCGGCGGCTCGCGGCCTGTCGACGACGACGCATTCGAGCGATTTCGCGAGTTTTGCCTCTCCAAGGAAACCGAGCTCACTTCGATAATCGCCAAGCGCGTGACAAACACAAATGAAGTCGGGCGCAGCGCATTACTGGCGCCGGCCTTTGAAATCATCGCGGGCGAAGCCGGGGCCGCTCTTGGCCTCATTGAGATCGGCTCCAGCGCCGGGCTCAATCTCAACTTCGATCGCTATGGCTACCGGTATCTGGACGATGCCAATGCGCCACGCCTGCAGCGGCGCCTGAACTCTAGCCTGATCATCTCGTGCAACTTGAAGGGCACGGGCGTGCCCTGGCTGGCGGTCGCCCCGCCTCCCGTCGGAACGCGCATGGGCCTGGAACTAAGCCCGATTGATGTTAGCCAGGAATCCGAGCGGCAGTGGCTCAAAGCGCTTGTCTGGCCCGAGCGCGTCGACCGGATCCGCAGGCTCGAAGGCGCTCTCGACATTATTGCAAGGCATCCCGTCAGGATCGTCCCCGGCGATGCGATAGCCAATCTGCAGGAGGCCCTCGCCGGCATCCCGCGCGATCAGGCGCGCTGCGTCTACCATACGGTCATGGCTTATCAGCTCAACCGCGATCAGCATCAGAGCATCGACAAGATCTTGCTTGAAGCGAGCAAAAGCGCTCCGGTCTGGCGGGTCACGATCGAGGGCGAAGTCTCCGGCCAAAATCCGCTCGAGACGGTCACGACCCTGTGGATTTATCGCTACATGAACGGCGAGTGCGCCGGCCAATCATTCGCCGTCTGTGATCCGCACGGGCTTTGGATCGAATGGAAACAGGGTTAGGTTTTTGACCCGGATGGCTGCCGCCGGCGGTTTCCTTGCCGTCTCAGACTGTAGGTGAAGACGTGAGCGACGAGCTGCTCGTAGGTGATGCCGTGCTCGAGCGCCGCTTGGGCGATCACCGAAGCCGGCGCCATGTTGCAGGCCATGTTGACTTCAAGAAACACAAGCCGCTCCGTGCCTGGATCATAGCGAAAATCGAACCGCGCATAATCGAATGGCGACATCTCGGCAGCCAACACGGCCGCGACGTCCTGGGCTTCTGAAGCTCCCGGCCCGTTATAGGGGGCGGAGCTATAGTTCGCTGTAAAGCCCCGTTTCCCCTCCTTGGTCAGAACATTGTCGCCTTCGCGGCCTTGCTCTTCAAAGACGGAGAAGGTCTTTGGCGGAAATCCTTCGATCACCCCAACCGTCAGATTGAGGCCGGGCACGAATTCCTCGGCAATGAACTCGCGGCCCTCATGGCGCGGATCCGCCGCGCTCGCCAGCGCGGCCGGCCAGTCCTTCGGATGGTCGATCTTCATGATCGCATCGGAGGCAATGCCGCCGCGTGGCTTGAGGATCCAGCTTCCGCGCAATGCATGACTTTTCCCGGCCGGCGAATGCGGATCGATCACCATGTGCTCGGCCACATCGATGCCGATGGACCGCGCCAGATGTTTCGCCAAGACCTTGTCCTCGGAGAGCGCCCTCATGGGCGCAGCCGGCCCAAGACACGGCACGCCGCGAAAAGCCGCGATCGAGGGCGCAAGCAGCTCATGACCATCGAAGATGGCGTGGGAGTGTATGGCGTAGAGAAAGCCGAAATCGATTGATCCGAAGAGTGCATCGAGTTCCCCGGCCGGCGTCACGTCCAGCCCCATGTTTCTGAGCGTCTCCAGCAGGATTTGGTGGTAAACGACATGGTAGCCGTACTGTGCCAGCCGCTCGGGGCTTGAATCCGTCGCATGGCGGGCGAGAAAGAGCACGCGGGTTTCTCCGAGTTCTTTCGGAGTTGGGCTCAAGAGGCAGTTCGCAATTTCAGGCGGCATGGTCATCCAAGGCTTACCGGGTCGATCTTGCGATCCAAACCCAAGTCAAGAAGTGTTGTATAGCTTATGAACAAAGAAAACTCCGGTCCAACGGAAAGCAGGCATTCATGAGATCGCGGACCTTGCTTGCCGTCGCTCTTGCAGTTTGGCTAGCCGCGGGGCCGGCCTTGGGGGGCTATTCGATGACGGATGGTGTCTTGCACGATGGCCCGCGCGGCCGCGACGTGCCCTATCGCATTTATGCGCCGGAGCCGCTGGTCGGCGCGTATCCGGTGATTTTCGTCTCCCACGGCATCGGCGGCTCGCGCGACAGCATGCCCTATCTCGGACGCCACCTCGCTCAGCATGGATACATTTCCATTCATCTGCAGCATCCGGGAACGGACGTTTCGCTTTGGGCGCGCGAGTCGACGCTGAGCGGCGTCTATGCCGCCTTGCGCCGGGGCATGTGGGACAGCGATGCGGCTCAGGCGCGGTTTCAGGATCTGCCGTTTGCCGTTGACGAACTCGCCGGGCTCAATGCAAAGGGGCCGTTGGCCGGTCACATCGATGCGCAGCGGATCGGAATGGCCGGCCATTCCTATGGCGGCGTCTCCACAATGGTCGCGGCGGGCCAGCGAATGGGACCCGGCGGGCAATGGTTCTTCAAAGACCCGCGCATAAAGGCCGGCTTTGTGATGAGCCCGAATGTGCCGATCCAAGGCGGGAATCTCACCCAGCTCTATCGCGACATCGACATTCCGCTCTTTCACGCGACGGGAACCAAGGACGGCAATGCGGTGCCCGGCAATCCGGAGTTCGATCCTGTGCGACGAACGCTGCCCTACCGGACGCTCAAGATCCCGGATCAGTACTTGCTCGTGCTCGAGGATGCCGATCACAATTCGTTCTCGGGCCTTGAGCACGGGCCCCATGCCCATGGCAAGGAAGTCGAGACGCGTTACACCCATGCGGTCGAACAAGCCGCTCTGTTGTTCTTCGACGCCTATGTGAAGGGCGATGCGAAAGCACAGGCGATCCTAAGATCCGGCTTCAAGTCGAAGCTGGAGCCGGGCGACCGGTTCGAATGGAAATAGCCGCGCGGTATCGCCCGGCTCGGTCAGTGCGCTGCGGTGGCGGCAGCCGTTATGCCCGCCGGCCACGCGCGGAGCCCGATCTGCGGCGAAAAGCAGAATGCCGAACAGGGCCTGATGCCGGTGCTGGAGGACGCAGCCGGCGTCTACGGCATGACCGCCGAGAACCGTCCCATGGTGGAATCCTTCCGGCGGGGAGGCCGCCGCCGTCTCCGGCGTGACACGCGTGGTATCGGCGATAAGGGCAACGACGGGAGGAGTGCGCCTTGTTGACGGGAAACGAAGCGATCAGCAGCCCGAGACGGCCGTTGGTGACGCTCCTAGCGGTGAGCAGCGGCAATCACGGTTGCTCAACGCGGCCCAGTTTGCCTCATGGAAGCCATATGGATACCTTGATGCTCGGAACCAGGGTTCATCCGGGGAATGTCGGCTAAGAACCGAAGTGCGGTCAGGGGCATGAGAGCGGCGGCTCTTGGGGGTCAAGCGGACATCACCAAGTTTATGCCCGTGGCACCCCCCGCGCGCGCGAGGAACCGCTATGCGATGCTCGAGCCTGTTGCTGGCTCGCGTAGTGCACGCGAGGATCAGGGTGGTCGGAGTTTCAGGGGACCATGGATTGCGCGTATCGGGGCCAATCGGAGACGGGAGCAGGACGGCATGACAAATCAGTTGGAGCAGATCGATTCCTCGACATCCGCCAAAGATATGGCCGTGGTTTTGCGTCGCGACGGCGCGGCGGTCGTGACGAACGCACTCTCTGCGCAACAGCTGGCCTCTATCAACCGCGAACTCGATGTTGCCATCGCCGGGACGGCGCCCGGGCTCCGTAATCCCACCGAAGATTTCTTCGTGGAGTTCTACGGCAAGCGGACGATCCGGATCGACGGTCTGCCGGCGAAGTCGAGGACGTTCTGGACGATTCTGGAGTCTTCGTTCATGACCCGCATCGCCGACGAACTCCTGCTGCCTAACTGCTATGACTACCTGTTGAACACCGGGCAGCTAATCCAGATCGGCCCAGGTGAGAACGCCCAGCTCCTGCACCGCGACGAGGATGCCTGGCCCCACTTGAAGCCTCCGAAACCTCAGTTGCAGGTCGAGGCGATGTTCGCGCTCACCGACTTCACGGTGGAGAACGGCGCGACCCAGGTAGTGCCTGGCAGCCACCTCTGGGATCCCGAAAGGGTAGCGCAGCCGCATGAGATCAAGAGGGCCGAGATGCTGGCGGGCTCGGCGCTACTCTATCTTGGCACCACCATGCATGGCGGTGGTGCCAACACGACGACCGACCAGTGGCGGCGCGGCATGTTCTTCGGCTTCGTCGTAGGTTGGCTGCGCACCGAGGAGAACACCTTCCTCACCGTTCCCATCGAAACCGTGCGCGCAATGCCGAAACGGGTTCAAGAAATACTGGGTTACAAGGCCCATGGGGGCATCGGTGTCGTCGATGTCGGCAGCCCCATGGCGCTTCTGACGTAGCTCGGGACTGTGGCGGCGAACAACGCGTTAGCTGACATGTTGTCGTGGTTTCTGCCGAGAGTACGCGCCCCGAGCACACACTGAACTGCATCCATCTTACCTTCCCCGGACCTGCGCCCCGTCGGAGGGGTTCCATCGCAACCGTTGGGACCCAGTCGCAGCCGACCCACCTCCAGTCTGTCAATGTCCGCTCCACCCCCAGCTACGGTCGTGCTGCGGCCATCGCCACGAGGGCCGCACCTGACCCCAACGGACGTTGGCGACGCTGGTGGCGGCAATCACCGCTGCTCGCGACACTTGACGTGCTCCAGCTTGCTGCATGGAACCCAAATGGCAACTATGACTTCAAAGTGCGTCCACCAGGGGACGCTGCAAAGCTAGAGGAAACCAAGCCGCAATACTGCGCCTATGTTCGAGCTCACGGTGACTATGTATACACAAATGCCTGGGTGCAGCTCTTGGTCGAGCAGTTTGCAAATGCCGAATTGCGAGCAATGCTATCGGCGACGTGACGTGCGCGGAGAAACAGGAATGACTAACCGCCGGTTGCGAAGATTGCCTGCACAAGATTGGAATTGGGATCAGAGTCAGTTTATCCGCCCCACCGTAGTTTCTGACCCCTACCGGCCTCTAGGCCGCTACCCTACCGACGCTCATCGCGCCGCCGCTTTCACCTCTCCAGCGGCTCCGTCCCCTCGCTCAGCAGGCGCACATAGGCCTCATACCGGAACAGCCGCCTCCGCTTGCGGCCGGTGATCTCGCGCACGATGCCGAGCTCCGCGAGATGGCGCAGCGCCGCCGTCACAGTGGGCTGCGACAGTTGCAATTGCTTCGATGCCTCGCGGACCGATAGCAGGGGATTGCGCCGCAGCAGGATGTGCAGGCGGATCGCCGAAGCGGCCTTGCGGCCCAGCGGCTCGATCCTGGCGCGGTCGCTGTCGAACAGCGCCAGAATGCGCCGCGCCGTATCCGCCGCCTGGTTCGCGGTGTCGCGCACGCCCGTGAGGAAGAATTGCAGCCAGCTTTCCCAATCGCCCGCCTGCCGCACGCGCATCAGGAGCTCGTAGTACTCCTCGCGATGGCTCTTCAGGAACAGGCTGAGATAGAGCAGCGGCTCGCCCAGCACCTTCCGTTCGCACAGGAACAGCGTGATCAGCAGGCGCCCGAGCCGCCCATTGCCGTCCAGGAACGGATGGATGGTTTCGAACTGTACATGGGCGAGGCCGGCTTTGATGACCGTGGGAATCTCCGGCGTATCCCTGTGCAGGAATTTTTCGAGTTCGCCCATCAGCGGCTCGACCCGGTCCGCTGGCGGCGGCACAAAGGCGGCATTGCCGGGCCGCGTGCCGCCGATCCAGTTCTGGCTGCGGCGAAACTCGCCGGGCAGCTTGCTCTCGCCGTGGCCTTTCGCCAGGAGGATCGCGTGGATCTCCCGGATCAACCGCAACGATAAGGGAAAGCCGCCGCGCATCCGCTCTAGCCCATGATGCATTGCCGACACATAGTTGGAGACGTCGCGCACGTCATCGAGAGGCACCGCGGGAATCTCGTCGGCCTCGAACAGCAGGAGATCCGAGAGCGAGGATTGCGTGCCTTCGATCTGCGACGACAGCAGCGCTTCCTTCCGCACATACATGTACAGAAACAGCGAGGTGTCCGGCAGCACCGAAGTCGCGCCGTCGAGCCGGCCGAGCGCTTGGTTTGCTTCCTCGATCAAGCCGTACATTGGGGCAAGATTCAGCGGCGGCACAGGCGGCAGGTCCGGCGGCAGATAGGCGCGTACCCGCTCACCGCCGGCGGCGGTGTCGATGGAGCGGCCGATCCGAGGTGAAAGGTCCTGCGCCATGGCTGAGGACATCCTTTAACTAGCTTCAGTCTTATTAAAGGATATAACCATTCGCTTTAATAGGAAATCCGTTATTAAAGGATTCTGGCTTTCGCTTTAGTAAACCCACCGAGCCCGAATGAAATCAGGCCACGGGTTGCCGCTCCCTGGAAATTGTTCCCTAAATGTTCTATACTGTAAGATTGCCCGGCGAATGCGTGCCCGGGCGTTTCCGTTCGGCGGGAAGAGGGACGGCAGGCGTGGCAGCGCAACAGGGAACTCCGACAGCAGTACAGGGCAGGCGTCGGTTTAGCCTTTGCCAGCAGCCACCCGGCGGAATTCCCTTGCATGGCATCGAACCGCGAAATCAGGGGCCCCCTGGAAAAATTCCCGGATTTCCAGACATTTCTATTACAAATCAATTACTTATTGGCGAAATCCATGCGCGCCAGTGGCGCTCAAGCTTTTGGAAAGAAAGGAATTCGGTGCCTGGAGAATGCGCGCAAGTAGCATTGCCCGACGCCGCACGTTCGGGTGCGGCCGCGGCGCGCCCTGCAAGCCGGCACGCCTCTCCGCGGTGTCGCGCCTTCGCGTGCGGCTGGCCGCCAGCGCTTTGCGTGCCGCCGCCTTGCTTGCCCTGGTTGCGGCTGGTATCTCGAACGCCCGTTTCGCCGGAGCGCGATTCATTTCCAGCCTTTAGCCGCCGCAGCAGCTCAACACCCGCTCAAGGGAGCATGACCTAATGGCCTCCAAGTCCTCTTCCGCCGCCAAGCCCGCCGCATCCAAGTCCGAGTCGGGCAAGCCTGCGCCGGCGGCCAAACACGCCGGCGCGCCCCGCCCCGCCGGAGCTTCAGCGAAGGCGGGCGACTACCGGGTCGCCGATATCGGCCTGGCCGATTGGGGCCGCAAGGAAATGTCGATCGCCGAGACCGAGATGCCCGGCCTGATGGCGCTGCGGGCCGAGTATGGCAAGCAGAAGCCGCTGAAGGGCGCGCGGATCGCGGGCTCCCTGCATATGACCATCCAGACCGCGGTGCTGATCGAGACGCTGAAGGCCCTGGGTGCCGAAGTGCGCTGGGCCTCCTGCAACATCTTTTCGACCCAGGACCACGCCGCCGCGGCGATCGCCAAGGCCGGCACGCCGGTCTTCGCCTATAAGGGCGAGTCGCTGGAGGAATATTGGGAATTCACCCACCGCATCTTCGAATGGCACGACGGCGGCGCGCCCAACATGATCCTGGATGACGGCGGCGACGCCACGCTGCTGCTCCATCTCGGCCGCCGCGCCGCCAAGAATGCGTCGCTGATTTCCGAACCGGCCAACGAAGAGGAAGAGATTCTCTACGCCGCCATCAAGGCGCGGCTGAAGAGCCATCCCGGATGGTACGAGAAGGTCGGCAACGCCATCAAGGGCGTGACCGAGGAAACCACCACCGGCGTGCACCGCCTCTATGAAATGGCCCAGAAAGGCACGCTGCTGTTTCCGGCCATCAACGTCAACGACAGCGTCACCAAGTCGAAATTCGACAATTTCTACGGCTGCCGCGAAAGCCTGGTGGACGGCATCAAGCGCGCCACCGACACCATGATGGCCGGCAAGGTGGCCGTGGTCGCCGGCTTCGGCGATGTGGGCAAGGGCTCGGCGGAATCCCTGCGCAGCCAGGGCGCGCGGGTGATGGTCACGGAGATCGATCCCATCTGCGCGCTACAGGCGGCGATGGAAGGCTACCAGGTGGTGACCATGGAGGAGGCGGCGCCCCAGGGCGATATCTTCGTCACCGCCACGGGCAATGTGGACGTCATCACCATCGAGCATATGCGCGCCATGAAGGACCGCGCCATCGTCTGCAACATCGGCCACTTCGACAGCGAGATCCAGATCGGCGCGCTGCAGAACTACAAATGGGACGAGGTGAAGCCCCAGGTGGACGAGGTGATCTTCCCCGGCGGCAAGCGGCTGATCGTGCTGGCCAAGGGCCGGCTGGTGAATCTCGGCTGCGCCACCGGCCATCCCAGCTTCGTCATGAGCGCCTCCTTCTCCAACCAGGTGCTGGCGCAGATGGAGCTGTGGAGCCACAACAGCAAGTACGAGAAGAAAGTCTATGTCCTGCCCAAGCATCTGGACGAGAAGGTGGCGGCGCTGCACCTGGCCAAGGTCGGCGCCCACCTCACCAAGCTCTCGGCCAAGCAGGCGAAGTATCTGGGGATCGAAAGCACAGGCCCGTTCAAGCCGGACCACTATAGGTATTAAAGGCGACGGCGCAGGCGGGGTGCGGCCCCATCGCTTGCTGATCTCAGCCGAAACCCGGTAAGGTCTGCGGCACTTATGCACCGCGCAGCCTTATCTCAGACGGCCGCTGTTTTTGCCGGATTCTGGCCCGGGCTTGCCCTGGCCCAGACCCCGGAAACGGCTCTGGCCCCTGGCCTGCCGCCGGACCAGGCCCTGGCCACGGCCGGCGTCATCGTCGCCATGGCCGGCGCGCTGCTGCTGGCGGCGCTGGCGGTGATTTTCTGGTTGCGCCGCCGGCTCCACGACGCCCGGCGCCACGCCGGCGTCCTGGCCCAAAGCCAGCGGCGCGTGGCCCAGGCCCTGGATGGCCCGAAATCGGGCATCCTGCTCTGGGCCCCGGGCGTCAAGGCGGTGACGCTGCCGCCCCAGATCGCCCGGCTGCTGGGCCTGCCGGCCGGCGAGACCCTGGGGCTGGACCGGCTGACCTTCGCCGTCTCCACCCCCGACCGCGCCATGCTCGGCACCGGGCTGGACCGGCTAGACCAGGACGGCGCCGGCTTCGACATGGCCTGCCGCCTGGCCGACGGCGTGCGCACCGTGGCCTGCCGCGGCGACCGCCTGCCGGCCGACGGCGAAGACGGCCCGATGAACCGGCTGACCATCACCGAGGTGTCGCAAGTCGCCGCCGCCGCCACCGTGATCGCCAACGAGAAAGACCGGCTGCAGGCCGCCCTGGACGTGATGCCCATGCCGGTCTGGCTGCGCCGAAACGACCTCTCTATCGAGTATTGCAACAAGGCCTATGCCCAGGGTGTCGAGGCGATGCGGCCGCAGGTGGTGGAGAAGGGCATCGAGCTGATGGGCGGCACCGGCAGCCGCGACATGGCGCGCAAGGCGCTTGAGGAGAACAAGCCGCAAAGCGACGACAAGCATGTCGTGCTGCGCGGCGACCGGCGCCTGATGACGGTGACGGAAATGCCGCTGATCGGCGGCGGCGTCGTCGGCTACGCCGCCGACAAGACCGCGCTGGACGAGGCCCAGGGCGAGTTGAAGCGCCATGTGCGCGCCCATGCCGACGTGCTGGAAAGCCTCTCCACCGCCGTCGCCATCTTCAACGCCGACGGCAAGCTGCGCTTCTACAACAGCGAATACTCCAAGCAGTTCGGCCTGGAGGAGGAATTCCTCACCAGCGAGCCGACGCTGAACGAGGTGCTGGAGGCGCTGCGCGAGCGCCGCCGGATCCCCGAATATGCCGACTTCCCGAAATACAAACGCGAGCTGATGCGCGAACTGTTCGCCCTGCTGCATCCGATGGAGGAGTTGCTGCATCTGCCCGACGGCTCGACGCTGCGCATGGTGGCGGCCCCCCACCCGCTCGGCGGCGTCACGATCAGCTATGAGGATGTGACCGATACCCTGCGGCTCGAACGCTCCTACAACACGTTGATCCAAGTTCAACGTGAAACCCTCGACCACCTCTATGAAGGCATCGCCGTGTTCGGCAGCGACGGCCGGCTCAAGCTCAGCAATCCGGCCTTCGCCCGAATCTGGGGGCTGGAGCCGCAGCTGCTCGAGAACGAGCCCCATGTCGCGCTTATCGTCGATGCTATCAGGCGCTTCTTCGCCCAGGGACCGTTCTGGGGCCGGCTGCGCAACCGCATCATCGGCCGCGTCGCCGACCGCGATGCCCGCAGCGGCCGCATCGAACGCACAGACGGATCGGTGCTGATCTTCAGCTCATTGCCGCTGGCCGACGGCGGCTGCCTCTACACCTATCTCGACGTCACCGACAGTACGCGAGTGGAACGCGCGCTGCGCGAACGCAATGCCGCGCTGGAAGCCGCCGACCGCCTCAAATCCGAATTCATCGCCAACGTCTCCTACGAGCTGCGCACGCCGCTTAACGCCATCATCGGCTTTGCGGAGATGCTGGATCAGCGCTACTTCGGCGAGCTCAACGAGCGGCAATCCGAATACAGCCGCAACATCCTGGAAGCCTCGAACCGCCTGCTGACGCTGATCAACGACATCCTGGACGTCGCCACCATCGATGCCGGCTATCTGCAGCTGGAATGCGGCCCGGTGAATGTGCAGGAGCTTCTGTCTGGCGTCGGCATGCTGGCCGGCGAACGCGCCCGCTCCCGCGACATCAACTTCTCGATCCAGGCCAATGGCGATCTCGGCACCATCGTCGCCGACGAACGCCGCCTTAAGCAGGCGCTTTACAGCGTCATCAGCAACGGCCTGAAATTCACCCCGCCCAGCGGCTCGATCGTGCTGGGCGCCACCCGCAATGACGGCCATGTGGAGTTCCGCGTCACCGACACCGGCATCGGCATCGACCCCGAGTATCACGCCGCGGTGTTCGAGAAGTTCGCCCGCGTCAGCAGCCAGGGCCGCAGCTTCGGCATGGGGCTGGGCCTGGCGTTGGTCAAGAAGCTGATCGAACTCCATGGCGGCCGGGTCGAGCTGGATTCCGAACCCGGCCAGGGCACGACGATCACCTGCTTCGTGCCTGTCGACGCGACGCGGACCGCGAAGGCCGCCTAGCCGCCGGCGGGCACGCCCGACGTCGTCGAATACTCGAAATGCAGCACTTGCCCGGGGAACAGAAGGGGATGGATGCCATGGGCCGCCGCCGCCGCCTCGGCAAAGCCCGAGAGGATCAGCTTCAGCTTGCCGGGATAGGACGCGATGTCGCCGATGGCAAAGACGCCCGGCTGGCTGGTTTCGCAGGTCGCCGGCGCCACGGTGATATGATGCTTGTCCAGGTTCAGGCCCCATTGCGCGATCGGACCGAGATTCATCGCCAGGCCGAAGAACGGCAGCAGCACATCGGCGTCGAGCCGCCGTTCCTGCCCTTCCAGCGTGCTGACGATGACGGCATCGAGCTTGCCGCCGCCGCCTTCCAGCCGCGCGAGCTGGTAGGGCACGACGATCTCCACCTTCTCGCCCTTGGCCAAGGCTTCCAGCCGCGCGACGCTTTCCGGCGCGCCGCGGAACTTCGGCCGGCGATGGATGACATAGATGCGCGAGGCGATGTCAGCCAGCGCCAGCGTCCAGTCCAGCGCCGAATCGCCGCCGCCGGCGATGACGATGCGCTTGCCGCGGAAATCCTCGCGCTGCTTCACATAATAGAAGACGCTCTTGCCTTCATAGGCTTCGATGCCGCTCAACGGCGGCCGGTTGGGGCCGAAGGCGCCGACGCCGGCAGCGATGATGACGGCTTTTGCGGCGATGCGCGTGCCGGCCGAGGTTTCCAGCTCCCATCCATCGCCGGACTTGGCAAGTTTGTTGACCTGCTGGTTGAGATGGAACACCGGCTTGAACGGCGCGATCTGCTCCTCCAGCTTGCGGATCAGATCCGCCGCTTCGATTCGCGGATAGCCGGGGATGTCATAGATCGGCTTCTCCGGATAAAGCGCCGCGCATTGTCCGCCGGTGCTGTCCAGCGCATCGATGACATGGCAGCGCATTTTCAACATGCCGCATTCGAACACCGCGAACAGGCCAACCGGGCCGGCGCCTATGATTGCAACATCGGTGCTGTGGGTCGCTGAGGTCATGGCTTTCCGGATGAAATCTTGGGGTTCTGGGACCGGTAAAATGCGGGGCCGGACGGGCCGGCGCAAGGGGACGTTGGCGCTCTGCTTTTCGTTGTCGCCTGCGAGTCCTGCGGTTACAAGACTTCTGAGAATTCACAGCAGATGAACAGCGTCGCCACCCCAGTCTATCAGCACGACATGGAACTTCCGTCCGAAGCCGCCACCGTTTCCATCGCACGGCGCCTCGCCGCCGTGGCGCGCAGCGGCGACGTGATTGCGCTGAACGGCGACCTGGGCGCGGGCAAGACCAGCTTCGCCCGCGGCTTCATCGCCGCTCTGACCGGCGGGGCGGAGGAAGCGCCCAGCCCCACCTTCACCCTGGTGCAGACCTATGACAGCGCCCAGGGCACGATCTGGCATTTCGACCTCTACCGCCTGGCGCGTCCGGACGATGTGCTGGAGCTGGGTCTAGAGGACGCGCTGGCTGAGGGCATCACGCTGATCGAATGGCCGGAGCGAATCGCCGGGATGCTGCCGAAAGAGCGGCTGGATTTGACATTGTCTTTCGCGCCCGGCAACGACAATGCGCGCCAGCTGCATCTTGCCGGTCATGGCGATTGGGCGCCGCGGCTGCAGTCGGTCGTCGGCCATGGCTGAGACCGCGCGCATCATGACCGGCACGCAAGATCGCGCGAAGGCCATCGGCGCTTTCCTGGCGCAGCATGGCTGGGGCCGTTGCGACCGGCGGCCGCTGGCCGGCGACGCCTCGTTCCGCCGCTATGACCGCCTGGCCATGGACGGCAAGAAGGCGGTGCTGATGGATGCGCCGCCGCCGCAAGAGGATGTGCGGCCATTCGTGCGCATCGCCGAACTGCTGCATAATCTCGGCTACAGCGCGCCGAAGATCTATGCCGCCGATGTCTCCCAGGGCCTGCTGCTGCTGGAAGATTTGGGTGATGACACCTATACCCGCCTGCTGCGCGGCGGCCATGACGAGCGCGCGCTTTACACACTCGCCATCGATCTGCTGATCGACCTGCACAAGAAGTTCGTGCCCGCCCGCTATGCCGGCCTGCCGCCCTTCGACGATGCGCGGGCGTTGCGCGAGGTGTCGTTGCTGCTCGACTGGTATTGGCCGGTGACGCAGGAGGAGCGGCTGACGCCGGCGCTGCGGGAGAGCTACGTCTCCGCCTGGCGCGAGGTCTTGCCGAAGCGCCGCAGCGCCCCGGACACGCTGGTGCTGTTCGATTTCCATGTGGACAATCTGATGCTGCTGCCCGGGCGCACCGGCATCACCGCCTGCGGCCTGCTGGATTTCCAGGATGCGGTGATTGGGCCGCGGGCTTTCGATCTGGTGTCGCTGTTGCAGGATGTGCGCCGCGACGTCTCCACCGACCTGATCCAGGATCTGCGCCGGCGCTATCTCGAAGCGCTACCCGGCCTTTCCGGCGAGGCGTTCGATGTCTCCTATGCGGTGATCGGCGCGCAGCGCAACACGCGCATTCTCGGCACCTTTACCCGCCTGCTGCTGCGCGACGGCAAGCCGGGCTATCTCGGCTTCATGCCCCGCACCTGGCGGCTGCTGGAAGGCGATCTCGTCCATCCCGCGCTGTCGCCAGTGCGGGCGTGGTTCGATGCGCATATCCCATCGGCGATGCGGCGGCCGCCGGAACTGTCGCAGGAACTGGTGCGCCGCGCCGGCCTGATCGGCGAACTCAGGGGGCCGCAGATCGAGCGGCTGATCGCCCATGTGACGCAGCAGGCCGTAGGGGCGGCGGCGTTGGCGCGAGGCGAAGGCGCCGCACATGCGGCGGCGATGCCAGCGGCGCCGGTAATTCGCATGACGCCGCCCGCTAACGAGAAAGTGCCCCGCCGCGCCATGGTGCTGGCCGCTGGCTTCGGAACGCGGCTGATGCCGATCACCGAGACCACGCCGAAGCCGATGGTGATGGTGGCCGGCAAGCCGATGATCGATACGGTGATCGACCGTCTCGCCGCCGTCGGCGTGCAGGATGTGGTGGTGAACACCCATCATCTGGCCGAGGTCATCGAGAACCATCTGCAAAAACGCGCCGAGCCGCGCATCCGGTTCTCCCGTGAAGAAGAGATTCTGGAAACCGGCGGCGGCATCACCAAGGCGTTGCCGCTGCTGGGCGCCGATCCGTTCTATGTCATCAACGGCAAGATCATCTGGCTGAACGGCAAGACCGACGCCCTGGTGCGCCTGGCGGAGTTCTGGGACGGCGGCCGCATGGATGCGCTGCTGCTGCTGCAGCCGACGGCGACGGCGGTGGGCTATGGCGGGCCGGGGGATTTCTTCCTCGATCAGCTCGGCGCCGTCCGGCGGCGGCGGCACTGGGAAGTGGCGCCATTCGTCTATGCCGGAATCCAGATCCTGCATCCGCGACTATTCCAGGACGGCCCGAAGGGCGCTTTCTCCCTGAACATCCTCTATGACCGCGCCATCGAGGCCGGCCGCCTGTTCGGCCTGCGCCATGACGGCGAGTGGTTCCACGTCTCGACGCCGGAGCAGTTGGCGGAAGTCGAAGCGCGTATCGCCCACGGCATCGAACGCTACATCTGAACCAGGCGCGGGAGGCGCGGCCGCAGCCTTGCCCAACGCAACGCCGACATCTGTGACGACCGGATCGGTGTTCACGATCGCGCCGGGCGTCTGTTTTGTTGACGCACTTGCGGCGGCGTTGTTGGCCGAGACACACGCCGAGCCGCTGGCGCTGACGCGCTATACCATCCTGCTGCCCACGCGCCGCGCGCGTCGCTCTCTCGCCGAGGCCTTCCTGCGCCAGGGCGACGGCCGGCCGCTGCTGTTGCCGCGCATGATGCCTCTGGGCGATCTCGATCCCGACGAGGCGGAATTGTTCGGTGGCGATGAGGCCTTGCCGCCGACGGAAGACGGCGCCGAATTGCCGCCGCCGATCCCGGCGCTGCGGCGGCAGCTGCTTCTCATGCGCACCATCCTGGCCACCGATCCCCAGCACATCACTGCGGACCAGGCGGCGCGACTCGCCGCCGAGCTCGCACGCTTCCTCGACCAGATGCAGACCGAGCAGGTCGGCTTTGGCAAGCTGAGGGACCTGGTGCCCGAAGAATACGCCGTGCATTGGCAGCGCACCCTCAAGTTCCTTGCCATCCTGACGGACGCCTGGCCGCAAATTCTGCGGGAGGAAGGCTGCATCGATCCTGCCCTGCGGCGCAATCAGGTGTTGGCGGCGCAGGCGGCGTTCTGGCGCGCGCAGCCGCCGGCCGATCCCGTGATCGCCGCCGGCTCCACCGGCAGCATCCCGGCGACCGCCGCGCTGCTGGA
>JBJXDY010000026.1:0-4410 GCA_046154965.1 Dongiaceae bacterium | reverse complement strand
TTGCGCGCCCGGTCCGGCAGCCCGTCGTCCGGCCCTGTTTCGAGGAAAATGTCCGACATCAACTTAGTCTAGGCAGTCCGAGAGAACAAATCAAGAACAACGAATTTGTGAGTTTAGTCACATTCGACTTCGAGGCCGCGGCGGCATACCATGGGACAACTTAACAAAGCCGGGGGTCGCCTGGGTCGGGCCGAGAGGCCGTAACCAGCGGAACCACCGGGCGAAGCAGGTGGGAGAAAGTCATGGGCATGTCATGTCGGACGGTGGGAATAGCGGCTGCTTACGCGGTAGCGATGCTGCCGGCGGCGGCACTGGCCGAACTTCAGATCGGATCGGTCTTTCAGCCGGAATACAAAGGCGCGATCGGTCAGCTTCCGGGCGGCGGCGAGCATGAACTCGTCTACAGCGAGCCGATCTATGCCGAGGAGGTCGTGCTAACGGACTCGCGCGCGAGCACGGCGCTGGAGTTTCTCGACAAGACTCAATTGCGCGTCGGCACCAACTCGACGGTGAGACTCGACAAATTCATCTACGATCCGGGCACCGGCGACGGCACGGCGCTCCTGAACTTCGGCGTCGGCGCCTTCCGCTACATCTCCGGCAGTCTCGGCAAGAGCCAGAAAGTGCAACTGGCGACGCCAACAGCGGTTCTCTCGATCCGCGGCACAGAGTTGGTCATCGCCGTTGCGGCAGATGGCACGACCCAGGTTGCCGTGCTCGATGGGGAGATCGAAGTGACGCCCTGTGGCGGCAAGGCGGCGGTCGCGAAGATGGGCGAAACCGCCACTGTCGCTTCGGAATGCACCGGCGTCAGCGTGGCGCTGGGCATTGCCGTTCCCGAGGATGATACGCTGTTCGCGGATCTCAACAGCATCGCGCCCGCGGCGGCACCCCCTGAAGATCCCGCAGCGGAAGAACCGAGCGAACCGGAGCGCAGCCAGACCGCATCGACCCCCAGCGCGCCCGAAGCGCCGGAACCGGCGCCGCCCGGCACCGATGACGAAGGCGGCGGCTTCCTCAGCGGCCTCGGCAATCTAGGCAGGCTCGGCCGGATCGGCGATGGATTTAGCGGGTTGGACAGAGACAGCGGTGACGCCGCAGGCGGCGGCGGCAACTAGCCGGTTGTTGCTTCCAGAGTGATCGATGTCGAAAGAGATGCGAACGCGCAGTCTTTTTCTGCCTCTATTGCTCTTGCTGCCGGTGCCCGCCGTTGCCGAGCCCACCCCGTGCGCAGGGGCGATTTCGTCACGATGATGCAAGGCAGCACGCTGTCGGGCACCACGGCCGCGGGCGCCTTCTTCAACATGTATTTCATCGCCGGCGGCAATGCGGCCTATCAGGAGGTGGGCGGCACGCGCGATTTCGGTACCTGGCATCTCGATAAGGATGGCGATGTCTGCGTCGTCTGGAACAACTCGCCCGATTCGGCCAATGGCGGCTTCCACATCACTGTCGACGGCAACAAGGTGGCCTGGGAAAGCAAGGAGACCGGCGGCGGCGGCATGCTCCGCGGCGGCGTGACTGAAACCTTCTTCAAGCCCGTAGGGCAGTGAAAACGGGCATATCCGGATGCGGCGCCCACTGACCCGCCTGGATCCATACACTCCCCGCTAGAGAAGCCATACCGGCCGCACAATCCGGCCATGTGCGCTTGCCGGTTGTGGCCGGGGGCCTTGAAGCCCCATGATCCGGCCTCGGTCTATCCCCAGAGGACTCGATCATGCCAGCACTCACGCGCAATATGTGGATCGTGATCTGCTGCGGCGCCGCGCTGATCACCGTGACCATGGGTCTGCGCGCCGGCTTCGGCCTGTTCCTGGCGCCGATCTCGGCCGATCTGGGCATGGGCCGCGAAGTCTTTGCCTTTTCCGTGGCCGTGCAGAACCTGGTCTGGGGTGCCGCCTCGCCGTTCTTCGGCGGCCTCGCCGACAAGTACGGGGCCGTGCGCGTCTCCATCGCCGGCACGGCGCTCTATATCGCGGGCCTGGTGCTGATGGCCTTCACCGCCGGCCCGTTCGAAGTGATCGCCGGCAATCTGCTGGTGGGCCTGGCGCTGGGTGCGGCGGGTCTGTCGACGGTGATCGGCTCGGTCTCCCGCATGGTGCCGGCGGAGAAGCGGTCGATCGTGCTCGGCATCCTCACTGCCGGCGGCTCGATCGGACAGTTCGCGCTGGTGCCCGTCACCCAGGTGTTCATCGACGAGCTTGGCTGGTCGGCGGCGTTCATCGGCCTGGCCTTCATCGCCGGCACCATGTTCCCGATGATCTGGGGCGTTCGCGGGGCGCCGAAGGCAGCGGCGACGTCGCGCGGCCAGACGGTCCGACAGGCGCTGGGGGAGGCTTTTACTCACAGGGGATTCTGGCTGTTGACGATCGGGTTCTTCGTCTGCGGCTTCCATGTGGTGTTCGTCGCCACCCACCTGCCGGCCTATCTCGGCGACAAGGGCCTGCCCGCCTGGCTTGGCGCCACGACGCTGATGCTGGTAGGGCTGTTCAACATCATCGGCTCCTACGGCGCGGGCGTTCTTGGCGGGAAGTTCCAGAAGAAGAACGTGCTGACGATCCTCTATCTCCTGCGCTCCCTGGTGTTCCTGCTGTTCATCCTCCTGCCGATCAGCAACTTCACCGTGCTGGCCTTCGGCGCCTTGCTGGGCCTGCTGTGGCTGTCGACGGTGCCGCTGACCAGCGGGCTGATCGGCACGGTGTTCGGGCCGGCCTATATGTCCATGCTCTATGGCGTGGTATTCTTCTCCCATCAGATCGGCTCCTTCTTCGGCGCCTGGCTTGGTGGTAAGCTGTACGACATGTTCGGCTCCTATGACGCGATGTGGTGGATCTCCGTGGCGCTCGGCTTGGCCGCGGCGGCGCTGCATTGGCCGATCGCCGAAAAGCCGGTGGCGCGCCTGGCGCCGGCGATGGGGGCGGCGGAATGAGCCGCGGGCCGAAATTCTGGATGCTGGCAGGGGCCGGCCTGCTGGTCGGCGGCGGCGTCTATCTCTGGACCGTCCGCGGCGAGGCCATGCTGCTGGATCTCAGCTGGATCGGCTGCTTCTAGTTTCCGCGGCGCCCGGACCCTATATCTTCCGGGCATGACCGATTCATCTCGAGGTTCTGGCGAAGACAACCGCCTCGGCGGCCGCATCCGGCGATATGCGAGGGTGGGCACGGCCGTGGGCGGCCTGGCGGCGCGTGTGGTGGGCGAGCGCTATCTGGGCCTCAAGCTCGACCGCGGCCAGCATGCGGCGGAACTGCGCGCGGCGCTCGGTGGCCTCAAAGGCCCGCTGATGAAGGTGGCGCAAATCATGGCCACCATCCCCGGCGGATTGCCGAAAGAGTATATGCAGGAGCTGGCGCAGCTGCAGGCCGACGCGCCCGCCATGGGCTGGCCCTTCGTCAAGCGCCGCATGGCGGCGGAGTTGGGGCCTGACTGGCAGAAGCGGTTTAAGGTTTTCGAGCATCAGGCGGCCCATGCGGCGTCGCTCGGCCAGGTGCATCGAGCGGTGTCCCATGACGGCCGCGATCTCGCCTGCAAGCTGCAATATCCGGACATGCTCTCGGCGGTGGAGGCGGATCTCGGGCAGCTCAAGCTGATCTTCTCGATCTATGAGCGCTATGACCGCTCGATCTCAACCCGGGAAATTCATCCGGAAATCGCCGCGCGCCTGCGCGAGGAGCTGGATTACGAACGCGAGGCCAAGCACATGGCGCTCTACGGCCTCATGCTGAAGGACGAGGCCAATGTGCAGGTGCCGGCCGTGGAGCCGATGCTCTCCACCAAGCGCCTGCTGACGATGAACTGGCTCTTGGGCGAGCCGCTGCTGAGCTTTATCGTCACCCATCCGGAGCTGGAGGTCCGCAACCAGGTGGCGCTCAACATGTTCCGCGCCTGGTATGTGCCGTTCTATTACTACGGCGTCATCCATGGCGATCCCCATCTGGGCAACTACACGGTGCGGCCGGACGCCTCGATCAATCTGCTGGATTTCGGCTGCATCCGCGTGTTCCACGCCAGCTTCGTCAAGGGCGTGATCGACCTCTACCACGCGCTGCTCAATGACGACCGCGATTTGGCCGTGCATGCTTACGAGTCCTGGGGCTTCAAGGGGCTCAATCGCGAGGTCATCGAGGTGCTGAACCGCTGGGCGCGCTTCGTCTACGGCCCGCTGATGGAGGACCGGGAGCGGCGCATCCAGGATTCGAAATCAGGCGTCTATGGCCGCGAGGTGGCCGAAGGCGTCCATGCCGAACTCCGCCGCCTCGGCCCGATCACGCCGCCGCGGGAATTCGTCTTCATGGACCGCGCCGCCATCGGGCTGGGCTCGGTGTTCCTGCATCTGAAAGCCGAGATCAACTGGTACCGCCTGTTCCACGAGCTGATCGAGGGCTTCGACGTGAAGCTGCTGGAGAAGCG
>JBJXDY010000025.1:0-44739 GCA_046154965.1 Dongiaceae bacterium | reverse complement strand
ACGACGGCGCTCACCGCGGCCCGGTCGTCCGGATGTATGCGATCCTGCCAGTCGGTGGGGGACTGTATCACCTTGTCTTCGCCGAATCCGAAGATCTCCAGGGCCTCTTTCGACCAGTGCAGCTGGTCGCTCTCGCGTACCCACTGCCAGGTGCCGATGCGTGCGAGACGCTGCGCGTTGCGCAGGCGGGCCTCCTTATGCCGCAGATCTTCTTCCACCAGCTTCTGGGCGGTGATGTCTTGAATGGTGCCGACCATGCGCAACGGCTTGCGGTCGGCGTCGAATTCCAGCACTTCGCCGGTATCGCGAATCCAGACGACGCGCCCGTCGCGCTGTGGCACTCTGTATTCGATGCTGTAGGGCCGCCCTTCATAATAGATGTCGTGATGGGCCTTAATCGCTAGGGCGCGGTCGTCCTCGAGAATGAGCCGGCGGAAGGCCTCGTCATCGGACGGAACAGGTTCAGGCGCCGTGCCATATATGTTCGCGGCCTCTTCGGACCAGACCGATTCCCAGCCGTTTGCCGCCTCCCATGTCCAATAGGCAAGCTTTGCGCGGCGCTGTGCGTCCTGGAGTTGCGCCCGACTGGCCGCCAGCTCTTTGTAGGCATGCACCAGCTGCGGCACGATAACGGCCGTGCGGAGAATGAACTTGATCTTTCGCGTATCGTCGAAGATCGGCACGCGGTTGATCAGCCAGCGTTCCTCGCCGTCGGGGCCCTTCAGCGTGTACTCCCGCCCGATGATGGGGCGTCCGGTGGAGAGGACGTCGCGATTGTCCTGCTCGGATGTCGGTGTGCGATAGCTGGCGGGTATCGCATCGCCGATCGTCATGCCGATCGCATTGCTGCCGATGTCATAGCGATTCTCCGCCTCCCGATTAATCAGGATCAGCCGCGCCCCCAGGTCCGTCATGGTCACGGCGACCGGAATATGATCGAGGACGCTTTGCAGGATCGTTTGCTGTTCGCGCAGCCGCTGTTCCCGTTCCTTGATGCCGGAAATATCGCTGTAGATTGTCACCACGCCGCCACCGCCGGTACGGCGGTCGCTGCGGCGAAACCACTGATTGTCGATCCGTAGCTCAGAAGTGCCTGACGGCGCCGCGCGGCCAGCGACTCGGCGGGTAATCCATTCTTCCTCTCTGCCAACCGCTTCGGGAACGCGGCCGGCGGCGACAAACTCGCGCAGAATATCAAGGAACTGCATGCCCGGAACAACGCTGCTGCCGGGGGAACTGAAAATCTGGCGATAGCGCTCATTGCACAGCACCAGCCGGTCTTCGGCGTCATAGAGGGCGAAGGGATCGCCCAGGGATTCGATGGCGTCGTACAGTTGCTGCCGGGCCTGTCTGGCTTCAGCCTCGCTGCGGCTCAAGCTGGCGTTGGCGTCGACCAGGGAGGATTGCGCCCTGTCGAGGGCATGTACCTGGCGCCCGACCACGAAACTGAGCAGGGCAAAGGTCAGAATCTGACCCAGGAAAAGGCCGCCGAGCGCATACATCTGGGTGACGACGCCTTTGCGCAAGTCGCGGAAGCGGGCGCCGCCCAATTGTCCGATACCCGCCGCAAGCCTGGAGATTGGTTGCTCCAATTCGTTGAAGACCGGCCTTATGCGGCTCAGGGCCGCCGGATCGTCGGCATGCAGGATCGTCGGCTCCAGGGCGAGTATTTGCCGTTCGACATCCTGCTGCAACGCGGACAGGGCCTGATCCTCCAGCAACACGGTTCGAAACTGGCCCTCTTGGAAGACGGCCAAGCGATTGAGAAGAATTTCGTAGCGCAGCCTGACTTCGTCCGCCGCTTCCGGCGTGCGGTCCAACGCTGCCTGCGTGACACGTTCCTTGAATTTGTAGAACTCTGTCTGGAAGTGGCTGCCGCCCCAGATGATGTTGTCGCCCGCGGCCTGGGCGGGGTCGTTGCTGCGCACGACAATCACGCCAATGATCATGGCCGACGCGATCGTGTAGATCGCGAGCGTAGCGATCATGATGATGATGAATCGTGTGCGCGTGAGGTTGGGCATGGTCCGAACGGCTGAAACTCGATCCGATCCACCGGGCCGCCGCGAGCGGCGGTTCCGGTGCGGCATAATCTCGACATATCACAAGGACGGCAGTGGAATCTCTGCCTGGGACTGAAAACCTCAGTCGCAGTCCGCGTGCTTGGGAACCGGCAAACCCGGCAAGCCTATCCGGCGGCAGTTTCGGCAGCCTTGCGGAACGGCGGTAAGCTCCCGTCGGAAAGGGTGCGAAGTCAATAGATTGGTAATGAATCAAGCGGGCAGCGGAGACGGCATCCAGATTCCGCGCCTAGTGCCGGGCGCTGTGCTGCGGCTACATTCAGGTAAGGTTGTGTTAATCTGGTTGCCCGCATCGCGCTTTTTCTGTTGCACCTCAAAGGCCAATCTGTACGAAACATAATGTTTGCAGATGTTGCGGATTTGGGTCACCGGCGCCTGCCCGGCCTGCAGAGCGACGGCCCGCCCCGCATCGGCATTAGGGCTGAACCCAGTGCCTTCATTCAGATCGAGACGGGAGTTTGACCGGCGTCTCGGCTGTTGTGCTGCAGCCTGGCGGCCGCCATCTTTCGTCCCGGTTAGGATATCCTACGAACGAGGCGGCATCAGGCGAAAGATGGGGTGACGGATGGACATGGGAATTGCGGGTCGGAAGGCCATCGTCTGCGGGGCGAGCAAGGGGCTGGGCAAGGGCTGCGCCCTGGCATTGGCCCGCGAGGGCGTCGTGCTGGTCATGAATGCCCGCGGCGCCGGCCCTTTGGAGCAGGCCGCCGCAGAGATCCGAAAGGCCACCGGCGCCAGTGTCACCGCCGTCGCCGCCGATGCAACCACGGAGGCCGGCCGCGCCGCGCTGCTCGCCGCCTGTCCCGATCCGGACATCCTGGTCACGAACTCCGCCGGCCCGCCTGCCGGCGATTTCCGGAACTGGTCGGGCGACGACTGGTTGAAGGCGCTAAACGGCAACATGGTCACCCATATCCTGCTGATCAAGGCAGTCATCGACGGCATGATCGGCAGGCGCTTCGGCCGCATCGTCAACATCACGTCCGCAGCGGTAAAATCGCCCTATCCGAGTTTGGGGCTCTCCAATGGCGCCCGCGCCGGGCTCACCGGCTTCGTCGCCGGCCTGGCGCGGCAGGTATCGCAGCACAACGTCACCATCAATGGCCTGCTTCCGGGCTCCCATGAAACCGACCGGCTGCGCTCGATCATCGAAGCCGACGCTAATGCGCGAGGCATCCCGGCCGCACAGGCGATTGCCGAGGCCAAGGCGGCGGAAACCGCCAAGCGGTTCGGCACCGTCGACGAGTTCGGCGCCGCCTGCGCCTTCCTCTGTAGCGCCCATGCCGGCTACATCGCCGGCCAGAACCTGCTGCTCGATGGCGGCAGTTACAATGGTACGCTCTGAACCGGTTGACCCGGCGCCTTGACAGGGGCCGGGGCCTTCGTTGGAGTTGCCGCCGCCAGTAAACCAGGAACGGGTGGGTCGGAAATTGCAGGTGGGTTCGGCAGCGGCACATCCGGCGGACAGCATGGTGCGGGTGGAGGGCGTGTCCTGCGTCTTCGACCAGGTGCGCGCGGTAGATGCCGCGTCGTTCGAGCTCGGGCGCGGCAGGTTCCTCACCATCCTCGGCCCCAGCGGTTCCGGCAAGACGACCCTGCTGCGCATGATCGCCGGATTTGTCCGCCCGGCGTCAGGCGAAATCTTCATCGCCGGCCAGCCGGTTTCCGCCGTGCCGCCCCACAGGCGCAGCATCGGCATGGTGTTCCAGCGGCTGGCGCTGTTTCCCCATATGACGGCGGCCGACAATGTCGCCTATCCCCTGAAAATGCGGCGCTTCGATCCCCAGACGATCCCGGATCGGGTGGAAAAATACCTGACGCTCGTGCGGCTGCCGGGCTACGGCAAGCGCCGCATCCACGAACTCTCCGGCGGCCAGCAGCAGCGTGTTGCCATCGCCCGCGCCTTGGTGTTCGAACCCGACCTGCTATTGCTGGACGAGCCGCTGGCGGCGCTGGACCGCAAGCTGCGCGAGGACATGCAGCTCGAGTTCCGCCGCATCCAGCAGGAACTGGGCGTCACCACCATCAACGTCACCCACGATCAGCGGGAAGCGCTGGTGATGTCCGACGAGATCATCGTGATGGAGTCCGGCAAGATCGAGCAGAACGCCCGGCCAGTGGATGCCTACCGCCATCCGGCCAGCCGTTTCGTCGCCGGCTTCATCGGCGTGACAAATTTTCTGGCGGCGGTGGTGAAAGAAGCGGCAGCCGACGGCGCGGTGCGCCTCGCCGTGGGCCTGACCGAATTGCAGGCGCGGGCGCCCGCCGTGGCGCTGTCGGCGGGGCAGCCGGTGGACGCCGCTCTGCGCGCCGAACAGATCCGCCTAGCGCCGGAAAAATCGGGCCTGGCGGGCCTTTCCCACAGCTTCGAAGCCACCGTCGAAGAGCTGATTTTCGAAGGCGACCGCATCGTTTATGGCGTGCGTTGCCCGGCCCTCGGCGATACGCTGTTGCGCCTGTTCGATCACGACCCGCTGCATCACCGCTCGCATGCGGCGGGGGAGGCCGTTTTCATCGGCTGGAACGCGAGCGATCTCATGATCTTTCCGCGCTAGACGCGGCGAAGAAACGACAAGGGAGAGGAAATACCATGAGCGACCACAACAAGAGCAAACTAATCATGCCGGTCACGCGGCGGCGCGTGCTGCAGGGCGCGGCCGCGGCCGGCGTCGTTGGGTTGACGGGCCTGCGTCCGACTTTCGCGCAGGAGCCGGAGAAGCCCAAGGAGATGATCGTCCGCGTCTGGGGCGGCGTGTGGGAGGAGGCTATCACCGAAGGCGTGTCCAAGCCGTTCACGGCCGCGACCGGCATCGCCATCCGCAACGACCTGACCGAGGACAACGAGCTGCAGCCGAAGCTGTGGGCGGCGGTGGACGGCAACCAAACGCCGCCGGTGCATATCAACTGGGATACCTCGACCAACGCGGCGAAATCGGCGCTGCACGGCGCGGCGGTCGATCTCGGCGATCTCAAGGGGCTGGACGTTCTGCTGCCGGCGGCAAAGCCGGCGGGTTTCGACGGCTGGCCGATGGTCAATGCCTACACCTATGCCTATGTGCTCGCCTATAGCGACGCCGCCTTCCCGAATGGCGCGCCCGACTCCTGGCAAGTGCTGCTGGATCCCAAATACAAGGGCCGCATCGCCCTCTATGACGACGGTATCGGCTTCCACCCGGCGGCGCAGGTGGCAGGCGGCGGCAAGGTGGAGGACATCCCCGGAAACATGCAGCCGGCCTGGGACTTCATCGCCAAGCTGAAGGAGCAGGCGCCGTTGCTGGGCGAAGATCCCGATTTCACCAACTGGTTCCAGCAGGGGCAGATCGATCTCGCCTGCACCATCCTGTCCAATGCCCGCGAGGCCAGGATGAACGGCGTCAAGGTCTCCTGGACCGTGCCGAAGGAGGGCTGCAAGCTCGACACCGACGCGCTGTGGGTGCCGAAGAACCCGGCGGAGAACGAAGTGTATTGGGCGAAGAAGTATGTCGAGTACGCCATCACCGCCGAGGCGCAGCAGGTCTGGACATCGAAGCTCGGCCTGCCGCCGGTCTATCCCGGCCTGACGCCGCCGGCCGATCTCGTCGGCGACATCGCCTATCCGACGAAGCCGGAGGACTTCGACCGCTTCATCCGCGTGCCGACCAATGTGCTGGTCGAGCATGAGAAGGAGTGGTTCGAGAAGTTCAACGAGATCATGCAGGGGTAAGTGCGCAGACGTGCAGACCCTCACCCGCGTGGCATTCGCTGGACACGAATGCCACGCACCCTCTCCCACTGCGTGGGCGAGGGGTCTGTATTCCCTCGACATCACCGAAAAAGACCCCTCGCCCCCGAAAGGGGGAGAGGGATGCAACATCCGCGTTTAGCGGATGTTGCGGGGTGAGGGGCATCGCACGATGTGGAACGTTGAACCCCAGTGACAACCGCGCGATTTCCACTGTCCTGGCGCCTGCTGGACGCGGCGGAAGAAATCGCCGCGCGCCTCTGGCCCGCCTCCATGCGCCGCTTCACCGGCTGGTTGCTTCTGGCGCCGGCGTTCCTTCTGGTGTTCGTGCTGGTGCTCGGCCTCGTGCTGATCTTCGGTTACAGTTTGCATGAGCTGGACACCAGCACCTATCGCCTGAAGCCCGACTATACGCTGGAGAACTACGCCGATATCGCCGCCAAGCCGGTCTATTGGAAGATCGCCGGCCGCAGCCTGCTGGCGGCGGTCATCGTCACCGCCGTCACTATCTTTCTCGCATTCCCCTATGCCTATGTCATGGTGCGCACCCGTTCCTCGGCGCTGCGCAAGCTGCTGCTGATCAGCCTGTTCCTGCCGTTCTTCATCGGCCAGGTCGTGCGCGCCTATGGCTGGCTGATCCTCTTGGGCAATCAGGGCCTGCTGAACGCCGCCTTCGGCTGGTTCGGCCTCGGGCCTTTCAACATGATCGCCAATTACGAAGCTGTCATCGTCGGTCTGGTGCAGTTCATGCTGCCTTTCGCAGCACTGCTGCTGGCGCCCGCTGTCGTGGCCATCCATGAAGAGGTTGAGTTGGCCTCGGAAAGCCTGGGCGCAAGCTGGTTGCGGACGATGTGGCATGTGACCCTGCCGATGGCCAAGCCCGGCCTTATCGCCGCGTCGGTTGTGGTGTTCACGCTGACGCTGACCGATTTCGCCATGCCGGAGATTCTCGGCGGCGGCACCACCGATTTCATCGCCAACGCGATCTACGACGCCTTCTTCCAGATCTCCGACAAGGGGTTCGGCTCGGCGCTGTCGATCCTGCTGGTGGTCCTCGGCAGCATCCTGGTGGCGCTGATCTTCGCGCTATCAGGTGCCGGCACGCTCAGCTTTGTTGCGGACAGGCGCACATGAGCAGCCGAAGCAAGAGCATGATCCTCGGCGGCATTGTGCTGTTCAACATCGTCTGCCTGGCGCTGCCGACTGTCATCGTGCTGCTCACCTCCTTCACCGCCGGCAACATCATCCGCTTTCCGCCGGACGGGCTGTCGCTGCGCTGGTACCAGACGCTGCTGGCGAAGACCGAGTATCAGGAGGCGTTCCTGCGCACCCTTTATGTGGCGTTGATTTGCACGGCGGTCAGCATCCCCGCCGGAACGCTGGCGGCCATCGCCATGGCCCGCTATCGCCTGCGCTTTCTGGGCGGGCTGCAGGTCTATTTCCTGCTGCCCTTCACCATCCCGCTGATCGTCGCCGGCCTCGGCATGATGGAGATGCTGATCTCCGCGCGCCTATTCGGCCAGCTTTGGCCGGTGGGCATCGCCGCCTGCATCATCAACCTGCCGTTCATGATCTGGGCGGTGGCGGCCTCGGTAAACGGCCTGGATCCCGACCTGGAGAACGCGGCGGCCAATCTGGGCGCGCCGCCGCTGCAGACCTTTCTCACCGTCACGCTCCCGGCGGTGATGCCCGGTGTTATCACCGGCGCACTTCTCATGTTCGTGCTGGCCTTCAACGAATTCATTGTCAGCCTGCTGCTGACCAACGCCCGCATCGTCACCCTGCCGGTGCTGATCTACAATTCCATCCGCAGCGTCATCACGCCGGACCTGGCGGCGGTCTCCGTGGTCTATATCCTGGTCGCCGCCGCGGCGATCTGGCTGCTCGACAAGCTGGTGGGTTTGGATATCTTCCTGCGGTCGAAGTAGCCGAACCGAGAAAGCTCGAGAATGACGCGCGAAGTCAGCCTGCATGACCTGTCCAAACTGTCCGCTGCCGATCGCGGCCGGCTGCTGGTGCGGTCGGAAGCCGATCTCGGGCCGATCATCGAGAAGGTGAGGCCGATCATCGCCGCGGTGAAGGCCGAGGGCGACGAGGCCTTGGTCCGCTTTGCCCGCGAGTTCGACAAATCGCCTGTTGATGTCGAGAAGCTCAAGGCCACCGGAGCCGACTTCGATGCCTCCTTCAAAACCGTCGAGCCGAAGGTGATCGAGGCCATCGAGTTCGCCGTCGACGGCATCCGCCGCTTCCACGAGGCGCAGAAGCCCGAGGAGATGTGGCTGAAGGAGATCCGCCCCGGCGCCTATGCCGGGGACCGCGTCATCCCGATTCAGTCGGTGGCCTGCTACGTGCCGCGGGGCAAGGGGTCATTCCCCAGCGTGGTCATGATGACGACGATCCCCGCAGTCGTCGCCGGCGTGCCGCGGGCGATCATCGTCACGCCGCCAGGGCCAGACGGCAACATCGACGCAGCGACGCTGGTGGCGGCGCGGCTGGCCGGCATCAAAGAGGTCTATAAGTGCGGCGGCGCGCAGGCGGTGGCCGCTGTCGCCTATGGCACCCAGACGGTGCCGAAGATGGCCAAGATCGTCGGCCCCGGCAGCCCCTATGTGGTGGCGGCGAAACGCCTGCTCAGCGACGTCATCGATCCCGGCATTCCGGCAGGCCCCTCGGAGTCAATCATCCTCTGCGACGAGACGGCGAATGGCGTGCTGGCCGCACTGGACCTGATCGTCGAGTCCGAGCATGGGCCCGACAGCTCCGCCTTCCTGGTTACCAACAGCCGCGCCGTGGCCGAGGCCGCGCGCAAGGCGATCCCCGAGCATTGGCAGCAGATGGGCGAGCAGCGGGTGTCGTTCTCTTCCACCGTGCTCTGCGGCCCGCGCGGCGGCGTCGTGCTGACGCCGGACTTCGAATCGGCGATCCGGTTCGTCAATGACTACGCGCCCGAACATCTGGAGATCATGGGCAAGGATCCCTTCGACTATCTCGGCCGCATCACCAATGCCGGCGAGATCCTGCTGGGCGAACATACGCCGGTGCCCCTGGGCAATTTCGTGCTCGGGCCCAACGCCGTGCTGCCGACTTCCGGCCAGGCGCGCACCTGCTCGCCGCTGTCGGTGTTCGACTTCATGAAGCGGACTTCCGTTGGCTATGTCACGGCGGCGGGCTATCCGCTGCTGGCGAAGCATGCGCGGGTGCTCGCCACTTATGAAGGCTTCGACGGCCACGCCAACGCCGTCTCGGAAATGCGCGACAAGGCGTTGAAGCGCTAGCGGAGTCCGGCCGATGCGAGCGGTGCGGTTTCATGGCGTCGGCGATCTCCGGGTCGAGGATGTGCCGGCTGCCGCGGCGCCGGGCGCCGGCGACGTGCGGCTGCGGGTGCGCGCAGCGGGCATCTGCGGCTCCGACCTGCATAACTTCAAGACCGGGCAATGGGTCTCGCGATTGCCGGTGACGCCGGGTCATGAGTTCGCTGCCGAAGTAATCGATGTCGGCGCCGGAGTGTCAGCGCTGAGACCGGGCGATCTGGTGGTGGCGGACTCGCGCGCGCCTTGTGGTGCCTGCGACAATTGCCGGGCCAGCCGGCAGAATCTCTGCGCGTCGCTCGGCTATGTCGGCGAGGTCTGCGATGGCGGTTTCGCCGAGCAGGTGACGCTTCCCGCTGCCAGTGTGTTGCCGGTGGCGTGGGGTCTGCCGCCGGAAGTTGCGGCGCTGTCGGAGCCGCTAGGCGTGGCGCTGCACGTCATCCGCCGCCTCGATCCGGCGAAGGGAGAGCCGGTGCTGGTCGCGGGAGCGGGACCGGTGGGCGGGCTCGTCACGCTGCTGCTCGACCATCTTGGGTTCGGTCCGCTGCTGTTCGCCGAGCGGCAACAGACCCGGCGCGATCGCATCGCAGCAGTTAGTGGTGCTCGCGCCATCGAGCTGGAACCGGCCGCGATGAAGGACGCGCTCGGCGGCCGGCCGTTGCGATTTGCCGTGGAAGCCACGGGACAGGGCGCCGTGCTTGACCGTCTGATCGGACTTGCCGGCGGCGGCGCCCGCATCGCCATGGTCGGCATCTTCCATGGCCGAACCGAGATCGATCCCAATGCCATCGTCGAGCGGGAGATCGAGCTGCGCGGCTGCAGCGTGTTTGCCGACGAACAGCGCCAAGCGGTTGCCCTGCTGCCCGCCTTGGCGGCGAAGCTGCAAACACTGGTCAGCGCGCCGATCGGCCTCGATGATGTGCCCCAGGCTTACCGCGACCTGCTGGAAGGCCGCGCGCCCGCGTTGAAGACGATCATCAGGCCCTAGCCGCCATGATCGGCAGCGTCCGCGCCGCGACGGTCGGGGATGCTGACGACATCGCCATCGTCCATGTCACCTCGTGGCGGGAAACCTATCCCAGCATCGTGCCCCGATCGGTATTGGACGGACTGTCGACCGTGGAGCGCGCGGAGCGGTGGCGATCCATTCTGAACAGGCAAGGGGCGTACGACGCCAACTTCGTCGCTTGCGATCATGCCGGCATGATCGTTGGCTTTGCCAGCGCCGGTCCCCAGCGTTATGCGGCATCGTCCTACGATGGCGAGATCTATGCCGTTTATGTCCTGCGGTGCGCCCAGGGTCGCGGCCTCGGGCGCTCGCTCATGGGGGCGATGGCGCGAAGCTTGTGCAATAGCGATAGGAAGTCCGCGAATGTGTGGGTCGCGGCCCGCAATATTGCGGCGTGTCAGTTCTACGCTTCGCTCGGCGGTCGTTTTGTCGCTGTATCGTCAGATGTACTGGGCGGCGTAGTGATCGATGCCGTCGCCTATGGTTGGGACGATCTGTCGAACCTCGCGCGGCGTCGGTAAGCCTACGCTGTCTTGCTGTTCAAGCGCTGGCGAATCTCCTCTGCGACGCCCAACAGATCCTCACGCGGCAGTGCCGGAAATTCCTTGCTGAAGAAACGCGTGGCACCGCTGGGCAGTTTCTCCTCGACGATCTCGCCGCGGATCATCTGATCGTTGAGCGCGTCGCCCTTGCGGTGTGGCGCCAGATGCACATGCAGGTGAGGGATGCCGTCGCCGAAGATGTAGGTGTAGATGACGTCGGCGCCGGTTACCTCGCGCAGTGTTCCGGCACAATGGGCGAGTACGGCACCGAAGCTTGCTGCTTCTGCGCCGGCGAGGTCGGTGATGTAGGGTACATGGCGCTTCGGCTCGAGATAGGCGAACCCAGGCACTTCGGAGTCGAGGCTCACGGTCAGGCGCCACAGGTCATCCTGCCACACCTGGATGCGGTTGAATTCCGCGTCGGCGTCGGCGGCGCGACAGAGCAGGCAGTCCTTGTTCGTTTCCGCGTTCATATCGACGCCATGTAGCCGCCGTCGATGTAGAGGCACTGGCCGGTGATGTAAGCGGCGGCGTCGGAACAGAGGAACACCGCGGCACCCACGAGATCGTCGGTATGGCCGAAGCGGCGCATGGGGATCTTGGCCAGCATTGCCTCCTGCCATTTGGCGTCCTTGTAGAACACGTCCGTCAGCGCGGTGCGGAAATAGCCGGGGCCGATGCCGTTGACGCGGATGCCGCGGGTCGCCCATTCGGCCGATAGTGCGCGGGTCATGCCGAGCAGGCCGCTCTTGGAGGCGCCATAGGGCACGGCAGTGGGCACGCCGACTTCCGAGGTAAGGGAGCAGATGTTGAGGATGGCGCCGCCGCCGGCTTCGGCCATGCCGCGCGCCGCCGCCTGGGCGCAGAAGAAAGCGCCCTTCAAGTTCGTATCCACGATCTTGTCCCACAACGCTTCGTCCACTTCGAGGGAGTCGCGGACGTCCTCCACGCCGGCGTTGTTGATGAGGATGTCCAGGCCGCCGAGCTGGCGGCGCGCCTCCTCGATGGCTGCCTTGGCGGCGGCGGCATTTCGCACATCCATCGCCAGGGATAGCGCGTTGCGATGCTCGGCCTTGATGGCGTCCTCGATCTTGCGCAGGCTCTTGAGGTCGCGCCCCGCCAGCGCAACACTGGCCCCGGCCCGCGCCAGCCCCATCGCCAGCGCCGCGCCGATGCCGCGGCTGGCGCCGGTGATCAGCGCCCGCCGGCCCTCGAGCGAGAAGGAAGGATTCTCAGCCATCGCCGCACTCCCCGTTTGCCGTTTTCCCGGCGGTCCGGCGATTGTATAGAACGGCCTTCCGCCGCCTGCAAAACCCAGCTGTATGACATCCCCTGATAGCGCCGATCATCCGACCGCCCGCGCCCGCGCCTTGGCCAAGGCGGGTGATTACGAAGGCGCCGGGCGCGTCGTTGCCGAACTGGTACGCGCGGCGTTCGGACTCGAGGCGACGACAGCGACGATCAACCGGGACCAATACAGCCTGAATTCGCTCAACGGCATCGTCGCGATCGGCGATGGCCGCGAGTATTTCTTCAAGTTCCATCAGGAAGAGGGCGAGGGCGATACGGTGGCGGAGTACTATCGGGCTGAGACGTTGCGCGACGCCGGTTATCCCGTCGACGTGCCGGCCTATGCCTCGCGCGAGGTGGGACGGCAGATCCTGCTCTATCGCCGCCGCCATGACCGCCGCTTCGCCGATCTCTGTCGCGCGGCGGAGCTGGACGGCACGATCGAAACCGCGCCGCTGATCCGCGCACAGCACGATCTCGACCGCATCATCGGCGAGCGCTACCTGGCGACGCTGCACAGCGCCACGGCGGACGAGGCGGCGGCGGAACCGGTGCACCGGCTGTTCCACGCACGGCTGGTCGATCCGGATCGGCCCGAGCGCCTCGGCGGCCGCGCCGCGCGGTTCTATATGGACCAGTTGTTCGAGTTGCCGGGACTGACCGCCCATTGGCGCGACATCGGCTATCGCCGCTGGCGCATCAACGGCGTCGAATATCAAGGCACCTTGGCCGGTCTGTTCGAGGAGAGCCGGCAACTCCTGGCGCCATCGAGCTTCGCGGGCGCTGCGGTGGTGGCCCATGGCGACGCTCACAATGCCAATGTCTGGTGCGAAGATGGCGCCGTGCCGACGCCGCGGCTGGTGTTCTTCGATCCCGCATTCGCCGGCTCCCATGTGCCGGCGCTGCTGGCGGAGATCAAGGCGACCTTTCACAACATCTTCGCCCATCCGTTCTGGCTCTACGACGCGCGACTGGCGGCGGAAAGGTATCGGGCCTCGGTTCGGCTCCAAGGCGATGCCCTGGAGATCGAGCATGATTGGCGGCTATCCGATCTCCGCACCGCCTTTCTGGACTCGAAATTCCGGCGGGTCTGGCGTCCGCTGCTGACCGAACTGAAGCGCCGCGGGCAACTGCCGGCGAACTGGCGGCGCATCATCCGCTGCGGCCTGTTCTGCTGCCCGACCCTGGTGATGAACCTGCGGGCCGGGGCCGGCGACCACAATCCCGTCAGCTCGGCGATTGGCCTGTCGCTGGCGGTCATGGCTGGGAGCGAGCCGGCCGCCGGCCGCAATCCATTGTCGGCATTGCTCGACGATCTTGCCCCCTGAAGACGGCGGCAGACCGGTGCCCGTAATGCTGCGGTAATCCAGCCCCGGAATTTTCTTCCCGCGCCCGGTGTTTCACTGGTGGCAGCATTCCTCACGCATTTTAGCGATTGTGCACAAGAGCTTAGCAACGCTACAAATGCAACGCGGACGCAGCCGTGCTAGGCTGCGCTAAAGCTCAGCGGCGTCGGCCGGTCCCCGGCCCCGCTTATCATGGATCGAGGACACGGAATGCCCCTGGATCTCAATCAGCTTCTCGCCGATCGTGGTGGCGAGAAATATGCGCTGACCGAGCGTTATCTCAACGCGCAGATGGTCCGCGTGCTGAGGACCATCGGCTTCGATGTGAACTTCACTTCGGCCGAAGGGCCCTACATCACCGATGAGGCTGGCGCTCGCTATCTCGATCTCCTGAGCGGCTTCGGCGTCTTCGCTGTCGGCCGCAACCATCCCCATATCATCGATACGCTGAAGCAGACGCTGGACGCCAACCTGGCCAACCTAGTGCAGATGGACGTGTCGCCGCTGGCCGGGCTTCTGGCCGAGCGGCTGCTGCGGCTGACCCCGGGCATGGAGCGCGTGTTCTTTTGCTCCACCGGTTCGGAAGCGGTGGAAAGCGCCATCAAATTCGCCCGCATCGCCACCGGCCGCGGCAAGATCGTCTATTGCAGCCATGCCTTCCATGGCCTGACCATGGGCGCCTTGTCGCTGAACGGGAGCGAGGTGTTCAAGAAAGGCTTCGAGCCGCTGTTGCCCGATTGCCTGCAGGTGCCGTTTAACGACCTGCCGGCGCTGGAGCAGGCGCTGCGCGGCAACGATGTTGCCGCCTTCATCGTCGAGCCGATCCAAGGCAAGGGCGTCTATATGCCCGATGACGATTACCTGCCGGAGGCGCTGAAGCTCTGCCGCAAGCATGGCGCGCTGTTCGTCGCCGACGAGATCCAGACCGGCCTCGGCCGCACCGGCCGCTTCCTGGCGCTGGAGCATTGGGGCGTTGAGCCCGACATGGTGCTGATCTCCAAGGCGCTGTCGGGCGGATTCGTGCCAGTGGGCGCACTGCTGACCAAGAACTGGGTTTTCGCCAAGCTGTTCGATCGCATGGACCGGGCGCTGGTCCATGGCTCCACCTTCAGCAAGAACGACCTCGCGATGGCGGCAGGCCTGGCAACGCTGGAGGTGATCGAGAACGAGAAGCTGATCGCCCGCGCCGAGGTGCTGGGCGAGGGCATCCTCAACGACTTCCGGGTCATGCGCGACAAGTACGAGCTGGTGAAGGACGTGCGCGGCAAGGGCCTGATGATCGGTATCGAGTTCGGCGCACCGAAGAGCCTGACCCTGAAAGCCACCTGGACCATGCTGGAAGCCGCCAGCAAGGGCCTTTTCTGCCAGATGGTGCTGATCCCCCTGTTCAAGGACCACAAGGTCCTCTGCCAGGTCTCCGGTCCGGGCGTGCATATCATCAAGCTGCTGCCGGCCTTGGTCATCGGCGACCGGGACCGCGCCTGGATCCGCGGTGCCTTCGACACGGCCATCGCCGACTGCCACCGGGTGCCCGGCGCGGTCTGGGACCTCGGCCGCAACCTCGCCACCCACGCCATCAAATCCCGCGCCGGCCGGGCGGCGTGAATCACGGCGATCGCCGCTAGAACCGCAGCTTCCGCTATCCCTGCCTGAATAGGGAATGTGACGCGGCTTTCCGTTCGCGCTGCCGCACTTGCGGCATCGATAGCCGGAATACAATTTCATCGATGGCGGACAGCGGTTTCGCTGCTGTCCCTGCAGGCGCGCGGCCGGGGCGATGCTGTGACTTTTTTTGGCGTACAGGGAAGCTCCCGCCCTTTTGTGCGCATCGTCACAGGATTTAATTCAAGCATCGGCTAACAAGGCAGTCCTGGCCGATGCCGCAACCGACTCGCATTGACGCCTCAGGAGGCCCGAATGAAGCGCACCAATCCACTTGATTTTCTTGCCCATGCCCAGAAAAGCCCGAAACTCAGCAGCCGGGTGCTTGCTGCCGTCGAGCGCGGCAACATGGTAACCGCCGAAGAGATTCTGCAAATCGCCAAGGAATTCGGCTACGCCTTCACGCGGCAAAAATTCGAAAAGGCCGTGAAGACGACGATCGCGAAACAGTTCAAGGGCAAGGATCTCAGCGCTGAACAAGTGGCCAAGAAAAAGAAGAAACCCATCATCAAGAAGCCGCCCTTGAGTTCCTGCGCCCGTGGCTGCCTGAGCTACACTGTCAGCTGGCATCCTAGCCGAAGCACATCATAGTTTTTCCGGTTTCGGGCCGGCGGGCCCTGCGTGCCGCCGGTAGGGGAATAGGAAGGGCGACGTCGTGCCCAAATGGAATCTTCACAGCGGCGTGATCCATACCGTTGCCGCCCGGGCCACACCGCTGTGGGAGCGGGCAGGCCTCGCTGGTCTTCCAGCGGAGGGTTACGATCCCAGGGTTGCGCGAGAACGGCGACGGCACTGGCGGCGGATTCTCGGCGGCAGCGAATTGTTGCGCCGCCGGTTGCGCGCGACCGGCCTGGCCCCAGGGCAGATGGAGAGATTGCTCGGCGGTGCAAGCGGCCATGGCGAGCCGCCTTCCTGGGCGCAGTTGCTGGCGCGATGGCTCGACGCTCTGGCAGCCAGCTCAGGGCCCTCGCCCTCAGCCGATCGCACATTGGCTGCGGACGCCCCCCTGCCGTTCGAAGAAATTCTGCTGCCGCTGTTGCGCTTGGCGCGGGCTGATGCGGCGGCCAGGGCCGGCGCCGCCGTGACGGTATTGGGTGAACGGGCGGCCCGCGACCTGGAGCGGCAGCTTCTGGCCCATCTCGCCTTCGTCGGCAGCCTTGCCTTCGGGCAAGATTTTCTTGAGTTCCGCTTTCGCCAAGCACCGGTGTCGGCTCTCGGTGATGTCTGGTCGCGCCGGCCGCGATCGACGGAAATCTATGACGGCTATGTCCAGCATTTGCAGGACGGCGGGTTGCGCCAGCTTCTCGAACGCTTTCCCGTGCTGGCACGGCTGCTTTGTCAGTCCGCCGAGCAATGGATCGCGGCGACGGCGGATCTCTGCCGCCGCTTCGCCGCGGATTTTCCGGTGCTTGTGGCAACTTTTGACATTGCGGCGCTGGAACCGGCGGCCGCCCTGGCCGCCATCCGCACGGATCTCTCCGACCGCCATCGCGGCGGCCTGAGCGTCTGCGAATGCGTCCTCAGCAGCGGTGAGCGCCTGATGTACAAGCCCCGCACGGTGCGGCCGGAAGCGTCCTTCTATGGTTTTGTCGGGCGGCTCAACCGCCTGGGACTGCCATTGGATTTGAAAGTGGTCCGCAGCCTGGATTGCGGCAGCCATGGTTGGGTCGAGCATGTGCCGGCTTTTGCCTGCAGTTCGGCGGCCGAAGTCGCGGACTATTATGCTCGTGCTGGCATGCTGCTGGCGGTATTGCATCTTCTGGCGGTCACCGATGTGCATTGTGAGAATCTGATCGCCCATGGCAGCCAGCCGGTCGTGGTGGATCTGGAGACGCTGCTCAGCGAACGGCCGCCGGCACGGCGCCGCGAGACCGGCGACGGCAACTCGATCCTCCGCACCGGCTTGCTGCCGCAGTGGGAGACGGCGCCCGATGGCAAGCGCTACGACCTCAGCGCCCTCGGCGCCGACGACGGGCAGGATCCCGGCCTGCGGCACTCCACCTGGAGGAACGTCAATACCGACCAGATGGCGCTGGTGCAGGAGGCCGGCGGCGCCGCGGCCGGCGGCTACCGGGTGCGGCTGGGCGATGAGTCTCCGACTGTCGCCGCCTATCTGCCGCAGTTCGTCGCTGGATTCAAAGCCGCCTATTGCGCGCTTCTTGCCAACCGCGCGGCGCTGCTCGCGGATCGCGAGGTGACGGCGGCGTTCGAGAATCTGGAACTGCGGGTGCTCGTGCGCAACACCGACACCTATACGCGCCTGCAACTGCATCTGTTGCATCCCGACTACCTCAGGGACGGCATCGACCGCAGCCTGGAACTGGAATGGCTGGCGCGGCCGCTTTGCGCCACGGTCCGGCCGCGCCGCGGTAGGGTGCAGGTTTATGAGGGCGAGCGCCGCGCTATGGAAGCGCTGGACATCCCCCATTTCGGCACCGGCGGCTGGCGTGAACTGGAGATCGCCGATGACGACGAGGATTTCCGCCTGCTCTGCGGCGAGCGAAATTCGGCTGTGCTGCGACGGCGCCTGCAAAATCTCAGCGACGCCGACTGCGCGCGGCAGGTCGCGGTCATCCAAGAATCGATCGCTTCGCGCTTCGCCGTCGGCTGACGGTAGCGCCACGCCATCGCCGGAATGACTGTCCGCCGCAGTTAGCGCCGGTCCTGGCGCAAGTAGACGCGGCCGAGGCTGGCCGGTTCGGCGGCGCGCCGGGAACGCGAGAGGCCGGCGGCCACCAGGACGATCATGGTCAGGGCATAGGGCAGCATGCCCATCAGATAGATCGGGGCGTCGACGCCGATCGCCAGCAGGCGCGGCAGCAGCGCCTCCATGCCGCCGAACAGGAGGGCGCCGAACAGCGCCCGCAGCGGATGCCAGCGAGAGAAGATGACCAGCGCCAGGGCGATCCAGCCGCGGCCATTGACCATGCCTTCGACCCAGACCTCGCTGCCGCTCAGGGACAGATAGACACCGCCCAGTCCCGCCAGCGCGCCGGAGGTCAGGATGGCAGCCATCTGGTGGAGCTGGATATCGACGCCCGCGATATCGGCGGTGGCCGGGTCTTCGCCCACCGCCCGCAAGCGCAGCCCGGCATGGGTGCGGGCGACCAGCCACCAGGCCAGGGCGGCAATCGCCAGCGCGACATAGACCAGCAAATCCTGTTTGAAGAGCAGTTCGCCGACCAGGGGCACCGACGCCAGTGGGCCGAAATCCAGCGCCTGAAAGCCCGCGAAGGGTTGATGCACATAGGGCCGGCCGATCACCCCGGCGGCGCCGATGCCGATCGCCACCGCCGCCAGACCGGCCAGGATCTGATTGGCGCGGAACACCACGACGGCGATGCCGAAGATCAAGGCGAGTAATGTTGCAGTTGCAACGCCCGCGGCGACGCCGGCCGCCAGGCTGCCCGTGGTCAGCACGATCACCGCGCCGGCCATGGCGCCGGCCGCCATGTAACCCTCAGCGCCCAGGCTGACGATCCCGGCGCGCTCGGACAGGATCAGGCCCACGCTCGCCAGCAGCAGCGGGATGGCGAAGGTGGGGATGCTGGCCAGCCAGCTGGCGATGAACGCCGTCATGCCGCCGCTCCCTCGCGGCGCCGGTCGATGCGGTAGGCGCTGAAGAAGTGGCCGATGAGCAGGCTCAGCAGCACGATGCCCTGGATCAGCACGACAATGGCGTCGGAAAGTCCGTAGAACACCTTCAAGGTCGTGCCGGCATTGTAGATGCCGGCGACGGCGAGGGCAGCGACCACGATGCGCAGGGGCTTGAGCCGCGCCAGAAAGGCGATGACGATGCCGCTGAAGGTGGCGTTGGCGCCGATGAACTGGGTCAGCCGGTACTCCGTGCCCGCCACAATAAGGCCGCCCGCCAAACCCGACATAGCACCCGACAGCAGCACGACGCCGATGATCGTTGCCGTAACCGGCAATCCGGCCGAGCGTGCCGTCAGCGGGTTGTGGCCGATCGCCGCGGCATAGAATCCCGCGCGGGTGCGATCGATGAGGATCACAATAAGCAACGCCACCGCGAGCGCAATGAACAGCCCGCTATGGACGTTGCCGAATCCAAGCAGCGAAAGGCGTTCGGCATCGTCGAACTGGACGGAGACCGGGAAGCTGTTGGCGGGATCGCGCCAGGCGCCGAACAGCAGATGCTGCAGCAGAAGATAGGCGGTATTGGAAAGCAACAGTGTTAGCACGATCTCGCTGACACTGAGCTTGACCTTGAGCAGCAGCGGCACGGCTATCCAGGCCGCGCCGCAGAGGCTCGCCACGGCAAGCATCGTCGCCAGCCGGAGCGGCTCCGGTCCGGTATCGTGAATCGCGATGCCGCTGGCGCCGATGGCGCCCAGCCAGAGCTGGCCCTCCAGCCCGATGTTCCAGAACTTCACCCGCATCGCCAGCGCGGATGACAGACCGACCAGGATTAGTGGCGTGGCGATGGTGATGGTCTGCGCCAGCCCGGCGGGAGCGATGAAGACCTGGACGATCAGGTCATCAACCATCGTCGCCGGCGGTGCGCCGACGGCCAGAAGCACGAGCACGACTGTCAGGATGCCGATCAGAAGGCTGGCGGCAAAGGCGGCCGCCGCAAGATGGCGCGGCGGATTGAGCCGCCGCTGCAGGATCACGCCATCAAGCATGGCCGAGCATCAGGGCGCCGATCTCGCCCGTGGAAGCGCCGGCGGGACATTCGCCGACAATGCGGCCGCGGCTCATCACGGCAATTCGGTCGGAGAGGGCGAGAATCTCTTCCAGGTCTTCGCTGATCAACAGGCAGGCGGCGCCGGCGGCAACGGCGCGGCGGATTGCCGCCTGCACAAAGGCGGTGGCCTTGACGTCCAGGCCGCGGGCCGGGGAATGGGCAAGAAGGATCGCGGCGCCGGCATCCAGTTCCCGGGCCAACAGCAGCTTCTGGGCGTTGCCGCCGGAGAGAAGGCGCATCGGCCTGTCGGGCGCGGCGCCGGCGATAGCGTATTCATCGATCGCACGTCCGGCATCCTCGCGCATGCGGCCGCGCTGCAGCCAGATCCGGCCATAGCGGCCGGTGCGGACTCGGGTCAGGGCAAGATTCTCGGCGACGCTGAGATCGCCCACCACGCCGCTGGCGGTCCGGTCGGCGGGAATGATCCGCAGGCCAAGGTCGCGCCGCCGCGCGACGGAAACTGCTGTCACATCTTCGCCATCGATTGTGAGAGCGCCCGACCGGATCGGCGCGATTCCGGCCAGCGCATCCGCAAGCTGCTGCTGTCCGTTGCCGCCGACACCGGCGATGCCCAGGATTTCGCCGCCGCGCACGGACAGCGAAACGTCTTCGATGCCGGCTGCACCGTCGTCGCGGCGCACGGACAATCCGGCAATGATCAGCCGCGCGGAGCCGACGGCCGTCGCTGCCACGGGCCGCGCCGTTTCGAATTCCTGGCCCACCATGAGGCGGGCGAGACTCACAGCGTCGAACGCGGCTGTGGGATGGCCTGCCGCGACGGTCCGGCCCCGGCGCATTACTGTCACGCGGTCGCTGTGGCCCACCACTTCCCGCAGTTTATGTGTGATCAGGATGACGCTGCGGCCCGCGGCGGCGATGTTGCGCACCGCCGCCAGCAGCGACTCTGCTTCCTGATCGGTCAGGACAGCCGTCGGCTCATCCAGCACGACAATGCGCGCGCCCAGCGCCAGCACCTTGCAGATCTCCACCCGCTGGCGCTCGGCGATCGAGATCTGGCCGACAATTGCTTCGGGATCGACTTTGAGGCAGAGCTCGCGGGCGGTGCTCTCCAGCGCCGCGGCGGCGGCGGGCGGGTTTGCCAGCGCCCCATGGGCGCCGGCGGTCAGCCAGAGATTCTCGGCCGCGCTGAACCGGTCCACGAGGCGGAAATGCTGATGCACCATGCCGATGCCGGCGGCAATGGCGTCGCGCGGCCCGCGGACTGGCAGTAGCCTGCCGTCAAGCCGGATCTCGCCCCGGTCCGCCGCATAGACGCCGGTGAGGACATTCATCAGCGTCGATTTACCGGCGCCGTTTTCGCCGAGCAGCGCATGGACTTCCCCGGCCGCGATGTCCAGGCAGGCATTGTCCAGGACCTGCCGCCCGTCGAAACTCTTGCAGATGCCCGCGAGCGACAGCAGGGCCGGGGCGGCATTGGGCCGCCCCGCCGCCGCCATGCCGTTCATTGCGCCGCCGGCATGGTGCCGATGGCGCCCTGGACGAAGAAATCCATGTTCCAGATGGCATCGTCGCCGATGGTCTGGCCGGCGGCGACGGCTTCGCTGCCATCCTGCTTCAGCAGCGGGCCGTCGAAGGGAGAGAACTTGCCGGCGGCCATCTGCGCCTTGGCCGCTTCGATCTTCGCCTGGATATCGGCCGGCACGGCGTCGCCCAAAGGCGTGATGTCGATGACGCCTTCGGCAATGCCGGGGAAGGCGCCATAGGGCGACGGCTCCCAGGTGCCGTCGACGATCTTCCTGATCGTCGGCACCAGGTGTTTTTCCCAGTGGAACACCACGGAAGTGAGGTGGCCCTTCGGCGCATGCTGGCTCATGTCGAGCTGGAAGCCGACCGAGCGGACGCCGCGCTTCTCCGCCGCCGTAAAGGGCGCGGAAGAGGACAGGTTGTTGGCGATCACATCGGCGTTCTGGTCCAGCATCGCTTCGGCGACCTGGCCTTCCTTCACCGGATCCCACCAGGAATTAGTGTAGATGACGATCGATTCATTGGCCGGCTCGACGGCGCGGGCGCCGAGGATGAAGGCGTTGACGTCCCAGTTCACGACGCCGACGGGAAAGCCGCCAAGCATGCCCAGCTTCCTGGTCTTGCTGACGGCGCCCGCCGCCATTCCGGCGAGATACCAGCCCTGATAGGTGCGGGCGTAGAAACTCTCGAGATTGGCGGCGTTTGTCGTGCCCGACGCGCTGAGGAAGGCGACGTTCGGATTGGCCTTCGCCGCTTCCAGCACGCCATCGGAATAGCCATAGCTCGTGACGACGATGATGTTGAAGCCGCGCTTGACGAAAAGGTCGATGGCGTTTTTCAGCGCGGTCGCTTCCTCGGGGATGCTCTCGGCGACGGCGATGGTGACGCCGAGCTCCTTCTCGACGGCCTGCCGGCCGAGATCGAGTGCCTCGTTCCAGCCGCCATCCTTGGCGCTAGCCGCGTAGATGAAGGCGATCTTCGGCTCGCCCTGCAGTTTGAAGGCGTCCGCCCAGGCGCTCCCCGCGAGCGTCAGCGCCGTGGCCAGGGCGAGAGCGAAAACGGCGGGCAGGCGTGCCGCAATTCTGTCGTTGCGTTGCGATGTCATGGTTTTTCTTTCTCTTTCTTTCGGTGGCAGGGGGAGACTTGACGCGTGAGCCGGCTCACGCCTTGCCTTCGTCCGTCTGGCGATGGAAGTAGGTATCATCGAAGCGCGAGCGGATGTAATCGCCGGCGGCAATCGCCGGATATCTCGGCGGCCGCTCCGGTCCCTGGCAAGTCGGAAAGACCTCGATCAGGCTCTGGGGGTTGGTGCCGTAGAAGAACGGGATCGAATAGCGCGCCTTGCCGGAGCGGTTGATCGCCCGGTGCACGGTCGACGCGAAATAGCCGTTGGTCCAACGCGCCATCAGATCGCCGACATTGACGATGAAACAGCCGGACAGCGGCGGCGCCATGATCCATTCGCCGGCGCTGTTGAGAACCTGCAGCGCGGGGACGTCGTCGGTGCTGAGGATGGTGAAGCACTCGTAGTCGGAATGGGCGCCGATGCCGATCTGCCGGTCGTCGATGGGGCCATCCTGGCTGGGATAGTAGAGGACGCGCATATGGGCCATCGGCTTGGTGATCATCGGCTCGAAGAAATCCTCATCGATCTCCAGGGCAAGGGCGAAGGCCTGGAAAATCTTGCGGCCGAATTGCCGGATCGCTCGGTGATACGACAGCAGCGCCTCGCGGAAGCCCGGCAGATCTTCCGGCCATTGATTCGGGCCATAGCCGAACACACCGGCGGCAACATCGGGATCGTCGCCTGCCAATTCCAGGGCGAGGTCAAAGCCCTCATGGAGATCGCCGCGGGCTGTGGGGTCCGTGTTCTCGCCCAGCAGCGGCGTATAGCCGCGCAGGTTCGGCGACTTCGAGATATCCACCGCGCGCTTCCGGTCCGCCGGCAGATCGAAGAACCGATGGGCGGCGGCATAAGTTGCGTCGATGATCGCGGGATCGACGCCATGATTCTTGGCGTAGAAGAAGCCGACCCGGGTGCAGGCATCCCGCACCGCTTCGCCGACGGCCATCCGCTCGGCCAGGCTGCCGCGCAGCATCGGCGCGAAATCCACCACCGGAATTGAGGTGAAGGGTACTTCCCGGGCGGCCAGGCCGCTCTCGACGAAGGCCCGCGGACCGACGCCCGTATGTATCGTCGTCATGCACTGCCCCTCTGCATGGGTATTGGCTTCCAGGATTCCATATCAGCCGGGGTCTGCCAAGTAACGTCGGTTACCGGGTGCTGGAGAACGACTCAGCCCGCCGCCGCTGAAATGACCGGGCCGCGGACGGTCAGGAACTCGTCGATGGCGGCGCAGAATTTGTCGTGATCGTCTAAAGTCATCGGCAGCGACAGGCTGATGAAGCCGCGGCGGGCCATGTATTGGCCCTGGGCCAGCAGGTCCAGATGCAGCAGCTTTTGCAGATCGGCAAGGCGCGCGGCATGGGCGGCGTCGCGGGTCCAGACATCCTGGGGGCGGTGGATCGGACCGTCATGGAAATGCAGTCCCATGATCGAACCCACGCCCTTCGCCTGCAGCGGCAGCTTGTGTTTCTGCCCCAGACCATTGATGTGCTCGCGCAGCGCATCGCCGTCGGCGGTGAGCTTGTCCGCCGCCGCATCGGTGTAGATTTCCTTGAGGCCTGCGAGTCCGGCGGCCATGGAGAACACATTGTTATTGAAGGTGCCGGCATGGCCGACGCCATCGGGCCGCCTGGGATCGAAGCGGTCCATGATATCGGCGCGGCCGCCGAAACCGCCGAAGCTGGCGCCGCCGCCGAGATACTTGCCGAAGCTGGTGAGGTCGGGCGTGACGCCCAGCTTTTTCTGCAAGCCCCCTGAAGACAGGCGCGAAGTCATCACCTCGTCGAAGATCAGGACAATGCCCAGGCGCGAGCAGGCGCTGCGGATCGCCTTGAGGAATTCCTGCTCGGCGGGGATGCCGCCGGCCGCGCCCATCATCGGCTCGATCAGAACCGCGGCCAGGTCGGGCGCGTTCTTGTTGATCAGCGCCAGCGTCGAATCGATATCGTTGTAGTGGCCGATGATCCAGGGGAAGGGGGCATTGATCGGCGATTTCTGCTGGCCGAAATAGAACACGCCGCCGTGATAGGCGCCATGGAACACCATGACCGTGGAGCGCCCGGTATGCAGCCGCGCCGCCGAGATGGCGAACAGGTTACCCTCGGTGCCGGAGTTGCAGAAGCGTATCCGCTCCACCGAGGGGAAGCGCCGGCACATCTCCGCCGCCAGCTCGGCTTCGTAGACGTTGTGGCCGCCCAGCGCGAAGCCGTCATCGACCGCCTTGTGCAGCGCCGCCTGCAGCACCGGATTGGAGTGGCCGTAGAGTCCCGCCGTGTATTCGCCGAGATAGTCGGTATAGCTATGGCCGTCGACGTCTTCGATGCGGCAGCCCTGGCCGCCTTTCAGCACCAGGGGAAAGGGCGAATAAAACAGCACCGTGCGGGTGTTGCCGCCGGGCATATGGGCGACCGCGGCGTCGTGGCGGCGCTTGCTCCCGGGGTTGGCGGCGACGTAGCGCGCCTCGGCCTCGGCGGTCACGCTGGCCAGGTCGGTGTTGGCACCGGTCATGAGCTGCGACATCTTCAGTTCCCGATAGCCCGGCCGCTTGGGCCGTTTGCGATTGTCCCAGGTTCCTAGTGCGGCCGCAAACCCAGCAACTGCCGCGCCTCCGCCGGCGTGGCCGGGTGGCGGTCATAACCGCCGCAGAGATCGGCGACCCGCTTCACCAGCTCGGCGTTGCTGGCGGCGAGCCGGCCTTTGTCGAAATAGACATTGTCCTCGAGGCCCGTGCGCGCATGGCCGCCGCGCTTCAGCGCCCAGTGATTGGCGGTGAGCTGATGCCGGCCGATGGCGGCGGCGGTCCAGGTGGCGCCGGGGAGCTGGTCCTGCAGCTCCTCGATCAGGAAATCCAGCAGCCGCTCCCGCGCCGGGAGCGCATTGGGAATTCCCATGACGAATTGCACATGCACCGGCGCCTTCAGCAACCCGCGATCCACCAGAGTGCGGGCGTTGTACAGCATGGCGAGATCGAAGATCTCCACCTCCGGCTTCACCTCCTGGCGCAGCATGGCATCGGCCAGGTCATCCACCAACGACGGCGGGTTCTCGTAGATGATGGTGGCGAAATTGACCGAGCCCGTGGCCAGCGACGCCATGTCCGGCCGGTGCCGCAGGGAGCTGCCGCGCTCGTCGGCCTTGCGGCCGCGGCCGCCGGTTGAGAACTGCACGATCATGCCCGGGCAATGCTTGCGGATGCCCGCCTGCACCAAGGCGAACCGCGCTTCGTCGGACGATGACTGGCCGCTGTCGTCGCGCACATGGATATGGACCAGGGCGGCGCCGGCCTCGAAGGCCTCGTGGGTGCTCTCCACCTGCTCCGCCGGCGAGATCGGCACGGCCGGATTCTGCGCCTTGGTGGGCTGGCTGCCGGTGATGGCCACGGTGAGGACGGCGGGCGTGGACAATGGGATTCCTTGTGAACGGGAGCGTCAGGCCATTAAGGCGAGGCGGTCGCGGCCTTGCAAGGCTGCGAAGAGCCAGGCCTGGTTTGTTGGCGCCGTTTCTGCCATTAAGCCATTGATTTTTCTATGTATCCTCATCTGGATCGCATTAACCCTCTTGAGGAAAACAATCATATCGTCTGCCGGCCCCATAGTATTATTGCATTTTAACAGTATTTCTTATCGGAGTGTTAAGTGGGACTTGTCTAACTTTTTATCTAATTCACCGGGGGAAAACCTCCGGGCCTCGTTGCGTCGTGAGAAAGTGGAAGCCCGAACGTGTCAACCTCCGCGGCAAGACAGTTAGGACTGCCAGAAGCGTTCGCCAGCGGCGCGGAGCCGATCCGCGCCCGGCCGGCGCCGGTGGTGATTCCGATCTCGCTGCTGAAGCTGCCGGGCCGGCCGATCAATCTGGACAATTGCTTTGTCGCCGTCGACAACCTGCCGTTCGGCGTGCGCCTGACCGCCGGCGTCACCAACGATGAATCGACTTGGCTGCTGACGCCGCGGCAGATGGAAGAAGTGGCCCTGGTGGTGCCCTCGCCGGAAACCGACTCCTTCAACCTTTCCGTCCGCATCGTGATGCTGGACCCCGACGGCTATGACTTCGCCACCACGATCGCACGTTTCGATGTGTTGGCGCGGGTGGAGCCCGGTCCCCGCGGCATGGCACCGCCGGTGGAGTTGGACTTTCGCCGATTCTGCGGCGGCGCGGCCGGCTGGTTCGAGGCGCGCTTCGGCACGACAGAGGTTCCGACGCTGCGGCTGGTGGATAGCGAAGACGAATTGGTCCCCGGCGGTCAGGCGCGGGGCGAGGCGGCGGGCGCCGAACCGCGTCTCGGCGTCATCGAGCAGATGATCATGGCCGCACGGGTGGAATGGGAGGCGGAAGAGAACGCTCGCTTTGCCCGCGCCCAGGAACAATGGCAGGAGCTGGAGGACCAGCGCCGCGCCATCCAGAACACCGAAGCCGACGACCGGCTGAGCCGCCTGCTGGCGGAGGCCGAGGAACGCTGGCAGGTCAAGGAGAGCGAGCGGCTGTTCATCGCCGAACTGGCCTGGCAGACGGCGGAGAACGAACGGATCGCGGCGCATGACGTGCGCTGGCACGCCAAGATGGCCCAGGTGTATTCCGTCCTGGCCAGCCGCGGCATCGAGATCCCGCCGGAATTGCTGGATGTGCACTTGGCCCTGACCGGGGCGGCGCTGCCGCTGGAGATCAATCCGCCGCGGCATTGGCCGAAGATGGTGCGGGAATGGCGCTGGGCCGCGGCCATCGTGCTGGCCGCCGGAATGACGGCGCTGCTGAGCTTCTGATATCAGCCGCGGCGCGCCGTCGCTGTTCAATGCTCCGGATTTGTGCGTTGATTGCCGCTTGCCGCGGGAAGCATCGCCATGACCGTTCTGGATACCGCCGCCGTTGCCGAGGCCGACATCGCCGCGTTCCGCGATGACGGCGCGGTCTGCCTGCGTGGGCTGTTCTGGGATTGGGTCGAGGGCCTGCGCCGGGGTGTGGAGCAGAACATGGCCGCGCCGTCGGCGGATGTGAGACTCTATGAAGGCTCGCGAGGCGGCCGGTTCTTCGGCGACTACTGCAACTGGGACCGCATTCCCGAATATCGGGAGTTCATCTTCAAGTCGCCGGCGGCCGCCATCGCCGGCCGGCTGATGGGATCGCGCAGCGTGCGGCTGTTCCACGAACATATCTTGGTGAAGGAACCGAACGCCGATGTGCCCACGCCCTGGCACCACGATCAGCCCTATTACAATGTGGACGGGGCGCAGACCTGTTCGCTGTGGATTCCCCTGGACCATGTGCCGCGGGACACGGTGCCGGAGTTCGTCGCCGGCTCGCACAAATGGGGCCGCCTCTTCCGGCCCGAGCGCTTTAACAAGACCGCACTGAACGCCGATGACGGGCTGGAGCCGGTGCCGGATATCGACGGCGACCGCGGCCGGTACAACATCCTCGGCTGGGCGATGGAGCCGGGCGATGCGGTGGCCTTCAGCTACCTGACGCTCCATGGCGCGCCGGCCAATCTGCAGTCCGCCAACCGCCGCCGCGCCTTCTCGCTGCGCGTGGTCGGCGACGATGCCCGCTGGGCGGTGCGCCGGGGCAAGACCTCGCCGCCTTTCTGCGGCGTAACGTTGCCCCACGGCGCGGCCTTGGAGGCGCCGGAGTTTCCCCTGCTCTGGCAGGCCTAGAGAACAATTCCGTTCCCTCGACGGACTGCCATGGCTCTTCTAAGCTGCGGCTGAAGAAAACGGGGGAGGCTGCGTGGCTGACGACAGCAAAGGGCGAATCGCCATCATTGGTGCGGGCTTCATCGGCCGGGCCTGGGCCATCGTGTTCGCGCGCGCCGGCTACGAAGCGCGACTCTACGATGCGATCGAGGGAGCCGCGGCAAAGGCGCTGACGGCGATCGACGACAGTCTTGCCGATCTCAAGCAGGCAGAGCTGATCGCCGAGGCGGCGCCGATCCGCGGGCGGATCATGGCTTGCGGCTCGATCGCCGAAACGCTCGACGGCGCGCTCCATGCCCAGGAAAACGTCTGGGAGCAGCGGGACCTCAAGGCGAAGATCTTTGCTGAGATGGACGCGGCGGCGGGGCCGGAAACGGTGCTGGCCAGCTCCTCCTCGGCGATCCCCGCCTCGGAATTCACTGCCGAGCTTAAGGGGCGCGACCGTTGCCTGGTGGCCCATCCCGGAAACCCGCCCTATCTGCTGCCGGTCGTGGAGCTGGTGCCATCGCCCTGGACCGCGCCGGCGGCCATGGACCGCAGCCACCGGCTTTTCGAATCGGTGGGGCAGGTGCCGGTGCGGCTGAACCGTGAGATCGCCGGCTTCGTCATGAACCGGCTGCAGGCGGGCGTGGTCTGCGAGGCCATGAGTCTGGTGGGCCAGGGCATCATCTCGCCCGATGACCTGGACAAGGTGATGCGCCACAGCCTGGGGCTGCGCTGGTCCTTCATGGGGCCGTTCGAGACTATGGACCTGAATGCTCCCAACGGCTTTCAGGACTATCTCGACCGTTACCGCATTCCCTACCAGAAGATGGGCGCCCAGCTGAAGGTCGCCGATCCCTGGACCAAAGAGGCCAGCGATGCCGTACTGGCGACGCGGAATTCGAAGACGCCGCGGGCCAACCTGCCGGCGCGCCGCCGCTGGCGCGACCGGCGCCTGATGGCGTTGCGCCGCCAGATCGCCCAGGCCGAGCGCGAAATCGGCGATTAGCCGGCGCGCCACCACGCATTACAAAAAACCATTCGGAGAGGACTCATGGCCACCGCCCGCAAAGTCGTCATCACCTGCGCCGTCACCGGCTCGATCCATACGCCGACCATGTCGCCTTACTTGCCGATTACCCCGGACGAGATCGCCCAGGCCGCGATCGGCGCAGCGGAGGCGGGGGCGGCGATCATCCACCTCCATGCCCGCGATCCCAAGGACGGGCGACCGACGCCGGATCCCGAGGTGTTCATGCAGTTCCTGCCGCGCATCAAGCAGAGCTGCGACGCCGTGCTGAACATCACTACCGGCGGCGGCGGCGGCATGACGGTCGCGGAGCGCCTGGCCGGGGCGATGCGCGCCAAGCCGGAAATGGCGACCTGCAACATGGGCTCGATGAATTTCGGCCTCTATCCCATGCTCGGAAAATACAAGGAGTTCAAGTATGACTGGGAGCCGAAGCATCTGGAGAACTCGAGGGACTTCATCTTCCGCAACACGTTCAAAGATATCGAGCATATGATGAAGGATCTCGGCGAGGGCTGCGGCACGCGCTTTGAGTTCGAATGCTACGATGTGGGCCATCTCTACACGTTGGCGCATTTTCTCGAGCGCGGCATCGTCAAGCCGCCGCTGTTCGTGCAGACCATCTTCGGCATTCTCGGCGGCATCGGCGCCGATACCGAGAACGTCGCCCATATGAAGCGCATCGCCGACAAGTTGTTCGGCGACCAGTATGTCTGGTCAGTGCTGGCGGCGGGCCGGCATCAGATGTCGTTCGTCACCCTGGCGGCGATCATGGGCGGCAATGTACGTGTCGGCCTTGAGGACTCAATTTATGTAGGCAAGGGCCAGCTGGCGAAGAGCAACGCCGAGCAGGTCGGCAGGATCCGGACAATTCTCGAAAATTTGTCGCTGGAAATCGCCACGCCACGGGAGGCGCGGGCAATGCTTAACCTCAAGGGCGGCGACCAGGTTGCTTTCTGAAAGCGCCTGCGCCAATCTGTGCCCGCTCCTACAGCTCTTCTTGACGGCGAATCGCCTGCGGCTCCTGTAAGCCGGTCGCCGAAGACTACACCCGCACTCGCGGCGGAGCCGCCGCCGCCGGCCGGCGAGGCATGACGACGGAGGAAGCGACCATGCGCGGTCTTACCACCCGCCTTTGCCTGTTGGCGATCCTGTTTGCCGCGGCATCTTCAGCTGAGGCCGAAACCCTGCCCGAGCCCGCCGGCGAGGTCATCCTGACCGTCGATGGCGCGATTGCGAATACAGCCGACGGCGAAGAAGCGCGGTTCGATGTGGCGGCGCTGGAGGCTCTTGGCCTGACCACGGTGACAACATCGACGCCCTGGACCGACGGAGCGGTAACCTATGAAGGGGTGCTGGGCCGGGTGCTCATGGAGCATGTGGGTGCCAAGGGCAGCAAGCTGATGGCGCGCGCCCTCAACGATTACCTGGTTGATATCCCGATCGCCGATTTCACCGATTACGATGTCATTCTCGCCATCAAGGCCAACGGCGCCTATATGCCGATCCGCGACAAGGGGCCAATCTTCGTGGTCTACCCCCTGGATACCCATCCCGGTCTCTTGAACAACACCATCTATTCCCGCTGCGTCTGGCAGCTGGCCCGGCTGACGGTGCAATAGTGCGCCGGACGGCTCTCACAATAAATCTGGCCGCTTCTTAACCGCCCCGCGGCGGTTATACTTCCCCCGGTTACGGCGGATTCCGCCGCCTGTGCATCCATTCGGGTGCCTGCGGCCAATGGTGACGGCAGATGATTATCAGCGGACTGACAACCAAGCGCCTGTGGATCGGCGGCATCCTCGTCGGCGGCTACCTGGCAGCGGCCATCGTGCTCTTCTTCATGATTTCGGAACGGATCTCCGGGCTCGGCGACCGCGATCTCGCGACCATCGTCTGGTCGGGCGCGCGTCTGCAAACCGAGTACCTCCGGCTGCGTCAGGCAGTCGAAACCGGCGCCTACATGTCGACCGAAGACACGTCAAAGAATGTGAGCGACCGCTACGAGATCGTGCTGAATCGGTTGAACGTCATCCGGCATGGCCAAATCCGCGAAGCCTACACGAAGCAGCCGGAGAGTGTGGCGCTGTACGACGACATCCGGCAAAAAATTGAAAATCTCGAGCCGCAAATCAATCTGATCAAGGCCGGTAATCTGAGCGCTCTCCCGCAGGTCGGCTTGGTGCTGGTGTCGATCGAGGACGCAATCGCCGCCTTCAGCAGCGAGCTGGTGAACCTCGTCGATTCCGACCTGCGCAACTACTATGACGATTTCGCCACCCAGACCCGGCTGCTCGCCGCGCTGCTGCTGGGCCAGATCCTGATGGCAATCCTCTTCTTCTTCATCCTGACGCGGCAGGTCTCGCGCCTGCAGGTGGCGCAGGCGGCGCTCGTCGACGCCAACGCCAATCTGCGAAACAGCGAAAGCACCATCCGCCAGAGCCAGGCCGAACTGGCCACAGCGCGGCAGCGGCTGCTTGACGGCATCGAGGCGATTCCCGACGGCTTTGCCCTCTATGATGCCGAAGATCGCCTGGTGATCAGCAACAGCGTGCTGCGCTCCCGCTTCGGCATGGAGGGCGAGGCGATCCTGCCGGGCCAGACCTTCGAGGAGATTCTGCGCCGTCGCTTGGCCGCCAGGCGGATGCCGATTGCCGGCGTCCAGGAAGAGGAATGGATCGCGGACCGGCTGCGGGAGCATCGCGCGGGCACCACGGCGCGGGAAATGCGCATGAATGGCGATCGCACCTACCGCATCGCCGAGCGGCGCACCGTGGATGGCGGCATCGTCACCGTCGTGACCGACATCACGGAATCGAAGGAACGCGAGCAGCGCCTGCATGAAAGCCAGGAGATCCTGCGCAGCTTGCTGGATAACGTGCCGGTCGTCGTGACCATGACCGATGTGTCCCGGCGCCTGCTGCTGCTCAACCGGGCGGCGGAACGCCGCTACAACAGGCGGGCCATCGACGTGATCGGCCGCGATCTCCTGGAAATCCTGCCGGAGCCCGACAAGCTCCCGGATATCAGTAAGAACCATGCGCGGCTGCTGGAAACCAAGCAGCCGCAAATCGGCCATGTCTACAAGGTGCCGGGAGATGAAGGGGATGAGACCTGGATCGTCAACCGCATTCCCGTCCTGAATGAAGCGGGGCAGGTGAAGTACGTCATCCGCACCAGCTATGAAGTGCCGCAGCTAACCCACGCCTATCACGCGCTGGAGGAAAGCCGCAGGCGCTTGCTGGATGCGGTCATCCGGGCGCGCCTGACCTACCGGGTCGGTTCTGTTGACGGCAAGAGTTCGGTCATCGGGCCCGGCGCCACGACGACATTGGGTTTCGACACCGATATCGTCACGCTGACCGATGAAGAGTATGTGGCGCGGGTACATGAGGCCGACCGCGACCGCGTCCGGCGGATCTACGGCCGGGGCAACCGCGACGCCGGCCGGTTCGCCGTCGAGTACCGCTTCGTCCGCGCCGATAACGATGTCATCTGGATTCGGGAGACGGCAGAAATTGTGCCGGCGGGCGCCGGCGACAAGACGGCGCAGCGCGTCGGTACGCTGCAGGATGTCACTGAGCAGAAGCAGATTGAAATCGCGCTGCGCCAGAGCGAAGCGCGGCTCAAGGGATTCCTCGATCACGCGCCAATGATCATGTACCTGAAGGACACCGAGGGCCGTTTCCTGCTGGTCAACCGGGAGCTTGAACGCATCGAGCGGTTCCCTGTGGTGCCGGCCGTGGGGCGCAAGGAATCGGATCTCTACCCGAAGCCTTTGGCGGAAGCCTTCGACAGCCATGATCGAGAGGTCATCGCCAAGGGCGGGCCGGTCAGCCGCGAATTCGCCATTCCCGGCTTGTCGCCGGAGTATCACGAGGTGATGACCATCAAGTTCCCGATCCGCGACGACAGCGGCCGCATCATCGCCGTCGGCGGATTCTCCCAGGATGTTTCCGAACGCAAGCGCGCCGAGCGGACGCTGAAGGAAAGCGAAGCCCGCTTGCGCCGCGCCCAGCAGCAGGCGCGCCTGACATATTGGAGCTGGGACCTCGCCAACCATAGCTACACCTGGGCGCCGGGTTCCGGCGCCTTGCTGGGAATCGAGGACGCGGCGCTGCCGGCGCACCAGGCCGAGATGACGCCGATTATTCACCCGGACGACCGGGAGCGGCAGTTCGCGATGCTCGACGCTCTGGAAGCTGGCCGGGACAGCTATGAAGTCGAGATCCGCTTGGTGCGGCCCGACGGCGGCATTGTCTGGGTGCGCGAGCAGGGCGATGTGGAGCGGGATGCCCTGGGTGCGCGCACCAATGTCAGCGGCACGCTGCAGGACATCAGCCCCTATCGCCTGCTGGAGGAGCAACTCATCCAGTCGCAGAAGATGGAGGCGCTGGGTCAGCTCACCGGCGGCATCGCCCACGATTTCAACAATCTGCTGGCGGTAATCCTGGGAAATCTGGATCTGCTCAGCGACAATGCGGGATTGATGCAGCCGGCCAAGCGGCATATCGATCTGGCGCGCCGCGCGGCGACACGGGGTGCGGAGATGACCCGGCGCCTGCTGATCTTCGCCCGGCGTCAGCCGCTGGCGCCGCGGGTCACCGACATCAACGATCTGATCCGCAACATGGACGAACTGCTGCGCCGGCCGCTGGGGCGCACCATCGATGTACGGCTCGATCTCGCTGAAGATCTATGGCCGTCGGAAATCGACCAGGGGCAGATGGAAATGACGCTGCTCAATCTCGGCGTCAACGCGCGCGACGCCATGCCCGAGGGCGGCATCCTGCGAGTTACCACGGATAACTTCACCGCGGTTCCGGGCCAGGCCGACCTGCCGAAGAATCTCCGGCCCGGCGACTATGTCCGCATCACGGTCAGCGATACCGGCCGCGGCATGACGGCCGAGGTGCAGGCCCGCGCCTTCGATCCCTTCTTCACGACCAAGGATATCGGCCGCGGTACAGGCCTGGGGCTCAGCATGGCCTACGGTTTCGTCACGCAATCAGGCGGCCATATCGACCTGTCGAGCGCACCGGGCCGCGGCACGGTGGTGCGCATCCTGCTGCCGCGCAGCTATCAGCCGGTCGCCGGGATCAAGCCGGCGGCCTTCGTTGCCGGTCTCAGCGATACCGCGCCCACGGAACGGGTGCTGGTGGTGGAGGACGACGACGATGTCCGCGACGTGGTGATGGAACAGCTGAGCAGCCTGGGCTTCGCGGCGGTCGGCGCCACCGACGGCGCGGAGGCGCTGAAGCTGGTGGAGCAGGAAGGGCAGTTCAGCTTATTCGTGCTCGATATCGTGCTGCCGGGCGGCGTGCGCGGCACCGACATCGCGCGTATCGTGCAGAAGCGGGATGACAGCGCCAAGATACTTTACATGTCCGGCTTCGTTCCGGAGGCGGGCATGGAGCAAGAGCATCTGGATCCCGCTGCGCCCTGCCTGACCAAGCCCTTCACCAAGGCGGCTTTGACGGCGGCGATCACCCAGCTGCTATCCGAGGAGCCGGTCGTGGCAGCGGATGCCGCTGGCAGCAGCTAGAATTCTCCCAAGGCTAGAATTTCTCCGACCAGGGGCGCAAATCCAGTTCGTGTGTCCAGGCGCTGCGCGGTTGCCGGTGAAGTTGCCAATAGGCTTCGGCAATGGCGTTGGGGTCCAGCAGCGCATCCGGCGCATTCTCGCTGCGCTTGCGCCCGGCGCGGTGCTCGGCTTCGATCATGCCGTCGACGATCACATGGGAAATGTGGAGGCCCTTGGGGCCCAGCTCGCGGGCCATGCTCTGGGCCAGGGCGCGCAGCCCGAACTTGCCCACGGCAAAGCCAGCGAAATTGGCGCCGCCGCGCAGCGAGGCCGTGGCGCCGGTGAAAAGGATCGTGCCCCGACCCGCCGGCGCCATCAGGCGCGCGGCGGCGCGGCCGGCCAGGAATCCGCCGAAGCAGCCGGCCCGCCAGCCGTCCTCGAAATCCTCGGCCGTCAGATCCAGGACCGATTTCGCCAGGAATGCGCTGGCATTGTAGACGACAAGCTGCGGCGCGCCGTGCTCGGCGGCGATCGCCGCGAACAGGCTCTCCACATCCGCCTCCCGGGTCGCATCGCAAGGGATGGCCGTGGCACCGAGGCCGGCTGCCAGCGGCTGCAGGCGGTCGGCGTTGCGGGAGGAGATGACGACGGCCAGCCCCTCCTGCCGGGCGCGCCGGGCCACAGCCGCGCCCAGTCCCGGGCCGGCACCTATAATGACGGCGCAGCCGCTGGCTGTACTCATGGCCGATTCAGCCGCAGAAAATCGCGGGGCATGGTGATCTCTTTCTTATGCTTCTGGGCGTCGTGGTAAATGCGACGCCCATAGGTCGCTATGGGTGGATTTCGACATCCGAGACAGATGAAGGGGTTAGCGTCCGGCATTTCCTTCAGCAAGGTTGACGTTACCTGGGATTTACTACAAATCGCAATCGAAACAGCAACCTAAGCGATATTTTCGGACCGAGAAACCGGCCGTTTTAAGGCTTCGTTCATAGGTTCGGGTCATTCTCCTCCTCGGGACAATTCAGGAAGGAGACCCAAACAATGATCAACATGATCAAGAATTTCGTTAAGGACGAGTCCGGTGCGACGGCCATCGAATACGGCCTGATTGCAGCGCTCGTCGCGGTGGCCATCATCACCGCGCTGACCGCTCTGGGTGAGGAACTGTCGGGCATCTTCCAGTACGTTGCCGACACCCTCGCTGGCGTGTCTGCGCCGTAACCGCTAGTTACCTAGCACGATACGGGTGTGCGGCGCGAAAGCGCCGCACACTTTTTTTGTGCTCGCCGCCAGATGCAGGGCCACGCCTTCGGGCCAATTTCTGAGGCGATAAAGCGGCCCGCCATCCGGCATTGCCCAGCGGCGGCGCGAAACGGCCGGCGGCAGGCCGGGATCTGATCCCTATCCAATACTTGTCGCGATGGCTTCCGGGCCTTAAGTGTTGCGCCCCGACAGTCATAGCCGCCGCGATCAATGGCCGAACTCAAGCTCTCTCAAGGATTTAGCCTTACCGATCTGTACCATCCGGCGGGTCTCGCCCGGATCGACCAGGCCTTTTTGGCGCGGCTGGACGTGGCCGATACAGGCTTGGCGGACCGCCTGAAGTCAGCACGGACGGCGCCTGCCGCGCTGGAGGCCAAGGCCGAGTCCGAGCTCCTATTGGCCGTGGCGCCCCATCTCGAGACTTTTCTGGCCGATTTCTTCGGCATTGGCAGCGAAATCAGCGCCTTGGCCAGTCAGCATAGCGTCCTGGCGCCGCTCTATACCTGCAAGCGCCTGTTCGTCCAACGCCGCGCCGCCCGCGCCTTCAAGGCGGAGGCGGTGGCGGGATTCGACGCCGACAGCCTGCGCACCCAGCTATCGGCCGAGTTCCGCGGCGACGACCAGGATCTGGTCTCCATCGACGGCTTCGAACTGGCCTTCGCCACCGCCGTCACGGCCTGGCAGGCGGCCGAGACGGAGAATGCTGCGCGGCTCGATCTCGCCACGCGCTACGCCGCCTGGGCCCTGTTGTCATCAGATGGCCGCGCTCGCCATGCCTCCGGCATTCTGTTCAAGGCGCCGCAGAAGGTGGACCCCGGGCATCTAGTGCATCTGGATCAAGTGGATCACCACGGGGCGCTGGCGTTCCAGACGCCATCAGGCCATGTCCGCCGCCGCGAGGGATTTGCCCTGACCGATCCGGGCATGGACCTGCGCCGCGGCCTCGATCAGGCGCATTACTGCATCTTCTGCCACAACCAGGGGAAGGACTCCTGCGCCAAGGGCCTGAAGGAGAAGGACGCCAGCTATCGCAAGAGCCCGTTCGGCGTGACCCTCGCGGGTTGCCCGCTGGAAGAGAAGATCTCGGAGATGCACACCCTCAAGGCTGAAGGCGTGCCGCTGGGCGCCTTCGCCATGGTGATCGTGGATAATCCCATGGTCGCCGGCACGGGCCACCGCATCTGCAACGATTGCATGAAATCCTGCATCTACCAGAAGCAGGAGCCGGTGAATATTCCACAGGCGGAAACGCGCACGTTGAAAGATGTGCTCGAACTACCCTGGGGCTTTGAAATCTACAGTCTGCTGACGCGCTGGAATCCGCTGAACCTGAGCAATCCCTATCCCAAGGCACCATCCGGCAAGCGGATCATGGTCGCCGGCATGGGGCCCGCCGGTTTTTCCTTGTCGCACTTCCTGATGAACGACGGCCATACCGTAGTCGGCATCGATGGCCTGAAAATCGAGCCACTGCCCCCGGCGCTGTCCGGTATTGATGCCGCAGGCAAGCGCGTGCCGTTCGAGCCGATCCGCGATATTCGTGATTTGTACGAATCGCTGGATACGCGGGCGATGGCCGGCTTCGGTGGGGTTGCTGAATATGGCATCACCGTGCGCTGGGATAAAAACTTCTTAAAAATCATACGGTTACTTCTTGAGCGCCGTGAGCAGTTCTCGCTCCTTGGTGGTGTGCGTTTTGGCGGCACAGTGACCGCCGAGGACGCCTTTGAACTGGGCTTTGACCATATTGCACTGGCCATTGGCGCGGGTCGCCCGACGGTGCTCGATATGCCCAACGGGCTGGCTCGTGGCGTGCGCACGGCTTCGGACTTCCTGATGGCGTTGCAACTGACCGGCGCGGCCAAGGACGATTCCATTGCCAATATGCAACTGCGTCTACCGGTGGTGGTCATTGGTGGCGGGTTGACAGCTATCGACACGGCGACCGAATCGCTGGCCTATTACCCGCTGCAAGTCGAGAAATTCCTCAAGCGCCATGAAACGCTGGTTGCCAAGCTCGGTGAAGCCGGAACGCGCATAACCTGGACGCCGGAGGAACGCGGAATTGCCGAAGAATTTATTGCGCATGCCCAGGCCATCCGTGCCGAACGTGCAACTGCCGCGCAGGAAGGCCGTGAGCCGCGTGTTCTTCAATTGCTGCAGTCCTGGGGCGGCGCCACCATCGCTTACCGCAAGCGGATGGTCGACAGCCCGTCTTACACGCTCAATCACGAAGAAATCGACAAGGCATTGGAGGAAGGCATCACCTTCGCCGAATGCCTGACGCCGTTGGCCATTGAAACCGATCAATACGGCCATGCCAGCGGGCTCAAGGTTGGTGTGCAGACCAAAGGTGACGATGGCGAGTGGCGGGATGCCGGGCAGGCTGTGATGCCGGCGAAAGCCGTGCTGATTGCAGCCGGCACACAACCGAATACCGTGCTGGCCCGTGAGGACGCTGATCACTTTGTTCTCGACGGCCGTTATTTCCGTGCCTGCGACGAAAACGGCCAGCCTGTTGCTGCCGAAAAAGCTATTTCCAAACCGAATGCGATCAATGTGCTGTTGTCGAAGCGTGACGATGGTCGCTGCATCAGTTATTTCGGTGATGTGCATCCGTCGTTTTTCGGCAATGTGGTCAAGGCGATTGGCAGTGCGAAGCAGGGCTACCCGGTGGTGAGCAAGGTGCTGGAGAAAATCCAGCCTGCTGCCAAAACGGATGACGCAGGATTCCTGGCCAGGCTGCAGGGCGAACTGCGTGCCACGGTGCATGAGGTGAAGCGACTGACGCCGACTATCGTCGAAGTGATCATCAAGGCGCCGCTCGCCGCGCGGCGTTTCCAGCCCGGACAGTTTTACCGGCTGCAGAATTTTGAGGCGCGTGCGCAGAAGGCCCAGGGCACCACGCTGGCGATGGAAGGTTTGGCGCTGACCGGAGCCTGGGTCGATCGGGAGAAAGGGCTGCTGTCGACGATCGTCCTCGAAATGGGTGGGTCGAGCAGCCTGTGTATTGAACTGAAAACCGGTGAACCAGTGATTCTGATGGGGCCGACCGGGGCTCCCACGGAGATTACCTCCGGCGAAACCGTTGTGCTGGTGGGTGGCGGTCTGGGCAATGCCGTGCTGTTTTCGATCGGTCAGGCCATGCGCAAAGCCGGTAGCAAGGTGCTTTATTTTGCCGGCTATAAATCGATGGCCGATCGTTACCATGTGGAGAATATCGAAGCGGCGAGTGATGTGGTGATCTGGTGCTGCGATGAGCAGCCGGGGTTCAAACCCTCACGGCCATCGGACCGTACCTTTGTCGGCAATATCGTGCAGGCGATGAACAGTTATGCCTCGGGTGCTCTTGGCGAGCAGGCGATTCCGTTCAGCGATGCTGACCGCATCATCGCCATCGGCTCGGACAAGATGATGGCGGCGGTTACCAGGGCGCGGCATGAAATCCTCAAGCCGCATCTGAAGGAATGCCACCATGCCGTCGGTTCGATCAACTCGCCGATGCAGTGCATGATGAAAGAGATCTGCGCCCAGTGTCTGCAACCGCATGTTGATCCCAAGACGGGCAAGAAGAGTTACGTGTTCTCCTGCTTTAATCAGGATCAGGAACTGGACCGTGTTGACTGGCCGGCGCTGGACCAGCGGTTGAAGCAGAATTCGACCCAGGAAAAACTGACCGCGGCCTGGCTGCGTCACTGCCTGACGAAATAAAACCTGCGGCATATAAAAACGGGCAGCCCAGGCTGCCCGTTTTTATGTCGAGGAGTTATCTTAAGATATTGTTTTTAAATAACTTTTATCCATTTCGCCCAACCTCGCGCAAGGCGTCAGCCAGCGTGCCAACCAGTTCATCAATCTGTGCCTTGCTGATGATCAGCGGCGGCGAAAGGGCAATGATGTCGCCGGTGGTACGGATCAGCACGCCTTTTTCGTAACACTTGAGGAAGGTTTCAAAGGCGCGCGCCGTTGGTGCGCCAGGACGCGATTCGAGTTCGATACCGGCGACCATACCCATATTGCGCACGTCGATGACATTGGGCATTTCGCGCAGCGACTGCACGGCCTGTTCGAAATAAGGCGCCAGTTCCTGGCCACGTTGATACAAACCTTCCTCTTCGAAGGTATCCAGGCTGGCCAATGCCGCAGCCGTTGCCAGCGGGTGACCGGAGTAGGTGTAGCCGTGGAACAGTTCGACCATCCCGGCTGGCGCATTGTTGACCACGGTTTCGTAAATGTCGCGACGCACGATCACTGCGCCCATTGGCACGGTGCCGTTGGTCAGCCCCTTGGCGACGATCATCATGTCCGGCACCACCCCGACCGCCTCAGCGGCAAAGCAGGGGCCGGTGCGGCCGAAGCCGGTAATGACTTCATCAAATATCAGCAGCAGGCCGTATTTGTCGCAAATCTGGCGCAGACGTTCGAGGTAACCCTTGGGCGGCACCAGCACTCCGGTGGAGCCGGCGAGCGGTTCAACAATGACTGCGGCGATGTTGCTGGCGTCGTGCAGCGGCACGATGCGCGTTTCGAGTTCATCCGCAAGGTGTGCGCCCCAGGCGGGTTGACCGCGGCTGAATGCGTTTTCCTTCAGATTGTGGGTGTGCGCGAGATGATCGACGCGAAACAGCATATTGCCGTAGACCTTGCGATTGGCCGGGATGCCGCCAACCGAAATGCCGCCGAAGCCGGCGCCGTGATAACCGCGCTCACGACCAATCAGAACATTACGGTGGCCTTCGCCGCGAGCGCGGTGGTAAGCCAGTGCGATTTTTAATGCGGTGTCGACGCCCTCGGAGCCGGAGTTGCAGTAGAACACGTGATCCAGGTCGCCAGGTGCCATCGCGGCGAGACGTTCTGCAACGCGAAAGGCATCGGGATGGCCCATCTGGAACGCCGGCGCGTAGTCCATGGTCGCGACCTGCTTCTGGATCGCTTCGACAATGCGTGGACGGCAATGCCCGGCATTGACGCACCAGAGGCCGGAGGTGCCGTCGAGAATCTGGCGGCCGTCGTCGGTTGAATAATGCATGTCTTTCGCTGCGACCAACATGCGCGGTGCCTGTTTAAAGGCGCGGTTGGCGGTAAAAGGCATCCAGTAGGAGTCAAGTTTGGTATCGCGTGCGGTCATGGCATGTCCAATACGTTTTGGCAGCGCTTTTTCAAAGCTTGCGTGCAGGTCGCATGCTAACATCTTCACGCCATGCAACCACGCGATGCCAATGGCTCCAAACCCCGATTTTTGGCCATGATGGCCATCGGTTTGGCGTTAGTTCTTCTTCAACTCGTTGCTGCCATGACGGTCTTTGCGGCAGAACCGTTGCGCGTCGGCTCCAAACGCTTCACCGAGTCGTACATCCTGGGCGAAATTCTTGCCGGCACCGTACGACGGACAGGCCTCGTGCAAGTGGAGCACCGTCCCGGGCTGGGCAATTCGGCAATCCTGTTCTCAGCGCTCAAAAGTGGCGCCATCGATCTATACCCCGATTACACCGGTACGGTCGCGCTCGAATTGCTCGGACTGCCTGCGGTACCTTCGCTCGAGGAATTGAATCGGCTGTTGGCGCCACAGGGGTTGGCTGCAGGTGTGTTTTTGGGTTTCGACAATGCTTATGCGCTGGCGATGCCTGAGTTAAAAGCCGCCCCTTCGCGCTACACCGATATCGGCGATCTGCGTGCCGCTCATGGTTTGCGTGCCGGCCTGTCTCCGGAATTCCTCAGCCGGCGGGATGGCTGGCCGAAGGTGCGCGCCGCCTATGGGCTCGATGCCTTGCAAATCCGCAGCCTTGAGCACGGACTCGCCTATGAGGCGCTGGCGCGGGATCAGGTTGACGTCATCGACGTTTACACCACGGATCCGAAAATCAATGTGCAAAAACTCCGGCTGCTTCGTGACAACCAGCATGTTTTTCCGGCGTATGAGGCTTTGCTGGTGTACCGGATTGATCTGCCGCAGCGCCATCCCGCGGCTTGGGCGGCACTGGAGCGGCTGCAGGGGGCGATGACGGTAGAGGCCGTTCGCGGCATGAATGCCGCGGTGGAACTGGAAGGCAAAAGTTTTTCGGCGGTCGCCAATCAGTGGCTGGAGCGGGCAACGGGGGTGGTGAGTAGCGAAAGGCAAACGCTTTGGAGCCGCTTGCTCGGGCCGGATCTGGCACGTTTGACGATGCAACACCTGTTGCTGGTTTGCAGTTCCCTAATGTTGAGTATTGTTGTCGGAATTCCGCTCGGGATCTGGGCACAACGTTCTCCAACCGCCGGGCGCTGGATCCTTCCAGGCATTGGCGTTTTGCAGACCATTCCCAGTCTGGCGTTGCTGGCATTTCTGATTGCAGCGTTCGGCCAAATTGGTGCGTTGCCGGCCATCCTGGCCCTGTTCTTTTACGCGCTGCTGCCCATTGTGCGAAGCACCGAGGCCGCCATTACCGGTGTTGGCAAAGGCATGCTCGATGCGGGGCGGGCCCTCGGACTGGATGCCTGGCAATGTCTGCGTTTGATTGAATTGCCGCTGGCACTGCCCGGCGTACTGGCGGGCATCAAGACCGCGGCGGTGATCAATGTCGGCACGGCAACGATCGCTGCATTTATTGGTGCCGGCGGTTACGGTGAGCGGATCGTTGCGGGTCTCGCGATCAACGACCGCGACTTGATGTTGGCCGGTGCGATCCCCGCGGCGGTGCTGGCATTAGTGCTGGAGCTCCTGTTTCGCCTGTTGGATCGGCGCATCTGGGGACGAAATACTCCGGCAAAGGCTATGCTTTAAATACCACATGATGAAAAATCGCAGTTATTTGAACTTAATCAAGGGTATTCGGTCTGTCCAGTAGCGCTTAAGCGGCGCATGTTGTCCGGTTCCCGGTGCAGTTATACTGCGGCGCCGGTCAGTGCGTACTGCCTGCCGGGTAACAGAAGCGCCGCAGCGTCAGGGACCGGATAAAAACGAGATGAGCGATCGCGAAGTCGATCAGCAGCTGGTAGAGCGGGTGCAAAGCGGTGACAAACGCGCATTCGACTTGCTGGTCACCAAATACCAGCGAAAGCTGGGGCGACTGCTATCGCGCTTTATTCGGGATCCGAGTGAGGTCGAGGATGTGACGCAGGAAGCTTTTATTAAAGCCTATCGTGCGCTTCCGGGCTTTCGTGGTGAAAGTGCCTTTTATACGTGGCTGTACCGGATCGGAATCAACACGGCCAAGAATCATCTTGTGGCCATGGGTCGGCGTGCGCCGACCAGCACCGAACTGGATGCGGAGGAGGCGGAATCGACCGAGGCGGGCGAGCAGTTACGGGATCTGAATACCCCGGAAAATCAGCTGATGAGCAAGCAGGTTGGGGAAACAGTGAACCAAACCTTGCAGGAATTGCCTGAAGAATTGAGAACGGCAATTACGCTTCGTGAGGTAGAAGGGCTGAGTTATGAGGAAATCGCCGAAGTCATGCAATGTCCGGTGGGCACGGTTCGTTCAAGAATCTTCCGTGCCCGTGAAGCGGTAGCGGAAAAGTTGAGACCCTTGCTGGGCACCAGCAAGGACAGGAGATGGTGATATGGAAAAAATTTCAGCATTGATGGACAGCGAGCTGTCTGCGCAGGAAACCCACCAGGCCATGTTGCGTCTCGGCGATACGGCCGAGGCTCGTGAATCCTGGGCGACCTATCATCTGATTGGTGATGTCATGCGCGGACAGGCTACGGAGATCGATATAGCTGATCGTGTGGGTTCTGCCCTGCAAAATGAACCCACGGTCCTGGCGCCGCGGCGCGCATCGCAGCCCGCCAAAGCTTTTACTTACGCGCTTTCCGCCGCTGCCTCGGTATCGGCGATTGCCGTCGTTGGCTGGATGGCATTTTCGACTGGTAGTATCGCGCCTCCACATGCCGAATTGGCCAAGGCGGGCGCCCCAGGGGTGCAGGTTTCAGCGGAGCCGCAATTGGTCAGCGCACCGAGCGACAGCCAGATGAACGAATACCTGCTGGCGCATCAGGGGGTCTCGCCCAGCAGCGGATTGCAGGGCGTCGCACCCTACATTCGCACGATTTCAATCGCAAACCCGGCAGGTCGCTGATACTCATGAGAGTTTGCTGGGTTCTGCTTTGCGGTTTTCTGCCGGCGCTCGCCTTTGCTGCGGACGACAATCGCGAAGGTCTTGCGATGCTTGAGAAAATGGCGTCGGCCAGTCGCAGTATCAATTACTCCGGTACCTTCGTTTTTAATCACGGCGGTCAATCCGAAACCTCGCGCATTGCGCATTTTGTCAACCCGGCGGGGGGCGTTCTGGAGCGGCTTGAAACGCTCGACGGCCCGGCACGGGAAGTCGTGCGCACCAACGAGCAGGTGACCTGTTATCTGCCTGGCACCAAGACCGTTTTGATCGATCCGCGCGGTTCGCGCCAGTTTCCGGTTCGTCTTGAGCAGATCAATGATATTGCTCAGCATTACCGCATCGTCATGGAAAGCACGGATCGTGTTGCGGGTGTGGAGTGTCGGTGGGTTGCGCTGGTGCCGAAGGACAACCTGCGTTACGCACGGCGTTTCTGTGCTGATCTCAAAACCGGGCTCACGTTGCGTGCACGCACGCTGAACGAAAAAAACGAGCCTGTTGAAGCGTTTACTTTCTCGACGCTGGAAATTGGTGGCAGTTTCAAGCGTGAGCTTGTGCGTTCAAAATATGCCGCAGTCAGTACAAAACAGGGTTGGCGGGTCGACCGTTCGGCCATGACTTTGGCTGACAGTGGCGACTCTGGCTGGATCGTGCACAACCAGCCGGCCGGATTTACCAAACTAATGGAGCTGCGACGCTCGATGCCAGGCAAAACCGGCACGATGTCACACCTCGTGTTCTCGGATGGTCTCGCCGCAATCTCTGTGTTTATCGAGCCGGGAGTCAAGGCCGACAAAAAGCCGGCGCTACGCCACCAGGGTGCCGTATATATTTACACCCGACCGGTTGGGAACTATACCGTTACCGTGCTTGGCGAA
>JBJXDY010000024.1:0-61187 GCA_046154965.1 Dongiaceae bacterium | reverse complement strand
TGATCCCCCGCCGCCCTTCCACTAAGTCAGGGCCCTTCGGCCTCCGGCACGACCCCATCGTCTAGAGGCCCAGGACGGCGCCCTCTCACGGCGCAAACCGGGGTTCGAATCCCCGTGGGGTCGCCAGCATTTCCAAGCCTTAGTTATAACCGATCTGCCGGTGCAAGCGGGGCTCAGCGCCTCACCGATCGCCGTGAAAAGAGGAATGGCATGAAAACCTACGGCATCTTTCAGGAAACCGTGAAGGACGAAGCGATGTTTGCGGAGTATCGCAAGCATGTGATGCCGACGCTCGCCGCCCATGGCGGGAAGTTCGTGGTGCGGGGCGGCGCGTTGTCCGTCATCGAAGGCGACTGGCCGCATCCGCGGCTGGTGATCATCGAGTTCCCCTCGCGAGCCGCCGCCGAGAACTGGTACCGGTCGCCGGAGTACCAGGCGATCCTGCCTCTCAGACTGAAAAGCGCGGTCGGCAATGCGGTCTTTGTCGACGGCATGGATTAGGTCAAATTCCTCTCGCCTTCGGCCCGCATTTCCGGCCTCTTGACATGCACAGCGTTCCGTTTTATTTAACCGATAGGTTACATAACCGGATAGTTCAATTCGAATGACCCCAGACCGTCTTAGCACGACCTTTGCCGCGCTCGCCGATCCCACCCGGCGCGCCATCCTCGCCAGGCTGGCGAGCGGCGAGGCGTCGGTGACCGAGCTGGCCGAGCCGTTCAAGATGAGTCTGCCCGCCGTCTCCAAGCATCTGCGGGTGCTCGAGCGCGCCGGCCTGATCGCCCGCAGCCGCGAGGCGCAGTGGCGGCCCTGCCGGCTCGAGGCCGGGCCGCTGAAGAGCGTCGCCGACTGGCTGGAATTCTACCGCCGCTATTGGGAGCACAGCTTCGATCGCCTGGAAACCTATCTCGACGAACTGCAAGGAAAGGGAAAGAAAAATGGCCGCAAAAAGTAGCGCCGCCGCGAAGACGGCAGAATCGGCGCCGCAGGAGCTGACGATCACCCGCATCCTCGATGCGCCCCGCGATCTCGTCTTCCGCGTCTGGACCCGGCCCGAGCATCTGGTGCGCTGGTGGGGCCCGGCCGGCTTCACGCTGCCCCAATGCAAGATGGACCTGCGTCCCGGCGGCGCGTTCCACTACATCATGCGCTCGGGCGACGAGGGCTGCTCCGGCAGCCATCCGCCGAACACCGAGCACCGGCTCCGCGGCGTGTTCCGCGAGATCAAGCCGCCGGAGCGGCTGGTCTTCACCTGGGCCTGGGAGGATGAGAACGGCCAGCTCGGCCATGAGACACTGGTCACCGTGACGATGGTCGAGCAGGGCTCCAAGACCAAGCTCACCCTGCATCAGGCTGTCTTCGAATCCGTCACCGCGCGCGACGCCCACAACACGGGCTGGAGCGAATGCATGGTGCGCCTGGCTGCCTATGTCGAGTCGCTCTGACACACGCAGTCACGAAGGAGAATTGCCATGAAACACGCCGTCGTTTCCGCCGACCAATGGGTCGCCGCCCGCAAGAAGCTGCTGGGCCGGGAGAAGCAATTCACCCGGCTGCGCGATAAGCTGAGCGCCGAGCGGCGCAAGCTGCCTTGGGAGAAGGTGGAGAAGGACTATGTCTTCGACGGACCCGCAGGCAAGGAGTCGCTCGCGGATCTGTTCGGCGGCCGCAGCCAGCTCATCGTCTATCACTTCATGCTCGGGCCGGGCTGGAAGCAGGGATGCCCGAGTTGCTCATTCCTGGCGGATCATTTCGATGGCGCGGCCGTGCATCTGGCCCAGCGCGATGTGACATTCGTGGCGGTGTCGCGGGCACCGCTGAAGGAGATCAAGGCTTTTGAGAAACGCATGGGCTGGAAGTTCAAGTGGGTGTCGTCCTACGGCAGCGACTTCAACGAGGACTTCCATGTCTCCTTCCCCGAGGAGAAATCCGGCAACGGCAAGGTGCTCTACAATTACAAGCTCCAGGACTCCATGGGCGAAGAAATGCCGGGCGCCAGCGTCTTCTACAAGGACAAGAAGGGCGGGATCTTCCACACCTACTCCGCCTATGCCCGCGGCCTGGACATCCTGGTCGGCGCCTACAACTTCCTCGATCTCGTGCCCAAGGGCCGCGACGAGGACAAGCTGCCCTGGACCATGGCCTGGGTGAAACATCACGATCGCTATCCCAAGAAGCAATCCTGATCAGGTAATGAGAGTCTGCCCATGCCTTATGTCGACGGATTTGTGATACCCGTGCCGAAGAAGAACCTCGCCGCCTATCGCCGCATGGCGCGGAAGGCGGCGAAGGTCTGGCGCGATCACGGCGCGCTCGAAGTGCTGGAATGCAGCGGCGACGATCTGCAGGTGAAGTTCGGCCTGCCGTTTCCGAAGCTCACCAAGCTCAAGCGCGGCGAGACGGTGGTGTTCTCCTGGATCCGCTACAAATCCCGTGCCGATCGCGACCGGGTCAACGCGAAGGTCATGAAGGATCCGCGCATGAACAGGATGATGAAGGGCATGGCGATGCCGTTCGACCTCAAGCGCATGACCTATGGCGGGTTCAAGGTCATGGTGAACGGCTAGCGCGGGGCCGCGCCTGTGCTATGATCGCGTCCGGCTGCAACAAGGGAGTCCTGCCATGAAAGCCATTTGGCGCGGCCGGGTGATCGCCGAGAGCGACCGCACCCGCGAGGCCCACGGCTACAGCTACTTCCCCCGCGACTCCGTGCGCATGGATCTGCTGCGCAAGGCGCGCAAAACCAAGAGCGATCTCGGCTGCCCGCACGGGGTCCAGTTCTATGACATCGCCGGCAAGACGGTGCGCAGCAAGCGCGCCGCCTGGTCCTACGAGGCGCCGCGGGCCGGCATGAAACGCGTCGATCACTGGATCTCCTTCTGGGACGATGTGCGCATCCGCTAGCCGGCAACTCTGAATCCATTGGGTGTCCCATGATCAAGAAAATTCTCACGGTTATCGCCGCCATCGTTGTCATCATCGCGGCGTTTGCCGTCTATGTGGCGCTGCAGCCCGCCGAATTCCGCATCGAACGGACGGCCACTATCGCTGCGCCGCCGGCCGACGTCTTCGCCCAGGTGAACGACTTCCATAAATGGGAGGCCTGGTCGCCCTGGGCGAAGCTCGATCCCCAGGCGAAGGTGACCTTCGAGGGCGCGCCGGCCGGCCAGGGCGCTGTCTTCACCTGGTCCGGCAATAAGGATGTGGGCGAGGGCCGCATGACGCTGGCCGAGAGCCGTCCCAACGAACTCGTCCGTATCGATGTCGCTTTCGTGCAGCCGTTCGAAGGCGGCAACATCAGCGAATTCGCCTTCAGGCCCGACGGCCAGCAGACTGCCGTCACCTGGACCATCTCCGGCCGTAACGGGTTCCTTGCGAAAGCATTCTCTGTTTTCGTCGATATGGAGAAGATGCTCGGCGGCGATATGGAGAAGGGCTTGGCGCAGATGAAGTCGGTCACCGAGGCGGCCGCTGGCGGTTAACACAATACGCACGCCGCCCTGTGGCGGCTGCGCCGCACCGCATTGCAAAAGCCTCGCGCTCAACTTCGCCGCGCATTTTTCCACTTGAATTCAGAATCCAATCGGCGCATAAGCCCGCTCCTTCGTTCGGCCCCGGGTCCGGGCTCGTTGATGTCCCGGCCGGCGCGGTGCGCTCTGCGTGTCCGTGTTCCGCCTGACGAGGAACGCGATCGAAGCTCTGTGGTCAGAGCACCGGGGATTGTCCCCGGAGGTGACGGTTCGATTCCGTCCGAACGCCCAAGTGAGGATAGCTCAAATGGTAAGAGCAGATGCCTGTTAAGCATCCTGTTGCGGGTTCGAATCCCGCGCCAACGCTCCGGTTCAGCCTAGACAGCTGAATTCCATTCTAGGGAACCGGACGCGCGCTTCAGTCGCGGTCCGGTCGGCTGGCCGAAAGGCCTTTCGAACGAACCAGACACCTTGAGACCGGCTCTGCGCCGGGGCGGATATCGCCCGCGCGGATCGTCGGGTTCGGCTGCCGTTCGCCGCACCCCGGTGCGGTGCGCGCCGGCACGCGCCCGCTGATCCCCGCGGGCTCAAGCCCCGGCCCGCCGGTCTTTTGGGAAGACGCGTCCGGAACCCGTATCCTCGAAGTTGCAACAGAGTCTTGCGGCATGGCCGCCGGGCCGAAGTGTGGAGGTTACTATGCGTTGGCTTTATCTCACTCTCCGCGTCACCGTGAAGGACGGCGAGCGCGCCCTCCTGACGCGGAACGGCCGGTACGAGCGGGTGCTCGGCCCGGGCCGTCACCGGGTCTTTGATCCGCTGAACGCGCTGAAGGCCGAGATCTTCCAGGTGGTGCGAGCCGAGTTCGCGGCCGACCGCTACGCCGTGATGAAGGCGGAGCGGCCGGAACTGGCGGCCGAACTGTTCGAGGCGGTGGAGACGCGGGCCGATGAGCTCGCCATCGTCAGCCTCGACGGCCGGCCGGTCCATCTGGCCGGTCCGTGGCAGGTGCGCGTGTTCTGGAAGGTGGCCACGGCCGTCGAGGTCGAGCGCATCGATGTCGCGCGCGAGCCCCGCGTGGCCGCGCGGCACCCGACGTTGCTCGACCGCGCGCGGAGCGTCTATCTCGCGGAGACGGTGGTGGAGAACCACGAGGCCGGCCTGCTCTATGTCGAGGGCCGCCTGATGGAGCGCCTGGCGCCGGGCCGCCACGCCTATTGGACCGTCAACCGCAAGGTGGAGGTCAAGCGGGTGGACCTGCGGCCGCAGGCGGTGGAGATCACCGCGCAGGAGATGCTGACCAAGGACCGCATCGCCCTGCGCGTGACGCTCTCGGCGCTCCGCCGCATCGTCGATCCCGAGCGCGCGGCGAGCGCGGTCGCGGATGTGGACGGCTGGCTGTACCGCCTGGTGCAGTTCGCCATCCGCGAGGCGGTGGCGGCGCGGACGCTGGACGAGGTGCTCTCCGCCAAGGGCGCCCTCGACCAGGAGCTGCGTACGTTCGTGCGCGAGCGCCTGGCCGAGACGGGCATCGAGGTGACGGAGCTCGGCGTGAAGGACGTGATCCTGCCCGGCGAGATCCGCGAGCTCGTGAACACGGTGGTGGCGGCGGAGCGGACGGCGAAGGCCAACCTGATCCGCCGCCAGGAGGAGACCGCGGCGACGCGCTCCCTGCTGAACACCGCCAAGCTGATGGAGGACAACCCGCTCCTCCTGCGGCTGAAGGAGCTCGAGAGCCTCGAGAAGCTGGTGGAAAAGGTCGGCCTCATCGACCTGCACGCCGGCGAAGCCCAGGGCCTTGACGCCCTTCTCAGCAAGCTCCTGCGCCTGAAGGCGCCGGAGCCGGCGTGAGGGGGTGGTGAGGACTGCAAGACGGAGAAGGCCGCGCCGGCGACGGTGCGGCCTTTTCTGTGGCGCCGATTCACTGAACAATTGCCGGGGCGGGTTTCAAGCCCGCCCTATCGCCCCGGTCGTCCGTGAAACCACCGTGAATCGCCGGGAAAGGTTCCGTTCCTATCGGAACGGCGCCGTTAATTCGCCCGCGCCTGTGCTGCCCGTCACATTCTCCGCCGGGCAACGCGCACATCTTCCGCCTCCTTTGCCACAGATGCCGCGAGACTGAGCGAATGTCTCCGGCGAAGGAGGAAGAAATGAATCGAATGAAGTCCGGCAGTCTTGCTGCTCTCGCCCTGGCGGCGGCGCTCGCCCTGTTCCCGGGTGCGGCGTTCGCGACCTGGAGCAGCTATCTCTATGACGGCACGAAGTATGGCATCCGCGAGGGGGACACCTTCATCCCGCTGGACGCCACGCAGAAGGAAGCGGACCGCACCGCCAAGAAGATCAACAAGGCCCTGGCGAAGGACAAGGAAGACAGCGGCTTCGTCGACACCGGCGAGGGTCCCTGCGGCGATCCGAAGTCCGGCGTGCTCTGCTGATTACACATCCGCAATCGGAGGATTTGAACATGAAAGGCATTGTCTCGAAGAGTACGAGCTTCCTTGCTTTGGTCTATGCGCTCAGCGCGCCGGCCGTGGCTCTGGCTGGCGAGTGGGTCGTTCGGGAGAACCCGATGGGCCCCGGCTACGTCGTTACCGACGATGAGACCGGCACCATCCACACCAAGGGCCGGAAAGCCGCTGAGAAGGTCGCGAAGATCCTCAACAAGGCCGACTCCGACGAGGGCTTCGTCGACACCGGCGAGGGTCCCTGCGGCGATCCGAAGTCCGGCGTCCTCTGCTAGGCAAGTGTCGCTGGTTGGAGTTTCTTCAATATTGTCCCCTCTCCCCCACGAAGTGGGGGAGAGGGGACTGTCTCTCGATGCACTACATATGTGCATGCCGCAGCGAATTGGTGGGGAAGTAACAAGCAGATCGGAGTATTGAAATCTGCGATGGTCATGACACCACGATCCCCTAAAGCTGCGGTTCGAGCATGGCCGGATCGGGATTGCGATCCTGCCAGCCTTCGCCCGTCGCGACGATGCAGCTTTGGCCGCGCTTGTCCGTCAGGACGATGGACCAGGTCGCGCCATTCTCGTTTGTCAGCACTTCAAGCAACTGCCCGTCGCCGGTAACGCCGACTGAGGATGTCTGCTCGCGAAAATCGCTCGCCAGCAGGGCGACGACATCGGGACGCGCGCCGCAATAGATCGTGCCGGCCTCGGCCGAATGAGAGCCGAGAACGACCGGCGCGGCGATGAGCGCAAAGCCGGCAAGTATCTTCATGGAAGAGAATCTGAGAAGATTATCCGTGTTCATCGGGGCCGTCCTATCCAAGCTGCTTCGCCTGCATGCCCTGACGGATGCGTCTGCGCCGCATCCCGCGACCCAATGGGAAGAATGTGCAGTCCCCGAGTTTTGTTCCGAGGCCGGCTAGCGCAGCGGACATTTGCGGTGTTTCGACCCGGTTAGGGACGCCCCGCCATCGTCAGTTCGGCAATCCTGCCTTGGTCGGCGGATCTGAATCGCCTGACGGCGTGAGGATAATTTTCCTTGAAGGGCGCCGCCGGAAACACCATCTACCGGTCCCGTTGCCGCCAACGGCAACCTCGATGTTGGACATTGTGTATCGGATTATGGCATCCGGCGATGGGGCCGCGAACAGGGCGGGATTCCCTTGTATGGCATCGTTCCTCAAAAATTGGGTTCCCTGGGAATCGCAGTTTTCGCTGAATTTCTTTGTCTGGTCAGGTAGTTCGGCGGGAATAAATGCTGCAAAAAAGCATGGCGAATCAAAGACGGGCGACTGCATCGATCAGAAGCCCTGGCCGCTGCCGCCCGCCAAGCGCCGCTACCCCCGCCCGCGTTGCCGGTTGTTTTCCATCGCGGGAGAACCAACGCGATGCCCCGGGGGTGAAGTTCCGGCCGCGGCCGGTCAGGCGGTGCCGTAGCGATCCTTCACCTGGCGGCTCCAGGCGCTGATGAGCCGGTCGGCGACGATGCCGATGCAGGCAACGGCCAGGCCGCCAATAATGCCGCGGCCGGCATCGGCCTTGGACAGCGCCTTGAAAACCTCCTGGCCCAGGTCCGCGGTGCCGACCATAGCGGCGATGATGTCCATGGACAGCGCCAGGAACACCACCTGGTTGATGCCCAGCATGATCTCAGGCAACGCCAGCGGCAGTTGGATGCGCCACAGCAGCTGCCAGCGCGTGCAGCCCGAGGTTTTGCCGGCCTCGATCAGTTGCGGTGAGACCCGGCGGATGCCGTGGTTGGTGTAGCGGATCGCCGGTGCCACGGCATAGAGCACGATGCCCAGCATCGCCGCGACATCGCCGACCCGCAGCAGCATGACTGCGGGAATCAGATAGCAGAACGCCGGGATCGTCTGCAGCGTGTCGACCACCACGGCGAGAAAGCGGTCGGCCCGGTCGCTGCGCGCCGCCCAGATGCCCAGGGGAATGCCGATCATGGCGGCAACCACACTGGAGACGGCCACCAGGTACACCGTCGTCATGGTGATGTCCCAAAGGCCGGTGACGGCGCAGAACATCGTCGTCAGCATGACCGCGAGCGCCAGCCGCCAGCGGCCGAGCTGATAGCCCGCAGCGCCGAGCAATACCACTGTGAAGATCCAGGGCAGAACCAGCAGGAAATCCTTCACCGGTCTTAGGACGTTCAGCACCAGCCATACGCGGGCAGCCTCGATATAGTCGAAGAAGTTGACGATGATCCAGTTGATCGCCGCCTGCCAGATGGCGCCGGTCGATAATGTAGCCTCCCTTGGCAGCACTCCCAGCCAGGGCACGAAGAGGCTCAGCAGCGTTGTCGACAGCAGCGCGGCAAGGGCCAGCAGGATGTAGGGATGGCGCCGCCAGAACGGCAGGCCTGGGACCAGCATTCCCGGCGGCCGGGCCGCGGCGGCCTGGCTGATGCGATCGAACACAATCGCCAGGACGACGATGGCGATGCCGGCTTCCAGCGCCGGGCCGATCTTCAGGGCCCGCAGCGCGGTCAACACGTCGAAGCCCAGGCCGCTGGCGCCGATCATCGAAGCGATGATCACCATGTTCAGCGTCATGTTGATCACTTGGTTGACGCCGACCATCAGCGTCGGCCGCGCCGAGGGCACGAGGATGCGCCAGAGATGCTGGCGGCGCGTGCATCCGGCCATGTTGCCGAAATCCTGGATCTCGCCGGGCACCTGGCCGAGCGCCAGCGTCGTCACCCGCACCATCGGCGGCACGGCAAAGGCCAGGGTGGCGATCATCGCCGACACCGGATTGGTGCCGAACAGCAGGAGGATCGGCACGAGGTAGGCGTATTGCGGCATTGCCTGGGCGATATCGAGCAGCGGCACGATGACCGCCTTGTTCAACCCGGACCGGCGGTAGCCGAGAATTCCCACCAGCAGGCCGATGAGCACGCCCAGCGGCACAGTGATGACGATCACCGCCATCGTGCGCATCGCGCTGTCCCACTGGCCGAAGATGGCGAGATAGAGAAAACCCAGCCCGCCGATGAGCGCCAGCCGCCGGCCGCCATAGGCATGGCCGATGATCGCGACGGTGGCCACCACGCCGACCCAGGAGAGCGGCGGGATCGTGACCGCTTCCGCGCCATTGCCGAAGGTGAAGCCGCGGTCGAACAGCCCGTAGGAGAGCTGCAGCGGCAGGCTCAAGAGCTCCGAGAAGGCCCGCGTGATGGTGAAGAAATACGCAATGACGACGTCGCGCATGAAGATCGTCGTCCAGTTCGCCACCGGAATGATCCAGGCCCGCGGGTAGTCATAGAGCTGCGGAAACAGCGGCTGCAGCTGTTCGCGGAACGCGATCAGGATGATTGTGACGGCCAGCATCGCCAGCCAGAACAACGGCCAAGGCCGGATGATCGGCCGCGGGGCGGTGCCGATGGCAGCAGTCGCGCTCATGCCTGATGATCGCGGCCGGCCAACAGCGCCACGACGGCGTCGCGGTGGATTTCGCCCGCAAGCTGGCCGTTCTCGCCGATGACCCCGAAAGGCTGATCGGCGGCCACGATCTGCGCGGCGAAACTGGCGATGCGGGCGCCGGCCTGCACATGGCTGGCATAGCGGCCGCCCGGCGCCGCCGGCCGCATCAGCGAACGGGCGGAGATGACTTTGGCGCGCTGCACGTCGCGGGTGAATTCGCGCACATAGTCGGTGGCCGGGCGCGTCACCAGATCCTCCGGCGTGCCAACCTGGATGATGGCGCCGTCTTTCATGATGGCGATACGGTCGGCGAGACGGATGGCCTCGTCGAAATCGTGGGTGATGAACACGATCGTCTTGTGCAGCATGTTCTGCAGCCGCAGGAACTCATCCTGCATCTCGCGGCGGATCAGCGGATCGAGCGCGGAGAACGGCTCGTCGAGGAACCAGATCTCCGGCTCCACCGCCAGGCTGCGGGCGATGCCGACGCGCTGCTGCTGGCCGCCGGAAAGCTGCCGCGGGAGATAAAGTTCACGGCCTTTCAGCCCGACCAGCTCGATGATCTTGCGCGCCCGCGCTTCCCGCGTCGCCCGGTCGATGCCCTGGATCGCCAGCGGAAATGCCACATTGCCCAGCACGGTCTGATGCGGCAGCAGGGCGAAATGCTGGAATACCATGCCCATCTTGTGGCGGCGGATCTCGATCAGCTCCCGCTCCGTCGCCTTCAACAGGTCGCGGCCGTCGAAGATGATCTCGCCGGCGGTGGGCTCGATCAGCCGCGACATGCAACGCACCAGCGTCGATTTGCCCGAACCGGACAGGCCCATGATGACGAAGATCTCGCCGCGATTGACGTCGATGCTGACGGCCTGCACCGCACCGATCAGATCGGCGCCTGCCAAATCTTCGGCCGTCGGATTTGCCGTCCGCCCGCGCAGAAATTCCTCGGCGTTGCGGCCGAAGACCTTCCACACATTGCGGCAAGCGATCTGCACCGGCCGCGAAGCCGGCCGCGCCGGCGCGATCTCGGTCGTCCCTGCCTGGATCATTCCATTCAACGATCTACACCAATGAAGTGAGCGGACGATGGCTCGCCCGCTCACCCGTCAACAAAACACCCTGGCGCAGACTATGCCGCGGGCCTACTGCGCCCAGGCTTGCCACTTAGCCTCGTTGGCGGCGATCCAGGCTTCCGCGACTTCCTCGATCGTCTTGCCGTCGAGGTCGACCTGGCCGCCTAGCAGACCCAATTCCTTGGCGTCCATGGTGTAGTTCTTCGCCACGTTGTAGGCGACCGGCCACTTGGTCTTCAGCTCGATCCAGGAATACTTCCAGATCTCGCCGAAGGGCTTGCCGCAGTCATAGGCCATGTCCTTGTTGGAGCCCCAGGCCGGATCGGTATAGCACTCCGGCGTGTGTTCCGGGAATTCCACCCATTCGCCCTCGTACTTCGCGGGCGCCCAGTGCGGCGAGTAGATCCACATCATGATCGGCGCCTTGCGTTCGATGGCCGAGGCCAGCTCGGCGAACATCGCCGCATCCGTGCCGGCATGGATGACGGTGAAGGGCAGGCCGAGCGACTGCACCCGCTCGTCATCGAAGCCTTCCCAGGTGACGGGACCGCCGAGATAGCGGCCGTTCGGCGCCGTGTCCGGCGTCGCGAAAGCCGCGGCGCAGGCCGGATCCTTCAACGCCTCCCAGTTCGGCAGGCCCGGGCACTTGTCCTTCATGTAGAGGGGATACCACCACTCCTCCTTCGCCTTCGGTCCGAGCGCGCCGAGACGTTCCGTTTTTCCAGTGGCATCGGCGGCCGCCATGGCTTCGCCGGCCGTCGTATCCCAGTATTCGAGGGCGATGGTGATGTCTCCGGTCGTCAAGCCGGTGGTCAGGCTGGAGATATAGTCCGCCGGGAGGTATTCGACATTGTAGCCAAGCCGCTTCAGAATGCCGCCGAGGATATTGGCGTTGATGTTCACGCTGGTCCAATCGAACAGCGCGATCTTGATGGGGTCCGATGATTCCGGCGCGGCCGACATCACCGGACCGCCCCCACCCGCCATCACGGCCGCCGCGAGCGCCGCAGCAATGCCGGTGGTGCGTAGTTTGTAGCTCATGAGCTTAATCTCCCTGTTGGATTCGTTTTTGCTCGGGTCTGCCTTCGATACCTGGCCTCAGGGCAAAACCCGTTCTTATCGAGTTGATATCAAAGCGCGGCGGCGGATCGCCCGCAAGCGCTTGTTAACACGAGCCCGCCGCGTTTGAAGCCTCAGGCGATTGGTTTGGAATTGGTCTAGATTGCTAAACCGGCTCAATCTGTTGAGTTTTCGGCGATGCGCCGCCAGATTTCCAGCGCCTGCCTTGTCTCCGCCACGTCGTGCACGCGCAGGATATGAAAGCCCTGCGCCGCCGCGGACATAGCCGCCGCCAAGGATGTCGGCAGCCGGTCCTGAGGTGCCAGCGCCTGGGTTTTCGCGCCGAAGCTTTTTCGCGATGCGCCCAGCAGCGCGCGGCAGCCGAGGCCGTGCAAGAGGGCGAGGTTGCGCAGGATCGCCAGGTTCTCAGCGCTCCGCTTGCCGAAGCCGATGCCGGGATCCACGATCAGCCTGTCGCGTCGGATTCCCGCCGCCACGCAGGATTCGATGCGCGACTCCAGATAGTCAAAGACATCCAACACGACGTCGGCATAGACCGGCGCCTGGTTCATGGTCGGCGGCTCGCCTTGCATATGCATGAGCGCGATATCGGCGTTGCTGCCGGCCACGACCGCGAGACTTTCCGGGTCGCCGGTCAGGGCGGAGACATCGTTGATGATATCGACCCCGATCTGCAGGGCGGCACCCATGACGGCGGCGTGCCGGGTATCGATCGAAAGCAAGATCTTCGGCGAGCTCTGACGCAGATCCTGCAGCCCTTGAAACACCGGCAATACCCGCCGGATCTCCTGGGCTGGAGATACAGGCTGCGCGCCTGGGCGGGTCGATTCCCCGCCGATATCCAGGATACGCGCCCCGGCTTCGATGAGTTGGCGCGCATGGGCCAGAGCAGCAGCGGGATCTTCATGCCGGCCACCATCGGAAAAACTGTCGGGCGTGACATTGACGATGCCCATAAGCACAGGCGCTGCATCCATGCGGTCGACGGCGAGTCCGCGCAACGCAGTCAAGCGATCGACCAACAACGCCATTCTGGTTTTGACGGCGTCCCGCTGCCGCTCGCGCCAGTCATTGAGGGCCGGCGCCGTCGCGATCGCGCGCTGGATCGTCGCGCCGTTGCGGATCGTGATCTCCCAGGCACCGATGCGCTGCGGACCCCCGAACAGCCGCGGAAACTCGCTGTCGCTTTCGCCCCCGCCCGGGCGGAACAGCCCCGCCGGGCGAAGATAGCAGCTCGCAGTCTCTGGAACGGTCGCGGGCAGTTCTGATTTTGCCATATCCATGAGCAGGTTAGCGCCGGCGGGCGGGTCCATTCAAATGTTGCACATTGCGCCCCGCCTGGGAACAATGCGACGCCATGTTGCAACAGACCCTGCCGATAACACCGCCGTCATCCCGGGTGCCTGATATTGCGGGCGCCGGCCAAACGGCGCTGTCGCCGCTGGTCCGGGAGATCGCCTACCGCGATCCGCTGGAGTTATTTGCGCCTTTTGCCAGCGATCGCCATGCCGTCCTGCTGGAGAGCGCGGTGATCGATGGCCGGCGCGGCCGCTACTCTTACATCGCCGTCGAGCCGTTCCAGATTCTCAGCAGCAAGAATGGCAGTATTCTCCTGGGCGAGCGCGGGCTCCAGGGCAACCCGTTTCATCTGCTGGATGAGCAGCTCGGCCGATTCAAACTTTCGCCGGTGCCCGATCTGCCGCCGTTTCAAGGCGGAGCGGTCGGCTATTTCGGCTATGAGCTTGCCCAGCATCTGGAGCGCGTGCCGATGGCGCGCTATGACGAGATGCAGTTTCCAGATCTGGTGATCGGATTTCATGATGTCGTCATCGCCATCGATCATCAGGCACAACGGGCCTGGATTGTTTCGAGCGGATTTTCCGGGGCTGACGCAGCAAATCGCGAACAACTTGCAATTGAGAGACTGAACCACATCCTTCGCCGGATCGAATCGGCGGCAAGGCTGCCGCAGCCGGCGCCGGTAAGCGCAAGGGTCGAATTGCAATCCAACTTCACGCAACCTGGCTATGAAACAGCCGTAGAACGGATCATAAACTACATCCTCGCCGGCGATGTTTTTCAGGCCAATCTGTCTCAATGCTTGCAAGCAAGATTACCTAAGGGGCTCACGGGTTTTGATCTCTATCGCAGGTTGCGGAAGATAAATCCTGCACCGTTTGCGGCTCTGATCAAGTCCGGCGATGTCGAGATCGTTTCGGCGTCGCCAGAACGCTTCCTGAGACTGCTGTATGGTCAGGTCGAAAGCTGCCCGATCAAGGGCACCCGTCCGCGCGGGTCGACCCCCCAAGCGGATGAAGTGCTGGCGGCCGAGCTTCTCGCCAGCGAGAAGGATCGCGCCGAGAACGTGATGATCGTCGACCTCCTGCGCAACGATCTCTCCCGCGTCTGCCGTGACGGGTCGGTCGATGTGCCGCGACTGTGCGAACTTGAGACCTTTGCCACGGTGTTTCATCTGGTCTCGACGGTCACCGGGGAATTGCAGCCGGATAAGACGGCGCTCGATCTGCTGGCGGCATGCTTTCCCGGCGGATCGATTACCGGCGCGCCCAAGATCCGGGCGATGGAGATCATCGCCGAGCTTGAACCGACCCGGCGCGGCCCCTATTGCGGCAGCATCGGCTATATCGGCTTCGACGGCTCGATGGATACCAGCATCACCATCCGCACCTACGGCATCAAGGACGGCATTGTGACGTTTCAGGCGGGCGGCGGCATCGTCGCGGATTCCCGCCCTGCGGACGAATATGACGAGACGGTCGCCAAAGCGCGGGCGCTGATTGCGGCGCTGTCCGGCCCGGGAGGCGGGTCATGATCCTGGTGATCGACAACTACGACTCATTCGTCCACAACCTGGCGCGCTATCTGCGCGAACTCGGCTGGTCCACGCAGGTCGTGCGCAATGACGGAATCAGCCTCGATGAAATCGCCGCGCTGAAACCGTCCCATATCGTCATCTCGCCGGGTCCGTGCACACCCAACGAAGCCGGAATCTCCGTCGCGACGGTGCGGCGCTTCGGTCCGTCCATTCCGATTTTGGGCGTCTGCCTGGGTCATCAAAGCATCGGCCAGGCTTTCGGCGGCAGGATCGTCCGCGCTCGGCGGCCAATGCATGGCAAGACATCGATGATCCGGCATGGCGGCGGCGGTATCTTTGCCGGCTTGCCGAATCCGTTGCGGGCGACGCGGTACCATTCCCTGGTGGTTGCCAAGGAAGATCTGCCCGAGGATCTTGTAATCACGGCCGAAAGCCGGGACGGCGAGATCATGGCGCTGGCCCATCGCCGCCACCCGATCGTCGGGCTGCAATTCCATCCGGAAGCCGTGCTCACAGAACACGGTTACGATCTGCTGCGGAGCTTTCTGGTCAGCTCGGCCTCGGACCGCCGCGCCGCCGAATAGACGCCGCCGCGAAGGATCAGCGGCGGCGTCAGTTCGAGCGATAGCATATGCGGCTGGCCCTCAGCCCGCCTTTTTCCCGATCGCGCCGGCCACTTTTCCGGACACCAACCCAAACAGCGCGCCGAGAACCATGGAGATTATCATGATGACCAGCGGGTTTGCGACACTCGGTGAGGTCAAGTTGGCCAATGGATCAGCCGCGGCGGCCGCCCCGAGCGCCTTTGCCAGTTCGTCATACACTGCGGTCACCTCAGGCGTTGCACCAGCCGGCGCTGTTATCGCCGGCGCTGCGAAATGCGTTTGAAGTGCGAATGCGACTGTAGCGGCGTATCCGTAGACATTGGCCGGCACCGCTGACAGTTGATCGATCTTGGCGACGATCACGAGGACGAACACCGTGACGCCAACCACGATGGCAATCGCCACTGTCCCCATTCCGACGACCCCGCCCTTGAAGATAATCAGCAAAGCGATCCACGCGACGATGATTCCGAAGACGTTTCCGCAGATCGTCTTGATCAGAGCCTTCTGATCGCCGCCGGTGTGAAAAAAACAACCCCAGGCAATGAATCCGGCCCAAACCAGGACAAAGCCAGCAAGCGGACCCAGCGCCAGAAAGGCCCAGATGGCGCCAAGAACAGCGATACTCAAAGAAAGCGCGACAAGTTGTGGCATGACTTCCTCCGTCATGTGTTGCGAAAAATCGCAAGGACCGCCTTTGATGGAGGCAAACGTGCCCTGCCGCTCCGGCACGTCATGTGCAGCTTCTTGTTTTGTAGAATCCCCCGTGACGTCCGGCAGCCCAGACGACCGCAGAAGTCTAACACAGTGACAAATTTGTGCGAAACATTCTCTTGACGGTAGCGGGATTTATTCCGCAGTGCGATATGAAGTGCTTTGCTCGCCGCATCCTCAGTCCCGCCAGAAGAGCATTTCGCCCTTTCCGCCAGCGGCTTGATCGCCGACCTTGCGCTGTACAATCTTTGTTTGCGCTGCCAACTGATCGAGCTGACTGCTCGTATTACGGAGCTGCAGAAAGAGCAAGCTTAGAAATCCGAGTTCGTGCCGCCCGCAATCCGCGAAGGTTGGCAGCATTTGATTCGCGCTCGCGCGCAGGATGAGCGTACCGCGTTTCATGGCAAAGCCGGGATAGGCGCCGACCGTGGCGCCAAGCGCGATGATCGTGCCGGCGATCATGCGCGATGCAGCGTAGGCGCCGACATTGCCTTCGACGATGATCGTGCCCCGGCGCATGCGATCGCCGATCCGCTGTCCGGCATTGCCGCGCAGGATGGCGATGCCGCCGCTCATGCCGCGCATTTCGCCCGGCAAGGCGCCGCCGAAATTGTCGCCGACATCGCCTGTGGCTTCGAAACTGCCGCCGGTCATTCCGGCGGCGGCATAGGGGCCGGCCTGGCCACGCAGGATGAGTACGCCACCCGCGAGATTGAGTCCGCAATAGGCGCCGGCGGATCCGTCTACCGTGAACCGGCCATGACTCATGCCGCTGCCGATGAAATCGAGCTTTTTGCTGTCACTCTGGACGCGGATGTCGGCGGGATCGCCCGCAGTAACGTCGAACAGGTCGCCAGCGGGAATCCGACTGTTGCCGCTAAGCAGGCCGACCCGCCCAATGTCGCGCGCACTCATGCCGGCGAGCCGGTCCGGAGTCAGCGGCGACATATCCAGCCGCCAGGGCGGCGCGGCCTTCAAGCGGAAGGTGAGGCCACTCATGCCATGATCTCCCGCAAGGGGAAATGGAACTTACCCAACTTGCCGCCGTAATTGCCGGCGCTGATGTTAATGATGCCGCCGGCGGCGCCAACGCCGCAGGCGGCGCCAATACCGGCGCGCATCGCCGCCCGCACGGACTCCGGCGTCAGGCCGTCGATGACGATCTCCAGCACCGACGCGGCTTCTGCCGGAAGCGCCGTCGCCGTCTGGCCCTTGAGCGTTGGGCAATAGGCATCGTTGGTGGAGGCGATCAGCGCCTTGTACTTCGATCCGACCTTGGAGCCGGAACGGACAATGCCGCCGGGGAACGGCAGAATGACATCGCGCAATTTCCGCATGGCGGCGACGGCGCGCTCGGCGGCCTGCAGCGCCGCGGCCCGCGATGCGGCGACAATCAGGATGTTGCCGCCGCCGACGGCCCTCACGACGCCGGCGTGGTCGTCGCAGACGAACTCGCCATCCATCACGGGAATGCGCCAAAAACGCCGGTCGCCGACTTTCTTGGCGATCTGGAAGCCATCACCGAAGTAGCGCAGCGCGCCGCCAATCTTGACCGCTTCCTCGCCGTCGATCCCGGAATAGCAGGCCGAGCCGGCTGTCGTGAGCACGCATTGGCCGACGCGATCACGTACCTGTTTCTGCAGATCGGTAAGCGACATCGAGAACATCAACAGGGCGATACCGGGGCGCCCGTCGGGCGTCTCGCCCGGCGGCAGATCGCGTTCGATGCCGGCTTCGCAGCCGCAAGCGATCACCGAGGTGGCGAAGCCGCAGAGGCTCACCGCCGCCGTCTGCGCCCAGCCCGGCGTGTCGGCGGTGATGATCAGGCGCGTGGCCCGCATGCCGAAGGCTTCGGCAAAGGTATCGTCGATGGCGACACCGTTGATCTTCACGGCGCGAGGGCCCCCGCTGGCGCATGCTTGACCAGGCGGCCGCCGGCAACATCCTCGATCTCGCCGTCGGCGATGCGAAAATTGGCGCTGCGGATCGTCTGAAAACGCTCGAAGTAGGCGGCCATCTGACGATCCATGGCGCCGTCAAAGTCCGGGCGGGCGACATGGGTGGCACCCCAGGTGACCTCGATCAGTTTTCCATCGCGCACCACCAGCCGGCCGTCCTTGAAGACGTAGTCCGGCTTGCCGAACATCGCTTCGCGATCCGGTTGATCGCTGTAGACCACGATATCGGCGGCGGCGCCGGGTCCGAGATGCCCGCGCCCGGCAAGTCCGAGAATCCGGGCCGGCCCGGCGCGGGTCAGGATGGCGATCTCCGACAGTGAGTATTCCCGCTTGATGTTGCGCAAGGCACTGGCTGCGGCCGCGTGCCTGTTGACCGACCGCAGCCGATCGTCGCGGAAATCGCGATCCATCAGCAAGCGGATGAGGTGCGGGTAGGTGGTGAAGGGCGCGCCGTTCGGATGATCGGTGGTCAGGAAAACGCGCCAGGGGTCTTCCACTAGCAGCAGCAATTCGAGGCCGATCGCCCATTGCAGCGCGTTGACGAAATTGCGGTCGCGATATTGGAACGGCACCAGGCCGCAGCCGGCCTGACACTCGACGTCCATACAAACCCATTTGCGCGGCCGGCCAAGTCCGCTGTTGCGATGCTGGGACATGGAATCCGCCGAGACGGTGATGGTCTGGCCGAACATGATCTGTCCGACATCGATGCTGATATTGGGCCGCTTATTGACGGCCTCGGCGATCGCGGCGGCCCCGGAGGAGAATTTCCGGTCGCCCTCCGTACCGTATGCATGGAACTGCACATGGGTCAGATGCAGCGGCAGGCCGTCCACGGCGTTAATCGTCTGCAGGGTCGTGTTGATGTTGCCGGGCACGCCGAGATCGTTGCAGTGGAGATGCAGGGGGTGCGTCAGGCCGAGATCGCACGCCGCCTGGGCCAGTGTGGTCACGATACGATGGGGCGTCAGGCCATAGTGCGGGCTTGCACTCTCGAAGCCGAGATTGCGGCCGTTAAATTTGAAGGCACTGATGCCGCCAGGATTCACCGCCTTGATCGCCAGGGCCTGAGTTGCCTTCACCATCCAGCCGACATAGTCGTTGATGGCCGCTTGCGGCGCATTTGCCGCCAGCATGCGCAAGAACGCATCCTCGTTGCCCAGCACGACATAACAGCCCTTGTCGATCATCGGCGTGTCGGCCAATTCGGCATGGGCCTGCCGCGCGTTGGCGGCCACCATTGCCGGCTCGAATGCGGCGGTGTAGCCCATCTCGGCATAGCGATAGCCTGTTATCGCCGTCGACGGCGTCATATGTCCGGTGCCGCCGTGAGTAAGGGCGGTGGCCGGCGTCTGATGTTCGCGGTGCTCCGCCGTCATCAGCGTGCGGGCCAGATTCATTTTGCCGCCGCAGATATGACTGTGGATGTCGATGCCGCCTGCCATCACGACGCGGCCGGAAATGTCGATGACCTGGCCGATTTTCGCGCCGGGACCGGGATCGGCGGCGATGCGGCCGTCGTGGATGAAGATATCGCCGGCGACATCGTTGCGGCGATTGGCGGGATCGAAGATGCGGCCGCCGGCGAGTTTCACATAGGTCATGCCGCTGAACGCTCCTTCGTCATCGCCTGGGCGATCCGGTTCAACACGTCGGCGGCGCTCGGCAGGTTCCGCTGCAGCAGCGCCTGCACCGGCAGCGCCACCAGACTGTCCATGCGGAAGATCTGCCCGGCGTGATCGATTCCCGGCGTGCCGATGGGGATCAGCACAGCGGGCGGGCGTTCGAACTTTGCCGAAGGCGGCGCCAGGGCGACGAGGTTTGCCGGCAGCCCGGCGGGCGTATCGGTTCGGAAGGCCGAAATCCAGACGACCATGTCCGTTTCGCCTTCGGCAATCCGGCGCCGTGCAGAGTTGATCAAGGGATCGTGAACGGGAACGCCGCTGGCAAAGCTGCTGCGGAGCGGCAGGCCATACTGCCAGGTGCAGATCTGATTGGCGCCAATCAGATTGTCGTTGCCGCCGAGCGGCAGTCCGCCGCAGCGGGTCGTGCGGTTGAGATCGCGGACCAACTCGGCGGTGACCTGCACGATGAGTTCGGACGCCGAAGGCTCGAATGCGCCGGCGTTCCAAGCGACGACGCCGTACCTGGCATTGCGCAGCGCCGAGGCCAGGTCGCGCAACGCGTCCATCGACAGGTTCGCGCCAACGTCGGCAGCCACGGGTCTTTCGTTGATAAGGGCGCGCAGAGCGGTCAGCGTCGCCGGCAGGCTGGCATCGTCGCAAGCAATCTCCGTTTTGTCCGGACCGCCGGCGCCCGCCGGTGCTCCGATGCGGTACAAGCGGCGCGGTTCTTTGATTTCGCCGAACAGCGTATCGCGAGGCGTCACGCAGCGTTCATAGAAGCGCGGAAGCGCCGCCGACGGATCCGGGCCGACGATCAGCATGACATCCATGCGATTGCGCACTTCGCTCAGGGTCGTGGTGATCCAGCCGCTATCCTGCAGCGCCCGCAGATTGCGGAACAGGCCATCGCTGCCGAGGTCGTCGACCACTGCGCCCAGACGCTCCGCCAGGACGAGCGCGGCGCGGATGCCCGCAGTATCGGCTGCGAGACCGGCGAACAGCGGCGCCCGGCTGCGGCCGAGCAAGCCTGCCGCCGCTGAAATGGCATCTTCGAGGCTAGCTGCCTTGCCGCGGATTTCCGGCGATGCATTGGTCGAGGCGGCCGCGAAGGCACGACGGCTCAGCTCGCAGCCGTTCTCGCGCACGACCACGCCGGCTTTGCCGGCCGGGTCGACCGCCAGATCGTCACAAGCAAGGGCGCAGAAAGGGCAAGCCACATCGCGCACCAATGTCGTGCCCCCCTTTGTCACGAAGACCGGACCGCTAAGCGTCGTACTTGATGTAGGCGAAGCGCTGGTCGCTCTGCGGCGTGCCTTCGAGCCCGCCGCCTTCCTTACCGGGTTGCCATTGGACAACGTCTTCGATCTTCTTGGCCAGCGCGAAGTCCTTGTCGGTCACGCCCTTTGCCGCATGGTTCATCAGGCGCACCTCGACCCAGGCATAGGAGGCCGTGATGTCAGGATGATGCCAGGCCGCTTCCGCCAAATGGCCCACGGTATTGATGACCATGAGTGTGCTTTTCCAACTATGCGTCTTGTATTTTCGCCGGATCCAGCCGCCCTCGTAATGCCAATGGGGCAGCTCCCGTTTCAGGCGGGCAACGACTTCATCCTCGCTGTAAACGCGCTCTTTTTCGGCCATCGACAGGCGTCTCCATGGGCGACAGACGCAGAGCTTGACATCGCTCAGGCAAGTCAGCAGTGAAAGGATCATGATACTCGCTGACAACAAGGCCAGCAACGCGAACCTCGGCGGAACTTCGGATGCGGCGCGGTCGGGCACGATCGATCGCGTAACTGTGACCGTTCCCGGCCGGTTGCATGCGGGTTTCGTCGATCTTAACGGCGATTTGGGCCGCCGTTTCGGCAGCCTTGGGATCGCCTTGGATGCGCCGGTCACCCGCGTGACGGTGACGCCCGGCAGGGGGCTCTCGATTTCCGGCGCCGATGCCGACCGGGCAAGAACCTATGCCGAGCGGTTGATCCGCCACTACCGCCTCGACGCCGACATGGCGCTGCAGGTCGATTCTGCGATACCGGACCATGTCGGGCTTGGTTCGGGAACGCAGCTCTGCCTGGCGGTCGGCACGGCTGTCTCGCGATTCTTCGGCCGGGAGAGCGATGCCCGCGAAATCGCACAGCTGCTGGATCGCGGCGCACGCTCCAGCATCGGTATTGCCACCTTCGAGCAAGGCGGCGTAGTGCTCGATGGCGGCCGCGGCGCTGTGGATCAGCCGCCGCCGGTCATCAGCCGGCTGCCGTTCCCGGATTCCTGGCGCATCCTGTTGATATTTGACCAAGCGCGGCGCGGCCTGCATGGCAGTGCGGAGAGCGAGGCGTTCCAGCATTTGCCGCCGATGCCGGCGGATCGCGCCGCACAGCTTTGCCGCCTGGTCCTCATGGTCGCACTTCCGGCGCTTGCCGAGCAGGATCTAAATCGTTTCGGCGGCGCCATTGCCGAATTGCAAGCGGCCATCGGTGACCATTTCGCACCGGTGCAGGGCGCGCGGTTTCTCAGCGCCGCGGTGACCCAGACTCTGGATTGGCTTCGCGCCCAAGGGGTTCAGGGAGTGGGGCAGAGTTCCTGGGGGCCGACCGGTTTCGGCCTGGTGGAGTCGGAGGCGAAGGCCCTCACACTGCTAAGGGAAATGCAGCAGAAATGGCCGTCCGGGACGGGCCTGAAGTTTGTGATCGCGCGCGGCCGCAATCGCGGCGGCGACATCGACGTGATCCATAGCGCCGCCTGATCAGATTAGGTCCTTCGAGCCGCGGCTCGCGCCGATGTCCTCGCGGCGGCCCGGGCAAGGCTCTTGTGCTTCCGCGCGGTTGTGGGCAACACTCTTCGCCCTCTTGATCCGGGTCCCGGTCGCCGCGGAGGAGTCATGGACGCGCCTTACATCCTCCACATGCTGAGCCCGCTTCGGCATGTGAGCCCGTTCGACATCAACATGGCGCTGGATGCGGGATTCAATGCCGCCGTGCCCTACACGAATGTCGAGTTGGCGGAAGTTGCAGGCCTGGTGCAGGACGCGATTTTTTCCCGCGGCCCGAAGCTGGCGCAGCGCACCTCGGTCTTCATCGGCGGCAAGAACGCGATCCTGGCGCTGGATATGCTCAACGCGGCAAAGAAAGCGATGGTGCCGCCGTTTGCCGTTTCGGTGCTGGCGGATCCCGCCGGTTCCTTCACCACGGCGGCGGCGATGGTCGCCTGCGCCGAAAAGACAATGCGCGATAAGTTCCAGATACCCCTCGCCGGCCGGCGGGTCGTTGTCTTCGGCGCCACCGGCGTGGTCGGCTTTGCCGCCGGCGTGATCGCGGCCCTGGAGCAGGGAAAAGTGACCCTGGTGGGCTATGACGGGCCGGCGCGCGTGAAGGGCCTTGCGGAAACGGCCAAGGAACGATTTCAGGTCGATCTCCAGTCCGCCGATGGCAGCACAGACGCGCTGAAAGCCACGCTGCTCAGGGATGCCGAAGTGGTGCTTTGCGCCGGCCGGGCCGGCGTGCAGATCCTGTCCGCGCAGCAGATTGCCGAGACCAGGACCCTGAAGGTCGCCGCAGACATCAATGCCGTGCCGCCTTCGGGCATCGAGGGCATCGGCGCGCAGGACAATGGTATCAAGGTCGGCTCCGGTTTTGCCATCGGGGCGCTTGCCGTCGGTGGCGTGAAGTACCGGGTCGAAGCAGGTCTGCTCCGCCGCATGATCGAAACGGAAAAGCCGCTCTATCTCGATTTCCGCGACGCCTTCAAGCTGGCGCGCGAAATCGTTGCCTAACGCCGCGGCATTTCTGGTCGTTGCATTGTCCGGCCGCGCTTTGGCCGTGGCGGCGAAGCGTGCCAGCTCCCGCGTCGCGGCAATCGATCTATTCGGCGACATGGATATGCGGGCGGCAGCCGATGAGTTCGCGATTGTCGGCGGTGATCTGGACTCTGGTTTCGATGCTGATGCGCTGGTGGCAGCAGCAGAAAAGCTGGCGCCTAGCTCAATCTCTACGCCGTTCAGTTTCGTCTATGGCGCCGGACTTGAAGCGCAACCCGAACTGATCGAGCGGCTCTCCCGGGGCCGCAACCTATATGGCAATCCGCTGGAGACCGTACGCCGGCTCAAGAATCCCGGCGATTTTTTCGCGAGCCTCGACCGCCTCGGCGTAGCGCATCCAGAGGTGCGCTTTTCGCCGCCAGCCGATGGTCGCGGCTGGCTGTCGAAGAAAATCGGCGGTTCGGGCGGGACTCATGTCCAGCAAGCGGCGGGCGAACGGAGCAACAGCTACTTGCAGCGCTTCGTCGCGGGGCAGGCGGTCGGAGTTTCGTTTCTCGCCGATGGGCACCGGGCCGTTGTCGTCGGCTTCAACGAACAATGGACCGATTCCGGCGAACCGCTACGGCCTTACCGCTTTGCCGGCGGACTGCAGCCGGCTCCGGTGAGCCATTGTCTGAGTCGCGATGCGGCAGGACTCCTCGATGCCGTCGTCGGCGAATTCGGACTGGTGGGACTCAACAGTCTGGATGTCATCGATGACGGTTCGAACTATTGGATACTGGAAGTCAACCCGCGACCGGGAGCCAATCTTGATATCTATGACAGTTCTGGCACAGCGCGGCTGTTTGCCTGGCATATTGCGGCCTGCGAAGGTCGCCTACCCGAACGACCGCTGACCATCGTTCCGGCATCGGCGATGTCTATCCTCTATGCGGCCGGAGGATGTCGGGTCCTGCCGGACACAGATTGGCCGGAATGGGTCGCAGACCGGCCAGCGCCGGGTGCGCGCATCGCCGAGGGTGCGCCGATTTGCACGGTGCTGGCCACCGGGGCAGCAGCGCCGGCCGTGCGGCGGATGATCGCACAACGAAGGTCCGTGGTGTCGGCGCGGCTGGAAAACGACGACCTGCCGGCTGGATGGCCTGGCAAAACAGAACAGGCATTGGCGGAAGCGGGGCATGTCTGAACGCAGGAGCATTGGCACGAGGGCATTGAGCCTGAATCGGACGGCGGCGCCAGCGCTGCGGCGGCTGATTGATGACGCCGCCAGTCTGGGGATCAATGTCGAAGCGCCGCCGGAGGGCTACCGGCTGGTCGACGCCGGTATCGGCTGCGCCGGCGGCCTGGAAGCAGGCCGGTTGATCACTGAGATCTGCATGGCAGGGCTGGGCCGCGTCAGCCTGACGGCCGGCAACTCGTTCAAGCATTGGCCCTGGATGCTGAATGTGCATAGCGCAGCGCCGGTGCTGGCCTGCCTTGGCAGCCAGCTCGCCGGCTGGCAACTGACATCGGGCGAGGGCAAGACGGCCTTCTACGCGCTGGGATCGGGACCCGCGCGCGCCATCGCGCGCAAGGAATCCCTGTTTGACGAACTACGATATCAGGATCAGTCCGACTCGACCTGCCTGGTGCTGGAAGTGGACAAGCGCCCGCCGGCGGAACTCATCCAGAAGATCATCGAGGCCTGTGGCATCACCGCCAAGAATCTGACGCTCATCCTGACGCCGACTCGCAGCCTGGCGGGCACCGTGCAGATCGTCGGGCGCGTGCTCGAGGTGGCCCTGCACAAGCTGCATGAGCTGAAATTTCCGCTCGACCGAGTGATCGATGGCATGGGCGCCGCACCGCTGCCACCGCCGGCAAGATCCTTCATTGACGCCATGGGCCGGACCAACGATGCGATCATCTATGGCGGTTCGGTGCATTTGTTCGTTACCGGCCCAGATGACGAGGCGCGGCAACTAGCGGCGGATATGCCGAGCAAAGCTTCTCGCGACTATGGCCGGCCGTTCGCAGAGATCTTCAACGCCTATAACGGTGACTTCTATGCCATGGACCGCCTGCTGTTCAGTCCGGCGCAGGTGATCGTGACGACGCTCGACAGCGGCAATTCATTCCATGGCGGCGCGCTGGACGAAGCGCTGATCGACAGATCATTCGGATATGCCAGCGGCTAAAGTCGCGATATTCGCCGAAAAGCTGGATTGGCACGCCCGCCGGCTGAAGAACGCATTTGCCCATCTCGGCGCCGATGCGCGCTGCATGCCGCTGGCAAGCTGCGGTTTTCGTGTGGGACTTGGCGGCCCTGGAGTCACTTTGCCAAAGTTCGATGACCAACTGCCCTCGGCCGCGGTCGTGAAGACGGTGGCCACCGGGAGTTTCGAGCAGGTGACCATGCGTCTCGGCGTGCTGCATGGCCTGCGGGAGCTCGGCGTGCAGGTGATCAACGATGCCCGCGCCATCGAGCGCTGCGTCGACAAATCCATGACCAGTTTCTTGTTGCGGCAGCACGACATTCCGACACCGCCGACCTGGGCGATCGAATCGCCAACGGCTGCAAAGGAGATCGTCAGAAGCGAGGCGCGGCCCGGGCGGCCGCTGGTGCTGAAACCCCTGTTCGGCTCCCAGGGCCGGGGCCTCAAGTTGATCAAGAAGCTGAGGGATCTGCCGCCATCAGAAGAAGCGCAAGGCGTTTTCTATTTGCAGCGTTATGTGACCGGTCCGACGGCCGGGTGGCGCGACTGGCGGGTTCTCGTCATCGGCGGGCGTGCCGTGGGTGCCATGATCCGTCACGGCGTGCAATGGCGGACGAACGCGGCCCAGGGCGCCCGCTGCCAGCCGGTGCCCGCCACCGGCGAGATCGTTGATCTGGCCATCCGCGCCACGTCGGCCATGGGCGCCGATTATGCCGGCGTGGATATCATCCAGGACCAGGCGGGCCGCTACCTGGTGTTGGAGGTGAACAGCATGCCGGCCTGGCGGGCGCTGCAGTCGGCGACCGGCATCGATATTGCCAGAAACCTTGCCGGCCATGTCGTAGCGAAGATCGCGGGCGAAAAGCGGCGCGGCCTGTCGCCGGCCAAGCGTTCCCTGACCCGCTGATGGTTGCCGCGAGCCGCGTGGAGCAGGCTTATCTCGCGGCTTGCCTGGCTGAATTGACGGCGCTGAAGCCGGGCAATGTCCACGCCTATGCGGCCGGCCATCGGATGACCGTGGCGGATTTCGAAGCCAGCGCCAGGGCGAGCGCACCGGTGATTGCGGCCCCCGATTTGACCGTTGGCGAGCGCATTCTGAGGGCGTCGCGCCTGACGCGCGATGCCGTAACCGCCAATACCAATCTGGGCATCCTGCTGCTCTGCGCGCCGCTGGCTCAAGCCGCGCTCCGGTCGACCGGCCGCGACCTGCGCCAGGGATTGCAGGCGGTCCTGGAAGCGCTGACTGTCGGCGATGCAGTCAATGCCTATGCGGCGATCAGGCTGGCGAACCCTGGCGGCCTCGGCGCCAGTCCGCGGCATGATGTCCGGGAACCGCCGCAGGTCACGCTGCTGGAGGCCATGCGCGTCGCATCGGACCGTGACCGCGTCGCGGCCCAGTACATCACCGGTTTTGCCGATGTTTTCGAGCTCGGCCTTGACCGCCTGACCGCCGGCCGGCAGCGTTGGCACGAATTTGAATGGGCTGTTTCATCGACCTATCTGGGCTTTCTCGGCGAATTCCCGGACAGTCATATCCAGCGCAAGTTCGGTCTGGAGACCGCCGAAGCCGTCAGGTTGGAGGCGCGGAAGTTCGATACGCTGCTGTCCGGAACTGCGGACCCGCGTGTCATCCTGCACGATCTTCGGATGTTCGACAGCGCATTGAAGGATAAGGATATCAATCCCGGCACCAGCGCCGATCTCACCGTAGCGGCTTTGTTTGTTTCGAATCTGCAATAGACGCCGGCGCAGCGAAATCGGCACCTATTGGACAGGCCGGTTTGTGCACCGCACCGGAGCGGTTTCCCGCTGGTTCATTAGGCGCTTGATGATGGGCGATGATTGAGACTACCATCGATCCGCAAGTACTCTGCCCGTCAGGGGAGTGTTGTCTGGTCAACCGGTCCGGCCGCCCAACGGCCGGATGCTGCAAACAAGGATGGCTCCAGGCGGTGGGAGAGAAGTTGCCTCACCGAGCCCGAGGCCGACCGGCTCCGGGCAGGCGGATGGTGAGGCTTCGATTCAGAGCCATTCACATTTAGGGAGGATTAACTGATGGCGAAGATCAACAAGGTCTGTGTCGGTGAATCGTTGGTCGGCGAGGGCAATGAAGTCGCTCACATCGACTTGCTCATCGGACCGCGTAACAGCGCGGCAGAGACCGCGTTCTGCAATGCGCTGGTCAACAACAAGGACGGCTTCACGTCACTGCTGGCCGTGATTTCGCCGAACCTGGCCTGCAAGCCGAACACCGTGATGTTCAACAAAGTGACCATCAAGGGCGCGAAGCAGGCGGTGCAGATGTTCGGTCCGGCGCAGCATGCGGTCGCCATGGCTGTGCAGGATTGCGTTGCCGATGGCACGATTCCGGCCGATGAGGCCGACGATCTGTTCATCTGCGTTGGTGTGTTCATCCACTGGGAAGCCGCCGACGACAAGAAGATCCACAATTACAACTATCAGGCCGTGAAGGAATCCATTAAGCGCGCCGTCGCCGGTGAGCCGAAGGCTCGCGACGTCACTGCGAAGAAGGACTCCGTGAAGCATCCGTTCTACGCCGGCTAGTAGCGGCGGCGCTTCGGCGCCACTGTCTGTCAGGCGCAGACAGCGGCGATCTCGCGCTTGCCGATCCGCCCAGCATGGAGGGCGCTGGCCACGAGAACGCCGCTGATGCCTCGACGGTTCAGTTCCACGAGATCTTCGCCGCCGCGCACACCGCCGGCGGCGAAGAGCTTTTTGGCGGGAGCCTTCATCCGCAATTGATCCAGCAAACTGAAATCCGGCCCGATGTCGCTGCCGACGCGGCTCAACGTCATGGCGATGATGCGCTGCGGCCAGAGCAACGGCTGTTCCAGCAGGCCGTGAGGCCCGAGGAACTCCCCATCCTTGAAATCGAGGGAAAGGACGATGCGGCCGGCCGAATTCTCCTGCGTCAAGTCATGGATCGCCGACGCATCGCGCTGCACTTCGCTGCCGATGACGAGATCTCCATAGCCTTGCTGCAGCCAACCGCGGCACGCCGATATGTCGGCAAGCCCATTGTCCACCCAGAACCGCAGGTTCGGGAATTGCCGCCGCAGCGCCGCAATGGCTGGGCCGCTGTCGCCTCTCCCGGTGATAGCGTCGAGATCGGCGATATAAACGGTCGAGAATGGGTGGATCGTCAGATAGCCGCCAACCACGTCGGCGGGTTCGCTGCCGGCGCAGAGGGGCGACTGCAATGGCTGATAGTTCTGACGCTCGCCGCGCCGGGCATGGACGACAACGCCGCCCATCAAATCGATGACTGGAATGATCTCCACGGAGTGCCGCCTTGCGGATTTTCGTCTGCGAGTATGTGACAGGCGGCGGCCTCTGTGGCCAGCCGCTCCCCGCCAGCCTGGCGCGGGAAGGCGACATGATGTTGACGGCGCTTGTCAAGGATCTCGCGGCGCTTGGAAGCATTGAAATTGTTACGACCCGCGATAAGCGGCTGCCGGCGCTCCCAGCGCCAGCAGAGATTCTGACGATCGGCGAACCAGGAGAGTTTTGGCCAAGATGGGCTGAAATGATCCGCTCGGTGGATGCGGTTTGGCCTATTGCACCGGAGAGCGGCGGCATTTTGTATCGGGTCTGCGAGCTCACCGCGGGTTCCGGCCGCCGCCTGCTGGCCAGCGATCCTCAATCCGTGCGGTTGACCACCAGTAAACTCGCGACGGTACAGCATCTGACGAAGGCTGGAATCCCGGCAGTGCCGACGGTGCCGCTCGGAGGTAGCGAGGTCTTTGGCAAGGCGTCAGCCTGGGTGACCAAGCCCGACGAGGGTGCGGGCGCGGAGCGGACCCTGTTGTTTGACGCCGCTGACGATCTCGATCGTTGGATGGCGGTAAACCCGAACTCCGGCATGATCCTGCAGCCCCATGTCGCCGGCCCAGCGGCAAGCCTATCCTTGCTTTGCCGCGATGGCGCGGCTTGGCTGTTGACCTGCAATGAACAGCTGATCGAAACCTCCGGCAAAGAATTCAGCTATCGGGGCTTCGTTGTCGGTGGCCGCGAGGTCCGCCGCTCGGAGTATCAGCCGATTGCCTCGGCGGTTGCGGCGGCCATTCCCGGCCTTTGGGGCTATGTGGGCGTCGACTTGATCGATGGCCCGGATGGTCCGGTCGTGCTGGAGATCAACCCGCGACTCACCACGTCATATGCCGGGCTGGGGCGGGCGATTGGTGTCAATCCAGCCGAATTGGTGCTGGATTTGCTGAACCGGGGGATTCCCGATATCCAGCGGCCCCTGCAAGTCGCGCCGCAACGAGTTGACGTGGAGCTATCGGATGGTTGAGCCATCGGCAGTCGGCTGGGATCTCGGCGGTGCCCATCTCAAGGCGGTGGCGGCCGATGCCGGCGGACGAGTTGCCGGCGCCTGGCAGGTGCCTTGCACGCTTTGGCGCGGCATGGAGAATCTAACCGCTGCCATCGATCAGATCCGCCCGCAGCTTCAGGGCATGACACGCCACGGCCTGACGATGACGGGCGAGCTTGTCGACCTGTTCGAAAACCGCGCCGACGGCGTCGGCCGTCTTGCCGCGGCGGCGGCACACAGTTTCAACAGCGCGGACTTGCGGATTTACGCCGGGCGCGATGGCTTTCATGCACCATCGGACGCTATCAGGCACTGGCAGGCGATCGCTTCCGCCAATTGGCACGCAAGCGCGGCATTTGCCGCGTCGCAGATTGAGCAGGGCCTCTTCGTGGACATCGGCAGTACAACGAGCGATCTGGTCGCCTTCTGCGATGGCCGCGTTGAGTTCGCCGGCTACAGCGACGAAGAACGGCTGACAAGCGAGGAACTTGTCTACACCGGCGTGACGCGGACGCCGGTCATGGCGATGGCCGATCGCGTGCCGTTCGCCGGGGCGAGCCAGCTCGTGATGGCGGAGCATTTCGCGACTATGGCCGATATCCACCGCCTGACCGGCGAACTGCCGGCAGATGCCGATCAGCAGGCAACCGCCGATGGGCGCGGCAAGAGTCTTGGCGATAGTGCCCGCCGCTTGGCGCGCATGCTGGGCCGCGACGCCAATCCGTCAGATCTCGCACCCTGGCGGCAACTGGCCTGGCATCTGTCCGAGCGGCAAAGCGATAAGCTGCTCACAGCGGCGGACCGCGTTTTGTCGAAGAGCTTACTGGCTGAAGACGCGCCGGTCGTCGGCGCTGGAGTCGGCCGTTTCCTCATAAGGCGGCTGGCGAAACGGTTACGGCGGCCCTATGTCGATTTCACCGCGCTGGTGAGCGGCGATGGCCAGGAGACGGAATGGGCGGCGCGCTGCGCGCCGGCGGCGGCCGTCGCCATTTTCGCCGCGCGCTGGTGAATGTTCGCGTTGTCGATGGCTGAACGGACTGCGCGAAGCCGCTCTGGGCTTAGAGCCGATTGGCGGCCGTGATCGCAAATGCCGCCGCGAAAGCCAAGATAGTCCGGTTGCAGGGCGGCAAGCGGCGCAACATCCTCCAGCCGCAATGAACCGGCGAGGCCGCTCATCAAGCCGAACTTCTTCGCGGCCTCGACAAAATCGGCGAGGTCATCGCCGTCTAGATGATGCCGTAGTCCGCCCGCCGATTTGTCCGCCGTGTCCAGCATCACACCGATAAGGCCGGCCTCGCGCAGCGGCCCGATCAGCGAGAATTCGGGCGCCTGATCCGCGAACATGACGGCGACGAGGCGGGTTCCCCGAACAGTCTCGTCTCGCAGTGCCGAAATGCAGGCCAGGATGTCGCCGCCCGGAAACAATCCGATTTTCACGATATCCACGCCGCAGGCTGATAGCCGCCGCACGGCGTTGCGCACCAGGTCGGGCTCCATCGCGAGGTCGCCCGCTGTCGCGCTCACGATCCGCCGCTGCGCGATGCCCGCCACGCAGGCTGTGATGATCTCGGTGGGAAGCGCGCCCAGCGCGCCACGGGATGGATCCTTCAGGTCAAGAATATCAGCGCCCCCCGCCAGGGCGATCTCCGCCTCGGCCATCGAGGTCACGCTGGCCAGAAATCCCGTCACGTCCGTTTCTCTCCTGTCTTTGGTTCGTTGCCGGCCACAGCCCTGTGCGCGTCGATGCGCTGCATCAGCCAGTCCCAAGCCTGACGCTCCCGCGGCCCGGCCGTCTTGTCTATGGCGATCTGCAGATAGCCGAGTTCCCGCTCGATCTTGTCGGCGGGAAGCATGTGCAATCGGCTGACGAGAATGGCGGCCTCGACCACCGCTGCCTGGGCGCGGTTAAAGCCGTGGAAGGGCGCATGCACCGCCTCGTGCACGATCTTGCAGCGAAAGCGCGGCCGAAGCTCATCTTCGGTGACGGATTCTACACGGAGTTCGGCGTGGGCCAATGCGGCATCCAGGACCGTGCCAGGCACATGCGTGGCGGCGCGAACCGGCCACTCCTTGCGCCCGGTCAGGCAACCGGCAAAGATCTGCACGTCGTCGGTGTAGTTCGCCACGGCATGGGGATTTGCGCGAAGGTTCTCAAGCGTCTGCGATGGGCGGAAGGGCGCGATGATCAGATGCTCGCCCTCGACGATCAGGCCGAGCGGCGCGATATGCACGCGGCCCGCAAGATCCTGGGTGGTGACGATGGTTTCGCGGATCATGACTCGCCGCCGCGCCGCTGCTTGGCGTGGAGCGTAACGCCGGCCGCTTTCAAGTGCTGCATATCTTCCGCCTGCCGATCGGCGGCGCAGCCCCAATCCAAGGGCCGGTCTTGCACATAGCGCTTGCCGAGCAGCCAGGCGATATGGGCCTTGGCCAGTTCGAAGCCGAGATAGAATGCATGGCCGCCGTCCCTCTCCACGCCGAGTCGCGGGAAGAGATCGAAGGGATCGGCGCCGATGTGATGGCCCTGGCGGTTGTAGATGTGAACGCCGTCTTCGGCCGCCTCAATGCGGAAATTGTCGTCAGCCACGGCGCTTGCCGTCTCGGCGATCTCCGCCGCATCGGCAGGGAAGGGCTTGCGGTCATGCAGGCTCAGCAGCGATGTATCGATCTGCGATGGCAGGCTGGAGTCCTCCCGGGCGGCAAACATCAGGCGCCGCGCCGCGTCGGTTTCTTGCACGGCGCGTCGGCAATGGGGACTTACCTGGACGACCAAGACGTTGGCGATGTGCAGTTCGGAGACGATCCCCATTAGCATGGCAGTGACGCCGCTGCTATCGGCGTCGGTCAGTTCGGTCAGATTACCCGTGCCCATGAGAATCTGAGCATCGGGCCGGCGGCGCCGGAGCTCGACATAGCGCACGAGGGAATCGGCAAAGCCGAAATGGATGGGATCGAGGATCGGGTCGGCGAGATAGGCGCGGCCGCTGGCGTCGAGCCGGTCCATGGCGCGCAGCAGGGAGTCCAGGTCGCCATGTTGCGCCGGGATCAGGACCGGCGTGGAGGCAACGCCGTTCAGCACATCCAGAGTATCCTCGCTGACGCTCAGCAGGAAATCGGCACCGGCCCTGCCGCCGCGCCGCAACTCCTCGCCATCGGCGGAATCGACGCTGACCTTGTACCCGGCGTCGCGCAGCGCGATGACGCTGTCCTCCAGATGGGGAAAGGGCGTATCGGGCAGGCAGCCGATATCGATGACATCGGCGCCGGCGGCGCGATAGGCGGCGGCGCGGGCGAGGATACCGGAAACGTCCAGCGACGGCGCTTCGACGATCTCGGCGAATATCCGCACATCATGGCGCGACAGATCGACCGGCTTGCCCTGCCGCCCGAAGTACTCCGGCAGATCCTTCAGGTCATCGGGGCCGCGGCTGAAGGGCACGCCGAACTGTCGCGCCAGCGCATCCAGGTCGCCGCGCGAACGCCCGGGCAGGATCACGCGGTCGGCCTGCAGTGGATGCGGCAATCGGCGGCGGATGATGTCCGGCGTCATCAGCGCCGCGACTTTCACGCCGATGTCGCGGACTTCGAAAGTAAAGGGAGTCGGTTGCATCGCCGCCAGCACTTTGCCCAGCCGCGGCAGCGCCAGGCGCCCGGTCAGGAAAAGGAGATGTTCAGACATGCCAGACGCGCCGCGAGGGCCTTGGTCAGGTCCTCAAGCGACTCCACCACTTGCGTGCTCTCGAAAGATTTCAGTTTCTCGACATTCTCCAGGTCGATGCGCCGGGGATAGACCTTCACCATGCCGTGGGGCGCCTTGGTGTCCAGTTCCGGCGCGGTGTCGCAGGCGAAGACGATGATCGGCACGCGGCACTTGCCGGCCTGCGCGAAGACATTGGTCGCCAGATTGTCGGAGATACCATAGACGCATTTTGCAACCGTGTTCGAGGTCGCTGGCGCGATGACCAGCGTGTGATAGACCCCGTGATAGAAATGCCCGACCGGCGCCGAACTCGCCGTCGTATCCTTGAAGATGCGAGACGTCGACGGCAGCTTTTCCATGTCGTCCCGGTACATGCGCACGACCTCGGCCGCCGCGCGGCTGACGAAGACGTCGATATCGGCGATCCGGCGCATGAGCTCGAGGCTTTCCGGAAAGAAATGGCCGGAACCGGTGAGCGCCCAGGCTAGGCGCTTGGTCTTGCTGTTGCGGGCTTCAGACATTCGGGTGGGGTGTTCCGCTGAAATTCAACTGATTTGCAGCGTCATGTTCACCGCAGAGCGGGCCTACCGCAAGGCACAATCCGGGAAATCCCTACGCCGGCAGTATGTTGGCAGCCAGCGGATCGGCGCCGGTGCGAAGGGCTTGTGCCGCCAGCCGGTGGCTGCGGCTTTCGATGCACCAGCTAGGGCAGGGATGCGCCGCCAGCATGCCGGGAAAGGCTGCGTCGATGATGCCGCGCTGTGAAAGCTCAACCGCGCTTCGGGCGCCCTGCGGCAGACGCGCTGATTTTACCAGCAGCAGGCCCCGGGCTTTCAATCGCTGCGCCAGCCAGAGCGCGAGGCTGTCGGAAGTGACCTCCCAGCTTTCGGCAATATCCGGCCGCCCAAGCGCCATTCTTGTCGGCAGCCAGACCGCCGCCTGCCCGCGTTGCAGGCAGGCCCTGATTGACGGAAGGGTCTCTACGGTCCGCATCGAAGGCGCTATGCCGGCGATGGCGCAGCCATATTGCTCCATCGCCAGCAGGGCCATGTGATGCGCCACCGCATCGGAGAATTTCAGCCGCTTCTGCGCCAGGCGAACTGCATCGGCGAATGGCCCGCCGCCAGGCACGATGATCACCGGCGCTGCCGTTGCCGAGATGACCTTTAGCCAATGGCGTAGGATTGGCGAGCCTAGGAGGCTGCCCCCTAGCTTGACGACCCAGGGCCGTGAGGATTGCCGTGATTTGCCGGAGTCCAAGCGTCAGCGATTGCCGCCGGACTGGCCGCTGCTGTCGAAGACAAGCGGGAAAACTTCAGCGACCGTGGGATTGCGGGGCCGGCTGCGTTCGATCTCGACGCCGACGCCGGCGGCGGCCGGTTCCACCTCGAGCTTCTCCACCATCACCTTGGCTCGGGCGACGCGCCGGTCGGCGAGGCAGATATCGCAGATCTGCTCGGCCAGCGTCTCCACCAGGTTGATATGGCCGGCGGCCACGAGATTGCGGATCTCGGCGATGATCTTGTCGTAGGAGATAACCTTCTCGAGATCGTCATTAAGCGGCGGGATCGGCCGGCGGACCCGCAGATCCAGGTTGAACCGCACCCGCTGCGTCTTGAGCCTCTCTTCCGGATAGGCGCCAATGCGGCAATCGAGCACCAAGTCCCGCACCAGGATGCGGTAGTGATGCTCATCGGCCTCCAGGATGTCCGGGACCGGCAGGGGGATGGCAATGCCACGCTCGCTGGACAAGGGGACCTCGCGTCGTTTCGGCGTCCGCCATGGGACCACCGCCGGTACTTAAGCAATTCTGTCAGAAAAGGGGGGCGTGTAGCAACGCGACCGAGAATTGCCCGGATATGGTTAAGCTAGCCGCCGAGGCCGCCATTGCCGCTTTCCGGCTCGTCCTGGCAGCTCACAAGCCAGGGCATGCCGCCCACCTCCGGCGGCACCGTGACGGGACTTCCCTGCTCCCGGGCGAGCCAGCGGAACTGGACCAAGTAGGCTTCCCGCTCCCGCTCCACCCACTCGCGGCAGGTCTGGCGCTTGCCGTACTTTCCGCTCTCCTGCTGCAGGTAGTGGGTCAACTCATGCACCAGGATGCTGCGGGCAAACAGATTGGCATCGAGATCGAGCCGGTTATCCAGGTAGATGGTCGAGCCCGGCGGGGACCAGCCATAGACGCGGCAGGGCTGCCCGCAGGCCTTCTCCTCCAGCAATTCGTGGGCCACCAGCACCACATTCGGACTGTCTGACGGCGCCGGATATCCCGACAACGCCGATGCGGCGACAATCAGTTCGGCGACAAGCTGTTTAAGCGCTTCTGCGCTCAAGCGAGGCCGCCGCCGGCGCTTGATCGGAGCAGTTTCTGAAGGTCGATGCCCATGGTCATGCCAGTATCTAACGGCCGAACAAGAGAACTCAAGTGCTCGACGCCGGACAGCCAATATGGTTCAAACAGCACCCCAGCCGTCCATGGAGCCATTGACCATGCTTGTCCGGACCGCCATCGCCGCAATTCTTGCTGCTTGTGCCCTCCAGGCCCGCGCCGACGACTACTCGGCCGCACAGCGCGCCATCTTCAATACGCCCCATCTGGAAAACATAACGGAGCCCGTCACGCTGCGATACACATACAGGCATCAGGGCACCTTGGAACAGGCGTTCGACGATGTCGTGGATGTGATCGTCACCAAGGTGATGCCGGATGGCGGCCGGGATGTCAGCTTCAATTTTCTCTCCGACAAGCATCATCGGGACTTTCCCGCCGTTGAAGGATTTCATGGCAATCCGGTGATCATGATGTTCCTGGAGCATGACGTGGCGGGCCTCAGCAGCCAGACCGGCGGTTCCATCCTCTATTTCCGCAACCGGATCCGGGACGCCTTCGTCGATCGGGCAACAGCGGAGGAAACCACGGTGCCTTTCGGCGGCAAGGAAGTTCCGGCGACCCACGTGACGCTGCAGCCCTTCCTCCAAGATCCCTTGCGCGAACGCTTCGAGAAGTTCGCGGAAAAAACCTACGAGTTCTATCTGGCGCCCGATGTGCCGGGAGGTGTCTATAGCATCCGGGTGTTGACGCCCGGCGGGTCGGCGGACAAGCCGCTTGAGGAAAATCTGCTGCAGTTCCAGGATACGGTGGAGTAACCGCGGTATCCGGCGGGAGGAAGACCTTGAGAATGAATGATTTCAGAACCATTGCCGGCCTGGGACTGGCCATCCTGCTTTCGGCGGCGGGTTCCGCGTCAGCCGCCAATGACTATACGACGGCCACGCTGGCGGACTATGTCTTCGGCTGCATGGCCAGCAACGGCCAGACCCAGGAAATGCTGCAAAAATGCTCTTGCAGCATCGACGTCATCTCGTCGCTGATCCCCTATGAGGAATATGTGCAGGCGGAGACGGTGCTGCGCCTGGTGCAGCGCCCGGGAGAGTCGACGTCTGTGTTCCGCGATGCGGCCTGGACGAAATCGGTCGTCGAGGATCTGCGCCGGGCGCAGGCCGAGGCCGAAATCCGCTGCTTCTGATGTCGGCTAGAGGCTCGGCGCCGGCGACACTGGCCAAGCCTGGCTGAATTTCATCCCGTCGGAATCGACGACCTCGATGCTCATCTCCGCTTCGGCCATCGGCACAAAGTTGAAATGGAAGCTGGGATCTTCGCTGAGCGAGATGTTCCCCTCCACTGTCATGACCGTCCGGTCGCCATAGCGCACGGTGACGCTCTGGATGAAATGGGCGGGGATATAGTTGCGGGAGATCTGATCGAACTGCATGCCCGAAAAGTTGGGATGGCTGACCAGGAGTTGCGCCTGGTTCGGTTGATTCAGGATGACCTGATCTGGCTGCTTCAGCTTCATCCGGCCGAGATTGGCGAAGGCTTTCTCCTTGTCCTTCAGTGCCGGCGCGGAACAGCCGCCGGCCGCCTTTACGAACTGCACAGCCATATGCAACGAACCGTCGCTCAGCTCCGCGATGGCCCGGACATTGGTGTACTCGTTGACGCGGACCCGGGTCGTGAACGTCGCATCGCCGCTATCGAGCGAGAAATGAAATACGCCGGCTTCGGGCGCCGGGTTCTTGTCGATGATCAGATGAACAGTCTTGATGTATCGGTCGGCGGTCTGCGGGATCGCCGCATGCACGGTCACGGGGACAATGGCGGCATCGTAGGCCCGCTTCGGCGCTTCCACCGTGATGATGCCATCATTCTCGGCAATCACCTTGTCGCCGAACAGGGCGTCACGGATATCCGGCCAGGGATCGGCGGCGGTTGCGGCTTGCGCGCGTACGGTTCGCCCAAGCAGGGTCACCAGGGAAGCCGACAGGAAGAAAATGCGACGCGAAATCATTGGCAGTACCTTCTGCAAATTTGACACATCCTATCACAAGTTACCCGCTTCCTACTCCCATTCCAATTCGGCATAGGCGGTCACGACATTGCGAGCATTGTAGTCATCGAACAGCCGCCAGTTCGCCCGTTCGGATTGGCCGGCGGTTTCGACTGCCTTTTCCATGGGAATGCCGGCGGCAATCAGGTCTCGAAGGTCCGCCCGAAGCCGCCGGAGGTAGCGCTCCTGAGGCTCCAGCGCCACGGGCCAGGGTGCGGAGACCGGGCCGTGGCCGGGGATGACGCGGCCGGCCGGGATATTGCGCAAGGCGGCCATCACCGACAGCCAGCCGTTGAGGCTGCCGTCGAGCGCCGGCAGGCGCTCCATGAACAACAGGTCCGCGGCGATTAGCGTTGCTGTGGCCCCGTCGAGAACCGTCAGGTCGTTGTCGGTATGGGCTGTCGTGTGCGACTCCAAACGCAAGGTCCGTCCGCCAAGATCCAGTTCCTGCGTACCTTTGACCAGTCGCGTCGGCGCCACCACCCGGGTCCCCTCAGCGTCGCCGCCAAGCAGCTCATTGACCTGCTCGAGGTAAAACTGGCCCCGGGCCGCCAGCGACTCCGGCAGCTTGTAGTGGCCCCAGATCTCCGGTCCGTCGCTGTCGAATGCGGCATTGCCGAAGATATGATCGGGATGCACATGGCTGTTGATCACATGGCGGATCGGCAATGTCGTCAGGCCGCGGATGGCGCTGCGCAGGCGAGTTCCCCAGGCCAGACTGCCGCCGGTATCGACGACCGCAACGGAGTCGTTGCCGATTATCACGGCGATGTTGGCGATCGCGCCAAGGTTGGCGCTTGTCGCCTCCTCGTGGACACCGTGGAAGACGTGAACTCCCGCAGCCACTTCCTTCAACTCAACGGCATTGGCGGCAAGAGCGGCCGCCTGCGCCTTCACTCCCGGCAAGCAGCAGAATGCCGCCGATAGCAGGCATCCGCAGGCGCGGCGGCGGCCGAGGGCGGGCGGAAGCGAATGGAGCTGTGACAATTCGGTGATAGAGCCCGCAACGTTCATTCAAACACAGCCAAATCCCTATTGGTGGCGCTGTCCAAACCGACGATCTTGTCGACGCCCTTTGCGCCGCGGAACCGCGCGCCCTGCAGATCGGCCATAGTGAAGTTGGCCCCGTCCAGGTTCGCTCCGGAAAAATCGGCGCCGCCGGCCTCCGCCCGCATCAGGTTTGCTCCGGCGAGATCGGCGCCGTTGAAGTCGGCAAACTCCAACATGGCCCGCGACATATCGGCACCCGCCAAATTTGCTCCGTGCAGACTGGCATTGCGCATGGAAAGCCGCATCAGCCCCATGGACTGATTGCGCATGTCCGCACCCATGGCGGCACCTTCGAGATTGGCATTGTTGAGAATGGCATTTTCGAAATTGCAGACCAGCTTGGCGCCGGCGAGATCGGCGCCGGTAAGATCGGCTTCCGCCAGGATGGTCGAGAAGGCGCTGGCGTTTCTCAGCTTTGCACCAGTCAAATTGGCGCCCCGCATGATGGCTAAGTCGATCAATGTATTGGAGAGATCCGCGCCGGCGAGGTTGGCCCGCTTCAGATTGGCGCCCGCCAGGTTGGCGCCGCGGAAATCGACATTGGCCAGGTCCAGACCCGAGAGATCTTTGTTCGAGAGATCGGGCGCCGTGCCGCCTTGATGGGCTGCGAGGAGCCCGCGAACTTCATCCGCGGTCAGTTCCGCGGCGGTGGATGAACCTGTACCGGTCAAAAAAGCTGACGCGATGATCAGCATTTTCAGCATCGGCAGATTATGTGATTTCATGATTGTCTCACGCTCTCAGGCGGTTGCTTCCTGGCGTATCGGTCGAGCTTCGGTGTCTGCTGTGCCATACATTCCTTTGCCCTTTTTCGGCATCGGCAAACGGCTCGCATGAGCACTAATGCATTCTTTTCGCGCTGCACAATGATCGCTGGCAACGCGAATAGCAGTCGGTCCGATAAGATCATAGCATCACTTGCTAGAAAATTTACAAACGACGCTTGCGGGCGATTGCAAAGTCTGCATAATGTTTTTCGTCGCTACCCTATCGAGCGGACGTCCAACCGGGCGAGGGACGGGGGCACCCCAACATAGTGTGCCCCTGCGGACAATCGTGATAGCGAGCTGGTGTAGTACCAGCCGCCTCTGACTAAAGGAGGTGTTGTCCAGGGAGCAAGCGGCGCCACTCATAACTACTTGAGATGCGAACGGCTCCCACCTGTGCGGCACGGGCGTTTTTCCGTGAGATTTCGGCAACAAGGGAGGAGTGGGTAATGAGGTCAAAATCGCTATTGAGAGTGGGTCTAATGACCCTTGCTGCTGCCGTGGCACTGCCGGCCGCGTCATCGGCAAACGACGAACTCTTGGGCTTGGAGAAGGATGCCAAGCTTTGGACGCAGCAAAACGGCAACTTTGCCAATACGCGCTACAGCGAACTTTCGCAGATCAACGCCGACAATGTGGGCAGCCTGCAGGTCGCCTGGCAGTTCTCCACCGGCGTTCTGCGCGGTCACGAGGGTGGACCTCTGGTGATCGGCGACACGATGTTCATTCATACGCCGTTTCCGAACATCGTCTTCGCGCTCGATCTGAATGACAGCGGCCGGGTGATTTGGAAGTATGAGCCGAAACAGGACCCGGACACGATCCCGGTCATGTGCTGCGATACCGTCAATCGTGGCGTTTCCTACGCCGACAACAAAGTCATCCTGCACCAGGCGGATACGACGGTCGTGGCGCTCGATGCCAAGACCGGCAAGGAAGTCTGGAAGGTCGTCAATGGCGATCCCAAGAAGGGTGAAACGGGCACCAGCGTTCCGCACATCATCAAGGACAAGGTCATCGTCGGTATCAGCGGTGGCGAGTTCGGCGTGCGCGGCAGCGTGACGGCCTACAACCTGAAAGACGGTTCACTGGCGTGGCGCGCCTACTCCATGGGCCCGGACTCCGACACTCTGCTGAATCCGGAAAAGACCACCCATCTCGGCCAGCCGGTCGGCAAAGACTCCGGCACGTCCACCTGGGAAGGCGATCAGTGGAAGATCGGCGGCGGCACTACCTGGGGCTGGTATTCCTATGACCCGGACCTCGATCTATTCTACTACGGCTCGGGCAACCCCAGCACCTGGAACCCGAAACAGCGGCCCGGCGATAACCGCTGGTCCATGACTATCTTCGCCCGCGACCCGGACGACGGCATGGCCAAGTGGGTCTATCAGATGACACCCCACGACGAGTGGGACTATGACGGCATCAATGAGATGATCCTCGCTGACCTCGACATCGGCGGAAAGACTCGGAATGTCCTAGTTCACTTCGATCGCAACGGCTTCGGCTACACGATGGACCGGGCGACCGGTGAGCTGCTCGTGGCCGAGAAGTTCGATCCGGCCGTGAACTGGGCGACGCATGTCGACATGGCGACCGGACGTCCGCAGGTCGTGGCACAGTATTCGACCGATCAGAACGGCGAAGACGTGAACTCGAAGGGCATCTGCCCGGCGGCTCTGGGCACCAAAGACCAGCAGCCGGCGGCTTTCTCGCCGAAGACCAAGCTGTTCTACGTGCCGACCAACCATGTTTGCATGGATTATGAGCCGTTCCGTGTCAGCTACACGGCGGGTCAGCCCTATGTCGGCGCCACGCTCAGCATGTATCCGGCGCCGGGCGGCACGCATCTCGGGAACTTCATTGCCTGGGATGCGGCACAGGGCAAGATCGTGTGGTCGAACCCCGAGCCCTTCTCCGTGTGGAGCGGCGCTCTGGCAACGGCCGGCGACGTCGTGTTCTACGGCACGCTGGAAGGTTATCTGAAGGCTGTTGATGCCAGTTCGGGCGAGGAACTGTTCAAGTTCAAAACCCCGTCCGGCATCATCGGCAACGTCAACACCTATGAGCATGGCGGCAAGCAATATGTGGCCGTTCTGTCGGGTGTTGGCGGCTGGGCCGGTATCGGTCTGGCGGCCGGTTTGACGGAAGACACGGCCGGCTTGGGTGCGGTCGGCGCTTACAAGGCGCTGAACAGCTACACGCAGCTCGGCGGTGTGTTGACGGTGTTCTCACTGCCGTAAGCTTCAACCTGTGACCTGAAGCGATCAGGCCCGGCACGGCGAGAACCAAATCGCCCTGCCGGGCCCTTTTTTCAATCAACATGACTTCTGATGAATTGAACGGGCAGGGGCGAAATGCAGCGGGGATGTGCTGCTTTGCTCGTGGCATCCGAAGCGATGGTTACGACGAGGGACTGACCGAATGCTGATGAAGTTTATCCGCCATGTGTCGCTCTGGCTGGCGGCTCTGGTGATCGCCGGAATCGATCTCCCCGCGATGGCGCAAGAGGAAGAGAAGCCTTACAAGATCGCGGAAGACGGAACCATCGACTGGTACAGCTATAGCGGATTTCGCCGCTATCATGCCGACTGCCACGTCTGCCACGGCCCCGATGGGCTGGGCAGTTCATTCGGTCCGGCGTTGGTCGAGTCGCTGAAGACGCTGAGCTACGAGGACTTTCTCGATGTCGTCACCAACGGCAGGAAGAACGTCACGACCGCTAGCGAGAATGTCATGCCGTCCTTCGGATTGAATCCGAACGTCATGTGCTTCGTCGACGATATCTATGCCTATTTGAAGGCCCGCTCCGATGGCGTTCTTCCGCGCGGCCGGCCCGAGAAGAAAGCCGAGAAACCGGCGGAAGCGCAGGAACGCGACACGGCCTGCCTCGGCGGCTGAGCGCCGAAACGCTGCGAGGCGGAAACATGAATCACAATCCGCCAAACAGCATCTGCATGCGTATCGCCGTGATCCGCTTCTGCGCCTTCATACCTGTTGCGGTGCTATCGCTCTTCTCGTTTTCCGCATCGGCGCAAACAGCGGAGACGATCGACACCACTTCTCTGCGGGTCTGCGCCGATCCGAATAATCTTCCATTCTCCAACGACAAGGGTGAGGGATTCGAGAATAAGATCGCGGAGCTGTTCGCCGCTGATCTCGGTATTCCCGTGCGCTATACCTACTATCCCGATTCCATGGGATTCATCCGCTCGACACTGAATGCGCGGCGTTGCGACATTGTCATGGGTACCGTATCTGGTAACGAGCTGTTGCAGAATTCCAATCCCTACTACCGGTCGACCTACGCGCTGATCTACAAGGCCGATCGCGGCCTGCCGTTGAAATCGCTCGACGATCCGGTTCTCCAGACTTTGAAGATCGGCGCGGTCGCCGGCACGCCGCCGACCACGATATTGGCGACGCGGGAGCTGCTGAACAATCTGCAGAGCTATCAGCTTGTCGTCGATACGCGCTTCGATCACCCGGCCGCTCAGATGATTCACGACATCGCCGCGGGTATGATCGATGTCGGCGTGCTGTGGGGACCGATCGCGGGTTTCTATGCGAAACAGGAGTCGGTTCCCTTGTTGGTTGTTCCGTTGGAAAGCACGAACATGCCGATGCAGATGGACTATCGCATCACCATGGGCGTTCGATACAACGAGCCGGAGTGGAAGCGCAAGATCAACGGCCTGATCCGCAAGCACCAGGCGGAGATCAACGAAATTCTCCTGGAATATGGCGTTCCGCTGCTGGATTCCCAGGGCAAGCCGCTGACGCAATAGCTTTCGCGGCAAAGCGCCGTATCGTCTCACTCCTGAAGAAATAGTGCGCGCCAGGACTCGATGATTCCGGAATCGCCGCGTTGCTGTCGCGGAACATCGACGGCGATGATCTTGTCCACGGTCCCCGGCGAAGCCGTGAGCTTGATGATCCTGTCGGCGAGCAAGACGGCCTCGCGCGTGTCATGCGTCACGAACAGAACCGTCGTCGGCCGGCGCTGCCAGATATCCAGTAGCATCTGCCGGAGTTTCTGCGCCGTCGCTTCATCCAGCGACACGAAAGGCTCGTCCATCAACAGCAGATCCGGTTCGACAGCGAAAGCGCGAATCAAGGCGACGCGCCGGCTCATGCCGACGGACAATCGCTCCGGATAGGCGTCGCGGAACTGGCTCAATCCGGTCATCGTCAGCAGTTCGTCGACGATGCCGGTGTCCTGTTCCGGCCGAAGCACGAGTTGAATGTTCTCTGCCACCGTGCGCCATGGCAGGAGCCGGGGAGTCTGAAAGACGTAACCGATGACCGGGCTCGTGAGGTTCGGGCTGCCGCCACCATTTATCTGGCCGGAGAAGTCGCCGTCCAAGCCGGCGATGATGTTGAGGAGCGTCGTCTTGCCGCAACCCGATGGGCCGAGAACGCAAACGAATTCACCCGGCTTCACGCTGAAACGCAGATCTCTCAGCGCAACGAGCGGCGAAGCCGAACCCGCGGATGCGAAGCGCTTGAGCGCAATGTCGATCGTCACCTCTTTCATCGCCGCCAGCGCACAACGTAGCGGTCAAGAGGCCGAAGCACGCTGAACTCGATAAGTTGAACCACGGCCACGAAGGCAATCGTATAGGCGATGATCGAGGCGACATCGAAAAGCGAGAAGAACAAGCTGATCTGAAATCCAACCCCATTGCTGCGACCCAGCAGTTCCACGACCAGGACAATCTTCCATATCAAGGCAAGCCCCGAGCGCGCGGCGGCGATGAAGAATGGCGCCAGTTCGGGAATGATGACGTGCCGCAGCGTCTTGATCCGGCCAAAGTGGAAGACGGCGGCCATTTCCAGATTGTCCCGGCTGATCGCGCGCGCGCCTTCCCGCATGGTGACCGCCACATTGGGAATCTTGTTGACGGCAACCGCAATGACAACAGCCAGTTCGGAGAAGCCGAGCCACAGATAACAGAGGACGGCAGCGACCAGCGCCGGGAATGTCAGCAAGACGATGAGCCAGCTGTCGAAGAAACGATCGAAAGCCGGCAACCTGCCCATGGCGATCCCCACGGCACAGCCGATCGCCATCGCGACGAAGAAGCTCGCGGCCACCCGCAACAGCGTTATGCCGAGATGGTAGAGCAGGCTGCCGTCAGAAAGCTCGCCACTCAAGACAATAGCGACCGTGGTCGGACTCGGCAGCTTGCGGGGACCGAGCAGAAGACTTCCCAATTGCCACAGCAGGATGAGGGCCGCAAACGAAGCGGCCCTGACGACAAAGTCGCGGGATCGAGGCCAGGCGATCAATAGCTTAGGTCAGCCCAGAAGGTGCCGGGATGCAGCGTGGCGGATTTCCCAATCAGCTCCTCGCCGCCGAGTTTCGCCATGATGGCGAAGAGCGCCGCCGCGTCTGCCCGCTCTGCGTCGCCCCAGACTGTTGGGATACCGGCGCGGAACCCATCACGCAGCGCCGCAAACGTTGCATCATCGGGCGCTTTCATCATCGGCCGCAGTCGCTGCCATTCCTCATCCGATTCCGCCAGAATCTTCTTCGCCTGGCGGCTCGCTTCGATCAGGCCGAGAATGTCGGTCTTGTGTTCGGCTGCCCAGTCTTCGCTGAACACATACCCCAGCAGGGGCACTGCCGTCGTAATGCCGAGTTGATGGGCGGCATCTTCGGCACCGACGATCTTCCGGTATCCTTTGGCCTCCAACTGGGCGACGAAATTCCAATTGTTGATCACGGCGTCGATTTCGCCGAGCTGTATCTGCTCGTTCAGCAGCGGCGGGGCTGCGAAAATCTTCTCGACACCGGCGTCGAGATCTAGCCCATCCCGCTGCGCGGCCATGGCGCGGATGACCAGCCAGCTCTTGTCGACCGGTCCGCCCGCGATCCCAACGCGCTTTCCCGCAAGATCGGCGAGACTCTTGATCGGCGAATCGCCGGGAACCATCAGGGAGCCGACTGAGGTGGAGTAGGGAGCAAATGTGAAGGGTGCTCCTTCGGCCCGCTGCCGCGACACCCAGAGCCAGTCGGTCACGATGACATCGACCTCGCCCGCCTGCAGCGCCACGGCCGTCGCCTGATTGTTGGCGAGCTCGACGATGGAAAGATCGATGCCGGCCGCCTTGTCGAGTCCGTGCTGCTTGATCACGTCCAACTCCCAGCTGACCGTGCCGAACTTCAGCACGCCGATCTTGACCGTCCCGGCTTCCGCCGGTGCCGCGCCGCAGAGCAGCAGGGCAAGACCGAACAGCCCACCAATCAACGAAAACTTCGATCGCCGCCCGATCATGTTTGTTCCCTCCCGGAGATGTGTGCCGCACTATCTGGATGTTTTCCCGGAATCCTATGCAGCCGATGACCGGCCGAACAGGCGACACGCACGGCGGCGACAGTTTGTCGCTGCATCGGCCGGGTTACTGGGCGAGAATCCGATTGCGAACGAGATAGGAGACGCCTCTCGACCATGACTCATCCGTGTTCCCGCGGATATCCACGCTTGTGCCGCCGGTCTGTTCGCCCGTTTTGACGTCCCATAGATAGACATTGATGTTCAGGATCAGGTTGCTGACCTTCTGCACCGTCCCGGTGATGGCCTGCTCGGCGCCGGCCGCCGCTGCCAGATCGGTCACGCAACCATTGCAACTGTAACGGTAACCGGCGCCGTCGATCTTGTCTTCAAGCGAGCTAAGATCGGAGATCGAATACCGGCCGGATTCCGCCAGCTTTGTTCGAAGCAGGTCGCTGATCATCCGCAGGCGGTTTTGTTCATCTTTCCGGGGACCGCTGACCTCGCCTTCCAGGCTGGTATCGATCAGTTCGAAGTCGAAAACCGCCAATTTGACCGGTTCCGCGGCTGCCTCGGTCCAGGGAGCAAGAGAAATCAGGAGTAAGGCCGCCCAGAATCGCTGGCGTCGCCGTCGTTTTCCAGATGCGTCGGAGCCTTCGGACGACCGATTGTGGTGCCAAATCAAACAACTCATTCCATCCTCCCGGCCTGGGGTGGTAGGACCAAGATAGTTCCCCTTCTTGCAGTAGTTTGCGAGAGGAATTATAACATTTACAAAGGAAAAGCGCAGCTTCTGTGATATCGGGAATCGGTGCGGTGCACAGCCGGCCGGGCGCTGCTTTCAGAGGAAGCGATAGAGGAGGCGCGGTTTGCAAAGCTTACGGTTCCTGGCCTGTTGCGGCGTGTTCATTTCCTTATCGGCGGGTCAACCGGCGGAACTTGCCGCCCAGTCCGCGGGCAGCCCGGTCAGTGTTCCCATCGCCTACCTCACACAGCACACCAAGACCCTGCCGCCATTGTCGCTCGCCGATCAGCCGGCCGAGAACAACGGCCTTTGGGGGGCTCGGCTCGGGATCGAAGACAACAATACGACCGGCAAGTTCACAGGGCAGAATTTCGTCCTCAGCGAAGCCATGGTGGCGGAGAACGGAGATATCGCCGCGGCCTTTCGGGATCTCTATGGCAAGGGCAATCGTTTCTTCGTCGTCGACCTGCCGGAGAGCCAATTGCTGACGGTCGCCGATTTGCCGGAAGCGAAAGACGCTCTGCTTTTCAATATCCATGCAAAGGACGATAGCCTGAGAAACGAGCGGTGCCGCGCCAACATCCTGCATACGATTCCCAGCTATGCGATGCTCGCCGACGGCTTGGCTCAATACCTGATATGGAAACGCTGGGCGAACTGGTTGCTGGTTACCGGTACGGCTGCGGATGACATACTCTTCGCCGACGCCTTGCGGCACGCCGCCGAGAAGTTCAGCGCCACGATCGTCGAAGAGCGCGTGTTCGATGCCGACACCGGCTCGCGCCGCACCGATACAGGCCACGCGCAAATCCAAAAGCAGATGCCGGTCTTCACCCAGGATGCCGAGGACTATGACGTGCTCGTCGTCTCAGATGTCCGCGATGCCTTCGGCGAGTATCTGCAATACCGCACCTGGGAGCCGCGGCCGGTTGTCGGAACGCAGGGACTATTCCCTACTGCTTGGCATCGGAGTCAGGAACAATGGGGCGCCACCCAGATGCAGAATCGGTTTGCGCGGTTCGCCGGCCGCTGGATGACCGAGCGCGACTACGCCGCCTGGGTCGCTCTGCGCGCGATCTCGGAAGCGACGACCCGGACCAAGGCAACTGATCTGCCGACGGTATCAACCTATATCCGTAGTCCGGAGTTCGGCGTTGCCGGCTTCAAGGGGCAGAAATTGACATTCCGCGACTGGGACGGGCAGCTGCGCCAGCCGATCCTGCTGGCGACATCCCGCGTGCTCGTTTCCGTCTCGCCGCAGGAAGGTTTCCTGCACGAGTTCAGCGAGCTCGATACCCTCGGCTACGACCGCCCGGACACCACCTGTAAGTTCCAATAAGACCGGCGCGGGATCGCATCAGAAACGAGACGCCACTTCTGGAGGATAAGTATGAGATGGACTTTTGCCGCTTTCGCCGGCTTGGCCGCTGCGATCCTCGCAGTTCCGGCCGCGGCGGAAACGATCTTCGTCTCCAATGAAAAGGACAACAGCATCACCATCCTCGATGGCACCACGCTGGAGGTGACAAAAACCGTGCCGGTCGGGCAGCGTCCCCGCGGCATCACGCTCAGTATCGACAACAAGTTCCTCTTCATCTGCGCCAGCGACGACAATCATGTGGAGGTGATGGACACCACCACCCACGAGATCGTTCGCACCTTGCCGTCGGGCCCGGATCCCGAGCTGTTCGTCCTGTCGCCGTCGGGGAATCCGCTCTACATCGCCAATGAGGACGACAATATGGTCACGGTGGTCGATGTGGTGTCGGGCGAGCCGATCGCCGAGGTTCCCGTCGGCGTCGAGCCCGAGGGCATGGGCATCAGCCCCGACGGAAAAATGCTGGTGAACACCTCGGAGACCACCAACATGGCGCATTTCATCGATACCTCGACCTATGAGATCGTCGACAATGTGCTGGTGGATTCCCGGCCGCGCTTCGCCGAGTTCACCGCCGACGGCAAGCATGTCTGGGTCTCCGCCGAAATCGGCGGCACGGTCAGCGTGATCGATACCGCCACCCGCCAAGTGATCAAGACCATCGGCTTCCAGGTACAGGGCGTAACCAAGGAGGCGACACAGCCCGTGGGCGTGCGCGTCAGCAAGGACCTGAAGCTGGCCTTCGTCGCCCTCGGCCCCGCGAATCGCGTGGCGGTGGTGGATGCCCAGACCTTCGAGGTGAAGGACTATCTGCTGGTCGGCCAGCGGGTCTGGCAGCTCGCCTTCAATGCCGACCAATCGCGCCTCTACACCACCAACGGCATCAGCAACGACATCTCTGTCATCGATGTCGCCAGTCTCGAGGTCATCAAGTCCATCACCGTGGGCAACCAGCCCTGGGGCGTGGCGGTAATGCCATAAGCCGAATCCTTCATCGCAAAGAATCGGAAGAACCATGCCATGAAATCTTCGATGTTCCGGATCGCATTTGTCGCCGGTGCTCTGGCCTGCAGCTCCGCCGTGCTGCCGTCGATGGCGGCCAATCTTGTCACCAAGGCCACCGATCTCGTGCCCCTGCAGCTCTCGGCCGGTAAGGCATTCCCCAAGGAGCCGATCATGCTCGAGGCCGGAAAGTACTACCGCTGGAAGATCGAAAGCGATGGCTCATCGGAAATGGCGATTGCCGCGCCGCAATTCTTCCGCTTCATCTGGATCAATGAGGTCGTCATCAACGACATCGAAGTGCGGCCGTTGGGGCTCGATTCCATCGAGTTTGACGATGCCGGCGCCGCTGTCATATCCTTCGTGCCGATCCGCCCGGGCGAGTTCGAGTATTTCATGCCGAACGGCGGCGATGCCTATCGCGGCAAGATCGTTGTGAAATGATCATCGTCGCGGCTGAAATTCGTCCGCTGGCCGTAGCGGCGTGATGGGCAGCAATATGGAGAAACTGGCTGTCGCGCTTGCCGTGCAGGATCTCAGCCACAGCTTTGGCGCGCGCAAGGCTCTGGATAACGTGTCCTTTGGTATCGACTCCGGTTCGTTTACCGTGCTCCTGGGTCCGAACGGCGCCGGCAAGACGACTTTGTTCTCCCTGGTCACCCGGCTCTACAACAATCGCAGCGGCTCGATCCGTATCTATGGACATGAGGTGCGGCAGCAGCCGTCCAGGGCCCTGGCGCAGATGGGGGCGGTGTTTCAGCAACGGACCCTCGATCTCGATCTCACGGTGGCCGACAATCTCCGCTATCACGCCGCACTGCATGGGATGAGCCCGCGTGAAACCAAGGGCCGGATCGAGATCGAACTGAAGCGCGCCGAGTTGTTCGAGCGCCTCAATGACCGCGTCCGCAGTTTGAGCGGCGGCCAGATGCGCCGGGTTGAGATCGCCGGAGCGCTGCTGCATCGGCCCCGCCTGCTGCTGCTGGACGAGCCGACCGTGGGCGTCGACATCGCCAGCCGGCAGACGATCGTCGAGCATGTGCACCGTCTGTGTAAGGAGGACGGCCTTGGCGTGCTCTGGGCAACTCATCTCGATGACGAGGTCCATACGGACGATCGCCTCGTGATCCTGCACAAGGGCAAGATCATGGCCCATGGCGACATGTCGGCTGTCATCGAGTCTGCAGGGGTGCGTACGGTGAAGGAAGCCTACGGCAAGCTCACGGGAGGTGCCAAGGCATGACCCTCGTCCAGTATAGCCGCTGCTTCAACGGAATCTTCATTCGCGAGGTGCTGCGCTTCGTCAATCAGTACGGGCGCTTCTTCGCGGCCCTCGTGCGTCCCCTGGTGTGGCTTTTCATCTTTGCCGCGGGCTTCCGCTATGTGCTCGGCGTCTCGCGGATCGAGCCCTACGACACCTACGTTCTCTATGAAGTCTACATCACACCCGGGCTGATCGGCATGATCCAGCTCTTCAACGGCATGCAAAGCTCGCTCTCCATGGTCTATGACCGGGAGATGGGCAGCATGCGCACCCTCATGGTCAGCCCCTTTCCGCGCTGGTACCTGCTGACCAGTAAACTCCTGGCTTCCGTGCTGGTATCGATCCTGCAGGTCTACGCTTATCTGCTGATCGCATCGCTGGTGTTCAACCTGAAGATCCCAGTCATGGGTTTCTTCTACATCATACCGGTCTTGATCCTGACGGGCATGATGCTGGGGTCGATCGGCTTGCTTCTGTCTTCGCTGATCCGTCAGCTCGAGAATTTCGCGGGCGTCATGAATTTCGTGATCTTCCCGATGTTCTTCGCTTCGAACGCGCTCAATCCGCTATGGCGCATCCGGGAATCGAGCGTGCCGCTGTTCTACATCTGCGCCTGGAATCCTTTCACGCACGCAGTCCAACTGATCCGCTTTGCCCTGCACGGCAAGTTCAACCTGTTCTCCGAGGCGGCACTGAAATTCTCGGTCGCCAATCCCACAGTCTTACAGTCCTTACTCATCGTGACTGGATTTCTGATCGTTTTTCTCGCTTGTGCGATCTATGGCTATGACCCGTCGCGCGGGGTCATCGCCCGGCGTGGCGGACCCGGCGGTGCCGCATGAGCAAGGGAGTCGCGGTCCTGCATTCGACTCTGCGCAGCGCCCTTGCTGTCTGCGCGGTTCTGCCGGCGCTGATCGCCGGCCCGAGCCGGGCTGCAAGTTCGACCGATCCCGATTGGCCCTGCATCCAGCCCAAAGTGCCGCAGATCGCCGCCGGGCAGGTCTGGAGCGGCCCTCCGGTCGAGGAGATCGGCAAGTCTTGGCGGAAAGATCGGGCGATCTCCGAATTGGCGCAGAAGCTAGCCGAGCGGCGCACGTCGCTGGCGGAGGCGAAGACGTTGATCGGTAACTTCGCTGCGAGCCTGCAAGGCGACAAGAGTCAGCCCTTGACGGCGCTCTTTGCCCGAACGCTGACGCTGATCAACAGCGAGCGTGCTTCCATTATCGCCGGCATCGGCCGCTATGCGAAACGGCAGCGGGCGCTTTCGAAGAAGATCGAAGACGAAATGGCTGAATTGAACCAACTGCCGCAGGACGAAAGCGAGGATTCGGTGTCGCAGCGGCAGGACCTTCTGGACGTCCAGGCCTGGGATGTCCGCATCTTCCAGGAGCGCGAAAAGGCATTGCGTTATGTCTGCGAGCAGCCAGTGCTTCTCGAACAACGCGCCTTCGCCATCGGCCGCGAGATCCAGGCGCATCTCAAGTAAGTCCGGCCGCGGCGTGCGATCTAGTTCGTTTGCGAGGGCGAGCTTTCCATCGGCACTGGCTGACTCATTTCGGTCGGCAATCCCGCCGCTGTCCAATGATCGGTGCCGCCCGGATACCAGTACACCGACATGTAGCCGTATTCGATCGCCCGCTTCGCCGCGTTCCACGACATCCAGCAATCGGCCAGGCAGTAGATGACGATCTTGCGATTGCGGTCGCCGGCCGTCAGTTCTCTGAGATTCCGCTGAAAGTAATCCTCGACCTCGGCGTTCAGGGCGCCGCGGCCGACGTCCGGCAGCCAGACGCTGCCGGGAATATTGTGGCGCGCCTTGGGAATCCACAGCGTATTCGCCGGAAGATTGTCCGGCTTCTTCTGCTGCGGCAGCACATCGATCAGTACGACACCAGGTTCGCCGAGCAACTGCTGAACGCCCGCCGTATCCACAACGGTGCCGCCTGCCAATGTGGCGGGGGTCGGCGCCCGGTACTCCTCCATCCGATAGCCGGCCGGCTCCGGCGCGGCCGAGCCGGCTGCGGCTGGTTCCTCATCGCCACCGGCGCTTGCCGGAGTGAGGCCAGCGAGTCCCAAGAGCAGGCCGGCAAGCAGGAATCCTGCAAGAAAATTCCCATGCTGCAACGCAGTAGTTCGCTGTTCGTTCATGATTTTGAGGCCCCGTTCGACTTATCTTTCAGGCCTCGTCCCCAAGGGTCAAAAATCGTCAGTTGCGGTGCCAAAAAACACCTCGTAAACCGAAAAAACTCTTGCAGGAATGGAGTGATTGGCCATAGTTTAGAATTGCTCGATTGTTGAAGTTTCGACCATTCCCAGTGTCACGTCAACCGAGGGAGAAATTGCCATGGCATGGACTGCGCCGAAGGTGATTGAGATTTGCGTCGGGCTGGAAATCAACAGCTACGCCTGCGCCGAACTCTAATTCGGAACTAAACTCCGCGCCTCGGCTTTCGTCTTGGTTTTGACTGGGCGTCTTCGGACGCCCAGGGAAAACTGAGGTGAGCCGGGGCGCAGTGATTCTGGCCCAACAAAATGCTCCGGCTGATCGTCGTCGGGTCGGCCGCCGGTGGCGGCTTCCCCCAATGGAATAGCAACGATCCGGCCTCTCAGCGGGCGAGGGGCGGCGATCCGTCTGCACCGCCGAGAACACAATCCTCCGTCGCCGTATCCGCCGACGATTCCCACTGGGTGCTGTTCAATGCGTCGCCGGATCTGCGGCAACAGATCAACAGCACCACGGCCCTCCATCCCCGCAACGGCAAGCGCGGCAGCCCGATCTGCAGCGTCGTGCTGACCAACGGCGACGTCGACCATGTGGCCGGCCTTCTGACGTTGCGCGAGGCCCATCCGTTCTCGATCTACGCCACCGGGCGGGTCCTTTCCGTGCTTCAAGCCAACAGCATTTTCAATGTCCTCAACCCAGAGTTGGTGGAGCGCCGGACGCTTCTCTTGGAAAAGCCCCAGGAAATCCAGACCCGCGACGGCCGTTCGACAGGCTTGATCGTCGAAGCCTTTCCGGTTCCCGGCAAGGTTGCATTATATCTGGAGAACGCCGCCGCCGGCGCCAATTTCGGCACGCAGACGGAAGACACGATCGGCCTGAAAATCGCCGCGCGCGACGGTACGTCGCATTTCTACTATATCCCGGGCTGCGCCAGCATGACGCCGGAGCTTGCCATCCGGCTGAAATCGGCGCCGCTCGTGCTGTTCGATGGCACCCTCTGGCGCGACGACGAGATGATCGTCGCTGGTGTCGGCCCGAAGACCGGCAAGCGGATGGGGCATATCAGCGTCTCCGGTCCGGAAGGCAGCATGGCCGCCTTCGAGCCGCTGGCTGTGAAACGGAAAGTATTCGTGCATATGAACAACACCAATCCGATCCTGCTCGCCGATTCGCCCGAGCGCGCGGCCATCGCCAAGGCCGACTGGGAAGCCGCCCATGACGGCATGGAGATCCGGATATGACCGAGCTGCTGCGTCCCGATGAGTTCGAGCAGCGCCTGCGCCAGATCGGCGAAGAGCGCTATCACAGCAAGCACCCGTTCCATAAGCTGCTCCATGAGGGCAAGCTGAGCCAGGGCCAGGTCCAGGCATGGGTGCTGAACCGCTTCTACTATCAGCGCAGCATTCCGCTGAAGGATGCGTCGCTGATGTCGCGCGCGGAGGATCCGGAGTTCCGCCGGGAATGGATCCATCGCATCATCGACCATGACGGCACGGAGGCCGGCAACGGCGGCATCGACCGCTGGCTGATGCTGGCGGAAGGCGTTGGCCTCGAACGCGACTATGTGCAATCCATGGTGGGCATTCTGCCGGCGACGAAATTCGCCGTTGACGCCTATGTTCGCTTCGTCCGCGACAAGACTCTGCTGGAGGCGGTGGCTTCATCTCTGACTGAATTATTCGCGCCTGAGTTGCATAAGACGCGGATCGATGCCCTGCTGAAGAACTATTCATTCGCCAACGATACGACGCTTGCCTACTTCCGCAAGCGTTTGGACCAAGCGCCCCGCGATGTGATGTTCGGCCTCTCCTATGTGCTGCGGGAAGCGCGCACGCGGGACCAGCAGGAAGCCTCCCTGGCGGCGCTGCGGTTTAAGACCGATGTGTTGTGGGCACAGCTCGATGCCCTGCATCATGCCTATGTGACGCCGGCCCTGATCCCGCCGGGCGCCTTCGTGCCGGACAAGCGCTGATGAGCGAGCCGGTCGTCATCGGCGAGTCCTCGGCGCCGCGCCTGGCGCGCGGCATGCGGCTGCAGTTCGACAAGCAGCGCGACCAGTGGATCATCCAGGCGCCGGAGCGGGTCTTCGTGCTCGACGCCATCGCCCACGAAATCCTGCAGCGCTGCACCGGCGAGGCGACCGTCACAGCCATCGTCGATGACCTCGCGGCCAAGTTCAACGCGCCGCGGGACATGATCGCCCGCGACGTCAATTCGCTGTTGCAGAACTTTGCCGACAAGGGGGTAATGACGGCATGAACGCCGTCTCGCCTCCGCTGGCTATGTTGGCCGAGCTGACCCACCGCTGTCCGCTGCAGTGCCCCTATTGTTCGAACCCGCTGGCGCTGGAGCGGGCCGGCAACGAGCTCACGACCGCCGAGTGGAAACGCGCCATCGACGAGGCCGCTGCCATGGGCGTGCTGCAGATCCATTTCTCCGGTGGCGAGCCGACGGCGCGCAGGGATCTCGAGGAGCTGGTGGCCCATGCCCGAGCCGCGGGGCTCTATACCAACCTGATCACGGCCGGCGTCTTGCTGGATGAGAAGCGCGTGAGTGCGCTCGCCGATGCCGGGATCGACCACGTCCAGCTCAGCTTCCAGGACAGCGAAGCGGGCGGCGGCAACCGCATCGGCGGCTATGCCGGCGGCCACGAAAAGAAGCTCGCCGTCGCGCGGTTCATTCGCGCAGCGGGCTTGCCGCTGACGCTGAATTTCGTCGTGCACCGGCAAAACTTGCATCATCTGCAGGAACTGTTGACTCTCGCGGTTGAACTGGATGCTCATCGCGTCGAGATCGCCCATGTGCAGTACTATGGCTGGGCCTTGAAGAACCGCGCCGCGCTGATGCCGACCCGCGAGCAGATCGAGGCCGCGGTGCAGGTGGTTGAGGAGGCGCGGCAGCGGCTGAAGGGCATCCTGGTCATCGATGCCGTCGTGCCCGACTACTATGCGAAGCGGCCGAAATCCTGCATGGGCGGCTGGGGCCGGCAGTTCCTGAACATCTCGCCCTCGGGCAAGGTGCTGCCCTGCCACGCGGCGGAGACGATCACGGATCTCAGCTTCGATTCCGTGCGCCAGCGGCCCCTTGCCGACATCTGGCTGAACTCAGAGGCATTCAACCGCTATCGCGGCACCGATTGGATGCCGGAGCCTTGCCGCTCCTGCGACCGGCGGGAAATCGACTGGGGCGGCTGCCGCTGCCAAGCTTTCGCCATCACCGGAACCGCCGCGGCCGCGGATCCGGCCTGCGGCCTGTCATCGGCGCATCAAGAGCTGGTGGGAATTGCCGAAGTGGAGTCGGCGGCGCAGACCGATGCCTTCGTCTACCGCCGCGTCGGCGGCGCGAACGCCAAGCCGCAGCGGGGAGCTGTGCCGCGGTCTTAGCGGAGTTCGATCAGGTGCCGACCTGGATGTCGTCGCCGGCTGCCGTGCCGATGCTCATGCCCGTAACATTCGCCATCCCCGAGAACGTCAGCACGGTGGTCTCAAAGCTGCCATTGCCATCGGCATCGATCCGAAGGTCGATATTGGCGCCCGTATCAACCAGGGATGTGCGGCCCGCGCGCGCGGCGGCGGCAACGCCCAGGCCGTCGAACAAGCCATCCAGGTCGATGTAATCCTGTGCGCCGGTGCCGCCGGCATTGTCGAAGTTGGTGACAATATCGCCGACTTCCAGTGTCGAGGTGTAGAGCAGCCGGTGGTTGCCGTTGTTGACATTGATGCTGTCGGCGCCGGTGCCGCCGGTAATGGTGTCGTTGCCGGCGCCGCCGTCGATGGTGTCGTTGCCGGCGCCGCCGAGGATGATGTTGTTGCCGCTGTTGCCGGTGATAACGTTGGCCAGGGTGTTGCCGGTGCCGTTGATGTTGCCGGTTCCGGTCAGCGTGAGATTTTCCACTTCAGCGGCCAGCGTGTAGTTGGCTGCTGAGCTCAGAGCTATGTCCGTACCGCCGCCCGCCGCTTCCGTGATCGTGTCGCCGGTGGCGTCGACGGCATAGGTGTCGTTATCGGCGCCGCCGACCATCGTGTCATTGCCGGCGCCGCCGTCGAGAGAATCCGCGCCTACGCCGCCGACGATCGAGTCGTCGTTGTTGCCGCCCGCCAGCGTATCGTTCCCGGTGCCGCCATCCATCGTGTCGTTGCCGTCGCCGCCGCTCAGCGAGTTGTTGCCGGTGTTGCCGGTGATCGTGTTCGCCGAGGCATTGCCCGTGCCGTTGATGTTGCCGGCGCCGGTCAGCGTCAGGTTCTCGATGTTCGCCGCCAGGGTATAGGTGACGGAGCTCTGCACGGAGTCCGTGCCTTCGCCCGCGGCCTCGGTGATGACGTCGCCGGTATTGTCGACGATGTACAGGTCATCGTTGGTGCTGCCGGCCATGGAGTCCGTGCCGGTGCCGCCATCGATCGTGTCGTTACCGGCCGCGCCGCTCAGCGAGTTATTGCCGGTGTTGCCGGTGATGACGTTGGCCAGCGCATTACCCGTGCCGTTGATGTTACCGGCACCGGTCAGCGTGAGGTTCTCGACCTCGCCGCTCAGGATGTAGGTAGCGGCGGAGCTCAAGACGAGGTCCGTGCCGCCGCCAGCGATTTCCGTGACCACGTCAGTGGCCGCGTCGACGACGTAGGTGTCGTTGTCAGCGCCGCCCGCCATCGTGTCATTGCCCGCGCCGCCATCCAGCGAGTCGGTGCCGATGCCGCCGGTCAGCGAGTCGTCGTTGTTGCCGCCGGCCAGCGTATCGTTGCCGTTGCCGGCATCCATCGTGTCGTTGCCGTCACCGCCGCTCAGCGAGTTAGCGCCGGTATTGCCAGTGATCGTGTTCGCCGAGGCATTACCCGTGCCGTTGATGTTGCCGGCGCCGGTCAGGGTCAGGGTTTCGACGTTCGCCGCCAGCGTGTATGTCACCGAACTCTGCACCGAATCCGTACCTTCGCCGGCATTCTCGGTGATGGTGTCGGTGGCGCTGTCGACGATGTAGAGGTCGTCGCCGGTGCCGCCGATCATCGTTTCGTTGCCGGCGCCGCCATCGATGGTGTCGTTTCCGGCGCCGCCGTTCAGATTATCGTTGCTGGCGCCGCCCGCCAGCGAGTCGTTGTCATTGCCGCCGGCCAGCGTATCGGTGCCGTTGCCGCCATCCAGCGTGTCATTGCCGTCGCTGCCGGACAGAGAGTTGTTGCCGGTATTGCCGGTGATGACGTTGGCCAGGATGTTGCCGGTACCGTTGACATTGCCGCCGCCGGTGAGCGTCAGGTTCTCGATGTTTGCGCCCAGGGTGTAGGTGGCGGAGCTCTGGACGATGTCGGTGCCCTCGGCGGCGTTTTCGGTGACTACGTCGGTAGCTGCGTCGACGAAATAGGTGTCGTTGTCGGCGCCGCCCGCCATCGTATCGTTGCCCGAGCCGCCGGTCAGCGTATCGTTGCCGCTGCCGCCCGAAATTGAGTCGTTGCTGGAGCCGCCGTCGACGCTGTCATTGCCGTCGCCGGCATTGATCGTGTCGGCCCCGCCATTGCCCAGCAGCGTGTCGCCGCCGCCGCCGCCGGCAAGCGTATCGGCGCTGCCGGAACCGGCAATCGAGTCGTTGAACGCGCTGCCCACAGCACCTTCGATATTGCGATAGACGATGACGCCGAGGCCGGACGTCGCGAGGTTCAGGGTGTTATCCGTCGCGCTTTGGACCACGGTGTAGGTGACGGCACCGGTCGCAGCGGAGAAATCGAGCGTGTCGGTATTGGCGCCGCCATCGATCACATCGGTGCCGGCGCTCAGGATCAGCACGTCGTTGCCGTTGCCGCCGAGCATGCTGTCGTTGCCGTTGCCGCCGTCAATCGTGTCGTTGCCGTCGCCGCCTTCCAACCGGTCGGCGCCGTCGCCGCCGTTGAGCGAGTCATTTCCCGCGCCGGCGATGACGATGTCGGAGCCGCCGCTGCCGTTTAGTGTATCGGCGTTAGGCGTGCCATAGATCGTGTCGTCGCTGCTGGAGCCCGGCACCGTGACGCCGGGGCTGCTGACCAGGGTGTTGATGTTAATCGTGCCGACGGTCGTGCGTGTGCCATCGCTGGCAGTATAGGTCACCGTGAGCGTCTCCGGCGTGCCGTCGCCGTCGGGCAGATAGCGCAGCGTGATGAACTGGGCGCTGGTCAGCGAAGTCGTTTGCGGACCCTGCGGCAGCGCGACCCAGGTGCCGGAGCCCGTGGAGTCGTAGTAAACCGTGCCTTCCACCGGCGTGCTCGTCATGGTGATCGTGACGGGGTCGCCATCGGGATCGATCGGCGGGGCCGCCAGGATCGGATAGCCCTGCACCGTGGGGATCAGGGCCAGATCGTCCGGAACCCAGAGCACGCGCGTATCCACGATCGGCGCCCGGGTCACGTTCTTGACGTTTATCGTCAGCGAAGCGCCGTCGGTGCCGCCGGTTGAGCTGCGCAGCACATAGTTGAACGTTTCCGACTGATCCGAGGTGACTTCCGGCGCGGTATAGGTGTACTGGCCGGTCAGGAAGTTGAACACCAGCGTGCCGCCCAGCGGTGTCGCGCGGGTCAGCGTCGAGCCCGCGAAAGTGCTCGTGCCATCGGTGTACTGATTCGTACCCTGATTGTAGGTGTAGGTGACGGCGCCGATCTGGATCGACTGCACATAGCCGGGGCCATCGGGACCATAGTTGTCGTTCTGGTCGACATCGCCGCTGACGGTGTTCGTCACCGGCGCAACCGTACCGTTCAGTACCGTCGGCAGCTGTGTCTCGTTGGTGATGATCGTCGGAGCACCCGGATAGGCGACATCGTCCAGCGGGCCTGAAGCAACGCCGGCCGAGTTCACGCCGATAGCATAGGCCTGGCTGATACCGTTGGTCGTCAGGAAGTTTTCCCAGACGGAAACCGTGTTCGTCGATGACAGCGATGTTCCTGCCGTGGGCACGCCGTCGGTGATGAAGTACAGCACCGTATTGTCGGCCGGCGGCGTGTTGTGGCTATAGGCAGCCTGCGCCGTGCCGATGGCGGATGAGTAGTTCGTGCCGCTACCCAAGGTAACGTTGTTCACGTAAGTCTGTGCGGCCGCAACAGAGCCTGATCCTGTCAGCCAGCCTGAAGTGCTGGAAGTATCGTCGAACGCCACGACCAATACGTTGACCTGGCCGTTGGCACCATAGGTCGCCAGCATATTGTTGATGGCGGATTGCGCCAGCGCTAGGCGGGTAGCATATCCGCCGGCGCCGTCAGGATCCGCGCCCATGCTGCCGGAGCGGTCGAGAATGACAACGACATTGATGACATTGCTGCTGCCGGCGCCGCCCACCGAGCTTTCATCAACAGTGGCGACATCATTGATCGCCACCGGCTGGTCGGTGACCGGCTGCACAATGATGTTGACCGTCGCGTTGCTGGTGCCGCCGTTGCCGTCCGAAGCCTGATAGGTAAAGCTGTCGGGGCCGTTGTAGTTGGCCGTCGGCGTATAGGTGAAGCTGCCGTCCGCATTCAGCGTCAGCGTTCCGTGGGCCGGCCCCGCAACCAGGGATGCCGTCAGCGAATTGCCATCCACATCGCTGTCGTTGGTCAGAACGCCGTCGCCGCCGATCACCAGGACGCTGTCTTCCGCGACCTCATAGCTGTCATTCACGGCCACTGGATTGTCGTTGGCGCTGTTGACGTTGATGACGACGGTCGCAGTATCCGTGCCGCCATTGCCGTCGGACACTTGGTAGGTGAAGAAATCGGGGCCGCTATAGTTGCTGTTCGGTGTATAAGTGAAGCTGCCATCCGCATTCAAAGAGAGGATGCCGTTCGTGGGACCATTGACGATGGTCGGCGTCAGCGTATCGCCGTCGATATCCGTGTCGTTCGACAACAGGCCCGCCGGCGCCGCGATGATCAGCGGTGTATCTTCCGAGGTGCTGTAGCTGTCGTCGCCTGCGACCGGACCGTCATTGGTGCCGGTGATGGTGATTGTCAGCGTGGTCGTGGCGGTCTGCCCACCGGCGGTGATCTGATAGGTGAATGTCTCCGTCAGCGACTCGCCGACGCCCAGCGCCTGAACCGTCGGGTTGGCGTTGTTGAGGGAGTAGGTGTAGGTGCCGTTGCTGTTGAGCACCAGGGAGCCATAACTGCCGGCCAGCGCCGCGCCCACGTTGGCGCCCGAGCCGTTCACCTGGGTCACGGTGATGGCGGCGCCTTCGGGATCGCTGTCGTTGGTGATCACGTTGCCGGCAGTTGAAGCCGTGTCTTCGGCAATGGCCGCCGCGTCAGCGTTTGCCACCGGCGGATTGTTCACCGCGGCGACGGTCATTGTGAAGCTGTCGGTCGCGGTGCCGCCCTGGCTGTCATTGGCCGTTACGTTCACAGTATAGACACCGCCGGGGGCGCCGGCGGCCGCACTGGGATCGACCACGCCGGAGATTACGCCGGTTGTCGGATTGATGCTGAGGCCGGCGGGCAGGCCCGTCACCGAATAGGTCAGGACGTCATTGTCCGGATCGGTAAAGGCGTCGGCCGCGTTATACGTCACGGTGGCGCCCTCGCCGACGGCCTGGTCCGGCAGCGGAGCATCGACGATGGGCGGCGGGTTCGTGACCGTCAGAACGAAGTTCGCCGAAGTCGTACCACCATTGCCGTCGTTTGCAGTGACGGTGACGGTGTAGGGTCCGCCGACGGACGCATTGTTGGCGAAAGTGCCGGAAATGACGCCGGTGCTCGGATTGATGCTGACACCTGCCGGCAGGCCGGTGGCGGAGAAGCTCAGCGTACCGCCATCGACATCGGAGAATGCCGCGCCGGTGTTGTAGGAGAATGCCGCCGCATCGACCCCTGCCTGATTGACAAGACCTGCTGTCGCGGGCGCATCATTGGTGCCGGTGATGGTGATGGTCAG
>JBJXDY010000023.1:0-33680 GCA_046154965.1 Dongiaceae bacterium | reverse complement strand
GCGAAGATCATTCGAAAGAGGTCGGGTCATCGCTTGCTGGCCTCCTTCCCAGCCAGCATCTTGAATCACAAATCCGATCCCTGGGGAATCCCCTACGATTCATTCAATCCGTGAAACGCTCTAGCTGGGCATCGGCGGCACCAGGAGCTGGGGGTCCAGCGGGATCGCGCCGAGATAGACGCCCCAATGGAGATGCGGGCCGGTGACGCGGCCGGTGCCGCCCAGCAATCCGAACACATCGCCCTTCGCTACCTTTTCGCCTTCCTTCACTTCGATCTTGCTTTGATGGGCGAAGATCGAGGTCAGGCCGTAACCGTGATCCAGCATCACCGTGCCGCCGGTGAAGAACAGGTCGGGGTCGGCCAGGGACACCACGCCGCCGGCTGGCGCCTTCAGCGGCGTGCCTGTCGAAGCCGCTACGTCCACGCCGAAATGCGGCTGGCGCGGCTGGCCGTTCAGCACCCGCTGGCTGCCATAGACGCCGCTGATGGGCCCGAGGACCGGCCAATCGAAGCCTTCATCGAAGAACGCGGTCGGCGTCTGCCGCTGCTTGGCGGCAGCGATGCGCTCGCGCTCGGTCTTGATGCGCGCCAATTCCGCTTCCGAGGGCTCCACTTGGTTCTGTGGCAGATTGTCGATGCGCTGGATCTCGTACTGACGTTGCGCGATGGCGAGTTCGCGGGCCTCGACCGAACCGCCGGCCATCGCCACTTTCAGCAGCGCCTTGGCCGGGGCATCGCGGCCGAAGCCGAGGAGGAACCGGCCATCGCCGTAGACTTTGATTTCAGTGCCATCGAGCGCGGCCTTGCTGCCCGCATCGGCTTGGCCCACCAGCAATCCGCCCTGGATGAAATCGCCGTCGAGCGGCATGGCGGCGCGGCTGCGGCGTGAGGCGAATGCCACGGGCAGCAATGCGATCAGCCCCAGCAGGGTCCGGCGCGCCAGCATGGATTCCGCCTTATCCGACACACCCCCACTTGTCGTCCCCGCGCAAGCGGGGACCCAGGAGAAGCCGGGCGCTCTGCAGCCCCGGGGCCCCCGCTTGCGCGGGGATAACAATGTTGGGACGTGGCGATTCGATTGCCGGGGATCGTTCTCGAAGCTCATAGCAACGAGCCCTGCTTGTCGTTGGGTTTGCGCTTCGGGGCGGGCGTCGCGGATGGCGGCGCCGAAGCCGGCGGCGGCTTGCCGGCGCCGCCGGTTGCGGTGACCGGCACCTGGCCGTCGGCGAATTGCAGCCGCAATGCCGCGCCGGCGCTGACCGTCTTGGCCGAAGAGACGGCGTGATCGGCGGCATCGCGCACCAGCACGAAGCCGCGGGCCAGCACGCGCTCATAGGAGTAGCTGTCCAACAGTCCCGTCAGTGATTCGAGGCGCAAGCGTCCGCGCTGCAGCAGGTTCTCCAGCACTTCCGGCCGCAGCAGCGCCACCGCGCCGGCGAAGCGCTGCTGTTTCTGCGCCAGCATGCGCTGAGTATCCTGGCGCAGGGCGGACGCGGTGTCCGCCAGTTGCAGGCGCTTCTGGTGGATGAGCTGTTGCGGCGTCACCAGCCGGGCGCTGGCGCGCGAAACCTGCTCGGTGCGCGCGGCGAAGAATCCCTTGAGGCTTTGCCCCAACCGTTCGGTCCAGCCATCGAGGCGCTGGGCCATGTCCTCCAGCAGCCGCGCCGGATGGATCAGGCCGCGCGCCAGCCCCTCCAGCCGCATCTTCTGCTCGGCGATCAGCCGCTGCGCCGCCCGCGCCAGCCGCAGGCCGCTCTCGCCGATCTCGCCCAGCAGGTCGCCGCGCACGGGCACCGCCATTTCCGCCGCCGCCGTGGGCGTGGGCGCCCGGCGGTCGCTGGCAAAGTCGATCAAGGTGGTGTCGGTCTCGTGGCCGACGGCGGAGATCAGGGGTATCTCGCTGGCGACGACGGCGCGGACCACCGCCTCGTCGTTGAAGGGCATCAGGTCTTCCAGGCTGCCGCCGCCGCGGGCGACGATGATCAGGTCGGGCCGCGGCACCGGGCCGCCCGGCTGCAGCCGGTTGAACCCGGCGATGGCCGCCACCACCTGGGCCGCGGCGTTGTCGCCCTGCACCGCCACCGGCCAGAGCAGCACATGGCGGGGAAAGCGGTCCGCCAGGCGGTGCAGGATGTCGCGGATGACGGCGCCCGTGGGCGAAGTGATGACGCCGATCACATCGGGCAGGTAGGGTAGCGGCCGCTTGCGGCCGGCATCGAACAGCCCCTCGGCGGCCAGGCGCTTGCGCCGCTCCTCCAGCATCTTGAGCAGCGCGCCCTCGCCCGCCAGCTCGGCCTGATCGACGACGATCTGGTACTTGGAGCTGCCGGGATAGCTGCTGACCCGGCCGGTCACCACCAGTTCCATGCCATGCTCGAGCCGCAGCGGCAGCCGCCCGACGGTGCCGCGCCAGCAGACGGCGTCGATCACCGCCCCCTCGTCCTTCAGGCTGAAATAGAGATGGCCGGAGCTGTGGTAGTTCGGCTTCGATACCTCGCCCCGCACGCGGATGCGCTCGAAGTTCCCCTCGAGGGTGCGCTTCACCGCCTGGCTGATCTCGCTGACGGTGAATTCCGGCATGTTGCTGCCGGGGGTCGGGGTGGCAATGATCGAATCGCTCATGGGCGGTATCCTAGATCATCGGCAGCCGGTCGGCAGCAATCCCGCGGGACCTGTATCCGGCGGCGTAGGCAAATCCGAGCGATGGACCCCATGTCCAGCGGGGAAATTCCGAAAACAACCCTCCCTTTCGTCCAGCGGGCAACCGCACAGCGCTCTTCGACCGAAAGCTGACAATACTGTCTTCCCATCGCAACACCCTAGCCTGGTGTTGCACTTCGTTTGCAAACTCAGGGGACCCAGAGGTTGCCAGCGCAATTGAATAGCAATCGTCGCGAGAGCGCCCTGTTTTTCCTGGGTCCCCGCTTTCACGGGACGACAATCTTGGGAAGCGGCGAGGGCAAATCCGTACGATCAACCCCATGCCAAGCGAGAATTCTGCCCGCCGCAGGGCTGCGGGCGCCGTAGCCACGGATTTGTCTCCCCAATTATGTATAATACGTAGTATGATACGTAAATAAGACGCCATGACGATATGCCTACGGAAAGCACAGACAAGTTCGGAAGGAGATAGCCCTATGTCCAAGGAGATGATCAGCGTCGGCCTCGGAATCTTTACTGCCATTGTACCACTTCTGCTGCCTGATCTGTCCAAATTTTTCGCCTACGGCCTGTTCGGCGTGGCGGCCCTCCTGATGATTCTCGGGGCCTGCGGCCTGGTCCGGTCGAGCCGGCGTACATACGCAAAAACAGGAAACATCACTATATTCCACGTCACGCTGAGGAAGTAGGGAGGCAAGCCGGCCCAAGCGCGAGCCGGTCTCTAATCATGGTTCTGACTTCCGGCGGTGCCGCCCGCCAGCCTCACCTTGCCCCGCCGCCGCGGTCTGCTAAACACAGCCGGAAATTCCTGGGAGATTTCCATCCATGCGCATACTGGTGGTGGGCGGCGGCGGGCGCGAGCATGCGCTGTGCTGGGCGATCGCGGGCTCGCCGCTTTGCGACAAGCTGTATTGCGCGCCCGGCAATGCCGGCATCGCCCAGGAGGCGGAATGCGTGTCCATCGCCGCCGAGAACATTCCGGCCATCGTGGAGTTCGCCCGGCGGGAGCGCATCGATTTCGTGGTCGTCGGGCCGGAGACGCCGCTGGTGCTGGGGCTGGTGGACCGGCTGACCGAGGCCGGCATCCGGTCGTTCGGGCCGACGGCGGCGGCGGCGGCGCTGGAGGGCTCCAAGGGCTTCATGAAAGATCTCTGCGCCAAATATGGCATTCCCACCGCCGGCTATGGCCGCTTCACCGAGGCCAAGGCGGCGAAGGATTTCATCCGCCGGACGGGCGCGCCCATTGTCGTGAAGGCCGACGGCCTGGCCGCCGGCAAGGGCGTGATCATCGCCGAGACCGTGGCCGAAGCCGAGGCCGCCGTGGACTCCATGCTGACCGGCGGCCAGTTCGGCGACGCCGGCGAGGAAGTGGTGATCGAGGAATTTCTTGCCGGCGAGGAGGCCAGCTTCTTTGCCCTGGTGGACGGCGACAGCGCCCTCCCCCTCGCCTCGGCCCAGGACCACAAGCGCGCCTTCGACGGCGACAAGGGGCCGAACACCGGCGGCATGGGCGCCTATTCGCCCGCACCCGTCGTCACCGACAGCGTCGTCGCCGAGGTGATGCGCAGGATCATCGAGCCGACTGTCGCGGCGATGAAAGCCGAGGGCCGGCCGTTCAAGGGCGTGCTGTATGCCGGGCTGATGCTGACCGCCGACGGGCCGAAGCTGCTGGAATACAATGTCCGTTTCGGCGATCCCGAATGCCAGGTGCTCTGCGCCAGACTGATGTCGGACCTGCTGCCGGCACTGATCGCCGCCCATGACGGCATGTTGAAGAACTTCCAGCTGCGCTGGCAGGACAAGGCGGCGCTGACGGTGGTCATGGCCGCCAAGGGTTATCCCGACAGCTATCAGCGGGGCTCGGCCATCCGCGGCCTCGATAGGGCGGCCGCACTGCCCGATGTCATGCTGTTCCATGCGGGCACCAAGGCCGGCCCGAATGGCGCCGTGCTGGCCAATGGCGGCCGCGTTCTCAACGTCACCGCAACCGGCACGACGATCGCCGCAGCGCAGGCCCGCGCCTATGAAGCGGTGGATCTGATCGATTGGCCCCAGGGATTCTGCCGCCGCGATATCGGCTGGCGGGCAGTCAAGAGCTGAGCCCTATTCGAACTCGAATTCGATGGCGTCGATGATCTCGTTGATGCGCGCGTCCGGTATCGGCGCGTCGCCGTAGGACTCATCGCAATAGATGCCGGCGACCAGATGTTTCGCAATCAGGCCGCGTCCCATGTAGGGGGAGGAATGGCGCGTGACGGCCACGCAGGACAGCATGCCGGCTTTGTCATCCAGCAGGTCGCCGCGGAAGGTGGCGTAATCGAATCGCCGGTCCGCGTCCTGTTCTTCGCCCCAGTCCGAGGTACCGTCGAAAGATGCGGAATCCTTGAAGTAAGCCTTCACCGGCTGATACCAGTAGGAACCCTGGAGATGGGCTTCCAGATACAGCTTGAAACGATCGCCGCGGGCAACGATGTAGTGCGCCGCCCAGGCGCCGTCGCACTCCACGATATTGGCCTGAAAACTCTCAGCCATTCGGAATGGCGCGTCGACGCAACTTCCGGCACGGGCGGGGAGGCCGAAGCCCGCCACCGCACCGACCGCCGCCAAGCTCAGGCATGCGCGCCACAAGAGCGTCGCCGCTGAAGGCTTCACGGTCAAAACATGTCTCCCCTGATCTTGCCCATCATCTGGTCGATGCGCGCGGACGTGACCGGCTGGTCGCTGGGCACAACTTCGCAATAGACACCGCCGACCATATGGCGGAAACCCGTGGAGTGCGCGACATGGCCGGCATAGCGGGAAAACACGAAGCAGGGCATCTTCTCCGGTACCGATTTCAGCTTGCCGAAAAAGGTCCGCACGGTGAAGCCGCTGCTGACCGAGGTCGTGGTTGCCCAACTGTCTTCGATGGCGAACTTGGGGCCTTTGCCGAACAGCCGTCGCGGGTCGACCCGGCTCAAATAGGTACGATTGCCTGCCCGGTCATGATAGACGACGATGAACGACAGGGCGTCCTCGGCCTCGATCGAGGCCATGCCGACAGTGCCGGAACCCGCGCCATGGGTTTCCTGACCGGCCTCGCATTCGATGCTGCGGAAATCGGCGGCCGGCTCCAGCGCGATGTCGAGGTCGTCGCAATCGGTGTCGCGCATGACCGCGCCGGCCCCCTGGCCGCCGGTAAGAATACCGGCAGTCAGCAGCGCAACGGCAAGGCAGCGGCACAGGCTGGATCTTCCACCCGCGTGGCGCTCATCCATGTTGCACCTTCCCTGACATTGCTTTGACTGCCTTCCCGTCTGACAATATGACTGAATGAGTGAGAACAACTGGGAAGCGGGGCCTAGCGAATTCATGACATCTTCTGCAGCGGTGTTTGCCGCCGATTATAAGAACAGTCCCTATTGGTGGGAAGCCGCGCCACGCCCTCGATTCGCAGATTCGCCTCTGCCCGCGCTGGCCGACGTGGCTGTTATCGGCTCCGGCTATACCGGACTTTGCGCCGCCATCGAGACGGCGCGGGGCGGCCGCAGCACGGTGGTGCTCGACGCCGAGGATGCCGGCTGGGGCTGCAGCACCCGCAATGGCGGCCAAGTCAGCACCAGCTTCAAGCCGAGCTTCGAAGAGCTGGCGGCGCTGCATGGCGCCGAGCGTGCCTTCGCCATCCTGAAGGAAGGCCACACCGCGCTGGACTGGATCGACCGGTTCATCGCGGCGGAGAAGATCGATTGCGGCTTCGCCCGTGTCGGCCGATTCCACGCCGCGCACAATCCCGCGCAATACGAGGCGCTGGCGCGCCGCCTGCAGAATCAGCCGAAGGGGCTGGAGGCGGAGTACCATATGGTGCCCCGGAGCGAGCAGCGCAGCGAGCTGGGCAGCGACGTCTATTTCGGCGGCGCGGTGTTCGCGCGCCATGCGTCGCTGGATCCCGCGCTTTATCATCAAGGCTTGCTCGACCGTGCCATGGCCGCCGGTGCGATGATCCATCCGCGCACGCCTGTCACGGCCATCGATGGCGCGTCCGGCAACTTCCGACTGACGACGCCGCGCGGCAGCGTGCAGGCGCGCGAGGTGATCGTCGCCACCAACGGCTACACCGGCGGCCTGACCCCCTGGCTGCGGCGGCGCGTCATTCCCATCGGCAGCAACATCATCGCCACCGAGGCGCTGCCGCCGGAGCTGATGCAGCTGCTAATGCCGAGGAACCGCGTCGTCAGCGATACCCGCAAGCTGGTGTACTACTACCGTGCCTCGCCGGACCGGCGCCGCATCCTGTTCGGCGGCCGCGTCGCCTTCAAAGAGACCGACCCGAAGGTCAGCGCGCCGCGGCTGCATCAGGAACTGGCGCGGCTGTTCCCCGAATTGAAAGACTCCAAGGTCAGCCATAGCTGGATGGGCTTCGTCGCCTATACCTTCGACACCATGCCCCATATCGGCCGCCGCGACGGGCTGCATTACGCCATGGGTTATTGCGGTTCCGGCGTTTCGCTGGCCAGTTACTTCGGCATGCGCCTGGGCCGTCAGGTGCTGGGCCTGAAGGACGGCGCGACGCCGCTGGACGGTCTGAGCTTCCCCGGGCGGCCCTACTACTGGGGCAATCCCTGGTTCCTGGCGCCGGCGATACGGTACTATCGCTGGCATGACCAGCAGAACAAGTAACCGCAGAAACCGCAAACAAGGCGCGAGCCAGTCCCCAGGGCCTGGAGACAGCCGATGGCCGAGACGATCGGGTTAGACCGGCAGGATGCCGCCGACGAGTTGGCGCGCCGCACGGCAATGCTGGATGCCGTCGGGTATGGAGCAACGCAAATCGTCGGCGCCCAGGACTGGCGGCCGGGTATCCAGGAGCTGCTGGCGCGGCTGGGGGCGGCAACCGATGTCAGCCGGGTGTCGCTGTTCGAGGTGCATGACGGGCCCGACGGGCGGCTCAGCGAAAGCTGCCGCTATGACTGGGCCGCGCCCGGCTATGCGACGCTGAGCGACGATCCCCGCTACAGCAACATCTGCATCGTCGAGGAGGATGGACGGCTCGACGACTGGTCGATGCGGCGCCAGGCCGGCGAAGTGATCCAGGCGACGCTATCGCAGGTCACCGGCGAGAACCGGCGCATCTTCCAGGAACAGCAGACCAAGGCCTTCGTCTCCGTGCCGATCCTGCTGCGGGACCGTTGGTGGGGATTCCTGGGTTTCGACGATTGCGAGCATGAGCGCCGCTGGAGCGAGCTGGAGATCGGCATCCTGAAGACCGCGGCGGCGCTGATCGCCGGCGCCATCGAGCGCACGGAATCCGACGAGCGCCTGCGCCTCTCCGAGCAGCGCTATGCCCTGGCGGCGCGGGGCGCCAATGACGGACTGTGGGACCTCGATATGGTCACCGGCCGCGCCTATTTCTCGCCGCGGCTGCACGAGATCCTCGGCCTGGCCGACGGCGCGCTCGGCGATTCGATCGCAGCGCTGCTGTCGCAGTTCGACGCCGAGGATGTGACGGCGGCGCGGAACTATTTCCGCCTGCGCTTCGCGCTGCAGCGGCGGAAGTTCCGCCTGGAGGGCCGGCAGCGGCTGACCGACGCGGCGGAGCGCTGGTTCGTTGCCCGCGGCATGATCGTCTATGACGGCGGCAAGCCGGCGCGCATCGTCGGCTCTCTGCGCGATATCACCGACGTCAAGCTGGCCGAGGCCAAGCTGCGCACGCTATCCGATGACGCACCGGTGCTGCTCTGCATGATCGACCGGCATGACCAGCTGGTGTTCGCCAACAGGGGCTTCCTGGATTTCTTCGGGCGCAAGCTCGAGGACATGACCAATGGCGGCTGGGATTGGAAGAATGACGTGCATCCCGAGGACCTGGCGCGCACCGTCCATCTCTATCAGCAGGCCATGGCGCGGCAGGAGGACGTGGAGTTCGAGCATCGCGTCCGCCGCCATGACGGCGAGTACCGCTGGGTGCATGAAACCGAGGTGGCGCGCTTCAGCCCTGACGGCGTTTTCACCGGCTTTGTCGGCGCTCTCGTCGACATCACCGCCCGCAAGGAAGCGGAGACGGCGCTGCGCCGCAGCGAGGCCCGGGTGCGCTCGATCCTCAACACCGCCTTGGACGCCATCGTCACGACAGACGAAGCCGGTTGCCTGGCCGGCCTCAACCCGGCGGCGGCGCGCATGTTCGGCCTGGACGAGGAAGCGTCCCTCGGCAAGCCGATCGGCGACCTGATCGTGCCGCCGAATCTGCGCCAGGCCCATACCGACGGCATGAAGCGCTACATGGCCACCGGCAATCCCCACGTTCTGGGGCAGCTCATCGAGCTGGAGGCGCAGCGCGCCGACGGCAAGATCTTTCCGGTGGAGCTCACGGTGACGGAGGTGCCGCTGCCCGAAGGCCGGCTGTTCACCGCCATCATCCGCGACATCAGCGAGCGCAAGAAACTCCAGCAGCAGCTCGCCGACGGCGACCGCCAACGCGCCGTGCTGGCGCGGCATTTCTCGCCCAACATGGTGGACGAGCTGATGCGCACCGGCGGCAAGCTGGACGCCGTGCGCACTCAGAGCATCGCCGTGCTGTTCGCCGACATCTTCAATTTCACCGCCACCAGTTCCGCCATGCCGCGGAACGAGGTGATCGGACTTCTGCGCCGCTTCCACTCCCTGGTGGAGGAAGCGGTGTTCGGCCATCACGGCACGCTGGACAAGTATATCGGCGACGGCGTGATGGCGACCTTCGGCACGCCCTGGCCCGGCCCCCATGATGCGGCCAACGCGCTGGCCTGCACGCGCAGCCTTGTGCGCGGGCTCAACCGCTGGAACAGCGAACGGGCAAAGGCGGGCTTGCGGCCGATCCGGATCGGCGTCGGCCTGCATTACGGCGAGGCGACCCTGGGCAATGTGGGCAGCGCCCGCCGTTTCGAGCACACGGTGATCGGCGAGACGGTGAATCTGGCCAGCCGCTTCGAGGGCCTCACCCGCACGCTTGATACCGCGATCCTGGTGAGCGACGCCGTGATCGAGATTGTGAAGCGGGATGGCGCCGCCGACCTGCTGCAGGGCTTCAAGCATATGGGCAGCCACGCCATCCGCGGCTACCGCGAGCCCGTGGAGCTCTGGGGCCTGACGGCGTTGGCCCTGCAGGACTCCGATATGTAGCGCGGACTTCCGCGGCGGGCCGGTGTAGAATCTGCCGGCGGTTTACAACTTATTAATTTCGCGGTGGCTTTGATCTGCAGATGATCCCGGGCCGAGTCAGTACGGCACTAGCATTCGCGGCGCTGGCACTGGTCGCGGCGGCGCAGAACGCGTCTGCCTGCGCCAGGCCGGAGGATCTTCCGCCCTTGCAGACCCGGGCATTCCAGACCGAGCTGATGGTGTCGGCGCTGAGTTGCGGCGAGTCGGCGCGGTACAATGAATTCGTCGCCAGCTTCCGGCCGCAACTCGTCAGCGACGGCAAGGCGCTGCAGGCCTATTTCAAGCGCGAGCATGGCAACCAGGCGGCGGCGCAGACCGACAGATTCATCACCCAGCTCGCCAACCTGGCGTCGCAGCGCAGCTCCCGCGACAAGAATGCATTCTGCGCCGCGACGAAGAAGCTCTATGGCGAGGTGCTGGCGCTGAAGCAGCCGGCGGAACTGAAGTCGTATATGGCCAAGCAGCCCGTGCCGGTGCTGCCGGGCGTGAAGAGCTGCGCGGCGAATTAAGCCTGTCCCCCTCGCCCGCGAAATGGGCGCGAGACGACAAGTGAGCGCTATTGCTTGAGCGCTGCTTAGATCATGTCGATCGTGACGCGGCGGTTCTGGGCTTCCTTGACGCCGTCGCCGGTGGGCACCAGGGGCTGGGCCTCGCCGCGCCATTGCACGACGATCTCGCCCTCGGCGATACCGTCGCTGACCAGCGCCGCCGCGACGGTCTGCGCCCGGCGCTGGGACAGGTTTTCGTTGTAGGCCTGGGAGCCCGACGAGTCGGTGTGGCCGGTAACCGTGATCTTGCAGGAACCGGATTGCCGCGCCGCGGTCGCCGCCAGCCCGATGATGTTCATCGCCTCGGGTGTCAGCTCGGCGCTGTCGAATTCGAAGAAGACGATGTAGTTGCCGCACTGCGGCGCCTGGGACACCGGCTCGGGTTCCGGTGCCGGCGCGGGCGGCGCTTCCGCCGCCTGGCGCGGCTGCCACAGCGTGACGCGCACGCCCGCCAGGATGGTGTGATTGGTCAGCTCGTCGTCGAGATCGTTGCCCAGGGGATCGGCATGGAGGCCCGCGGTGCCGAGATAACGGTAATCGATGAAGGGCTCCATCCAGTCATTGACCTCGAAGGCGAGGCCGGCAATGCCCTGATAGGCGAAGGCCCATTCGCTGTCGTTGGCCATCTCGGTATTCACTGCGCCAAGGCCGGCGCCGATATAGGGTTCGAGGAACGTGCCGGTCTCCAAGTCGTAGAGCAGGTTCGCCATCGCGCTCCAGGTCCTGGTGTTGGCGCTGATGCCGTTGATGTCGCCGTCATTGAACCGGTAGCCGCCTTCCAGTTCGGTGCGCAGGCCGTTGCCGAAGCGGAAGCCGATGGTGCCGATGCCGGCCCAGCCGGGATCGCTGTCCAGCTCATTGCCGCCGGAGAGATCGAGGTCGTTGGCGAAATTGATGCCGGCGCCGGCGCCGAGATAGAGGCCGGGCTCGTCTGCCCTTGCCGATGTCGCGCTTAATGCCAGGGCCAAAGCCGGTACGGCGAGGAAGAAACGCGTCTTCATCAGCAACCCCCTTCGGCAAAAATTTTCGCGCGCGGCAAGATCCATCAACGGTGAGCGCGCAGTCTTAACAATTAGTTTACGGTCCGAGGCGTTGCGGGGCCTGCCGGAACGTCTGAAAATGAATCTAACCGATTGAAGCCGTTCTATCTGTGGCAATCCCGGAAGATCAGTTAAGCGCCGCCGGTCCGGCATTAGAATTATGTTTTACTATGTTAGTGAAGCGGGCCGGTCCCTAACCGCGATAGCATTCGCCCGTGGCACCGACCCGCGTCCCGTTAACAACTACACGGTTTCGGCAGCCGCCGACCGCACATGGCAGACCGGCGCCATGCCGCGCTTCTCGAAATACTGCTGGTGATAATCCTCGGCCATGTGGAACACCGGCGCCGGCGCGATCTCCGTCACCACAGGTTTGCGGAACTTGCCGGACTTGGCCAGCCGCTCCTTCGACGCCTTGGCGATCTTCTCCTGCTCGGCGCCGTGGGTGAAAACAGCCGTGCGGTACTGGCTCCCATAGTCCGGCCCCTGGCGGTTAAGCTGGGTTGGGTCGTGAACATCCCAGAACACGTCCAGGAGCTGCTCATAGCTGATCTTGGCCGGGTCGTATTCCACGGTCACCGCCTCGGCGTGGCCGGTGCGGTCGGAGCAGACCTCCTTGTAGGTGGGGTTCTCCGTATGGCCGCCGGTGTAGCCCACCGCCGTCGCCAGAACGCCCGGCAATTGCCGGAACGCGGATTCCACGCCCCAGAAACAGCCGGCCGCGAATGTTGCTCTTTCCATCATGCACCTCCTGCAACGATCTATATGGTGCCGCTTGTTTTCCCGGCCAATCAACCGGCTTCAGGAATTCGTGATGGGCAAGGGCCGGCGGGCGCGGAAGAACGCCTTCAAAAGATCGCCCGCCTCGCTCTCCCGGATCCCGCCATAGATCTCCGGCCGGTGGTGGCAGGTGGGCTGCTCGAAGATATGCGGCCCATGGTCCACGCCGCCGCCCTTGGGATCGTAGGCGCCGTAATAGACCCGGCGCAGCCGGGCGAAGGCGATCGCCTGGGCGCACATGGGGCAGGGCTCGAGGGTGACATAGAGGTCGGCCAGCGGGAGGCGCTTTGAAGCACCAGCGGCAGCGGCGGCGCGCAGCACCAGCAGCTCCGCATGGGCGGTGGGATCATGCATCTCCTCGACCCGGTTGCCGGACATGGCCAGAACCTGGCCGGTGGCGCTGTCCACCAGCACGGCCCCGACGGGCACTTCGCCCCGGGCGGCGGCGCGGCCGGCTTCGGCCAAAGCCAGGGTCATCGGGTCGGCATTTCTTGCCGCTTTTGGAAGGGCTTCGCTCATGCTGCCGTTCCTACCATTCCGGCCGGTGCCGCCGCCATATTGCCGCCTTGAGGGTTTGTTAAGATTTTGCTGTAGGATGCGCTCCACCGTCCACATATACGATAGTTCATTATTATGAATGATATTCCCGAACTTCTGATGCCCGAGGGGCGTCCGGCGCTTTTGGACGGCGGCATGGGCCGCGAACTGCGCAACCGCGGCGTGCCGATCCTGGACACCATCTGGTCGGCCAATGCGCTGCTGGTGGCCAAGGACACGGTCTTGCAGGTCCATAAGGACTATATCGCCGCCGGCGCCGATATCATCACCACCAACACCTACGGCATCATCCGCAGCGAACTGAAGAAAGAGGGCATCGAGGACAAGTTCGTCGAGTTGAACCGCCTGGCCGGTAAGCTGGCCATCACCGCCAGCCGCAGTTCTGAGGAAGGCGTCGCCGTCGCCGCCTCCCTGCCGCCGCTGCGGGGCAGCTACCGGCCCGACCTGGTGGGCGGGTTCGACCAGATCGTTCCCCTCTATCGCGAGCAGGCGGAGATCCTGGAGCCCTATTGCGATCTCTTCATCTGCGAGACCATGTCATCGGGCGAAGAAGCGCGGGCCGCCGCAACCGCCGCCGCCGAGTTCGGCCGGCCGGTTTGGGTGTCCTTCACCCTGCTTGATGACAAGTCCGGCAAGCTGCGCAGCGGCGAGACCATCGCCGAGGCGGCGGCGAAGCTGAAGGACCTGCCGGTGTCCGGCATCCTGGCCAATTGCACGGCACCCGAGAGCATCGACGCCGCCATGCCCGAGCTGGCCAAGCTGGGTAAGGTCGCCGGCGGCTATGCCAACACCTTCCAGGAGATCCCCAAGGATTGGGTGATGGACGGCAAGAAGCCCACGGACGGGCTTTTGAAATTGCGCGACGACCTGGACCCTGAGCATTATGCCGTCCACGCCAAGGCTTGGCTGGCGGCCGGCGCCCGGGTCATCGGCGGCTGCTGCGGCACCGGCCCGGCCCATATTGCCCGCCTCAAACAACTGATCGAGAGCAACAAGTGAGCATTCCCGTCATCGGCATCACCCTGGATAGCGAAGGCCCCGGCGGCTATTCCAAGCTGCCCTGGTATGCGCTGCGGCAGAACTACTGCGACGCCGTGGTGCGCGCCGGCGGGCTGCCGATTCTGCTGCCCCACGAGCCGGAGCAAGCGGCGGCCTACCTGAAAAAGATCGACGGCCTGCTGATCACCGGCGGCGCCTTCGATGTTGATCCCTCGATCTTCGGTGCCAGCAACCGGCATCCGACGGTGAAGACCAAGGATCGCCGTACCGCTTTCGAGATCGCCATCACCAAGGGCGCCATCGAGCAGGACATGCCCGTGCTGGGCATCTGCGGCGGGCAGCAGCTGTTGAACGTCATCCTCGGCGGCACGCTGATCCAGCATATTCCGGAAGAGGTTCCCGGTGCCTTGGTCCATGAGCAGCCGAACCCGCGCACTGAGGCCGGCCATGCGGTCAATCTGATGCCGGACACGCGCCTGCATCAGATCTGCGAGTCCGAGCATTTGCAGGTCAACAGCGCCCATCACCAGGCGGTGAAGGATGTAGGCCCCGACGTGATCGTCGATGCGGTGGCGCCTGACGGCGTGATCGAAGGCATCGAGCATCCCGGCCGCAAATTCTGTATCGGCGTGCAGTGGCACCCCGAATACGACATCAGCGAAGGCGACGCGCGCATCTTCGACGCGTTCATCGACGCCTGCCGATAGTTTTCCGCCGAAATCACTGCAAGTCTTGCATTTCTAGATTTCTTCTCCCGCGAAAGCGGGGAAAGAAAAATTGCGGTGAACCAGATCCGCGTGAACTTCGCTAAGCCGCGCTCCGCCGCTTAAGCTTCAGTCCCACTTCCATGATGGCGCCGATGGCCGGGACCAGTTCGTGGCCGAGATCGGTCAGTGCGTATTCCACCGACGGCGGCGAGGTGGGCATCACACGGCGGCTGATCACGCCCTTCTTCTTCAGCTCCCGTAGGCGTGCACTCAGCACCTTGGCGGAGATCGGCGGGATGTCCGATCGCAGCTCGCCGAAGCGGCGCGGGCTGGCGCTCAAGTACCAGATCACGTTCGGCGTCCAGGCGCCGCCGAGGAGCGCCATGCATTCCGTCAGCGGGCAACCCGGCAGCGGCACGCGGTTTTTACGCAGCTTCAAGGCCATGATGGTTCCGATTACCAAATGGAAACCTGAAAATGCAAGTTACCACTGGTTACGACATATACAATGGTTATCTCTGATGCCACATTCTGTGCTTGTCCGATCAACGGGAGCGTCACATGAGCCGCAGAAACCATGCCGTCAGCCGCTTGGGCATCGAGCATCCGATCATCCAGGGGCCGTTTGGCGGCGGGCTGTCGACGCCGCGGCTGGCGGCGGCGGTGTCCAATCTCGGCGGGCTCGGCTCCTACGGCGCGCACATCCTGGCGCCCGAAACGATCGGCCCGCTGGCGGCGGAAATCCGCGCGCTGACGGCCAAACCCTTCGCCCTCAATCTCTGGGTCAGCGATCATGACGAAGGCGGGCTCGCGATTGAGCAAGCTGAGTTCGACCGCATCTTCGAAATCTTCCGGCCCTATTTCCGCGAGCTGGGCGTCGAGAAGCCGAACATGCCCGCGCGCTATGGCCAGCGCTTCGCGGACCAAGTGGAGGCCCTGATCGAGGCGGCGCCGCCGGCCTTCAGCTTTGTCTTCGGCATCCCCGCACCGGATGTTCTTGCACGCTGCAAAAAGCGCGGCATCGTCACAATTGGTGCTGCCACGTCGATCGCCGAGGCGGAGGCGCTGGAGGATGCCGGCGTCGACCTGATCGTCGCGACGGGCTTCGATGCCGGCGGCCACCGGCCGTCATTCCTGGCACGGGCCGAGGACTCGCTGATGGGCACCTTTGCCCTGACTCAGCTGGTTTCGCGGCGCGTCAAGGCGCCGGTCATTGCGGCCGGCGGCATCGCCGATGGGCGCGGTATCAGAGCGGCGCTCGCCCTTGGCGCGCAGGCGGCGCAGATCGGCACCGCTTTCCTGGCCTGCGAGGAATCCGGCGCCACGCCGGAGCATCGGGCGGCGCTGTTCAGCGCCAAGGCGGAACAGACGGCGCTGACCCGTGCTTTCTCAGGCAGGCTCGCCCGCGGCCTGCGCAACCGATGGGTGGAAGAGATGGCGGGGCGGGCGGCGGAGTTGCCGCCCTTCCCGATTCAAAGCTGGTTCATGTCGCAGCTTCGCCCTGCGGCTGTGAAGGCCGGGCGGACCGATCTGGTCCCGCTCTGGAGCGGCCAGATCGCGCCCAACCTCAGGCATCGCAAGGCCGGCGACTTGATGCGAGCCCTGATCGATGAAAAAGCCGGCGCCGAAGCGGCCTTATGAACTGAGCTTCTTGGCGATGGTCGCCGCGTGCTTGGCCTGGTAGCGCACGCCCGCCAGGTCCTTCGCCGAAGGCTGCCGCGAGCCGTCGCCGTCGGCGATCGTCGAGGCGCCGTAGGGCGAGCCGCCGGCCACTTCCTTCACGCCCATCTGCTCCTTGAAACTGTAGGGCAGGCCGACGAGGATGAAGCCCAGATGCAGCAGCACGGTGTGGGTGGAGAGGATGGTGGATTCCTGGCCGCCATGCTGGGTCGCCGTGGAGGTGAACACCGCCCCCACCTTGCCCACCAGCTTGTCGCCCATCCATAGGCCGCCGGCCTGATCCAGGAAGTTCTTCATCTGCGCCGCCATGTTGCCGAAGCGCGTGGGCGTGCCGAAGATGACCGCGTCATAGTTCGCCAGTTCGTCGATGGCGGCGATGGGCGCGGCCTGGTTGAGCTTGAAGCCGGACTTCTTCGCCACGTCCTCCGGCACCAGCTCGGGCACCCGCTTGATCGTGACCTCGGCCCCTGCCTCGCGCGCCCCTTCAGCCGCAGCCCGCGCCATGGTTTCGATATGGCCGTAGCTGGAGTAATAGAGGACGAGAACCTTGGTCATAGCTTTGTCTCCCTTCGAATTGTCTGACGAAAAGCGCTTGCCGTTCAGTTAGCGCAGAACAGGGATCGCGCAAGAGCGGTTGCCCGCTGGAAACCAGCGTCCCTGCCGGATACTCTTGAGCAAATCCGGCCTTTCACCTCCCGCAAGATGACAGCGAAAAAGAGCCAGCCAGAAAAATCCGCGCCCGATAAATCCAAGCCGGGCACCAAGGGCGAGCGCATCGCCAAGCTGCTGGCGCGCGCCGGCCTCTGCTCGCGCCGCGATGCCGAGCGCTGGATCGCCGCGGGGCGCGTCAGCATCGACGGCGTGGTGCTGACCTCACCGGCGATCAATGTGACGCCTGGCATGGCGGTCGCCGTCGACGGCAAGCCGATCCCGCTGAAGCAGCCGGCGCGGCTCTGGCGCTACTACAAGCCGCGCGGCCAAGTGACCACGGCGCGCGACCCCCAAGGCAGGCCGACGGTGTTCGATGCCATGCCCAAGGACATGCCGCGGGTGATTTCCGTCGGGCGGCTCGATCTGAACTCCGAGGGCCTGCTGCTGCTGACCAATGACGGGGAGCTGGCGCGGAAGCTGGAGCTGCCCTCGGGCGGCTGGGTGCGGAGATATCGAGTCCGCGTGCGGGGCGCTGTGGATCCGCAGGCGCTGCGCGACCTGGCGAAGGGCATCACCATCGACCAGATGAATTACGGCCCGGTGCAGGCCGCGCTCGACCGGCAGCAGGGCAGCAACGCCTGGCTCAGCTTCGCCCTGACCGAAGGCAAGAACCGGGAGGTCCGCCGCATCTGCGAGCATCTGGGCTGGCCGGTGAGCCGGCTGATCCGGGTGTCCTTCGGGCCGTTCGATCTCGCGGGACTGGAGGCGGGGGCGGTGGAGGAAGTGCAGGCGGGATCGATCGAGTTGTTGCTGGGTGGCGACGGAAGGAAAAGCTCACCGCAGAGGCACAGACACACAGAGAAGAAAAAGGGAAGGCAGTAACCACAGATGAACACGGATACACACAGATGCAGCCAGGCTATGCACCCGACTGCGGAGTTCGGCAGTTAGTTGCGGATTGCTGCGCGCCCAGCGCAATCGCTACGCGATTATTGCGACGGCACACAAGACAACAATCCGCGAGCGCGTACCGAGGCATCGGAGAAGCCCGCCCGTATCTGTGTTCATCCGTGGTTTGAATCTTTCTTCTCTGTGCCCCTGTGCCTTTGTGCCTCCATGCCTCTGCGGTTCAACTTGCTTTGCCGCCGCTGCACCGCGTTGCTAATCTCCCTGCACAACAAGAACAAACTCCGGGAGAGCAGACATGAACGACATCGCGCCCGTCGCGGCATGGGATGAGGCGACCTATCAGCGGATGAAGGCGGAGACCAGCCGCTGGTATTGGTTCGGCATTCCCACCTTCTTCCGCGCGCCCTGGAATGAAGACCTGACGGCGTCGGATATCGGCCTCGTCGGCGTGCCCCACAGCTCCGGCAATGGCTCCACCAAGCGCGACCAGCATCTGGCGCCGCGCTTCCTGCGCCATATGTCCGGCTGGTACCGGCGCTGCCACGCCCTGTTCAACCTCAACCCCTGGAAGGAATGCCGCATCAACGATCTCGGCGACGTGCCGCTGCCCGAAGCGATGGTCAACGACATCAGCGTGCGGCATATCGAGGCCTACTATAAGCGGCTCGACGAGGCCGGCGTGCGGCCCGTCTCCATCGGCGGCGACCATTCCATCACCGGCCCGATCCTGAAGGCGATCTCGGGTCCGAACGCCAAGCTCACCGGCGGTAAGAAGGTGGCGCTGGTGCATTTCGACGCCCACACCGACGCCTATGATCATATTCCCCACTGGCTCGGCAGCGTGCGCTCCGCCGCCCATTGGGCGGCCTATCTGGTGTCCGAGGGTCATGTGGATGCGTCGAAGAGCGTGCAGGTGGGCATCCGCGGCAATGTGGTGACCCTGGACTGGCGCAAATCCAGCGACCGCATGGGCTACCGCGTCATCTCCATCGACGAGTACCGGGAGATCGGCATCCAGAAGACCATCGAGACGATCCAGGAGCGGGTCGGCGACTCGCCCATCTACATCACCTTCGATGTCGACTGCCTGGATCCCAGCGTGGCGCCGGCGGCGGCGAATCTGGAGCCGGGTTATGACGGATTCACGTCATCCGAAGTCATCAAGATCATGCAGGGCCTAAAGGGCAAGAACGTGATCGGCGCCGACATCGTCTGCATCATCCCGACCAAGGACAGCCCGAACAACATCACGACATTGACCGCGATGGTGATCATGTTCGAACAGATGTGCCTCATCGCCGAGTATCTGAGAGGGAAGAAGAAATGAATCGCGCGACAACGAAGGACACGGCGCCAAAGCTCACCGAGCCGCCGCGAAAGCCCTATCACACTTTCCTGAACTTTCCGCTGGTCACCGACCTGGACAATCTGCAGGCCGATGTGGCGATTCTTGGCCTGCCCTATGGCGCGCCATATCGCATGTCGGAGGTGACCAACGACCAGTCGAACGCGCCGACGGCGGTGCGTCAGGCGACCGAGCGGCTCAGCCAGGCGCTGGACCGGCATGACTTCGATTTCGGCGGGCCGCTGTTCGCGGGCAGGAACATCCGCGCGGTGGATTGCGGCGACGTGGTCGCCGATCCCTGGGACATAAAGGCCCATTACCGCAATGCCGAGGCGGCGGCGCGGAAGATCCTGCCGAAGGTGAAGATGCTGCTTTCCATCGGCGGCGATCATGGCGTGCCGATCCCGATTTTCCGCGCGCTCGAGACCGTGGGGCCGATCACGCTGGTCCATGTGGACGCCCATCTGGATTGGCGCGACGAGGTCGAAGGCGTGAAGGAAGGCTATTCAAATCCCTTCCGCCGCGCGTCGGAGATGAAATGGATCGAGGGCATGATCCAGATCGGCCTGCGCGGCCAGGGCAGCGCGCGGCCGTCGGATCTCGCGGACGCCAAGGCCTATGGCTCCCAGGTGTTCACGTCTTACGATGTGCTGGAGCAGGGTATCGAATCCGTGCTGAAGCGCATTCCCGACGGGCGCAAATACTATCTCTCCGTCGATGCCGACGGCGTCGATCCCGGCGTCATGCCCGCGGTCATGGCGCCTTCGCCCGGCGGGCTTCTCTATCATCATATGCGCACGCTGATTCACGGGCTGGTGAAGAAGGGCCGGCTGGTGGGCATGGATATCGTGGAGATCGCGCCGAAATACGATCTCAATGACCTCACCACCATCGCCGCCGGCCGCCTATTCATGAACGCGATCGGCGCCGCGGCGAAGGCGGGGCATCTGGGGTGAGTTCGCGTGTAGACCCTCACCCTAACCCTCTTCCTGCAAGCAGGGAGAGGGGACAATTCTTGCATGCACTATCTGTCCCCTCGCCCCACGAAGTGGGGAGAGGGTTAGGGTGAGGGGCGAGCATCCCATGCGCATCGTCGGCGGTAAGCATCGCGGACGGCGGATCGAGGCGCCGCAAGGACAAGACGTGCGGCCAACCTCCGACCGGGCGCGGGAAGCGCTGTTCAATATCCTGATCCACGGCCACCTCTCCGCCGATGGCACCTCGCCCCTGCCGGGCGCCCGGGTGCTCGACGCCTTCGCCGGCAGCGGCGCGCTCGGGCTGGAAGCGCTCTCCCGGGGCGCTGGTCATGCGCTGTTCATCGAGAGCGACGCCAAAGCCTGCGCCACCATCCGCGCCAATGCGAAGGCCCTGGGCGAGACGGCCAACGCCACCGTCATACCCGGCGATGCCACCAAGGCGCCGCCCTGCCCGGGCGCGCCGGTTTCCGTTATCTTCCTCGACCCGCCCTATGGCCGTGATCTTTTGGAACCGGCCTTGGCTGCACTCGCGGCGCGCGGATGGATTGCCAATGGCGCAATCTGTGTTGTCGAACTGGCCATCAATGACGGAGTTACGCTGCCGCCAGCATTCACGCTGCTCGATGACCGCAACTATGGAAAAGCACGGCTGCTAATCCTGAAGCATTCCCAAGTGCAGTAGCTCACGCCTTGGCGCGGCCTCTTACCGTCTCGCGCCAGAGGATATAGAGCCCGCTGCCGATGATGACGGTGGAGCCGGAGATCACCCAGGCATCCGGAATGTCGCCGAACAGGAACAGGCCGAAGAACACCGCCCAGATCATCTGCGAATAATGGAACGGCGCCACGATGGCGGACGGCGCCAGGCGGAAGGCGCGGATCAGCATCAGGTGGCCGGCGCCGCTGAGCAGGCCGAGCACCGCCATCAATCCCAGATCGGGCCAGGACATCGGCACATAGACCCGCGGCATGACCGGCGCGCTCACCGCCAACAGCGCCACCACCATCCAGAAGATCAGGCCGCCGGCAGACTCGTCCTTGCCCATGCGCCGCACCAGGATCAATGAGAGGCCGAAGAACAGCGCCGAGGAGATCGCGGCGATATGCCCCGCCTTGAGTTCGGCGATGCCCGGCCGCAGCACGATCAGCACGCCGATGAAGCCGACGACCACCGCGCTCCAGCGGCGCCAGCCGACCTTCTCGCCGAGGATCGGCACCGACAGCGCTGTCACCACCATCGGCACGGCGAAGATCAGCGCATAGGCGTCGGCCAGCGGCAGCTCGACGAAGGCGTAGAACACCAGCACCATGTCGATCGCCAGCAAGATCGAGCGCAGCCCCACCAGCTTGGGATGGCGCGGCCGCAGCTTGTGCAGGCCGCCCTCATGCCGGATCAGCAACGCCACGGGGATCAGCGTGAACAGGTTGGAGACGAAGATGATCTGGAACACCGAGTAGCGCATGGTCAGCCATTTGACCCCCGCATCGGCGCAGGAGAAAATCGAGAACGCGATCAGCGCGAAGGCGATGCCGCGCGCGATATGATCGCCTGCTGTCCGATGGGCTGCCGAAGCGGTAATGGGGTGTCTCCCGGGGTCGCAAAGGGGGGCGCATATAATCAGGTGCGCAAGGGGCGGTAAAGCCGAATGGATTTGGCATCGCTCCAACATTTAACCGCGGAGTAATGCACAGACTCCTGCCGCTTTCACAGATCGCCGTTCTTCAGTTCGCCTCACTCCGCCATCCGCCGGCTGGTCAGCGCCGCGCCGCCGTCGACCACCAGGACCGTGCCGGTGCTGTAGTCGCCGGCGGGGGAGCAGAGATACGCAACAGCTAGCGCGACTTCCCGCGCCGTGCCCAGGCGCGGCACCGGCAGGCTGGCGACGTCACGGTCGGAATCTTCCGCGGCATATTGGCGGATGCCCTCGGTATCGATCGTGCCCGGGCCCACGGCATTGACCAGGATGCCCTGGCGCGCCCATTCCATGGCCAGGGTCTTGGTCAGGTTCACCACAGCGGCGCGCGCGGCGGCGGCATGGGCAAAGCGCGGCGCGCCCTCGATGTCGGAGAACACGATGTTGACGATGCGGCCGCCGCTGCGGGCCGCGATCGCGCGCCTGGCGAAGGCGCGGCACATCTGCCAGGTGCCCTGAAGATTGAGATCGATCACGGCGCGGAAGCCGTTGGCGGAGATATCCAGCGCCGCCGCGGCGAACTGCCCGCCGGCATTGTTGACCAGGAAATCCGGCAGGCCGCGGCCGCGCGCCAGATCGTCGAACAGCGCCTCCACCTGCGCCTCATCGCGGATGTTCACGGCATGCCAGGCGGCGTCGGTACCGAGTTTCCGCAATTCATCGGCGGCGGCCTGAAGCTTGGCTTCCGTGCGCGCGGCGATCGTGACCCGGGCGCCCAGCGCGGCGAATTCCCGCGCAATCGCGAAGCCGATGCCGGTGCCGCCGCCGGTGACCAGCAGATGCCGGCCGGCGAACAGGCCGGGTGCGAAGACCGGTGCGTCTTTGTTCGCTTCGGCTGTCACGGCAGCGCCCCCTTGATACCGTTCAACCCAGCTTGACATGGCGCTGCCCGTTGGCAAACGGCAACAGTGCCAGGATTCCGGCAATGGTGACGGCGGCTGCGGTCCAGAACATCGCCGACGAACTCCAGGCATCCCACAGAAAGCCGGCGGCGAGCGTTCCGGCCATGGCGATGCCGGACACTAGATGAAACACACCGAACGCCGTGCCCCGGAGATCGGCCGGCGCGAGATCGGCCACCAGCGCCGCCAGCAATCCCTGAGTCAACGCCAGATGCAGGCCGAACAGCGACGCACCGACGAAGACAAGGGCGATCGATTCGGCTGATGCCAGCACGGCATGGCTCGCCGCCAGCAGCGCAAAGCCGGCGATCAGCAGCGGCCAGCGCCCGACGCGGTCAGAAAGATGGCCGACCGGCGCCGTCAGCAACGTGGTCATCAGGCTCATGGCCGCCAGCAGCGCCGGCGCCATGGCCAGCGGCAAACCCAGCTCCTGCCCGCGCAAGAGATAGAAAGCATCGGTGAAACGCGGCAGCAGCAGGAGCAGCAGCACGGCGATGAACAGCCAGAACCTGACGCCGAGACGGCGCAGGGCGGCCGGATGGAGCGGAAATCCATCCGCGCTTTGCACCGCCGCCGCATCCTCGCGCACGCCCAGACCGAGAATTGCCAGCGACAGGATCGCGGGAACGCAGGCGACCCAGAACACAGCCTGTACGTCGTCGACGAACAGCCACATCAATCCCATGGCCGCCAACGGACCCAGCAGCGTGCCGGCCTCGTCCAGCGATTGCCGAAGGCCATAGGCCGCGCCGCGCAACTCCGGCGGCGTCACGTCGGCCACCAGCGCGTCCCGGGGCGCGCCGCGGATGCCCTTGCCCAGCCGGTCGACGAAGCGGGCCAGCAGGATGCCGCCGGCCCCGGCGGCGATGGGGAATAGGATCTTGCCCAGGCCGCTGAGGCCGTAGCCCAGCAGCGCCAGCTCCTTCCGCCGCCGGATCCAGTCGCTGAAGACGCCGGAGAACAGCTTGGCGAACGAGGCCGTACCCTCCGCCACCGCATCGATTAGCGCCACCATGGCCACGGTGGCGCCGAAATGCGCCACCAGATAGCCCGGCAACAGGCCATAGATGATCGAGGAGCTGAGATCGGTGAACAGGCTGACGAAACCCAGCAGCCAGACCGTGCGGTGCAGGGCGCGGAAGCGGCCGAACATGGCGGCGTCCTAGCGCCGGCCGAACAGGCGCTCGATATCCGCGAGCTTCAGCTCCACATAGGTGGGCCGGCCATGGTTGCACTGGCCGGAATGGGGCGTCGCCTCCATCTCCCGCAGCAGCGCATCCATCTCCGCCGGCGCCAGCCGCCGCCCGGCACGCACGCTGCCATGGCAGGCCATGGTGCCGCAGATCTGCTCCAGCCGTTCCTTCAGGCTCAGCGCCTGGCCGAACTCCGCCAGCTCGTCGGCCAGATCGCGGATCAGGCCAGCGGCATCGGTGGCGCCCAGCAGCGCCGGCACTTCGCGCACCACGACGGCACCCGGACCGAAGGCTTCGATCACCAGGCCCAGTTCCGCCAGTTCGCCGCGCCTGTTGACGATGCGCTGCGCCGCCGCCTCGTCCATCTCCACCACGGCGGGGATCAGCAGCACCTGGCGGGCGATGCCGGCCTGCGCCAGCGCCGCCTTCATCCGCTCATAGACCAGCCGCTCATGGGCCGCATGCTGATCGACGATGACCAGGCCATCGGCGGTCTGGGCGATGATGTAGGTTTCGTGCAGCTGCGCCCGGGCCGCACCAAGCGGATGGGTGTCAACCGGCGCATTGTTGGCCGCGGGCGGCGCGGAGGGCGCGTGCAGGCCCGACATATCGGTGGTGCGCGGATCCACCGACGGCAGATCGTAGGGAGCATAGAGGGCGGCGGTCTGCTCGCCGAAGCCGCGCGGCGCGGACCCGTGCTGCGGCCGCCAGCTATTCGCCGCCGACAGCGGCCGTTCGCCCGGGCGGAAGCTGCCGAGCGCCGCCAGCGATACGGTGGTGGAGGCGCGGTGTCCGGCACCAGCCAGCGCATGCTTCGACGCGCCGACGATCAGCCCGCGCACCAGCCCGGGATCGCGGAAGCGCACCTCCGCCTTGGTGGGATGGACGTTCACATCCACCTCTTCCGCCGGCAGATCGACGAACAGCGCCACCAGCGGATGGCGGTCGCGGGCGAGGAAATCCTGATAGGCGCCGCGCACCGCGCCCTGCAGCAGCCGGTCGCGCACCGGGCGGCGATTGACGAAGAGGTACTGCTGCGCCGAGGTGGCGCGGTTCAGCGTCGGCAGGCCGATATAGCCCGACAGGCGCACGGAATCGCGCAAGGTATCGATCGGCAGCGCATTGTCGGCGAAGTCGCGGCCCATCACCTGGGACAGCCGCGCCAGCCGCGCCGCCGCCGCATCCGCCAGCAGGTCGCCGGCCGGTGAATGGCGCAAGACGGCGCGCGTATCGTCGAACAAGGCGAAGGCGATTTCCGGATAGGCCATGGCCAGCCGGTTGACGATGTCGGCGGCGTGATCCAGTTCGGTCCGCACCGCCTTGAGAAATTTGAGACGCGCGGGCGTGGCGTAGAATAGATCCCGCAGCTCGACCCGGGTGCCGGCCGACAGTGCCGCGGGCTCCGGCTCGCCCTTGGCGCCGCCATCCACGGAGATACGCCAGGCCTCGGCCGCACCGGACTTGCGCGAGGTGATGGTGAGCCGTCCCACGGCGCCGATGGAAGGCAGCGCCTCGCCGCGGAAGCCCAGGGTGGCGATGTTGACGAGGTCGTCATCGGGCAGCTTCGATGTCGCATGGCGCTCGACCGCCAGCGCCAGTTCGGCCGGCGTCATGCCCAGGCCATCATCGGCAACGGCGATCAAGCCGCGGCCACCGTCGCGCAGCATCACCTCGATATTCCGCGCCCCGGCGTCGATGGCGTTTTCCACCAGCTCCTTTACTGCCGAGGCCGGCCGCTCGATCACCTCGCCGGCGGCGATCCGGTTGACCAGATTGGGCGGGAGAACGCGAATCGGCATGACTGATAGCCTGCGAATTTGCGGGAGGGCGGCGAATCGGGAAGCGACCGCAATCTTAGCAGATAGCGGTCACCGCAACCAGCGGCGGGGCCAATTCAGGTATGACGGGTTTGCCTGAGGGTGTGATCCATTCAGATACAGTCAAACACTCCTCCTCCGCGCGTCAGCGCGGGGGAAGTGGCTCGCGCAGCGAGACGGAGGGGACCATTGCAGGACGCGAGCGGCCATATTCATTTGCACATTCCGCAGCCTTGGACATTGAGGACAGATGGAAACGGCATTAAGACCGGGCCTGCCCCCTCCGGGCTCGCACGAAGGAGGCGTGCTCGCCGTGCTCCCCGCTTCGCAGAGGAGGAGAGCGATTCATTCCAAGCGAAACAAACTTTAGAACAGCCCTTCGGGCGCCGGCGCCGTGGCGGTCACGCCCACCGGTTTGCCGACCACCACCACGAGCAGCTTCGCGGGATCGAGCAGGCGTTTTGCCACGCGCTTCACGTCGTCGGCGGTGACCGCCTCCACATAGCTGTTGCGCTTGGCGAAGTAATCGCCGCCGAAGCCTTCCTGCTGCACCGCCACCAGAATATCGGCGATGCGCTGGCTGCTGGAGAAGCGGAGCGCGTAGGAGCCGGTGATGTAGGATTTGGCATCGGCGATCTCTTCCGCCGTCGGCCCGTCCACCGCCAGCCGCGACCATTCCCGGCGCAGGATATCCAGGGTCTCGCTAACGCTCTCGTTCTTCGTCGCCACCGTACCCATGATGATGCCCGTGTGATCCAGGGTCACCAAGTCGGTGGCGATGGAATAGGCGAGGCCGCGTTTCTCCCGCACCTCTTCGGTGAGGCGCGACGAGAAACCGCCGCCGCCGAGGATATAGTTCATGACATAGGCGGCGAAGAAATCGGGATCTTGCCGCTTGAGGCCTTCATGGCCGAATAGCACCACGCTCTGGGGAATGTCGCGATCGACGACAATGGTCGCGCCGCCATCCGCCGGCGAGACCTCGGCGATGGCGAGCAGATCGGCCTTCTCCGGCAGCGCGCCGAAGGTCTTGTCCAGAAGCATGCCCAGATCCGCCGGGGTGATGTCGCCGACCACGCCGACGATCAGATTGTCGCGGGCGAAGACGCGCTTCATGTGGGCGCGAAGATCCTCGACGGTGACGGCCTCGAGCCCCGCCTCGGTGCCGCCCGTCTGGCGGCTGTAGGGATGGCCGGCATAGCCCAGATGCCACCAGGCCCGGTTGGCGATTGCAGAGGGATCGCTGACGTCGCCGGCGATGATGCTGAGCAACTGGCCGCGGATCCGCTCCACGGGATCGGCGTCGAAGCGCGGCTGGGTCAGGCCGAGCCGGAGCAGATCGAAGGCCTGGTCGCGATTCTCGGTGAGGGTGCGCATGCCGCCCTTGAACTCATCCATGCCGGCATCGAAGCGCCAATCGATGGAGAGATCGTTGAGCCGTTGCTGGAACGTGCGGGAATCCAGATCGCCCGCGCCTTCATCCAGCAGGCCGGCCAGCAGGGTGGTCATGCCTTCCTTGCCCTGGGGATCGAGCACCGACCCGCCGCGGAAGGCGAGGCTGAGGGAGATCAGCGGGATGCTGTGATCCTCCACCAGCCAGGCCTTGATCCCGCCGGGGCTGGTGACTTCCTGCAGCTCGATCGCCCGCGCCGGCGAAACGAGCGCGAGCAGGCCGGCGAGTGCGACCGCAGCGGCGGCGCGGGGACAGCGGCCGATCAGCGCCAGGGCTCCGGTCATTGCGCGCCGCCGCTCGGCAGCAGCGTGCCGGTCACCGAGTAATTGATCTGCAGCACTTTCGCCGCGGCGATCTTCACCTGGTCCGCGGTGACCGCCTGAATGCGGTCCGGCCATTCCTCGATATCCTCGATGGTGCTGCCAGTGCTGAGGCTGGTGCCGATGATGCGCGCCGGCCCGGCGATGCTGTCGCGCGCCTTGATGGCGTCGGACAGCAGCGCCTTTTTCGCAGCCGCCAGTTCCGGCTCGGTGACGCCCTCGCGCAGCAGGCGGGCGATCTCTTCGTCCGTGACCTTCTCGACCGTGGCGGCATCGGTTCCCGGCGGCGGTACCGCATAGAAGCCGAACGTGCCGAGATCGTAGGCATCGGAATCGAAGTAAGCGCCGGCGCTGGCGGCGATGCGGTCATCGACCACCAGCCGGCGGTAGAGACGACTGGACGTATTGCCGCCGAGAATTTCCGCCAGCAGCTCCAGCGCATAGACGTCTTCCTTGGGGCCTGTGCGATAGCTCGGCGCCTGATACTGGCGCGACCACTGTCCCTGCTTCACGTCGGCGCTTGCCAGCGTCACCCGGCGCGGCGCGAATTGCGCCGGTTCCTGCGGCCGGTTGCGCACCGGCACGTCGCGCTTGGCGATTACGCCATAGTATTTTTCCGCCAGCGGCCGCACCTGCTCCAGCGTGACATCGCCGGCGATGATCAGGATCGCATTGTTGGGCGCATACCAATGGCCGTACCAGTCCAGCGCGTCTTCCGTCGTCAGCCCGCGCATCTCGTGTTCCCAGCCGATGATGGGCATGCGGTAAGGATGATTGAGGAACAGGCTGGCGCGCATCATTTCCGACAGGCGCGCGCCCGGCTCGTTGTCGGTGCGCTGGCGCCGCTCTTCCAGGATCACGTCCCGCTCCGGCAGCACTTCCTTGTCGGTGAGCACCAGATTGGCCATGCGGTCAGCCTCGAGCCGCATCACGTCTTCCAGGCGCTCCACCGCCACCGACTGGAAATAGGCGGTGTAGTCCGACGCGGTGAAGGCGTTCTCGTCGCCGCCATAGCGCGCCACCTCGGCGGAGAAAGCGCCCGGCGGCATCGTCTTGGTGCCCTTGAACATCAGATGCTCGAGAAAATGGGCGATGCCGGTCTTGCCCGGCTTCTCGTCGGCGGCGCCGCAGCGGTACCAGACCATGTGAGTGACCACGGGCGCCCGGCGATTTTCCACCACCACCACCTGCAGGCCATTGGCGAGGGTGAAGGTCCGGGGATCGAACACCTTCGCCTGCGCCAAGCCGGCGCTGCCGATGATGAGGACGGCCAGCGCCGCCAAGGTCCGAGTGCGAAAGGCTGAGAAGTTCATGATTTGCCCGAAGGGTCCGGTTGCGACTGAGGGTGATATAGCGCAAACGGGCGCCGTTGCAGCGGCGCCCGTCGATTAATCTGTCATCACATCGGCGTTAGCGGATCAGAAGATGCCTTCCAGCAGGCCCTTCTTCTTGCGCTTGATGTAGGGCGTGTCGCCTTCGGTGATCGGCTTGCCCTGCTCGATGTTCTCCTGGATGCGCTGGCTCTCGGCCGCGGGATCGACGATGGCGCCATAGGGCTCCTGTTCGCGCCAGAATACCAGGCGGCTGACCACGGAACGGTCGCGCTCCACTTGGGACGCCGTCTCCTCTTCGACGATCTGCCGGATGTTCGGGTCCACATCGACGGCGCCGGCCGTGGTCAACAGGGCCGCTTCGCCGGCCGAACGGTCGGAGAGATCGATCATGGGCGCCGGTTCGCCGGTGCTCGAGCCGACGACAATGGATTGCGCCTGGTCGCGGGTCGCCAGCTCCTGCGGGCGTGGCGCGCCCGGTGCGGGCGGCTTCAGGTTGATATCCGGCGGCATGCTCAGCGGCGCATGGGCGATGACCTGGAACTCGTCGGGTGCCGTGCGGGTCAGGCCAAGGGACTCGCGAAACGAGTTGCCGCAGCCCGAAAGCGCCAGCGCGACAGTTAGAATAGCCAGTGCAGCCAGTGGGTTATGACGCATCGGTGTCTCCTGTTACGGCGCTGTTTTACCCTTTTCCTCGCGCCTGAACAATCCGTCCAAGACGAGCATCGAAACGCCGATGAAAATGCCGGTATCCGCCAGGTTGAAGGCCGGCCATTGGCAGCCGAACCCCCCCAGCCAGACTGTCTCGAGAATGCGGCAAAATCCGGGATAGGCTTCGCCGTGAAACCAGAGGAAATCGAAGACTCCGGCGAAGCGCAGGCGGTCGAGGACATTGCCCAGGGCGCCGCCGATGATCAGGCCGAGGGCGATGGCGGGCCAGCGGTGGACCTGCCGGGACAGCCAGAAGCCAAGGCCGATGACGATGGCCAGGGCCACGGCCGCCATGATCCAGGGTGCGACCGGCGAATCGGAGCGGAACAGGCTGAAGGCGATACCCCGGTTCCAGGCGAAGACCAGATCGAAAAACGAGGTGACGGGGATGTTGCGCGGCGGATCCATGAGCACCTCGCGGATCCACCATTTGCTGACCTGATCCGCCAGCAGTGCGGCGATAGCGACGGCGATACCCAAGCGCAATGGCCGCGAACGGATCGACCCCACCGGCAACTACTCCGCCGCCGCGCGCGGGCCGAGCACCTCGGCGCAGCGGCCGCAGACGCCGTCATGGCCGTGATCGCCCACATCCGGCAGCACGCGCCAGCAGCGCTCGCATTTATCGCCGTCGGCCAGCTCGACCACCACGCCCACATCCGGCACATCGGCCAGGGTGAAGGCGGCGGCCGGTGCTGCACCCGGCTGCAACGTTGCCGCCGAAGTGATGGAGATTTCCGCCAGATCGATGCCGGCGAGCGCATCGATATAGGCGCCATTGGCGAAGATCTTCGGATGGGCCTGCAGGCTGGCGCCGATGCGCTTGTTCGCCCGCTCCAGCTCCAGCGCGCCGGTGACTACGCGGCGGAGATCGCGGACCTTGCTCCACTTCGCCGCCAGCGCCTCGTCGCGCCAACTTTGCGGCACCTCCGGGTAAGTGCGGAGATGCACGCTGTCGGTCCAGGACTCGTTCTCCGTGCGGCCGTTGCGGAACTGCCAGGCCTCCTCGGCAGTGAAGCACAGGATCGGCGCGAGCCAGGTGACGAGGCAGTCGAAGACCCGGTCGAACGCCGTGCGCGCGGCGCGGCGGCGCAGGCTGTCGGGCCTGTCGCAGTAGAGCGCGTCCTTCCGCACATCGAAATAGAGGGCGGAGAGATCGCTGTCGCAGAAGCTGTAGACCGCGGTGCAGAGATCGCCGAATTCGAAATCATCCACGCAGCGCCGCACATGGGCGTCGAGTTCCGCCAGGCGGTGCAGAACCCAGCGTTCGATTTCCGGCATCTGCGCCAGTTCAACCCGTTCCCGAGCATCGAAGCCTTCGAGCGCGCCCAACAGATAGCGGAAGGTCTGGCGCAGGCGGCGATAGCGCTCGGCATGGAACTTCAGGATGTTCGGGCCGATGCTCTGATCCTCGACATAGTTCGAGCCCACCACCCACAGGCGCAGGATATCGGCGCCGTGCTGTTTCATCACGTCCTGGGGCGCCACCACATTGCCAAGGGACTTCGCCATCTTGCGGCCCTGCTCATCCAGCGTGAAGCCGTGGGTCAGCAAGGCATTGTAGGGCGCGCGGCCGCGGGTGCCGCAGGATTCCAGCAGCGAGGAATGGAACCAGCCGCGATGCTGGTCCGAGCCCTCGAGATAGAGATCGGCGGGCCAGGCGAGGTCGGAGTCCTTGCGCGGCTCCAGCACGAAGGCGTGGGACGAACCGCTTTCGAACCAGACTTCGATGATGTCCTTCACCTGCTCGTAGTCATCGGCATTGTGTTCGTTGCCGAGGAAGCGGGACGGCGGACTCGAGTACCAGGCGTCCGCGCCTTCCTTCTCGAACACCTCGGCGATGCGGTCGATAATCGTCTGGTCCCGCAGCGGCTGGCCGGTCGCCTTGTTGACGAACACGGCGATCGGCACGCCCCAGGCGCGCTGGCGCGAGACGCACCAGTCCGGCCGCTGCTCGATCATGGCATAGAGGCGGTTGCGGCCCTGGGCGGGAACGAATCTGGTGGCGTCGATGGCGTCCAGCGCTTTCTTGCGCAGATCGTTCGTCTCCATGGAGATGAACCATTGCGCGGTATTGCGGAAGATCAGCGGCGCCTTGGAGCGCCAGCTATGGGGATAGCTGTGGGTCAGCTTGCCCTGGGCCAAGAGCGCGCCGGTTTCCTTCAGCGCGGCGATGACGGAAGGGTCTGCGTCGCCCTTCTTGCCGTCGGGGCGCAGCACGCGCTTGCCGGCGAACAGCGGCACATGGGGATAGAATGAGCCGTCCTCGCTGACGGTCTGCGGCACCTCGATGCCGTTGGCGCGGCCCAGCTCCCAGTCGTCGGCGCCGTGGCCCGGCGCGATATGGACGATGCCCGTGCCCTGCTCGGTGGTGACGAATTCGCCGGCGAACATCGGCACGTCGAAGTCGTAGCCCTTGCCCCGCAGCGGATGGGCGGAGACCGTGCCAGCGAGCGCTGCGCCCTTGCCCGACCACAGCGTATCGGCGCTCGAGATGCCGGTTTCCTTTGCGAATGTCGCGCGCAATTCGGCGGCGATCAGCAGCTTGTCGCCAGCGCGCACCTGACTGCCCTCGGAGACCGATGTCACCTTGACGATCTGGTAGTCCATCTCCTTGCCGAAGGCCATCGCCCGGTTGCCCGGGATGGTCCAGGGCGTGGTCGTCCAGATGACAACGGATGCGCCCGACAATTCCTTGAGCGGCGAGCGCAGCACGGGAAACTTCACATAGATCGTGTTCGAGACATGGTCGTGGTACTCGACCTCAGCCTCGGCCAGCGCGGTCTTCTCCACCGCCGACCACAGCACCGGCTTGGCGCCCTTGTAGAGACCGCCATTCATCAGGAACTTGCCGATCTCCCGCAGGATCTGCGCCTCGGCGGCGAAGGACATGGTGGTGTAGGGCTTCTCCCAATCGCCCTCGACGCCCAGGCGGCGGAATTCCTTGCCCTGCTCGTTCACCCAATGCTGGGCGAACTCCCGGCATTCCCGGCGGAACTCGATGATCGGAACCGCATCCTTGTCCTTGCCGGCGGCGCGGTACTTCTCCTCGATCTTCCATTCGATCGGCAGGCCGTGGCAGTCCCAGCCCGGCACGTAGTTGGCGTCCTTGCCCAGCATCTGCTGCGAGCGGTTGACCACATCCTTCAGGATTTTGTTCAGGGCATGGCCGATATGGATGGCGCCGTTGGCATAGGGCGGCCCGTCATGGAGGACGAATTTCGGCCGGCCCTTGGATTCCTTGCGCAAGCGCTGGAACAGGTTCATCTCCTGCCAGCGGGCGAGGAACTTCGGCTCGCGCTCCGGCAGGTTGGCCCGCATCGGGAAGTCGGTCTTCGGCAGAAAGACCGTCGATTTGTAATCCACGCTCATGCGTCGCTCATGCTCGATTTCGGCCCGAGGGCCTGTTGATAGAACTCGCCGCCCTCGCGCAAGGGCGGTGCGGCCGGCCGCAGCGCCCTGAGGGCGCCGGGCGCCGGCCCGTCGTAAGCGGCCAGGATGCGGCGCGCCGCCTGGCAATCCTCGGCGATTTGTGCCTGTAAAGCAGGCAGCCCGTCAAACGCCTTGTCCCCGCGGATATGGTCGATGAAGGCGGCCCGCATATGGCGGCCATAGAGGTCGCCGTCGAAATCCAGAAGATGCACCTCAAGGTGCGCCTTGGTGCCGCCCACCGTGGGCCGCGGCCCGACATAGGCAGCACCATCGCGCCAGACCGTGCCCCGCCCCTCGTCGATGCCGGCCTTCACCGCATAGATGCCATGGGCCAGCAGCGCATATTCGCCGAGCGCGATATTGGCGGTGGGGAAGCCGAGGCTGCGGCCGATCTTGTCGCCGGGTTCGACGCGGCCCTCCAATTCCCACGGCCGTCCGAGCAAACCCGTCGCCGCACGGATGCGGCCGGCCGCCAGATGATCGCGGATGTGGGTGGAGGAATAGACCTCGCCGCCGCCGGTGGCTTGTGGCGACACCGACGTCACGTCGAAGCCATGCACGGCGCCGAGATCAGCGATCAGCGCCGCGTTGCCGGTGCGGCCGCGGCCGAAGACGAAATCGTAGCCGATCACCACATGGGCGGCGTCGAGCCCTTCGCTCAGCACTTCGATGACGAAGGCCTCGGCCCCCTTGGCCGCGAGCTCGGCATCGAAATGCAGCACGAACAGATGCTCGATGCCCAGCGCCTCCAACGCCCGCACCTTGATGCGCAGGGGCGTGAGGCGGAAGGGCGGCTGGTC
>JBJXDY010000022.1:0-47303 GCA_046154965.1 Dongiaceae bacterium | reverse complement strand
CTTGCGGGCGGCAGCGGCGACGATTCCATGGCCGGCGGCGACGGCAGCGATGTGTATTTCGTCGATACCGCCGGCGATGTGACGAAGGAAGACGCCGGCAAGGGCGACGATCTCGTCCAGTCCTCGGCGGCGAGCCACACGCTGCAGGACAACATCGAGGATCTCACGCTGACCGGCGCCGCGATCACCGGCGTCGGCAATCTCCTCGCCAACACCATCACCGGCAACACCAATGACAACAATCTCTCCGGCCTGGGCGGCATCGATACGATCGACGGCGGCGACGGCAACGACACGCTCAGCGGCGGCGGCGACAACGACACGCTCAGCGGCGGCATCGGCGCGGACAGTCTCGACGGCGGAACCGGCGTCGATACCCTGGCCGGCGGCGCCGGCGCCGATATCTACGGCGTGGATGACGCGGCCGACAAGATCGTGGAGACCGGCACCGACATCGACGAAGTCAAGGCCTCCATCAGCTACTCCATCGCCGGCTTCACCAATGTGGAGGACCTGACCCTTCTCGCCGGCGCGGTCAACGGTACGGGCAACGCCCTGGCCAACAAGATCACCGGCAATGCCGCCGACAACAGCCTCTTTGGCGGCGGCGCCAACGACAGCCTGATCGGCAATGACGGCAACGATACGCTGGCGGGCGAAAGCGGCGACGACACCATGGTGGGCGGCATCGGCAACGACCGCTACGTGGTCGATGCGACGGGCGATGTCATTACGGAAGGCGGCGGCGCCGGCACCGATACGGTCGAAACCAGCGCGAACTACACGCTGTCAGGCAACATCGAGAACCTGGTGCTCGCGGGAACCGCCGACCTCATCGGCAAAGGCAGCGTCGACGCCAATAGCATTCTCGGCAATTCCGGCGATAACAGCCTGTCCGGCGAGGGCGGCAACGACACGCTGGACGGCGGCAGCGGCAATGACACGCTGGCGGGCGGCGCCGGCGCGAACGCGCTGATCGGCGGCCTCGGCAACGACGTCTATCTCGTCGACATCGCCGGCAACACCCTCACCGAGAAAACCGATGAAGGCGTCGATGAGGTGCAATCGAACATCGATTTCACGCTGCAATTGAACTTCGAGAACCTGACGCTGCTCACGGGCGCGATCAACGGCACCGGCAACGACGTCGCCAACATCATCCTCGGCAATGCCAACAGCAACAGCCTGGCCGGCGCCGGTGGAAACGACAATCTGACCGGCGATGACGGCGGCGACACGCTGGATGGCGGCACGGGCCTCGACACGCTGGTCGGCGGCAATGGCAGCGACACCTATATCGTCGATGACGCCGGCGACAAGATCACGGAAAGCGGCGACGGCACCGATCTGGTGAAGGCGTCCGTCAGCTACTCCCTGGCCGCCCTCGGCGCCGTGGAAAATCTCACCCTCACGGACGCGGACAGTATCAGCGGCACCGGCAACGCCCTGACCAACATTTTGACCGGCAATAGCGGCAACAACACGCTCAATGGCGCCGGCGGCGCCGACACGATGATCGGCGGCGACGGCAATGACCGTTACATCGTCGACGTCCCGGGTGATGTGGTCAGCGAACTCGCCGGCGGCGCCAGCGGCAATGACACCGTCGAGGCCGGTGCGGACTTCACGCTCGGCAGCAATATCGAAAATCTGATCCTCACCGGCGTCGGCAATTTCAAGGGGACCGGCAGCGCCGACGCCAACGACATCCTTGGCAATAGCGGCAGCAACCTGCTGTCTGGCCTGGGTGGCAACGACACGCTGACGGGCGGCGCCGGCGACGACACGCTATCCGGCGGCACCGGCACCAATTCGCTCGCCGGCGGCCTCGGCAACGATGTCTACGTCATCGATGCTGCGCTCGACACCGTGACCGAAAACAAGAACGAGGGCATCGACGAGGTGCAACTCAACGTCACGTTCTCCCTCGGCGGCAAGAACACGACGGAAATCGAAAATCTCACCCTGCTGGGCTCTGACAACATCGGCGGCACCGGCAACATTCTCAATAACAAGATCACCGGCAACAGCGGCAACAACACGCTCAATGGCGGCGGCGGCAACGATACGCTGATCGGCGGCCTGGGCGATGACACCTACATCATCGACGACGGCAAGGACACAATCACCGAGAACAAGGGCGAAGGCATCGATACGGTCGCGTCGGCGGTGACGATCACGCTCGCCGGCCTGTCCGAGATCGAGAATATGCAGCTGACCGGCAACAATAACGTCAATGCCACCGGCAGCGATACCAACAACAAGATCACCGGCAACGGCGGCAACAACAGTCTGACAGGCGGCAACGGGAACGACACGCTCGACGGCACCGGCGACAACAACGCAGATACGCTCAACGGCGGCCTGGGCGATGACACGTTCTTCGTCGAGGGCTCCAACGAAACCGTCACCGATTCCGGCGGCTTTGACACGGTCTACTCCACCAAAAGTTTGACCCTGGCGGCGGGAATCGAGGTCGGAATCATAACAGGAAATGGCGATATGGACCTCATTGGAACCTCAAAGAACGACCTCCTCATAGCCGAGGGGATCGGTAACGATTTCATCAACGGACTTGCCGGCGCCGACACCATGCGCGGCGGCGTCCTCGACGACACCTATGTCGTCGACAATATCGGCGACCTGGTCGAAGAACTGGCGGCCGAAGGCACCGACACCGTTCAGAGCTTCATCAGCTACAAGCTCACCGACAATGTCGAGAATCTCGAGCTGCTGGGCACCGGATCGATCAACGGCACCGGCAATGGCGAGAAGAACACGATCACCGGCAATAACGGCAACAACCGGATCGACGGCGGCGCCAACGCCGACATCATGATCGGCGGCAAGGGCAACGACACCTATGTGGTCGACGACTTCCTCGACAGCATCTTCGAGAAGAGCGGCCCCGGCGAAGGCATCGACACGATCGAAGCATCTTCCGATTTCTCGATTTTCACGATTGCGAATATCGAGAGCCTGGTTCTTGTGGGCAACGAGGCGATCGATGGCAAGGGTAGCGCCGACAACAACCGGATCACCGGCAACAGCAACGACAACAAGCTGGAAGGCGATGCAGGCAACGATACGCTGATCGGCGGTCTCGGCACCGGCAACGACACGCTTGATGGCGGCTTCGGCATCGACGTCATGACCGGCGGCCTCGGCAACGATACCTATGTGCTCGACCGGACCGGTAAGACCTTCGATACCATCGTCGAGGCGGCCGGCGCCGGCGAAGACACAGTGCAGATCGGCTTCTTCACCGCGGCCGGCTATGTCCTGGGCGCCAACCTGGAGAATCTGGAGATCATCGCCGGCGGCGTGATCCATGCGACCGGCAATGCCGGCAAGAACAAGATGACCGGCAACGACGACGAGAACACGCTGAATGGCGGCGCCGGCGCCGACACGCTGATCGGCAAGGACGGCGACGATTTCTATATCGTCGACACGACGGCCGACAAGATCATCGAACTTGTCAACGAAGGCGATGACACAATCATCACGAAGTTCACCACCGACCTCAATCTAGACGGCTTGACGGAGGTCGAGAATGTCTGGCTGCAGGGCACAGCGGCGGCCACACTGACCGGCAACGATCTGTCCAATTTCCTGCTGGGCAACAACTCGGCGAACAGCCTGGTCGGCGGCATCGGCAACGACACGCTGACCGGCGCCGGCGGCGCCGATCGGCAGGAAGGCGGCGCCGGAAACGACCGGCTACACTACGACAACAAAGCCGATCTCTTGATCGAGGCCGCCGGCGCGGGCGGCGGCAATGATACGGTTGCGGGTCAGATCAGCGTCGATCTCGAACTGGCGGCCTTCGACAATATCGAGAACATCGAGCTGATCTTCTCCGCCAACATCTTCGGTAAGGGCGACGAGATCGCCAACGTCATTCTCGGCAATTTCGGCTCCAATCTGCTGGAGGGCCGCGCCGGCGACGATACCATCGATGGCGGCTTCGGCAACGACACGATCAACGGCGGTGTGGGCGCCGACAGCATGTTCGGCGGGGCCGGCAACGACACTTTCTTTGTGGACGCCACCACCGACAAGGTCGCGGAAATCACCGACAAGATCACCGTCAATCAGGGCATCGACTCGGTCATCAGCGATGTGGATTTCGTCCTCGGCACCCATATCGAGAACCTGACCCTGGTCGAAGGGAAGGACGGCAAGATCGGCACCGGCAACGACAGCTTCAACAACATCATCGGCAACATCAACGCCAACCTGCTCACCGGCCTGGCCGGCAACGATACCCTGACCGGCAATGGCGGCGACGATACGCTGAATGGCGGCACGGGTATCGACATCCTGACCGGCGGCGAAGGCGACGACGTCTATATCGTCGACGCAACCACGGACAAGGTGGTGGAGACCGGAGTCAAGAATTACGACCGGGTCGAGTCGGAGGACACCTTCACCCTGACGGCGAATGTCGAGGACCTGACGCTGACCGGCGGCAAGAGCGTCAACGCCACCGGCAATACGCTGGACAACGTTCTCATCGGCAACAGCGGCGGCAACATCCTTGATGGCGGCGTCGGCAAGGACACGATGACGGGCGGCGACGGCGACGACACCTATGTCATCGACCATATCGATGATCTCGTGGACGAATCCGGCTCGACCGGTTCCGATACGCTGAAGACCGGCCTCTACAGCATCGATCTCGACGACAAGACCACCAAGTTCGAATTCTTCGATTTCGAAAACGTCTGGCTCACCGGCGGCGCCAAGCTGAACGCTACCGGCGATGACGACGACAACAAGCTGACCGGCAACACCAACGGCAACGTTCTGCGCGGGCTTGCAGGTAATGACACTTTGGATGGCGGCGCCGGCGCGGACACCATGACCGGCGGCAAAGGCAACGACACCTACACCGTCGACAACATCAAGGACGTGATCGACGAGGTCAGCGACAACGGCGGCGGCATCGATACCGTCGCCAGCTTCGTGACCTATACGCTGACGGAAGGATTCGAGAACCTGACCCTGCTCGGCAAGGCGAACATCAACGCCACCGGCAGCGAACTGGACAACGTCATGGTCGGCAACGCCGGCAATAACATCATCGATGGCAAGGTAGGCGCCGATTCCATGTCCGGCGGCAATGGCAACGACCTTTACCTCGTCGACGACGCCAAGGACACCGTCATCGAAATCGCCGAGGCGATCGGCGGCATCGACTCCGTGCAAAGCAAGGTCAGCTTCACCCTCACCACGGGCGTGGAGAACTTGACGCTGGTGATGGGCTCGATAGCGATCGACGGCATCGGCAACGGCAGCGGCAACATCATCGTCGGCAACCAGAACAGCAATCTGCTGGACGGCAAAGAGGGCAATGACGTGCTCACCGGCGGCCTGGGCGACGACACGCTGAACGGCGGCGCCAACATCGACAACATGGCCGGCGGCCTGGGCGGCGATCTCTACTTCGTCGACAGCAAATCGGACAAGGTGACCGAGGTCGCGGACTCGAACTTGAGTAACCGCGACCATGTGCGGAGCACTGTAAGCTGGACCCTCGGCGCCAATTTCGAGGATCTGACGCTGCTGGAGGGCAAGGATGCGGTCAATGCCCTGGGGAATGGCGGCGCCAATAAGATTACCGGCAACAGCAACTCGAACTTTATCGATGGCGGCGCTGGCGCCGATACGATGGCCGGCGGCGCCGGCGGCGACACCTACCGCCTTGGTGCGGGCGACGAGATCATCGAAAATCCCGGTGAGGGCACGGATACGGTGCAGAGCTCGCTCAGCATCAATGCCCTCTGGGCCAATGTTGAAAACGTCGTTCTCTTCGGTTCCGGCAATCTCTTCGTCAACGGGAACGCCAGCAACAACCAGATCCAGGGCAGCACGGGAGCCAACAAGATCGACGGCGGTGGCGGCGACGATACGCTGATGGGCTTCCTCGGCAATGACATCCTCACCGGCGGCGACGGCAAGGACGTCTTCTACCGCATCAGCTCCAGCGACGGCGTCGATTTCATCACCGACTTCCAGGAGGGCGGCGATGGCGTCAACGCGACCGACAGGATCGATGTTGCCGATGTGCTGACGAACTTTGAAGCCGGCGCCAATATTGCCGACTATGTGCGCCTCGTCGACGACAAGGCCGGCAACACGCTGGTGCAGATCGACGCCAACGGCGCCGCGGGCGGACATACTTATTCGACGGTCTTCGTGATCCAAGGGCAGGTGTTCACGGATATCACGGCTCTGACGGGCAACTTCATCCTCACCCACGATCCGTAACCGCGGCCCTGGCCGGCGGGATCAGCATCTCGCCGGCCGGGTCGTGGCGCCGCCGCCGCTCAAGGGCGGCGGCCGGGCTGCGCACCGCATAGCAATAGGCGCAGCCCTGGACGCAGGAATCATAGGCGCCGATGTCCCGCGACTCCGCGCAAAGACAGCCCGGCCGGTTGCCCTTCTCCTTCGCGGCGATCTCGCTGTTGGCAATTCGCGACAGCCGCCGGCCATCGATGCAGCGGGCGGCTTCGATGCCGTTCCCGGCCAGCTCGGGCTGGGTGCAGACGGTGAGCGCCATGCCGTTCTCCGCCGCGATTGCCGCCAGGCGTTGCAGCAGCGCCCGCTTTTCCGCCGCGCCGGGATCGCGCCTGGCGAACCCATGAGCAGCCGCCGCCTTCGCCAGGTTCAAGTTAGTCTTGGCATAGAATTGGGTGAAGGAAACCACGACCTCATCTGTGCTGCCCCGCAGCTCCCCGGCGATGCGGACGAAATTCTCTTCATGCCACGCCCCGCCGGTGAGGCTGCTCACCAGGATCGGGTCATAGCGCCAGACCGGCACGGCGCTGCCGAACCTCTTGGCAATCTCCTTGAACTGCGGGATCGCCTGGCCGGTGGCGATGGTGCTGGCGTCCAGGGCGCGGGGATAGCCGCTCACCGTCATCTGCACAATGAAGGGGATGCCCCGCCGCCCGACCTCGGCAAGATCGTCCAGGAAGGATCCGGCATTGCGGGTCCAGAAGACGAATCCCTCCACATCCCCGGGCCGCAGCGAAACGGTCGCCGGCGGGCCGCCATAAGGATTGGCCGTCAGGCAGAAGCCGGCCGCCAGCCGGGCCCGGAACCAGGGGCCATAGAATGCTGGAATATCCGTACGATAGCTGGCGGAAACGATCATGGCCGCAGGATAGCGGCCGGGAGCCCCCGGCGGCTAGCCGCGCAGGGTCAGATAGACGTAGAAAAGGCCGCTGAAGGCGGCAAGTACGCCGCCGCCGATGGCCAGGCCGGTGGAGCCCAGCTCGGCGCCGGCCATGCCGGCAATGCCGATCCCCGCCAGCATCGTGAAAATCATGACGTATTGCAGGATTTGCAGGCTGGCGCCGGCGTCAGTGCCGCCGCCCGGCTCCTCCGGTTCCAAATCCTCGGTCGGATTGGTCTCGCTCATGAGCCTCTGCCTAGCAGAGAGACGGTTAGCAAAGTGTAAACGTGCGGCATTTTTCGATTTCCAGACGACCGCGGGGGTCCCCAAAAGCCGCCCCTGGTGTTGAACAATGTAAGCCGGTCACGGCCATAAGCCGTCTTTCCCCGCCGCCCCGCACTTGCGCCGCAATTAACCCTGCCTATATAAGCCCCGTGTCAAAATAAGCGGCAACACAGGGCCTTCTGGCCGCTGGTGTTGTTGGCGATAACGGCACAATAAAGGGACCCGGCTGATGCTTCGCTTCGGAAGGTCGGCATGCGAGGGTCTGCTGTTCGAGCGAGGGATATTATGAGCAAAGTCATCGGCATCGACCTTGGCACCACGAATTCCTGCGTGGCGGTCATGGAGGGCAAAGAAGTCAAGGTGATCGAGAACGCGGAGGGCACGCGCACCACGCCGTCCCAGGTCGCATTTACCGACACCGGCGAACGCCTCGTTGGCCAGGCCGCAAAGCGCCAGGCCGTCACCAATCCGGAAAATACGCTGTTCGCGATCAAGCGCCTGATCGGCCGCCGCTCCGACGACCCGATGACGGAGAAAGACAAGGGCCTGGTTCCCTACAAGATCGTTTCCGGCGACAATGGCGATGCCTGGGTCGAAGCCCAGGGCAAGAAATACTCCCCCTCGCAGGTCAGCGCCTTCATCCTGCAGAAAATGAAGGAGACGGCGGAGAATTATCTGGGCGAGAAGGTCACCCAGGCTGTCATCACCGTTCCGGCCTACTTCAACGATTCCCAGCGCCAGGCGACCAAGGATGCCGGCCGCATCGCCGGCCTGGAAGTGCTGCGCATCATCAATGAGCCGACGGCGGCGGCGCTCGCCTACGGCCTGGAGAAAAAGGGCAGCGGCATCATCGCCGTCTACGATCTCGGCGGCGGCACCTTCGATATCTCCGTGCTGGAAATCGGCGACGGCGTGTTCGAGGTGAAGTCCACCAACGGCGACACCTTCCTGGGCGGTGAGGATTTCGACGCCCGGATCATCGATTACCTCGCCGACGAGTTCAAGAAAGAGACCAGCATCGACCTGCGCAAGGACAAGCTCGCGCTGCAGCGCCTGAAAGAGGCTGCTGAAAAGGCGAAGATCGAGCTCTCCAGCGCCATCCAGACCGAGGTGAATCTGCCGTTCATCACGGCGGACCAGAACGGCCCGAAGCATCTCAACATCAAACTGACCCGCGCCAAACTCGAGTCGCTGGTGGACGAGTTGATCCAGCGCACCGTCGAGCCCTGCCGCAATGCGCTCAAGGATGCGGGGATCAAGGCGTCGGAGATCAACGAAGTGATCCTGGTGGGCGGCATGACCCGCATGCCCAAGGTCACGGAGACGGTGAAGGAATTCTTCGGCCGCGAGCCGCACCGGGGCGTGAACCCCGACGAAGTCGTGGCCATTGGCGCTGCGATCCAGGGCGGTGTCCTCAAGGGCGAAGTCAAGGACGTGCTGCTGCTGGACGTGACGCCGCTGTCCCTGGGCATCGAAACACTGGGCGGCGTGTTCACGCGCCTCATCGACCGCAATACCACCATTCCCACCAAGAAGGGCCAGACCTTCTCCACGGCCGAGGACGGTCAGACCGCGGTCACGATCCGCGTCTTCCAGGGCGAACGCGAGATGGCGGCCGACAACAAGTTGCTGGGACAGTTCGATCTCGTCGGCATTCCGCCCGCACCCCGCGGCATGCCGCAGATCGAAGTCACCTTCGACATCGACGCCAACGGCATCGTCAATGTGTCGGCAAAGGACAAAGCGACATCCAAAGAACAGCAGATCCGCATCCAGGCCTCCGGCGGCCTGTCGGATTCCGATATCGACCGCATGGTCAAGGATGCCGAGGCCCATTCCGCCGATGACAAGAAGCGCAAGGGGACGGTCGAGGCGCGCAACCGCGGCGACCATGTGATCCACGAGGTGGAGAAGCAGCTCAAGGAGCACGGCGACAAGGTCAGCGGCAGCGACAAGGCGGCGATCGAAAACGCGCTCAACGATCTGCGGAAGGCGTTGGAAGGCGACGATGCCGAAGCCATGAAGGCCAAGGCCGATGCCGCGCTGCAGGCGTCCTACAAGCTGGGCGAGGCGATCTACAAGTCGCAGCAGGGCGGCGCCTCCGGCACCGGCAATGGCACAGGCGGCGGCGCGTCCTCGGGCGGCTCGGGCGGCGGTGCTAAGTCGGGCGAGAAAGTCGTCGACGCCGACTTCGAGGAAGTGAAAGACAACCGCAAGGGCGGCGCAGCCTGATTACGGGCGGTGGACTGCATCATGTCATCGCCGTCAGCCGGCTATGACGGACGGGGCTCAATGAAGCTGGCTGACGGCACATAGGTTGGGATCGGCGCCCGCATCCATGTCGAAGCAGGACTACTACGAACTGCTGGGCGTAGCCCGTGACGCCGACGGCGATGCCATCAAGAAGGCATTCCGCAAGGCGGCGATGAAGTATCACCCGGACAAGAATCCGGGCGACAAAGCCGCCGAGCAGAAGTTCAAAGAGCTTAACGAAGCCCATGACGTCCTGAAGGACGAACAGAAGCGCGCGGCCTATGACCGTTTCGGCCATGCCGCCTTCGAGCAGGGTATGCCCGGCGCCCGTGCCGGCGGCGGCTTCGATTTCACGGCCACCAACTTCTCCGACATCTTCGACGAGATGTTTAGCGAGTTCATCGGCGGCCGGCGCGGCGGCGGACAGCAAGGCCGCGCCCGCGGCGCCGATCTGCGCTACAACCTGACCATCAGCCTGCAGGATGCCTTCGGCGGCAAGCAGACGACCGTGCGCGTTCCCGGCACCGCCTCCTGCGAGGCTTGCCATGGCACCGGCGGCGAGAAGGGCGCGCAGCCGGTCACCTGCCAGACCTGCCGCGGCGCCGGGCGCGTGCGGGCCAGCCAGGGCTTCTTCACCATCGAACGCGCTTGTCAATCCTGCGGCGGCAGCGGCCGGGTGATCGAGAAAGCCTGCAAAAACTGCAGTGGCAGCGGCCGGCTGCGCAAGGAGAAGACCCTGTCGGTGAATATCCCCGCCGGCGTCGAGGACGGCACGCGCATCCGCCTGGCCGGCGACGGCGAGGCCGGCATGAACGGCGCCCAGGCCGGCGACCTCTATATCTTTCTCACCATCGCCACCCATCCGATCTTCCGCCGCGACGGCAGCGATCTCCATTGCCGCGTGCCGATCCCCATGACCACGGCGGCGCTGGGCGGCCATGTGGAGGTGCCCAACATCGACGGTACGCGGGTGAAGCTGAATATTCCCGCCGGCGCCCAGACGGCCCAGCAGTTTCGCATGCGCGGCAAGGGCATGAGTGTCCTGCGCTCGCCCTCCCGCGGCGACATGTATGTCGAGCTGTCGGTGGAGACGCCGGTCAACCTGACCAAGCAGCAGCAGGATCTGCTGAAGCAGTTCGATGCCGCCGGCAAGGGCAAGAGCCACAGCCCCCAATCGGAAAGCTTCTTTTCCAAGGTGCGGGATTTCTGGGAAGATCTGAAGGACTAGGCGCTCCGATCGCCCGCGATCGGGCCGGGCAGTTTTCGGTTGTCCGCTGCCAGGGCCCACCCCAAACTGCCGCAAAACAGCGGCAGGGCCCCATGGCGAAATCCTCCAAGACAAAGGCGTCGCGCGCCAAGGCCGCGGGCGGCAAGACTGCCGCGCCGGCCATTCCGCGCCCGGCTCCCGACAATAGCCGGCTGAAGTCGGCGCTGCGCATCGGCGTGGTCGGCTGCGCCGGCCGCATGGGCCAGATGCTGGTGCGCGCGGCGGCGGCCAATGAGCGCTGCCTGGTGGTGGGCGGCGTCGAGCGCGCCGGTTCCTCGGCCATCGGCCGCGATGTTGGCGCGCTCGCCGGCATCGATCCCCTGGGCGTGCCGGTCGGCGCGGATGCGGGCGACCTGTTCGCTGCCGCCGATGCGGTGCTGGAATTCACCAGCCCGGCGGCAACCCTGCATCACGCGGAGCTGGCGGCCAAGCACCGCAAGGTCCACATCGTCGGCACCACTGGGCTGGAAGCCCCGCAGATCGCGACGCTGCAGCGCCATGGCAGGCAGACCGCCATCGTCCTGGCCCCGAACATGAGCCTGGGGGTGAACCTGCTGTTGCGGCTGGTGACCCAGGTGGCGCGCTCCCTCGATCCCGACTGGGATATCGAGATCGTGGAGATGCATCACCGGGCCAAGGTGGATGCGCCCTCGGGCACTGCGCTTGCGTTGGGCAAGGCCGCCGCCGAGGGCCGCGGCGTGGCACTGGACCGGGTCGCCGACCGCGGCCGCGACGGCATGACCGGCGCCCGCCGCCGCGGCGATATCGGATTCGCCGTGCTGCGGGGCGGCGATGTGGTGGGCGAGCATACGGTGGTGTTCGCCGCCGACGGTGAGCGGGTCGAGATTACCCACAAGGCCACCAACCGCGAGATCTTCGCCCGCGGCGCCATCCGCGCCGCCCTCTGGGCCCAGGACAAGCCGCCGGGTTTCTACTCGATGGCAGATGTGCTGGACTTGTCGAGCTGAGCCTTTGCCGCCACTTGACGGGGCCGCAGCAGCCGCGGCGCGGCCACGCCTGCGAGGATAAGCAACAGAGCGATGAAGGCGCGGGGCTCCAGCCGCTCGCTGAGCACGATCGCGCCCCAAATGACGCCGAACAGCGGCACGAGAAAGTTGTTCAGCGAAACAAACCCGGCGCCCGCGCTGGCGATGATGCGGAAGAACAGCAGATAGCCGGCACCGGTGCAGAGCCATCCCAGCGTGATCACCGCGAACAGCGCGGTCCCGGACGGCGCCAGTTCCCAGGGCCGGTCCAGCACCAGGCTCAGCGGCACGGCGAAGATCGCCGCGGCGATCAGCATGCCGGCGCCCGCCGTCTCACCGCTAAAGTGATTCAACCGCCGGGCGATGATGCTGTTGACCGCATAGCAGACGGTGGCCAGCAGCACGGCGATCTGGGCCAGCGCCTGGCCGCCCAGCTGGTTCAGCGCCTCGGACCCGATCAGTACCGCAACGCCGGCAAAGCCCAGGACCACGCCCAGGATCTTGCCCCAGCTCAGCGGTTCCTCGCGCACGAACAGATGAGCCAGCAGGATGGTGTTGAACGGCACCGCCGCCATCAGGATTGCCGCCAGCCCGCTGTCGATATGGGTCTCGCCCCAGCCGATTAAGGCAAAAGGCAACATGGTGCCGAAGGCGCCCATGATCAGCAGCGATCGCCAATGACGCCGCAGCCGCCACAGATTCTGGCCGCGGCCGGCGGCGACGGCCGCCAGGACGGCGGCGCCGATAACGATGCGGGTTGCGGCCACGGTCATCGGCGGGATATCGGCCACCGCCATCTTGATGAACAGGAACGATCCGCCCCAGATCGAGCCCAGCAGCAACAGCAGCCCATAGTCGCGGCGAAGTCCGTGCATGAATCCAGCAGGTCCGTTTGCGGCGGTCTTAGCGCAAGCCGGCCAGCGCCGCTTGCAGCGAGCGGGCGAAGTCGGCCCGCTCCGGCTCGGTCAAGAAGCTGCCGATGGTGAGTTGCCGGCCGTGGGACGTCAGGGTGAGCTGGCTGCCCCGGGGCGCCGCTTCGTCAAAGGCGATCCGCAGCCAATAGGTCTGGAACCGCCAGCGCCTGATCTCGCCGCTGGCCTCATGGCGTTCGACCACGAGTTCGTCCCGGGTCAGCCGCACCCGCTCGAACAGGCGGGCGCTGCGATAGCTCAGCTCGAACATCACATAGAACAGTCCAAGCTCCAGCACCCCAAATCCTGCGATCGGCCAGGCGCCCAGATAGACAAAGGCGATGCCGCCGCCGAATCCCACCAGGGCCACCAGCAACATCAGCAACAGGAAGCCGCGGCGGCTCAGGCTGCGATAGGGATGCAGCACGGCGTCGAAGATCACCGGCGTCTCGGCTCGGCCAAGGGAACTGGCTGGCGCGGCATCTTCATCCATGACGTAACTATAATTGGCCCAAGCCGCGGCAGCAAAGCGGAGCCCTTGGCGCCCGGCGCTTGCCGCCGCTAGACTCCCACCGCCTTAGCTGCCGCCCGCAAGACCTCGCCCTTTACGCCCCAGGTGCATCATGGCCGCCCGCAAGCTCGATGCCGATCAGTTCTTCAGCCGGCTGGCGGCGCTCAATCCCAATCCGCGGGGCGAACTGGAGTACATAAATCCCTTCACCCTGCTGGTCGCCGTGGTCCTGTCCGCCCAGGCCACCGACGCCAGCGTCAACAAGGCGACGGCGGAACTGTTCAAGCTGGCGGACACGCCGCAGAAGATGCTGGCGCTGGGCGAAGAGCGGCTGAAGGGCTTCATCAAGACCATCGGCCTGTTCAACACCAAGGCCAAGAACGTCATCGCCCTCAGCAAAATCCTGATCGACCGCTACAACGGCATGGTGCCTGATGACCGGGAGAAGCTGCAGGAGCTGCCGGGAGTCGGCCGCAAGACCGCCAATGTGGTCCTGAACATCGCCTTCGCCCGGCCGACTATGGCAGTCGACACCCATATCTTCCGCCTATGCAACCGCACCGGCCTCGCCCCGGGCAAGACTCCGGATGCAGTGGAGCGGTCGCTGGAAAAGAACGTGCCGGAGCGCTGGAAGCTCCACGCCCATCACTGGCTGATCCTCCATGGCCGCTATATCTGCAAGGCGCGCAAGCCGGACTGTCCGCGCTGTGTGCTGATTGATCTCTGCGGCTTTAGGGAGAAGACAAGCGACGCACAGGCAGTCGCCACAAAGAAACCCAAGCCCGGGAAACCGGCCGCGCCAAGGCGCAAGGCGGCAGGGCGCTCCAAGTCTAGGTAATCAGGTCGGCAGCCGGTTCGTGCGGCGGATGTCGTTGACGCACTCATCGGTGCGCGCCGGCTCGGCCGCCACGGTGCGCGCTTCCAGATAGCGGACCTGCTGCGCGCCGGTCTCTACGGGATAGAGAAAAACGTCCAGAACGCAGGCGCTGCTGCGGTACTGCCAGACTTCAGCCGGATCGTCCCGGCGCACCAGCTTCGGCATGCCCAACAGCTCTTCCACATCATGGGGCTTCAGGCCGAGCACTTTCGGCGGCGCGCCCGTGCCGGACTTGGGCACGGCGGCAACCTTGTCGCCCGATGATGACTCCGGCGACTGACAGCCGCTCAGCAGGGCTGCCAGCAGGATCACGGTGCCGATGATGTGCGGGGCCGGCCTCAGCCGCTGCCCCATATTGCTCTCGCTCATAGTTCTTCTCGTGCGCCAAATACTTCTAGCCGCGGGCACCACCGGCGGTTACGCGCATCGATTCGAACAGGTGAAGCATGAAAGCTGTCGCCACCACGGGCGCGACGAGATTGAGAAACGGAATCGTCAGCATCAGAGTGATCACTGCACCGGCGACGATCAATCGCCGCTTCTCTTTCCGCCACAGCTCTCTCGCCTCACCTGCGCTAAGGCGACGGAGCGCTACGGTCTCGAAATACTCACGGCCCAGAAGATAGCCATTCAGCGTGTAAAACACAAAGATATTCAGAAAGGGAATGAAATAAATCGGCAAGACGAGGATGTTCAATCCAAGAGCAACCAGCGCGAGTTTCACGCCGCTCCACATGGCCACATGCATCGCCTGTTTGCGCGGGGCCGGCAGGTTCGGATAGTGCGTGCGTTCCACCTGCGTGGCGACGGAGTCGAGGAACAGGCCGACCGTCGCCGACAGCGCCGCCGGGAACAGCAGCCACACGAGGATGAACAGAAGAAAGCCGGCGCCGATCTCCACGGCCCGTTCGGCCCATTGCCACTCCAGGAACTGGAACTGCGCCAGCAGGAACCAGAGTACGACCGCCAAGCCGATGAGCACGCCGAGCGCGGTGAGCGCGCTCAGGATCACCAGGCGCCGGGTCGGCGGATCGAACAGCTGCTGGAAGCCGCGGATGAGGGAATTGATCAAGGGCGGGGGCGACCCAAAGTTGCGCTGGCAGGTATGTAGCCATGCCCGGCCCCCGGCTCAAGACGCGGCTTTTGGCCGCCGATCTGCCCTATTGGCCCCCCCGGCGTCCCGCTTGTCCGGAAAGGCGTCCTGGCTATACTCCGGCCGCGCTTTCCAGCCCTATCAGGCGGAAACCGCCCGGAAAAACCCCAGCGAAATTGGGATCTTATGGCCGACAGCCGTTTCGACGTCGCCACGATCGGCAATGCGATCGTCGATATCATCACGAAGTCCGACGATAAATTTCTGCAAGATCAAGAACTTATCAAAGGCGCCATGACCCTGATCGATGCCGACCGGGCAAGCAGCCTGTACCGCAAGATGGGGCCGGCGATCGAGGCCTCCGGCGGCTCGGCGGCCAACACGGCGGCCGGGGTGGCGTCCCTGGGCGGCCGGGCCGCCTTCATCGGCAAGGTAGCCGAAGACCAGTTCGGCGGGGTTTTCCGCCATGATATCCGGGCCGCCGGGGTGGCCTATGACACGCCCCAGGAGACCGAGGGGCCGCCCACCGCCCGCAGCCTGATCTTCGTCACCCCCGACGCCCAGCGCACCATGCAGACCTATCTGGGCGCCTGCCTGAACCTGACCCCGGCCGACGTGGACCCCGATACCATCAAAGGGTCGAAGGTGGTCTATCTCGAAGGCTATCTCTGGGATCCGCCCCAGGCCAAGGAAGCCTTCCTGCGGGCCGCCCGCATCGCCCACGGCGCGGACCGGAAGGTGGCGCTGACTCTCTCGGATTCTTTTTGCGTCGAGCGGCACCGCGCCTCTTTCCGCGACCTGGTGGAGCACCATATCGATATCCTGATCGCCAACGAGGCGGAGATCTGCTCCCTTTGGCAGGTGGACGGCTTCGATGCGGCGCTGCAGGCCACCCGGGGCAAATGCGAGGTCGCGGCCCTGACCCGCAGTGAAAAGGGCGCGGTGATCTTCGCCGACGGCGAAATCCACGTGGTCGACGCAGTCGAGGTGGAAAAAGTCGTCGACACCACCGGGGCCGGCGATTTGTTTGCCGCCGGGTTCCTGCACGGCTATACCGCCGGCTATAATCTATTCGATGCCGGCCGCATCGGCGCCATCGCCGCCGCCGAAGTGATCAGCCATATCGGCCCGCGGCCGCAAACGCGCCTGGCCGATCTTTTGCCGGCGGATCTTCGTACCCCTGTTCGAACAGTGACGCGCCCATGACAATTCATAACTTCGCCATCATCGCCCATGTCGACCACGGCAAGACTACGCTGGTGGATCAGCTCCTGCGGCAAAGCGGCACCTTCCGCGCCAACCAGCAGGTGATGGAGCGCGCCATGGACTCCAACGATCTGGAGCGCGAGCGCGGCATCACCATCCTGTCCAAATGCACGTCGGTCGCCTGGAAGGGCCATCGCCTCAACATCGTGGATACGCCAGGCCACGCCGATTTCGGCGGCGAGGTGGAGCGCATCCTCAGCATGGTGGATGGCGCCGTGGTGCTGGTGGACGCGGCCGAAGGCCCGATGCCCCAGACCAAGTTCGTCACCATGAAAGCGCTGAAGCTGGGTCTGCGGCCCATCGTGGTAATCAACAAGGTGGACCGGCCCGATGCCCGTGCCACCGAAGTGCATAACCTGGTGTTCGATCTCTTCGCCGCACTCGGCGCCAGCGACGAACAGCTCGATTTCCCGACGCTGTTCGCCTCCTCGAAGCAGGGCTGGGCGGCGACGAACTTGGAGGACGAGCGCAAAGATCTGGCGCCCCTGTTCGATCTCATCCTCCGCCATGTGCCGCCAGCCACCGGCGACATGGAAGCGCCCTTTTCCATGCTGGCGACTACGCTGGAGTACGATCCCTATGTCGGCCGCGTGCTCACCGGCCGCATCCATTCGGGCGTGGCCCGCATCAACATGCATGTGCGTTCGCTCAGCCCCTTCGGCCGGGTCATCGAGCATGCGCGCCTGACCAAGCTCTTGTCCTTCCGCGGCCTGGAACGGTTGCCGGTGGAGGAAGCGGTGGCGGGCGATATCGTCGCCATCGCCGGCCTCACGGAAACCACCGTGGCCGACACCATCGCCGATTCCGTGGTGGCGTCGCCGATCCATGCCACCGCCATCGATCCGCCGACCCTGGCCATGACCTTCTCGGTCAACGACTCGCCGCTGGCCGGCCGCGAAGGCGACAAGGTCACCAGCCGCATGATCCGCGCGCGCCTTGAGCGCGAGGCCGAAGGCAATGTGGCGATCCGCGTGCGCGAGGCCGAAGGCAAGGAAGCCTTCGAAGTCGCCGGCCGTGGCGAACTGCAATTGGGCATCCTGGTGGAGACCATGCGCCGCGAGGGCTATGAGCTCTCCATCGGCCGCCCCCGGGTGATCTTCAAGACCGATCCGACCACCGGCCAGCGGCTGGAGCCGATCGAGGAGATTCAGGTCGATGTCGATGACGAGTTCTCTGGCGTCGTGGTGGAAAAGCTCGGCCAGCGCCGCGGGGAGCTGCAGGACATGCGCCCCTCCGGCGGCGCCAAGTCGCGCCTCACCTTCTTCGTGCCGACCCGCGGCCTGATCGGCTATCACGGCGAGTTCCTCACGGACACAAGGGGCACCGGCATCATGAGCCGCATGTTCCACGGCTACGCGCCGTTCAAAGGGCCGATCGAGGGTCGGCGCAATGGCGTGCTGATCTCCAACGCCGAAGGCAACTCCGTCGCCTACGCCCTCTGGTACCTGGAGGAGCGCGGCCCGATGTTCATCAATCCGGGCATCCAGGTCTATGAGGGCATGATCATCGGCGAGCACAGCCGGGGCAACGACCTGGAAGTGAACCCGATGAAGACCAAGCAGCTCTCCAATATCCGCACCACGTCGAAGGACGAGGCGATCCGCCTGACCCCGCCGCGGCAGATGACGCTGGAGAAATCCATCGCCTATATCGGCGACGACGAGCTGGTGGAGGTGACGCCCAAGAGCATCCGTTTGCGCAAGAAGCTGCTGAGCCCCCATGACCGCAAACGCGCCGAACGGGCCGCCGAGGCGGAAACCGGCTGATCCCGCCGCCGCAATGCCTTTTGACGGCGGCGGCGAATCCAGGCGATTGTCCTGGCCGTGACTGACGACGTTCAAAGCCCGCCCGCCGCAGTGCCGAAGACGGCGCTGCAGACCCTGGCGACCTATCTCGAGCCGCGGCTGATCGCGGTCCTGTTCATGGGTTTTTCCTCCGGCCTGCCGCTGGCATTGACCGCTGGCACGCTGCAGGTGTGGCAGGCCCGCGCTGGCGTTGACCTCACCACCATCGGCTTCTTCGTGCTAGTGGGAGTTGTTTACAGCCTGAAATTCGTCTGGGCGCCTTTCATGGACCGGGTAACGTTGCCCGGACCGCTCGGCCGCCTCGGCCACCGGCGTGGCTGGGCCATCCTGACCCAGGCCGGATTGATGGTGACAATCCTCATTTTGGGTTCGACAGATCCGGTTGTCTCACCGGCCACGACCGCCTTTTGCGCCGTGCTCGTCGCCTTCTGTTCGGCAAGCCAGGACGTGGTCATCGATGCCTACCGCATCGAGCTGCTGGACGATCACCAGCAGGGCGCCGGTGCTGCGATGACTCAATATGGCTATCGCCTGGGCATGCTCGCCTCCGGCGCCGGCGCGCTGCTGCTGCATCAGAATGGCGAAGGGCTGGGCTGGTTCGGGGTCTACAGCGTGATGGCGGTGCTGGTGTTCATCGGCATCGGCACCGTGCTGCTGACGCGGGAACCGAGCCGCAGGCGATCGGCGGAGATTGTCGAGCATTCAGCCCAGTCGACGATCATGCGCTTCGTTGCGTCGGCGCTGCTGCTCGCCGCGGCCATTGCCGGTTTTGTCGCCGTCCGCTTTGTCATCTTCGGCGATGCGGTTCTGCCGGCTTGGGCCAAATGGGCGCCCAATGTGCTGGCGACGCTGTTCGGCGCGGCGGTTCCCGTGCTGTTGCTGCTCTTGCTGCCGCGTCCGAAGCCGGCGGCGACCGGCCTTGCTGCCGGCTACGCCGACCTGCGCAACTGGCTCGACCGCATCATCAACAGCCCGTTCCGCGACGTGGCGCGGCATCAGGGCTGGGCGCTCATTCTCCTGTTCATCGTCCTGTTCAAGCTCGGCGATGCCGTCGCCGGCGTGATGGCCAATCCGTTCTATGTGAAAATGGGCTTCTCCGACGCCGAGATCGCGCTCGCGAGCAAAACCTTCGGACTCGTTGCCACACTGGTGGGTGTCGGTGCCGGCGGCCTGCTGGTCGCCCGCATCGGCCTGATGCGGGCGTTGCTGATCGGCGGCGCCATCCAGATGCTATCGAACCTGATGTTCGCCGCCCAATCTCTGGTTGGCCATGATTTCAATTTTCTGCTGCTGACGGTCGCGCTGGAGAATCTCAGCGGCGGCATCGGCTCGGCGGCCTTCGTCGCCTACATCTCCGGCCTCTGCAGCCTGTCGTTCACGGGAACCCAGTACGCGCTGTTCTCATCTCTGGCCGCCATCGGACGAACGGTGCTGTCTTCGCCCGGCGGGCTTCTGGCTGAGGCAATGGGTTGGTTCAGCTACTACATCCTGTCGACGATCCTGGCATTGCCGGGTCTCATCCTTCTGCTCTGGATGATGCGGCGCTATCCGCCGCCGGTGACTTCGCGCTAGACTGGCGCGGGCGGCGGTTTAGAGCCGCGCGACAGGGAGGGATCGCTTCCCATGGACATCTCCAAGATTCCCATCGGCCGCAATCCGCCCTGGGACGTGAACGCCATCATCGAAATTCCGCTCGGCGGCGAGCCGGTGAAGTACGAGATCGACAAGGAGTCCGGCGCGCTGTTCGTCGACCGTTTCCTGCATACGGCCATGACCTATCCGGCGAACTATGGCTTCATCCCGCACACGCTGTCGGAGGACGGCGATCCCTGCGACATCATGGTGGTCGGGCCGACCCGGGTGGTGCCCGGCGTCATCATCCGCTCCCGACCCATCGGCGCGCTCCTGATGGAGGACGACAAGGGCCTGGACGAAAAGATCCTGGCGGTGCCGGTGGACGATCTGCACCCGTTCCACCGCGGCATCGTCTCCTATCGCCAGCTCCCCGAGATCCTCACCGAACAGATCGCCCATTTCTTCACCCACTACAAGGATCTGGAAAAGGGCAAATGGTCCAAGGTCGGCCGCTGGGCCGAGGCGGAAGAGGCCAACAGCATGATCGTCGAAGCGATTAACCGGGCGAAGGGGAAGTGAGCGTCGCGTGAAGCTGGACAATCGCAATCAATTGTGTTACATTTGTACTACAATAGAGTTGTGAACCGGTTTATGACCAAAACAATAACTCTTCGCGATGCAAACCAGAACTTCGCCAAGTATGTGCGCAAAGCACAAGGCGGGCAGGAATTTGTCATTACGCGGCGGGGCGAGCCTGTCGCCAAGCTGTCGCCGGCGAGCAGCAAGCGCGTTCTGACCCGGGAGCAGCAAGCGGCCCTGCGGCGGACGCGCAAACGCCTTGAGAAGGGTTGGCCTTTGGGCATCGGCAAGCTCGATCGCGATTCTCTGTATGACCGCTGAGCGGTTCACGCTCGATTCAAACATCCTCGTCTATGCCGCGGACAGCTTGGCAGGTGCGCGCCATGGGCTGGCGGCAGAACTTGTCGTCGCTGCTGCGGCCGGTGACTGTGTGCTGTCGCTTCAATCCCTAAGCGAGTTCTTTCATGCGGTGACCCGCAAAGGAAAGCTCGACAGGAAAGCCGCTGCCGATCAGGTCATGGACTGGATGACGTTGTTCGGTACGATGGCACCGAGCGAAGCAGCACTCGCGGCTGCCCTCGATCTCGTGGTTGCCAAGCGGACGGGGTTCTGGGACGGACTTCTTGTGGCCACGGCACAAGAAGCAAACTGCTCGCTGTTGCTCAGCGAGGACTTTCATGACGGCATGCGGTTCGGGAAATTGACTATCCTCAATCCCTTCGACGGCGATGTGCTGGCAATGGAAGTCCGCGGAGTTCTCGGCATGGGCCGATAGCTGCCGCCCTACTCCCCCCGGTCCAGCGAGTACCCCGCCGAGCGCACCGTGCGGATCAGGTCGAACTCCTCCGGACCGTTCAGCGCCTTGCGCAGGCGGCGGATATGTACATCCACCGTGCGCGGCTCGACATAGACGTCATGGCCCCAGACCGCGTCCAGCAACTGCTCCCTGTTGAACACCCGGCCCTGATGCTCCAGCAGATGGCGCAGCAGGCGGAACTCCGTCGGCCCCAGATGCACGTCGCGGCCCTTGCGCCTGACGCGGTGCGAGGCCAGGTCCATGGTCAGATCCTCGAATTGCATGGTTTCGCCGTTGGTCGAGGGCCGGCTGCGGCGCAGCACCGCGCGCACCCGGGCGATCAGCTCGCTCGGGCTGAACGGCTTGGTGACATAGTCGTCCGCACCGCTGTCCAGGCCGCGCAGCTTGTCGCCCTCCTCGCCCCGGGCGGTCAGCATGATGATCGGCACGCCGCGGGTCTCCGGCATGCGCCGCATCTGCCGGCAGACTTCGAGGCCCGACAGCAGCGGCAGCATCCAGTCCAGCAGCACCAGGTCGGGCTTCTGTTCCCGCGCCACCAGCAGCGCTTCCTCGCCATCGCCCGCTTCGGCCACCCGGAAGCCTTCCCGCTCCAGGTTGTAGCGCAGCAGCGTCACCAGCGCCGCTTCGTCCTCGACGACCAGGACCATGGGAGACATCGCCGTCATCCCCGGCGGTCCTCGCCGCCGGCGGCACTGCTGCCGTCATTGGCCTTGAAGACGGAGAAGCTGGTGGTGTCGCTCTTCGGCCGCTCCGCCTCGATGTCGTGGCCGCGGACGATGAAGTGGATAGTCTCCGCGATGTTGGTGGCGTGATCGCCCATGCGTTCGATGTTCTTGGCGATGAACAGCAGATGGATCGAGGGCGAGATGTTGCGCTGATCCTCCATCATGTAGGTCAAGAGCTCGCGGAACAGGCTGGTGTACATCTCGTCCACCTCCTCGTCCCGCTTCCACACATTCATCGCCTTGTCCGCGTCCGCCTCGGTGTAGGCGTCCAGCACATCCTTTATGTTCTGCTGCACCAGTTTCGCCATGCGCGGGATGGCGAACAGCGGCTTCAACGGCGGCAGCTGGGACAAGGCAATCGAGCGCTTGGCGATGTTGGTCGCGTAGTCGCCGAATCGCTCGAGATCGCTGGAGATCTTCAAGGCCGCCACGATCTGCCGGAGATCGATGGCCATCGGCTGGCGCAGCGCCAGGAGGCGCACCACCTGCTGCGAGATCAGATTCTCCTGCTCGTCGATTTTGGCGTCGTCATGGATGATGCGGCTGGCGGCCTCGGCATCGCGCTTCAGAAGCGCCTCGATCGCCGCCTGCAGCTGCGATTCGGCGAGGCCGCCCATATAGGTGATGAGGTTGTTGAGCTTCCGTATCTCTTCGTCGAACGACCTGACGATATGGTCTTTGGTCTGGGGCATTGGCTTTCCGATCGTCGCTCTCGTGTGTTGCGTCCGTGCCCGGCTCAGCCGAAGCGGCCGGTGATGTAGCCCTGGGTGCGCTCGTCCCGCGGGCTGGTGAAGATCTGCTCGGTGTCGCCCTGCTCCACCAGGAAGCCGAGATGGAAGAAGGCGGTTCGCTGCGACACGCGGGCCGCCTGCTGCATGGAATGGGTGACGATGATGATGGTGAAGTTCTCCCGCAGCTCATCCATCAGCTCCTCCACCCGGGCGGTGGCGATGGGGTCGAGCGCAGAGCAGGGTTCGTCCATCAGGATCACCTCGGGATTGACCGCAATCGCGCGGGCAATGCAAAGCCGCTGCTGCTGTCCGCCGGAGAGGCTCGTTCCCGGCTGCTGCAGGCGGTCCTTCACCTCATTCCACAGGCCGGCGCGCTCCAGGCTCTTCTGCACGATTTCGTCGAGCTGGGATTTGCCGTTGCCGAGGCCGTGGATGCGCGGCCCATAGCAGACATTGTCGTAGATCGATTTGGGAAACGGATTGGGCTTCTGGAACACCATGCCGACGCGGGCGCGGAGCTGCACCACATCCAGTTCCGAGTCGTAGATGTCCCGGCCGTCGATCATGATCTTGCCGGTCACCCGGCAGCCGTCGATCACGTCGTTCATGCGGTTGATGCAGCGCAGGAAGGTCGATTTGCCGCAGCCCGACGGGCCGATGAAGGCGGTCACTTCCCGCGGCCGGATGTCGATGGAAACGTCCTTCAGCGCGTGCTTGTCGCCGTAGTGGACGTTGACGTCCTTGGCGGAGATCTTCGCCGGCATCGCCGCTTCCTCGCGAAGCGCGGTCATCGCCGTCATTCCCGTCGACAGGTTCATGTCCTGTACCTTCCTCCCGATTTACCAGCGCCGCTCGAACTGGCGGCGCAGCACGATGGCAAGCCCATTCATCAGCAGAAGCACGGCCAGCAGGACCATGATCGCCGCACTGGTGCGCTCGACGAAGGCCCGTTCCGGACTGTCCGCCCAAATGTAGATCTGCACCGGCAGCACGGTGGCGGCGTCGGTGACGCCGCCGGGGATGTCGACGATGAAGGCCACCATGCCGATCATCAGCAGCGGCGCCGTCTCGCCCAGCGCATGGGCCATGCCGATGATCGTTCCCGTCAGGATGCCCGGCATGGCCAGCGGCAGCACATGGTGGGTCACCACCTGCAGCTTCGAGGCGCCGATGCCCAGGGCCGCTTCGCGGATCGAAGGCGGCACCGCCTTGATGGCCGCACGGCCGGCGATGATGATTGTCGGCAGCGTGATCAGCGCCAGCACCAGACCGCCTACCAGGGGGGCCGAGCGGGGCAGGCCGAAAAAGTTCAGAAACACCGCCAGCCCCAGCAAGCCGAAGACGATGGAGGGCACCGCCGCCAGATTGTTGATATTGATCTCGATCAAGTCGGTCCAGCGGTTCTTCGGCGCGAACTCTTCCATGTAAACCGCCGTGGCGATGCCGAGCGGGAGAGTCATCAGCAGGGTGACCAGCATCGTGAAAACCGTGCCGACGACCGCGCCCCAAACGCCCGCCTGTTCGGGCTCACGGCTGTCGCCATGGGTCAGGAAGGCGCTACCCAGGGCGGTCGACACCAGGCCCTTGGCCGCCAGGGCGTCGAACCAGGCGATCTGCTTGTCGTTCAGCCGCCGATCCGCCTCGGCACCGCCGCGCGATATGTAACCCTTGTTGAGCATGTCGAAATCGTCGGCGGCCAGCAGGGAGACGCGCTGGGTCTTGCCGATCAGCGACGGATCCTCCCTGATCAGCTTCTGCAGCTCGAAACTGCTCCCGGTGCTGACCAGCCCGTACAAGTTCCGCTTGTCGCCCCGGCTTGTCGCCTCTGGAAACTGCGCATAGAGCGCATCCTTGATCAGTTTGGCATAATCGGCGGCGGCAAGGACGGCAGGATCGCGCGTGCCCTGCGGATCGATGACAGCCGGATCGAAGTGGATATCGAGGGCGATCTCGGTCTGGACGAAGGCGCTGTATCCCTTGCTGACGATGCTGAACAGCAGCAGGGCCAGCATCAGGATGGCGACCGAGATCGCCAGCACGCCATAGAACCGGAACCGGCGCTCCGCCGCGTAACGCCGGCGCACCCGGGCGGCCGAAGATTCGGTCTGACGGAATTGCATGGCTTCGATCGTGGCTTCGGTCATGACGCTTGCCAGGCTCAATCGTATTTTTCGCGATATTTGCGGACGATGCTCAGGGCGGCGACGTTCAACGCCAGCGTCACGCAGAACAGCACCAGGCCCAGGGCAAAGGCTGACAGCGTCTTCGGGCTGTCGAACTCCTGATCGCCGACGAGAAGCGTGGCGATCTGCACGGTCACCGTCGTCACCGCCTCCAGCGGGTTTGCGGTCAGATTCGCCGCAAGGCCGGCGGCCATGACCACGATCATGGTCTCGCCGATGGCGCGGGACACCGCCAGCAGCACGGCGCCGACGATGCCGGGCAACGCTGCGGGCAGGACCACCTGGCGGATGGTTTCGGACTTGGTGGCGCCCAGGGCGAAGGATCCGTCGCGCAGGGTCTGCGGCACCGCATTCATCACATCGTCTGACAGCGACGAGACGAAGGGAATGATCATGATGCCCATGACCACACCCGCCGCAAGCGCGCTTTCGGAAGCCACATCGAGCCCGATGGACTGGCCGGCGCCGCGGATGAACGGCGCCACTGTCAATGCCGCGAAGAATCCGTAAACGACGGTCGGTATGCCCGCCAGGACTTCCAACGCCGGCTTGACGATGGCACGCACCGGCTTCGAGGCATAGTCGGCCATGTAGATCGCCGCCATCAGACCAAGAGGTACGGCCACAAGCATGGCGATTAAAGTGATCAACAGCGTGCCCGCGAACAGCGGAACGGCGCCGAAAGCGCCGGAGCTGCCGACCTGATCCGAGCGCAACGCCGTTTGCGGGCTCCACTGCAGGCCGAACAGAAAATCGAACACCGAAACATGACTGAAGAACACCAGTGATTCGAATAGCAACGACAGGACGATCCCGATTGTCGTCAGGACTGATACTGTCGAGCAAGCGATCAGCAGAACCACGGCGGTACGCTCGACGCCATTGCGGGCGCGGAGGGACGGAGCGATGCGATGGCGTCCCCACAGGAGACCGGCGAGCGCCGCCGCGGCCGCCGCGATGGCAATCGCGATCCTGCCGGTTTGCTCCCAGGCGATCATGTGGTCGGCTGCCGCCAGTTTCACCGGATCGGCGCTGGCTCGGGCTGTGTTGCCTTCAGCAATGTTCTGAATATCGTTCAGCACCAGCCCCAATTGATTGCCGGGCAGATTTGCGGTCTCCGGCGGTAGTGCGCCGATCACAACAGCGCGCAGAATATGGGGTTCGGCCAGCAGCCAAAGCGTAAACAAGAGCAAGGCCGGGATCAGGGACCACAGTGCAACATAGGCGCCGTGGTAAGAAGGCAGGGAATGAAGCTGCGATGCGCGCCCGCCGACTGTGGCAACCGCCCTTTGTCGGCCTGTGTAATAGCCGACAGCGGTGAGGATCAGCAGGGCGGCGAAGATGACGGTCAGATTCAAGAGAACTCCGCGCAGATCGAAGTTACATGCGGCCGCGAAAACGCGGCCGCATGCCCAAGGTGGATCTAGTTGGTCATCGGCGTCAGGGCCATGGATGCCTGCATCACCTGCTCACGCTCGCCGGCGGGAAGCGGGATCAGACCCTTGTCGGCAAGATAGCCTTCTTCGCCGCTGGCGCGGTCGCTCAGGAATTCGGCGACATACTCCTTGATGCCAGGAATAACGCCGACATGCTGGTTCTTCACGTAGAAGTACATGGACCGGGATACCGGGTATGAACCGTCCGCGACGCTCTCGAAGCTCGGTACCACTCCGCCGATCGCCGATCCCTGTATCTTGTCGGAGTTCTGGTCAAGGAAGCTGAATCCGAAGGCGCCGAATGCATTCGCATTCGCTTCCAGCTTCTGTACAATCAGGTTGTCGTTCTCGCCGGCTTCGATGTACGCCCCGTCCTCGCGGATCGTCTGGCACTTTGCCTTTTTGTCGTCGCCTTGAAGCGCTTCCGCCTCCGGCAGGCCGTGGCAACCCATTTCCATCACCAGCTCATTGAAGGAATCGCGCGTGCCCGACGTCGGTGGCGGCCCCAACACTTCGATGGCGACATTCGGCAACGCGGGATCGATATCGGACCAGTTCTTATGCGGGTTGGCTACCCACTGGCCGTTCTGAGGGACTTCCTTGGCGAGAGCCAGGAAAACCTGCGTCAGGGTAAAGTTCGCGGGCGGGCTTGACTTCGAATTGGCGATCGTCAGTCCGTCAAATCCGATCTTCACCTCGGTAATCTCGGTGACGCCGTTCTTGCTGCAGCTCTCGATTTCCGAGTCTTTGATTTTCCGGGAGGCGTTCGTGATGTCCGGGTGCTCGACGCCGACCCCGGCGCAGAACAGCTTGATGCCGCCGCCGGTGCCCGTGGATTCGACGACGGGCGTCTTGAAGCTGCCGGCCTTGCCGAACTGCTCGGCCACGGCGGTGGAGAAGGGGAACACGGTGCTGGATCCGACGATGCGGATCTCGTCGCGGGCCTGCGCTTCGCCGGCGAGGGCGAGCGTGGCAAGCGCCGCAAGGGTGATGGCGTATTTCATGTCTGGATTTCTCCGCTTGTTGCGACCTCTGGGGTGGATCGGGGTCTCCGCCGATTCCAAGCCGCGCGGCCTTGAACCGCCGGGGCCTGCGGACAATAGGAAACTTTCAGGTAACTGATACTACAGAAATGTGACAGTCATATGACAAAACCCGCGCCGGACAGCGAGGGCATCACGTTAGTCCTTTGTAATACAACGAGAAACATTCGCCCGATGGCCCGACGGAAAGTATTTTGTTGCTTTCCGCGGCCGGCGAAGGCCGGGTGCTTAAGCCGGGTCGTCCTGGTCCCGCGCCACCGGCAGATACACGGTGAAGATGCTGCCTTTGCCCGACTCGCTGTCGATCTCCAGCACGGCGCGGTGGCGGTTCAGGATATGCTTGACGATGGCGAGACCCAGGCCCGTACCGCCGAGATCCCGGGAACGCGCTGTATCCACGCGGTAGAACCGTTCGGTCAGGCGTATCAGATGCTCGCGGGCAATACCCTCGCCGTCGTCCATGACGGCGATGGCGACGGCGGCGGCGCCCGGCATGCGCGGCGGCAACGGATCATCGGCGGCGCCGGCACCGCGTTCGGCCAGCCAGGCGGCCACCCGCACCGAACTCCCCGGCCGTCCGTACTTGATCGCATTGTCGATCAGATTCTGGAACACCTGGGTCAGCTCGTCGTCATCGCCGATCACCTTCGGCAGATCGGCGAGAGCCGTGGCCGTGCCGCCGCTGTCGGCGGGCGGCGGCGCATCCAGCCGGATCGTCATCTGCTTGCCGCTGGCCTTCATCTCCAGGGTGTCGGCCACGCCATGGAGGAGCGGCGCCAGCTCGATAACAGCGGTCGGCGGCGTATGCTCGTTCAGCTCGATGCGCGACAGCGACAAGAGGTCGGCGACGATGCGGGCCATGCGCGCCGCCTGTTCCTGCATGATCAGCAGGAAGCGCTCCTGCGCCGCGCGGTCATCCCTCGCCGGCCCGCGCAGCGTCTCGATGAAGCCGATCAGGGTCGAAAGCGGCGTGCGCAGCTCGTGGCTGACATTGGCGACGAAGTCGGCGCGCATCCGGTCGGCGCGCTTGATCCGCGTCAGGTCCTGCAGCATCAGCAGCGCCACCGTGCCGTCGGCGATCGGCCGCGCCAGCGGTTCCACCTGGGCGCTGAAGCTGCGCTCCACCGGCACCGGCAGTGTGAACTCCACCATGCGGCTCTCGCGGCTGGCAAAGGCTGATGTCACCGCCTCGGTCACCGTCGGATTTCGCAAGATCTCGAACAGCTCGCGGCTGGCGATGTTCGGGCCCAGCAGGGCGCCGGCGGCCCGGTTGGCGCGGACGATCCGCCGCTGCTCGTCCAGCATGATCAGGGGATCGGGCAGGCCGGAGATCACCGCCTCGTTCGCCGCGACCAGCGCTTCCAGGTCGCGCCGCCGCTTGGCCCAGGCGCGGCCCGAACCGGCCACCGCCTGGGACAATTGCCGCGTCGCCTCCAGCGCCCCGTCCGGCAGCCGCGGCGGCACATTGCCGGGATCGTCGCTTTCGGCTGCCAGCCGCTGCAGATATTGTGCGATCTGCCCCAGGCGGCGCAGATGGGAACGGATCAGCGCCCCCAGGGTTACTGCCACCAGGAAAACCGCGCCGACGGCCGCCATCCAGGAAACCCAGCCCAGGACCGCGAACGCCGCCAGCGCGGCTGCCGCCGGCGCTGTCAGAAGGGCCAGAACGGCCCAGAAATTCCGCGGAAACAGGGGTTCGGGATTCATGTCCGCCGGCTTAATCGCCTATTCAGCCCCAGTTCAGGGCCCTTGAGTCAGGATGATCAGGTTAGGATGCAAGACAACGCCGATGGCTGCCAATATTGCCCGTGCAATGAATGACATGTTACGGTTTGGTTGTCTTGGCGTCCTGAACGGCCGCAGATGAAGGAAAGTTCGCACATGAGACCAAAATCTTTGCTGATCGCCGCCACCGCCGCTTTTGCGATCGCCACCGGCCCCGCCTTGGCACAGGACAGCACCACGCGCTACCAGCAGTGGCAAGGCTACAACTCCGAGAATATGCAGGATCTGATCAACGAACTCGATGAGCTGATCGACCAGGCAGAAAGCGACCGCGCCGCCGATCCGCAGTTCCTCAAGGATCTGCGCGGCGTGCTGGCGCAATACTCGGCGCCGTCGGCGCCGAAATATGTCGCCCTGCTGTTCGACGATTTCCGCGACGGCAACTACACCCAGAACCCCACCTGGACCGTGACGTCGGGCGGCTTCAGGGTGGACAGGAAGGGCGCATTCATCGGCCTGCGCAGCACCATCTATCCGCCGGGCACGCAGCAAGGCCAGACCACGACCGGCAATCCGGCGCTGGATATCCTGGGCGCCATCCTGAATCAGCCGGCGCAGCAGACCAGCACCGCCAAATACGCGGCAATCTACACGCCGGTGAAGGTCAGCAACGAGTTCCGCATCAAGTTCGACTTCGCCTCGACCGAACGCTTCGGCCGCATGGATTTCGGCGTCTATCAGGGCTCCGGCGGCAGCAACGCCTACCGCATCGCCTATCTGCCGAACCAGAAGGATTCCCTGCGCCTGCTCCGCCTGACGTCGCAGGGCGTCTGGGTGATCGGCGCCTACAAGACCACCCTCAGCCTGGAGGATAACCGGCGCCATCTTATCGAATGGACTCGCGACAAGAACGGCGTGATGAGCGTTGTCCTGGACGGCCAGGAGGTCATCCGCGCCACCGACAAGAACTTCACCAAGCCGTTCGACGGCTTCCTCCACCTCAATGCCGGCGGCAGCTATTACGTTCGCGCTATCAGCATCGAAGGCCGGAAGCCGCAGACTTAGGTCGGGTTTCCGGAACATGCCAAGCATTGTCTCCCCGCGCTTGCGGAGAGACAATGCTTGGTTCCTCGCAGGACCGAATTCCTGCACCGTTTCAGGCCAAATCTGCTATACTATTGTTTCGCGGCCGCCACTTGCGGCCGCCTTGATGTTGAACACCGTCTATCGGAATACCATATGCCTCGCCGTCCCCGCTGGACGGCGGCTGGAAGATCGCTTGGCCTGATTTCTCGCTTGGCATGGGGTCCATCGCTCGGATTCGCCCGCGCCGCTGGACGCGGGCGGAGGACCCGGCCCTGGACTTGATCCGGAGCCTGCCCCGGACTGGATCCGGAGCCTGCCCCGGACTGGATCCGGGGTTGTTTTCCGCCAATTCCCCGCTGGACATGGGGTCCATCGCTTGGATTTGCCTTTTCCGCTGGACGCATCCAGCGGCGGATCATCCAGCGGGTGGTTGAACGGCGCCTACCGCCTTGCGTCAAAGGCGGCGATGGCGGCGGCAGTGACCAGGTCGGATACCGTAGCGCCGGGCTGGACGATCTGCACCGGCCGGCCCATGCCGATCAGGATCGGGCCGATGACTGTGCCGCCGCCCAGTTGCTGCAGCAGCTTGGCCGAGATATCGGCGCTGTGCAGCGCCGGCATGATCAGCACATTGGCGGCGCCGGTCAGGCGGCAGAAGGGATAGCGCTCGCGCATGAGCTGGAAGTCGAGCGCCACATTGGCCTGCATCTCGCCGTCATACTCGAAATCGATATTGCCGCGGCCCAGCACCTTGCGCTGATCCAGCTCGTCGACCGCATCGCGCACCCGCTCCGCCTTCTCCCGCAGCGGATTGCCGAAGTTGGAGAAGGACAGCAGCGCCACCCGCGGCTCATGGCCGAACTGCCGCGTTTTCGCCGCCGTCTGAACGGCGATGTCGGCCAACTCCACCGCGGTCGGCAATTCATGCACGGAGGTGTCGGCGATGAACACGGTGCGGCCCTGGGACAGGAAGATGGACAGGCCGAACACGCGCCTGTCGCTCAGGGGGTCGATCACCCGCGTCACTTCCTCATAGGTCGTGTGGAAGCTGCGGGTCAGGCCGCTGACCAGGGCATGGGCGTGGCCCTGATCCACCATGCAGGCGGCGAATACGTTGCGGTCCTGGTTCACCAGCCGCTGGCAATCGCGGAACAGGAAGCCTTTGCGCTGCAGCCGGGTGTAGAGGAAATCGATGTACTGCTTGTTGTGCTGGCTGACCCGGGCGTTCTGGATCTCCAGGCCTTCGGCGCCGGCGAGGCCGAGCGTGCGGATCGTTTCGGCGATGCGCTCCTCGCGCCCCACCAGGATCGGCTCGCCATAGCCCGCATGGCGGAAAGAGACGGCGGCGCGGATTACCTTCTCCTCTTCGCCTTCGGCGAACACCACGCGCTTGGGATGGTCGCGCACATGGTCGAAGATGCGCTGCAGGCCGACGGCCGTCGGGTCCAGCCGCGCCGACAGCTCGATCTTATAGCCATCGGTATCGACGATCGGCTTGCGCGCCACGCCGGTTTCCATGGCGGCCTTCGCGACCGCAATGGGAATGGTGGAGATCAGGCGCGGATCGAACGGCACGGGAATGATGTATTCCGGGCCATAGCGCAGCCGGCGGCCGGCATAGGCGGCGTCCACCTCGTCGGGCGTGTCCTCCCGCGCCATGGCGGCCAGCGCCTCGGCGGCGGCGATCTTCATCGCGTCATTGATGCTGGAGGCGCGTACGTCGAGGGCGCCCCGGAAGATGTAAGGGAAGCCCAGCACATTGTTCACCTGGTTCGGATAATCCGAGCGGCCGGTGGCGACGATGGCGTCGTTGCGCACGCTGCGCACTTCCTCCGGCGTGATCTCCGGGTCCGGATTGGCCATGGCGAAGATGATCGGCTTCGGCGCCATCGCCTTGACCATCGCCGCCGTCACCGCACCCTTGGCCGACAGGCCGAAGAACACGTCGGCATCCTTCATCGCCTCTTCCAGGCTGCGCGCCTTCGTCGGCACCGCATGGGCCGACTTCCACTGGTTCATGCCTTTCTCGCGGCCCTGATAGATGACGCCGTTGGTGTCGCAGAGGATGGCGTTCTGGTGCGGCAGGCCCATGGCCTTGATGAGTTCGATGCAGGCGATGGCGGCGGCACCCGCGCCGTTCACCACCATCTTGATGTCCTTCATCTTGCGCCCGGTGAGGTCCAGCGCGTTGATCAGCCCGGCGAGTGCGATGATCGCGGTGCCGTGCTGGTCGTCATGGAAGACGGGGATGTCCAGGAGTTCCCGCAGCCGCTGCTCGATGATGAAGCAGTCGGGCGCCTTGATGTCCTCCAGGTTGATGCCGCCGAAGGTGGGACCGAGATAGCGCACGCAGTTGATGAACTCGTCCACGTCCTTGGTGTCGACTTCGATGTCGATGCCGTCGATGTCGGCGAAGCGCTTGAACAGCACCGCCTTGCCTTCCATGACCGGCTTGGAGGCGAGCGCGCCGAGATCGCCGAGACCGAGCACGGCCGTACCGTTGGAGATCACCGCCACCAGATTGCCCCGGGCCGTGTAGTCATAGGCCAGGGCCGGATCCTTGGCGATGCGCAAGCAGGGTGCCGCCACGCCGGGGGAATAGGCCAGCGACAGGTCATGCTGGGTGGTGAGCGGCTTGGTGGCGCGAATCTCGATCTTGCCGGGCCGCCCGCTGGCGTGCATCAGCAGGGCCTCTTCTTCCAGAAGGTCCCGTCGGTTGTCTGCCATCTTGCCGCCTGCCGCCCCCTGTTGACGCCGAGTGAGGTGTTGTTTTGGTTGAAGATTCTCTGACGACAGGCTGGCACGAAACCGGGCGAAAGGGAAGGCGGGCAAGCCTATGGCGCGCCCCGGCCGCCCGACGCTGGATCGACTTGGCTTAATGGGCTAGGACCCAATGATGAACGCCGAACTCCAGCCGGCCGCCACCGCCGCCGCACCCGATGCCGCCTTCGCCACGCCGGCGATGGCGCAGTATCTGGCCAGCAAGCGGGCCCATCCCGATTGTCTCTTGTTCTATCGCATGGGGGATTTCTACGAGCTGTTCTTCGAAGATGCGGTGAAGGCGGCCAAGGCCCTGGATATCGCGCTGACCAAGCGCGGCCAGCATGACGGCCAGGATATTCCCATGTGCGGCGTGCCCGCCCATGCCATGGACGGCTATCTGGCGAAGCTGATCCGCAACGGCTTCAAGGTCGCGGTCTGCGAGCAGATGGAGGATCCGGCCGAAGCGAAGAAGCGCGGCGGCGCCAAAGCTGTGGTGCGGCGCGAGGTCATCCGCGTGGTGACATCGGGCACCCTCACCGAAGACGCGCTGCTGGATGCCCGCCGGCACAATTACCTGGTCGCGCTGGCCGATGCGGGCGGCGAGATCGGGCTCGCCTGGCTCGATATGTCGACAGGGGATTTCCAAACCCAGCCGATCGCGGCGGTGGAGCTTGGCGCGGCGCTTGCGCGGCTTGATCCCGGCGAGATCCTGCTGGCCGACCGGCTGCTGCGGGATGTCAAGCTGTTCGAGCTGTTCAGCGATTGGAAGTCGGCGCTCTCGCCGCTGCCTAACCCGCGCTTCGACAGCGAGAACGGCCGCCGCCGGCTGGAGAAGCTCTACGGCGTGCAGGCGCTGGAAGGGTTCGGCGGCTTTTCCCGGGCCGAACTCGCCGCCGCCGGTGCCCTCGTGGACTATGTGGAGACGACGCAGCAGGGCAAGCTGCCGCGCCTGTCGCCGCCAAAGCGCCTGGCCCGCGGGGCGGTGCTGGAGATCGACGCCGCCACCCGGCGCAATCTCGAGTTGATGCGCAGCCTGGGCGGCGAGCGCCAGGGCTCGCTGCTATCAGCCATCGACCGCACCCGCAGCGGCGCCGGCGCGCGGCTGCTGGCGGCCTGGCTCTCGGCGCCGTTGACCGATCCCCAGGGCATCGCCGCGCGGCAGGACATGGTGGCCTATTTCGTCGCCCAGGAGGATCTGCGCGGGACATTGCGCGAGCGTCTGCGCCGCGTGCCGGATATGGAGCGGGCGCTGTCACGGCTTTCGCTGAGCCGCGGCGGTCCGCGCGACCTGGCGGCGGTGCGCGACGCGCTGATCGAGGCGGCAGCGCTGCGGCAGCAGCTCGAATCGCCGCCGAAACTGGGGGCACTGCCGGCGGCGCTGGCGGAAACCGTGCGCAACCTCGGCCACCAGGCCGAACTGGTGGACCGGCTGACCCGGGCGCTGGCTGAGGAGTTGCCGCTGATCGCCAGGGACGGCGGCTTCATCGCGCCGCGCTACGAACCGGAGCTGGATGAGCTGCGCATGCTGCGCGACGCCAGCCGCCGGCTCATCGTCGATCTTGAGTCGCGATATCGCGGCGAGACCGGAATCTCGGCATTGAAGATCCGCCACAACAATGTGCTGGGCTATTACATCGAAACAACGGCCACCCACGCCGACAAACTGCTGAAGGATGCGGCGCGCTTCATCCATCGCCAGACCATGGCCAGCGCCATGCGCTTCACCACGGTGGAGCTGGGCGATCTGGAGCAGCGCATCGCCACGGCGGCCGATAAGGCGCTGGCCATCGAACTGGCGCTATTCGCCGATCTGGTGGGCGAGGTGACGGCGCGCGCCGAGGCGATCGCGGTGGCGGCCGGCGCGCTGGCGACGTTGGATGTGGCATCGGCGCTGGCGGAACTGGCGGTCGAAGGCCGCTACTGCCGGCCATTGGTGGACGGCTCCGCCGCCTTCGATATCAAGGCCGGCCGCCATCCCGTAGTGGAGCAGGCGCTGCAGCGCAATGCATCCGGCGGCTTCGTCGCCAATGACTGCGATCTCTCGGAAAGCCGGCGCCTCTGGCTGGTCACCGGGCCGAACATGGCCGGCAAGTCCACCTTCTTGCGGCAGAATGCGCTGATCGTGCTGCTGGCGCAGATGGGCTCCTTCGTGCCGGCGGCTGCAGCCCATATCGGCGCCGTCGACCGGCTGTTCCGCCGCGTCGGCGCCGCCGACGATCTCGCCCGCGGCCGCTCCACCTTCAGGGTTGAGATGGTGGAGACGGCGGCGATTCTGAACCAGGCGACCGACCGGTCCCTGGTGATCCTGGACGAGATTGGCCGCGGCACCGCCACTTTCGACGGTCTCTCCATCGCCTGGGCGGCGCTGGAGCATCTGCATGAGATCAACCGCTGCCGCGCCCTGTTCGCCACGCACTATCATGAGCTCACATCGCTGGCCGCGAAGCTGCCGGCGCTGGCGCCCCACGCCATGCGGGTCAAGGAGTGGCAGCATGAGATCGTGTTCTTGCACGAGATCGCGCCCGGCGCCGCCGACCGCTCCTACGGCATCCATGTGGCAAAGCTGGCGGGCCTGCCGCCGGCCGTGGTGGCGCGGGCAGAGTCGGTACTCGAAATTCTGGAGCAAGGCGAACAAGCCGGCGCGCTGGCCCGCCTCGCCGACGACCTGCCGCTATTCTCTGCCGCTGTGAAACAGGTGGCGCCGGAGAAGGGGCCGTCGGAATTGGAGCAGGCGGTGGCGGCCATCAGTCCCGACGAGCTGTCGCCGAAGGAGGCGCTGGAACTGCTGTACAAGCTGCGCGGGTTGTTGGGCCGCAACGTGTAAGAAGACGGGGGGATTTCTTGGCAAGACGCAATGACGTCCGGGCGCGGCTGGCGAAAGGCTTGACCGCGCTAAAGGCGGATGTGGTGCATGCCGGCATCTTCGATTTTGCCGGCGTGTTCCGCGAGCGGCGGCTGCGGCGGAAGGAATTGCTCGATGGCGCCGACAGCGCCGTCTTCGCCAATGTGCTGCCGAAATGGGACATCGCCGAGAACATCATGTTTCCCGGCCCTTATGGCAGCGAGACCATCGCCTATGATCCGGACTCCCTGCGGGTCTTCCCCTTCGAGCCCGACGCGGCGGCGCTGGTCGCCGACTACACGGGACCGCAGGCGGAAATCATGCCGCGGCAGGTTCTGCGGGCGCAGATCGAGAAGGCGGCGGCGCGCGGCTTCGATGTTCAGGCCGCCTTCGAGTTCGAGTTCATCGCGCTCAACGAAACGGCGGAGACTCTGCGCGCCAAGAATTTCGCCGGCCTTGACTCCTTCGCGCCCGAAAATCGCTGTTGGTCGGGGCAGACGGCCGCCGTGCATGCCGAGTTCGTCGGCGAACTCGAGAGGATGCTGCGCTACGCCGATATCAGTCTCTTCGCGCTGGGCGGCGAGCTAGGCCCCGGCTGCTTCGAAGTGACGCTGCGGCGCCAGGCGCCGATGCGCGCCGCCGACGATGCCGCCTTCTTCCGGCTCTATACCAAGGCTTTCTGCCGCCGGCGGAACATGACCGCCTCGTTCATGCCGCTGCTGGGCGACGGCTTTCCCGGCATCGGCGGCCACATCGTTCTCTCGCTGCGCGACCGCAGGACCGGCCGCAATCTCTTCGCCGATCCGAAAGATGCAAACGGCCTGAGCGCAACGGCGAAGTCGTTCCTCGCCGGCGTCATCGGTCTGGTGCCCGAGGCCTTTCCGATGCTCGCACATACGGTCAACGCCTATCGCCGCCTCTCGCCCGGCAGCTGGGCGCCCAAGACGGTGAGCTGGGCGCCCGGCAACTATGCCGCCGCGGTGCGCACGGCGGCGGAGACCGAGGACATGACGCGGCTGGAGCTGCGTCTGCCCGGCAGCGATCTCAACGTGCATCTGGGCTTGGCGCTGTTCCTTGCCGCCGGCCTCGACGGCCTCGCCCGGAAGCTGAAGCTGACCGACGCGCCGATCGCCGGCGGCGGACCGAACGAGATGCCCAAGGACGCGCCGCGCCTGCCGGCCGATCTGCCGGAGGCGACGCGCCGCTTCCGGGCCTGCGCCACAGCGCGCCGCCTGTTCGGCGCCGCCTTCGTCGATCATTTCGCGGCGCTGTGCGAAGCCGAGGATGCCGCGCTCCGCCGTGCCGTCAGCACCGCCGAGGTGAAGCGCTATCTGGAGCTCGGATAGAGCGCTGCCTGTTCAGATTGGACCACGCCCATTGCTTTCCCCGGACAGCCCTGCACGAAAGCGGGGACAACAAGTCGTTGTGATTCAATTCGACTGGATCGCGCTCTAAGCGCGGCTCTTCGTCGCCGGCCGTTTTCACCCTTGACTTAGAGCGCGCTCGAAGCTGTAGGGTCCCGCCCGATGACGACGCATCTGACGATCCGGGAGATGGCGGCGCGCAGCGGACTCAGCGCCTACACGCTCCGCTATTACGAGCGCGCGGGCCTGATCCGCCAGGTGTCGCGCCATGGCGGCGGGCACCGGCGCTATTCGGCTGACGATGCGGCCTGGCTCGAATTCCTGCAGCGGCTGCGCGCGACCGGCATGCCGATCCGCCAGATGAAGCGCTTCGCCGATCTGCGCTATCAGGGCGACGGCACGGCGGCGGCGCGGCGCGAGATGCTGGAAGTCCATAAGGCGGCGGTGACCGGGCGCATCGCGGCGCTCTCGGAGAGCCTGCGCCTGCTCGCCGGCAAGATCGCCCACTACCGCGCCATCGAGCGCAAGACCGCCGGGCGCAACGGCCGCCCCGCACAGAAGGAGAAGAAGGATGCAAAGCCGATACGACCGCGGCCTGGAAAAACTGAAAGAGATCGACTGCGAACAGGGTGAGCGGGTGGTCGCGGCCCTCACCGGCATTGCGCCGGACTTCGCCGCCTATCTCATCGAGTTTCCCTTCGGCGATATCTACAGCCGCTCCGGGCTCGACCTGAAATCGCGGGAGATCGCCACCGTCGCAGCGCTGACCGCCATGGGCAACGCCGCGCCGCAGCTGCGTGTCCACATCCACGGCGCCCTGAATGTCGGCTGCACGCAGGCGGAAATCATCGAGGTCATGATGCAGATGGCCGTCTATGCCGGCTTCCCCGCGGCCCTCAATGCCATTTTTGCCGCCAAGGACGTGTTCGCCGAGCGGGATGCCGCCGCGCCGGCGCAGGGTTAACGCCGCCCCATTCCGATAGCCGCGTTTACATCACCGCAACCGGACAGCCATAAAACGGGAACCTGCGGCCCCTATATCGGATGCATGACAGGAAGCCTCTCCCTCGCCGACACCCTCGATGAAGCGCGGGCTGCGCCGCGCTTCACCTATGCCTCGCCGGAGCTGAACAAGCTGGGTCGCGGCATCGTGCGCCTGCTGGAGTTCGCCAGCGGCCAACCGCGCATCCGCCGCCTCTATGAGGACCATGCCAGGCTGGCCCGGCCTCATGAGCTTTTCTGGCAGGATGCGATCGATGCGCTCGAGCTCGATGTGCGGACCGACCGCGATCCCCGCGGCGCGATCCCGGCGTCGGGTCCCCTGGTCGTCGTCGCCAATCATCCCTTCGGCGTGCTCGACGGCATCATCCTCTGCCGCCTGGTGGCGCAGGAGCGCGGCGATTTCCAGATCATGACCCATCGCGTGCTGCATCAGGCGCCGGAAGTGCGGGCCCACATCCTGCCGGTGGATTTCTCCGGCACCGATGCGTCGACAAAGAACAATCTTGAGTCGCGTCGCAAGGCGCGCGAGTTGTTGGACCTTGGGGGCGCGCTTCTGGTGTTCCCCGGCGGTGGCGTGGCCACGGCCACCGGCGCGCTCGGCCCGGTGGTGGAGCGGCCCTGGGGCCCGCTGACCGCGAAGCTGGCGCTGGCGGCCGGTGCGGATGTGCTGCCGGTCTATTTCCACGGCCAGAACAGCCGCCTGTTCCATATCGCCTCCCATATCCATCAGGCGCTGCGCTACGGCCTGCTGTTCCACGAGGTGCGCAATAAGATCGGCCGCCGCATCGATGTGAAGATCGGCGGGGTGATCGCCTATGAGCGGCTGCGGGAATTCGACGATGCGCGGGCGGCGACCGCGTTTCTTCATGGCGCGACGCACGCATTGGCGGGAAGCGCGTCTATCAAGGTTTAGTTTTCACCAACAGCAGCTCCCGCTTTTTCTCCGCCTGCCGCTTTGCGGTGCAGCCGCGCCGATGATGATCATGGCCGCCATTTCCATGGGCGCGCCTCCTCATACTCGCCAGAAACGGTCGCGGAAGCGGGGCCCGCCCTTGCTCGCCGGGAACACGCCCTCGCTCAGGAACCGCTCATGGCAGCGCTTCAGGGCCTTGCGATCCAGCGTCACGCCCAACCCCGGCCCATCAGGCACGGTGACCCGGCCCCGCTTCGGCACGAAGGTGCCTTCGGCGATCACGTCGTCGCCATACCAGCGGAACAAAGTCTGGCTCGGCTCGCGCACATGCTCGATTGCCGCGGAGAGCTGCAGATAGGCGGCGCTGCCCACGCCGGTCTCGCCGCTGTGGAAACGGAAGGCGACGTCGAACTGTTCGCAGGCGCGGATGAACTCCACCGTGCGGCGAATGCCGCCATGCTCGTTGACGTTGGTCACGATGCAGTCGGGCGCGCGCAGGCGGATCGCCTTCTCCAGGTCGATGACATGGGTTGAGAAGGAGGCGCGGGTGAAATCGCGCAATTGCGCGAACTCCTCATAGGTTTCCGCCGGATCCTCGTAGTAGTGGATGATGTAGGGGTCGAAGCGGCGGAAGGCCTCGCGGGCCGTCGGCACGGTCCAGCCGCCATTGGCGTCCAACCGGATCATCCGGTCGCCCACGGCGGCGCGGATCTCCCGCACCATCGTCACCTCGTCGTCGAGGGAGACAGTGCCCACCTTGCCCTCGAAGCTGTCGGAGTCATGCTGCTCCACCATGCGGCCGCAGTAGCGGGCGATCTCCATCGGCGTGGATTCGCCGGGATCGGAGGGGCCGGGATGGCGGAAGGCGAAGTATTCGGTGAGCGCGATCTCGCGGCGCACGGCGCCGCCAAGCAGAACATAAAGGGGCACGCCTTCGGCCTTGCCGCGCGCGTCCCACATCGCCATCTCGACGCCGCCGAAGGCTCGCCGCTGTCCCACCACATCGCCCCAGGGCGTATAGCGCATGCCCGCGACGCAGCGGCGCTCGGCCGTGGTGATCTCGCGGATGTCCAGGCCGATCAGGCGCTCGCGGAGTTTCAGCACATCGGCCGACCGGTCGCCATCGGCAACTTCGCCGATGCCGTTGACGCCGTCGTCGGTCGCCACCTCGACGATTGTCTTGGTCAGCGATGCGACCGATCCGTAGCTGAACACATAGGGCGCGGTGAACGGGATGTTGACCGGCGTGGCCTTGATGTCGGTGATCTTCATGCGATGTCCCGGCCCGCGATCCGGAGACTGCCGCCCACGTCGCTGCCGACGATACCACGCGTCACGCTGCCCTCCCCGTGCCGCCGGATTATTGTCCTGAAAGCCTAGCGGGCGCGGGCGGGTGGAGCAATGGCGGGGCTGCTATGCCGCCGCCGATCTCGCCATGAATCGTTTGATACTGCGCAATGCCTGCCGCAGGCGTTCGCGGTTTTCCACCAGGGCGATGCGCACATAGCCTTCGCCGTATTCGCCGAAGCCGAGGCCGGGGGCGACGGCGACCTTGGCCTCGCTCAGCAGCAGCTTGGAGAATTCGACGCTGCCCAGGTTGGAGAAGCGCTGGGGGATCGGCGCCCAGGCGAACATGCTGGCTTGCGGCGAGGGCACGTCCCAGCCGGCTTGCGCCAGGCCTTCGATCAGCACATCGCGGCGGCCCTTATAGCGCGCGCGCATCTCCGCGATGCAATCCTGGGGCCCGTTCAGCGCCGCCGTCGCCGCCACCTGGATCGGCGTGAAGGCGCCGTAATCGAGATAGGACTTCACCCGGGCCAATGCCGCGATCAGCCGCTTGCCGCCGGCGGCAAAGCCGATGCGCCAGCCGGCCATGTTGTAGGTCTTCGATAGCGAGGAAAACTCGATCGCCACATCCCTGGCGCCGGGCGCCTGCAGGATCGAGGGCGGCGGATCGTCGCCGAAATAGACTTCCGAATAGGCGACATCGGACAGCAGCAGAATGTCGTGCTTCCTGGCGAAGGCGACGATCTCCCGGTAGAAATCCGGGCCGACGACTTCCGCCGTCGGGTTCGCCGGATAGTTCAGCACTAGCGCGATCGGCGCCGGCACGCTGCCGCGCATGGCGCGCTTAAGCCCGGCCATGAAGTCGGTGTTCGGCCCCACCTGCACATGACGGATGGCCGCACCGGCCATGATGAAGCCGAAAGAATGAATCGGATAGCAGGGATTGGGCACCAGCACCGTATCGCCGGGCGCGGTGATCGCCTGGGCGAAATTGGCGAAGCCCTCTTTCGAGCCGAGGGTGACGATGATCTCGCTCTCGGGGTCCAGATCCACATTGAACCGCCGCGCATAGTAGGCGGCATAGGCCTTGCGCAGGCCGGGCACGCCGCGGGAGCTGGAATAGCCATGCACGCGCGGGTTCTTCAGGGCCTCCGCCAGCTTGTCGATCACATGCTGGGGCGGGGCGGCGTCCGGATTGCCCATGCCGAGATCGATCACATCCTCGCCCCGCGACCGCGCCGCCGCCTTCATGGCGTTGACCTCGGCGAAAACATAGGGCGGCAGGCGGCGGATGCGATAGAACTCTTGCGGCTGCATCGTCTGGGTCATCTCCTGATGTGAGCCAAGCCCGATCGGGCGCGCACCCTACGCGAAGCGGCGAAAAATCCAAACAGTCTTGAATTATGCAACGGCGCCGCGGCGATTCTATGGCAGAGGCGCTATTGAGCGCCGGTTAACGGCGGCGCGCCAGGGAGAGCTGAACCCCGACTTCCGCCAGGGCATGGCTCAGGCGGGGTGCGGCAAAATCGATGAAGGCGCGCAGCTTGGCGGCGACCAGGCGGCCTTCGGGATAGACGATCTGCACCGGCACCGGCGGCAGGGCGAATTCATCGAGGATCACTTTCAGCCGGCCCTCGGCCAGCAGCGGCGCCACCATATAGGTGAAGGCCTGGGTGATGCCTTCGCCAAGCGCTGCCCCGGCGATGGCCGCCGCGGCGTCGTTCACTTCCAGCCGCGGCGCAATCGCCACCGCCATCGTCCGCTTGCCGTCGCGGAAGCGCCATTCCCGCGCCGGATTGGCGCCGGGAAAGGCCAGGATTTCGTAGCGCCGCAGGTCGGCGGGCTTTTCAGGTGCGCCGCGAGCGGCGATGTAGGCCGGGCTCGCCACAAGGACCCGCTGCACCTCGCCGACTGTGCGGACCATGAGCGAAGAATCCGGCAGCTCGCCGATGCGGATCGCGGCATCGATGCCTTCTTCGGTGAGACTCACGATCCGGTCCAGCAGCCTTAGCGACGCTGTGACTTTCGGATGGGCGCGCAGGAACTCCAGCAGCACCGGCGTTCCGTGCATGCGGCCGAAGGTGACGGGCGCGGTCAGGGTCAGGTGGCCGGTGGGAATGGCCGCATTGCCGGCCGCGATCTTCTCGGCCGCGTCCAGGTCGGCCAGAATGCGCCTGGCGCTGTCGAGAAAATGCCGCCCGGCCTCGGTGAGGCTCAGGCTGCGGGTCGTCCGGTTAAGCAGCCGGGTACCGAGCCGCTCTTCAAGGCCGGCGACAGCCCGCGTGACGGCTGCGGCCGAGACCCGTAACTTACTGGCCGCCTTACTGAAATTGCCAAGTTCGGCGACCGTGGAGAAGATCTCGAGGGCCTGCAGCCGGTCCATTTGATTATTCCATTTAACGAAATAATAAGTTCCATATCCAGTCTATTCTGTCATCAACAAAACTGCGCCATATACTCTGCAGTTGGCGCGGTCCGCTCTTGCCGCTGAAAGGAACTCCGATGACTGCTCGACCACCGCTGCCGCCTTTCACCGCCGAGGCCGCCGGGCAGAAGGTGCGCCTGGCCGAGGATGCCTGGAACAGCCGGGACCCCCAGCGCGTGGCCCTAGCCTATACGGCCGATAGCCGCTGGCGGAACCGCGGCGAATTCCTGCAAGGGCGCGCGGAGATCGAGGCTTTCCTGACGCGCAAATGGACGCGGGAGCTGGAGTACCGCCTGATCAAGGAAGTCTGGACCTTCGCCGGCAACCGCATCGCCGTGCGCTTCGCCTATGAGTGGCATGACGACAGCGGCCAGTGGTTCCGCTCCTACGGCAACGAGAATTGGGAGTTCGACGAGGCCGGTCTGATGCGCCGGCGCATCGCCAGCATCAACGACCTGCCGATCAAGGAGGGCGACCGCAAATACCGCTGGACCCTAGGCCGCCGCCCCGACGATCACCCCGGGCTCTCCGACCTCGGGCTTTGAGCGCAAAATTTCAGGAGTTTCCGATGGGACATCAATTCGCCGAGATCGCCTTCACGCCCACGGTGCGCGCCATCCAGGAAGCGGAAGGCAGCCGCGCCAGCTATGCGAAGAACGATCTGGGCGACCGCCATCACGACCGGCTGGGCGGGCGCGAGGCGGCATTCATCGCGCTTCGCGACAGTTTCTACATGGCGACGGTGAGCGAGACCGGCTGGCCCTACGTGCAGCATCGCGGCGGCCCGCCGGGATTTCTGCGGGTGCTCGACGACAAGACCCTGGGCTTCGCCGATTTCCGCGGCAACCGTCAATATGTCACTGTCGGCAATCTCGCCAAGAACGACCGGGTTTCGCTGTTCCTGATGGACTATCCCCACCAGGCCCGTCTCAAGATCCTCGGCCGCGCCCGCATCGCCGATCTGGATGAGAACTCCGAAATCGCCGCCGCGCTCTTGCCCGCGGGCTACCGCGCCAAGCCGGAGCGGCTGATCCTGATCGCGGTCGAGGCCTTCGACTGGAACTGTTCCCAGCACATCATCAAGCGCTTCACTCTCGCCGAGGTCACGCCCGCTGTCGAAGCGCTGCAGTCGCGCATCGCCGAACTGGAGGAAGAATTGGCGGCTCGCTGAACCTGCAGCCGGCGCAATGTTGCAGCAATGCGGTTGAGGCAATCTGCAATGGCGATCTCCCGAAGCCACCCGCCTAAGCGGAGAAAACACAATCTCACAACGGGATAGAGCGGCATCGGGTCTGCCGAGGGCGGATGGTTAACAGGTTGTTAGCGGTTCTCCTGCAAGATCGCGACTAATTGTCTAATGGTCGATCGCATGCGATCGACAGGGGCCTTAAGCACCGATCCTCCTGTTTCTGAAGAGAGGCCGATGATATCCGGACGGTTACGCCGCATACTTCTGGTGTGCGCTTTGTCCTGGCTGCCTTGGACCGCGGCCGCAGCAGAGACCACTGCCGGCCTGGTGGCAAAGAAGGCGGCGCTGCTAACGGACCTGCATCAGCGCATTTCGTTTTCGCTGGTCACTGTGGCGCAAGACCAAGCCTACAAAGACTACTTCCGCGAACAGGATGCGGCGCGGCGCGAAGAGCTGCTCAAGCGCATCGACCAAATCTCGCTCAATGCCCAGTCGCGCTTCAAAGTTGACGAGATGTGCCTGATCGGCGCCGATGGCGGTGAGATCTCCCGCATCGTCGATAGCGTCGTGGCTTACGATCTGTCGCCGGACGAAACCGGCGCCGTTTTCTTCGCCCCCGGATTCGCCCAGCCCGATCGCGGCGTCTATGTCTCGCCGCCCTATCTGTCGCCCGATACCGAATTTTGGGTTGTCGGCTATGCGACGCCGATCCTGGTCGATGGCGAAATGCAGGCGATCCTGCATTTCGAACATCGAATCGATGTCTTCCGGGAACTGCTCGCCAAGCAGGCACCTGCCGAAGGTTTCCAGCTGCTGGCGGTCACCGACAGCGGCTGGGTCATCTACGACAGCATGCGTGAAATCGCCGTCGGCAAGAGCGGCGACTCGATCTCGCCGGCCGATTACTTCCAGCAGTTCGACATCGGCGGACTGGATTTAGCCGCCTTGACCTCCCGCTTCGGCGGCGCCGAAGCGGGCCAGGGCGAAATGACTGTGGCCGGCTCACGGGTTTCGATCGCGTACCGCAAGGTCGGCGGCTGGACTCTCGTCGTTCTCCAGGAGCAGGCGGGAAGCTGAGTTGACTATGTCCGCTCGCGCGCGCCGCAGCTTGGGCCTCCGGACCAAGGCCGTCTGGTTCATCGTCGCGGCCAGCCTTCTGCCGCTGGTGCTGCTGTCGCTCGTCGCATTCTACTCGGCGCGTCAGGGCCTCGGCGCAGCGGCGGAGAAGAGCCTCGCCGCCGAAGCCACGGTTGCCCTCGGCCGCTACACCGAATTCCGCCGGCAGGCGGTGACCGATGTCGCGGTATGGAGCGACCTGCAGGTCTTGCAGCAGGTCCTGGTCGACGATCTCGAAGGCAACATCCGCAAGGAGCTGACGCGGCTTCGCGGGCACTATCCGCAATTCGCCAGCCTCATGGCGGTCAACAGCAATGGAAAAGTGGTGGCAAGCACCGCCGAAAAGCTTGCCGGCAAGGATCTGGCCAAATCACCCCTGTTCGCCGCGGCGATGGCGGGGCAATCCTATGAAAGCCCGATCGGCGCTTCGGCGCTCAGCAGCCGCATCAGCCTGGTGCTCGCCAGCCCGATCAGGGCGGACTACGATGCGAACACGACGATCGGCGCGCTGGTGGCCGTGATCGACTGGTCGGCGGTGAAGGCCATGTTCGGCTCCATCACTGTCACCGGCGTGCCGCAGGACGATCAGCACCGCCTGATCATCGTCGACAGCAAGAATGGCAAGATCGTTTACGGGCCGTCGATGGATGTCCTCGCGGTCGGGCCGGAACATCCCCTGGGTCCGCTCACCGCTGCCGGCGTGGCGCCGATCTGGCTGGAATACCGCGACTTCACGGCGGCGACGGCGGTGCCTGCGGCCGATTCCGGCCATTCGCTGCGGGCCCACACGGTGGTCGCGACGAATGCAGCGCTTGCCGGCATCGCCGAACTGCAGAACAGGATGATCCTGCTGACGCTGCTGGCGGTCGCCCTGGCGGGCGGCCTGGGTTATGTCGCGATCGCGCGCTCGCTGACCCGGCCGATCATGGCGATGACCGACGCCATCGGCGAACTGGCCCGCGGCAACCGCGACGTGCCCATACCGGGCCTCGAACGCGGCGACGAGATCGGCAAGATCGCACGTTCCCTCAGCGTCATCCGCGACATGGGCGTGCGCGCCGCGCGGCTGCAAACGGCGCTCGACCACACCGCCGGGATCATCCTGATCGCCGACACCGACGGCCAGGTGTTCTACAGCAACCTCGCGGCCAAGGCCTATTTCATCGGCATGCTGCCCGAATTGCGCCGCAACCTGCCGGCCCTGGCGGCAGGTTCCGCCGACGAGTTGCGCATCGATCTCTTCTACCCGGATCCGCCGGCCGCACTCCGCCAGCTTGCTGCGCTCAGCGCCATCTGGCGCGAGAAGCTCCTGATCGGCGATCTCGTCATCGAGATTGCAGCCAATCCGGTCACCAACGAAAATGGCCTGCGCCTGGGCACCGTCATCGAATGGACCGACATGACCTCCCAGGCGGCGATGCAGGCGGAACTCCAGGATCTGGTGAATGCCGCGGCCAGCGGCGATTTCTCGCGCCGCGTCAATCTCCAGGGCATCACCGGCTTCAAGCGCCGCATCGGCGAGGGCATCAACCGCTGGGCGGAGACCGCCGCCGCGGCTTTCGGCCAGGTGGCGCGGATGATGTCGGCGATTGCCCGCGGCGATCTCGCCGTACGCATGGACGGCGATTTCCGCGGCGATCTTCTGGCGCTGCAGCGCGATGCAAACATAACCGCCGACAAGCTGGCGGAAATCGTCGGCGAGACCGTGGCCGGCATCGGCGCCATCGGCAGCGTCACCTCGCAACTGGCCGGCGGCGCCGCCGAGCTTTCGGCCCGCACCGAACGGCAGGTCGCCGACCTTTCGGAGATGGCCGGTTCGATGCGCGAACTGGCGGCCACGGTGCAGCAGAATGCCGAAAACGCCCAGCAGGCGAACCTTCTGACCCACGGGGCGCGGCAGGCCGCGGAGGGCGGGCGCGAGGTGGCGGGTGCAGCCGTCGAAGCGGTCACGCGCATCGAATCCTCCTCGGCGCATATCGGCGAGATCGCCGAACTGATCGAGGAGATCGCCTCGCAGACGAATCTGCTGGCCCTCAACGCCGCTGTCGAAGCGGCGCGCGCC
>JBJXDY010000021.1:0-70837 GCA_046154965.1 Dongiaceae bacterium | reverse complement strand
TCGCCAAGATCAAGCACTGGATGCGGCTCGCTCAGAAGCGCACCATCGACGACACTTGGCGCCACATCGGCCACCTCGTCCAAAACATCGAACCCGACGAATGCGCCAACTACTTCACCAACACAGGTTACGCTTCCGTCAATACGTGAAACGCTCTAGGACGCCATAGTGTCTTGCCGGCATCGATTTGAGAGCGATGTACTCGAACAGCAGCGTGATCGCGATCGCAGAGCCGAGCTGGATAGAAAGGATCGCCAAGATCAGTAAGGCCGTCGGCGAGGCGCGGCCTAGAAAGATATCCGCCGATTTCACGCTTCTGATCCCGCCGTTTCCGGATTGCCGCTGCTTATTGCTGGTGACAATAGCGCGCCAGACGGGTCACGAAGACCCGGCGCGATCTTGGAATGCATTATCCGCCCTGGCCCAGTACGGATGCATACTTCTCACGGTCAATATTGCCGCCTGACAGAATCAGCGCCACGTGCTTGCCCGCCATCTTGTCCCGCTCCTGCAGCAGCGCCGCCAGCGGCGCCGCGCCGGCCCCTTCGGCCACATTGTGCGTGTCCGTGAAGTAGTGCCGCATCGCCGCCTTGATCTCGCCTTCGCTGACGGTGATCACGCGCTCGGCATGGGCGAAGATGATCGCGAGCGCGGATTCGTCCGGCACCCGGCAGGCCATCCCGTCGGCGATGGTGTCGGCGCTGTTGGTGGAGACCGGCGCGCGCTTGGCGAAGGACAGCGCATAGGCAGGGGCGTTCTCGGCGACCACGCCAACCACCTTTGTCTTAAGTTCCAGAGCGTTGCGCGCGGCGATCGTGCCGCAGATGCCCGAACCGAGCCCGATGGGGACATAGACCGTGTCCAGATCGGCCAAGGCCCCGAAAAGCTCGAGACCATAGGTCGCCACGCCTGTCACCAGCCAGGGATGAAACGACGGCAACCGGTGCAACTGCCGCTCCCGCGCCAGGACGGCGGCATGTTCATAGGCCGCCTGGAAGTCATGGCCATGCTCGATCAACTCACCGCCGAGCGCGCCCATGGCCGCGTTCTTCTCCACGCTGTTGCCATGGGGTGCCACGATGACCGGATGCAGGCCGGCGCGCCGGGCCGCCAGCGCGATGCTCTGGCCGTGATTGCCCCGCGTCGCTGCCACTACGCCCGTGATTCTCGGCTCGGCCCGCTTCAGCGCGTCCATGTACGTAATCCCGCCCCGCACCTTGAAGGCGCCGATGGGCGTGTGGTTTTCATGCTTCACCCAGACTTCGGCGCCCGCGCGTTCGCAAAGCAGCGGCCAGCGGTACAGCGGCGTCGGCGGCATCACGGAATGCACGAGGGCGGCCGCCTGTTCCAGAACCGCCAGAGTCGGCAAAGCCGCGTCCTCTAAGATCTGATCTCCGTCCCTCACATATCCTCCTGGAACACCTCTTCGCGCTTTCGCCTGATGGCCGGGCTGAGGACGATGATCAGCGCGATCAGCGACAGCACCAGCATCGTCGCGCTGATCGGCCGTTCGATGAACACCATGAGATCGCCGCGGGACAGGATCATGGCGCGGCGCAGATACTCCTCGAACAGATCGCCGAGGATGAAGCCCATCAGCAGCGGCGCCGGCTCGCAATCCAGCTTGACCAGGATGTAGCCGAGCAGGCCGAACAGCGCCATGAGGTAGACGTCGAATTCCACATTGCGCACGCTGTAGACGCCGATGCAGCAGAACACCAGGATCGCCGGATAAAGCAGGTGATAGGGCACCCGCAGCAGCCGCACCCACAGCCCGATCATCGGCAGGTTCAGGATCACCAGCATCAGATTGCCGACCCACATCGACACGATGATGCCCCAGAACAGCTCCGGCCGCTCGGTCATGACCGACGGACCGGGCACGATGCCCTGGATGATCATGGCGCCGAACATCAGCGCCATGACCGGATTGGGCGGAATACCCAGGGTCAGCATGGGGATGAACGAGGTCTGTGCGCCCGCGTTGTTGGCGGACTCCGGCGCGGCCACGCCTTCGATGGCGCCCTTGCCGAAGCGGTTTTGATCCCGCGACAGCTTCTTTTCCAGCGAGTAGGCGGTGAAGGACGAAAGGATGGCGCCGCCGCCGGGCAGGATGCCGAGCGCCGAACCCAGAAGCGTGCCGCGGCAGATGGGAGCGGCGATGCGCCGCAGATCCTCCCGCGTCGGCATCAGGCCGGAAACGTTCTTCACCATCGGCTCGCGGGTCTTCTCATGCTCCAGGTTGTGCAGAATCTCGGAGATGCCGAACATGCCCATGGCGACGGCGACGAGGCCGATCTCCTCGCTGAGTTCGGGAATGCCGAAGGTGAAGCGCAACTCGCCGGAATTGACGTCGGCGCCCACCATGCTCAGCAGCAGGCCGAGCACGATCATGCCGAAGGCCTTGAGCAGCGAGCCATGGGCCAGCGCCACCGATGCCACCAAACCCAGCAGGATCAGCGAACAGTAATCCGCCGGTCCGAACTTCAGCGCGACCCGCGCCAGGATCGGCCCGAGGATGGCGACAACGCAGGTGGCGAAGGTGCCGGCGACGAAGGAGCCGATGGCCGCGGTCGCCAGCGCGGCGCCGGCGCGGCCCTGGCGCGCCATCTGGTAGCCATCGATGGCCGTGACCACGGAGGATGTCTCGCCCGGCAGGTTGATCAGGATCGCTGTCGTCGAGCCGCCGTACTGCGCGCCGTAGTAGATGCCCGCGAGCATGATCAGCGCCGAGAGCGGCGGCAGGGTGAAGGTCATCGGCAGCAGCATGGCGATCGTCGCCGCCGGCCCCAGCCCCGGCAGCACGCCCACCAGCGTCCCCAGCAGCACGCCGGCAAAGCAGTACATCACATTGTTCAGCGTGATGGCGGCGTCGAACCCGATGGCGAGATTGGCGAGGAGGTCCATGGCCGCCGGGCTCAGCCGAGCCAGCGGCCGATCACGGGGATCGGCAAACCGAGGCCCACCACGAATACCAGGAGTGCAAAGGCCGTAAGGCCAACCGACAAAGCGACGGCAATCGGCCAGCGGAACCGGCTGCTGGCGTAGGCACTGACCATCACCAGGATGAGCAAGGCCGCCGCCAGGCCCGCGCCGCGCAGGATGAAGCCGAACAGCACGATCGGGCCCAGCGCCAGCAGGATCGCCTTCAGCGCCAGTCCCTGCACCGCCGGGCCGTCGATGACGAAGGCGCGCATGGTCGTCGCCAGGCCGAGGATCACCAGCAGAATGGCGAGGATCGTCGGGAAGTAACCCGGCCCCATGCGGATCGTGGTGCCGAACTCATAGTCCCGGGCCAGGATGCCGAAGCCCAATCCGGCGGCGGTAAAGATCAGCCCGGCCCAGAAATCCTTCGGATGCCGGATGGCAAGACGCATCGGCATTTCCCCCTGTCAGAATACGTTCATAGGATCGCACTCCCGCGGCGCAATGCAAGCGCCGCGGGAAGGGATCGCGTTCTCAGAGTGACCGGCCGGGCCGCCTAGTCGGCGTACTCGCCCGCCGCCGCGATGACGGGCGCCCATTTGTCGATCTCGGCCTTCAGGTGGGTGCGCAGCCCATCGGGCGTGGCGCGGTCGGCACTGACGGGCTCGGTGCCCAGCTCCGCGAACCGGGCGATGACCGTCGGGTCCGTGAGCGCCACCTGCAGCGCCGACGTCAGCTTCTCGATGACAGGCTGCGGCGTGCCCTTCGGCGCGTAGAGGCCGTGCCAGACCGAGATTTCGAAGCCCGGCAAGCCGGCCTCATCCATCGTCGGCACATCGCCCAGGGACGCCACCCGGGCCTTCGTGGTCACGCCATAGGCCTTGATCTCGCCGGCCTTGATCTGGCTGCTGGTATTGGTGGTCTGGTCGCACAGGAAATCCACCTGGCCGCCCAGCAGGTCGTTCATCGCCGGCCCGGTGCCCTTGTAGGGAACCGTGGTCACCTGGGTCTGGATCGCCGACATGAAGAGCATGCCGCAGAGGTGCGACGCGGCGCCGATGCCCGCATTGGCGTAGGTGACCGTGTCCTTGTTCGCCTTCACATAGTCGATCAGCTCGGCCAGGCTGGCGGCCGGAAAGTCCTTCTTGCCCACCAGGGTCATCGGCACTTCGGTCACCAGGCCGATAGGTTCAAAATCCTCAATCGAGTTGTAGGGCAGGTTCCGGTACAGCGTCATGGTGGTGGCCATGCCGATATGGTGCAGCAGCAGGGTGTAGCCATCAGCCTCCGCCTTGGCGACACGGTCGGCGCCGAGCGTGCCGCCGGCGCCGGCGACGTTCTCGACGATGACCTGTTGTCCCAGCGCCGGGCTCATGGCCTGCGCCACCAGGCGCGTGACCGTGTCGGTGGGCCCGCCGGCCGCGAAGGGAACCACGACGGTGATGACCTTGGAGGGATAGTCCTGGGCCTGGACGCCGGGCCCGGCCAGCAGCGTGGAAAGCGCCAGTGCCGCGCAGAATCGTTTCATCATGTCGATCCTCCCTGAGGATTCATTTGTCAATCATCGACACTACCGCCGCTGCGCCGAAAATCTCAAGAATGAGTGCGCTGCAGCAGACCCCACCCTTTAGTCGGTATGGAAAAGCCATCGGCAGGTACAGGGCCGCGGCGTCCGGGGCGCCGGATTAGGCCGGGTGACGATGGCCGGTTCTGGTGCTAGGTATCGGGCATGCCGATTCTTCAGTCCAATATCGATACCGGGGGCGAGGACTTTCAGCGCAATGAAGCGGCGCTGAGCGCGCAGGTCGCCGACCTCCGGGCCAGGATTTCCGACATCGCCCAGGGCGGCGATGAGGACGCCCGGAACAAGCACACCTCCCGCGGCAAGCTGCTGCCCCGGGCGCGGGTCGAGGCCCTGCTGGATCCGGGCTCGCCGTTCCTGGAGTTCTCCCAGCTCGCCGCGCACAGGGTCTACAAGGACAACATTCCGGCCGCCGGCTTGATCACCGGCATCGGCCGGGTCAGCGGGCGGGAATGCGTGATCCTGGCAAACGACGCCACGGTGAAGGGCGGCACCTACTATCCGCTGACGGTGAAGAAGCATCTGCGCGCCCAGGACATCGCGCGGGAGAACCGGCTGCCCTGCATTTATCTCGTGGATTCCGGCGGCGCCAATCTGCCGAACCAGGACGAGGTCTTCCCCGACAGGGATCATTTCGGCCGCATCTTCTACAACCAGGCAACCATGTCGTCAGAGGCCATCCCGCAGATCGCCCTGGTCATGGGTTCCTGCACGGCCGGCGGCGCCTATGTGCCGGCGATGTCCGACGAGAGCATCATCGTGCGCAATCAGGGCACCATCTTCCTGGCTGGTCCGCCGCTGGTGCGCGCCGCGACTGGCGAGGTGGTGACGGCCGAGGAGCTGGGCGGTGCAGAGGTGCACAGCAAGATTTCCGGCGTCACCGATCATCTCGCCGACAACGACCTGCACGCCCTGGCCATCGCGCGCCGCATCGTCGGCCACCTGACGACGGTGAAGCAGCCGGCCCTGCGCACGGCGGCGCCGGCGGAGCCGCTCTACGATCCCCGGGAACTCTACGGCATCATCCCTGCGGACACGCGCAAGCCCTACGACGTTCGGGAAGTCATCGCCCGGGTCGTCGACGGCAGCGAGTTCGACGAGTTCAAGCAGCTCTACGGTTCGACGCTGGTCTGCGGCTTTGCGCACCTCTACGGCTATCCCGTGGGCATCGTCGCCAACAACGGCATCCTGTTCTCGGAATCGGCGCTGAAGGGCGCCCATTTCATCCAGATCTGCGCCCAGCGCGGCTTGCCGCTGATCTTCCTGCAGAACATCACCGGATTCATGGTCGGCAAGAAGTACGAAGCCGGCGGCATCGCCAAGGATGGCGCCAAGATGGTGACGGCGGTGTCCTGCGCCCGCGTGCCCAAGATCACCATGCTGATCGGCGGCAGCTTCGGCGCCGGCAATTACGGCATGTGCGGCCGCGCCTTCGGTCCGCGCTTCCTCTGGATGTGGCCCAATTCGCGCATCTCCGTCATGGGCGGCGAGCAGGCGGCCAATGTGCTGGCGCAGGTGAAGCGCGACGGCATGACCGCCAGAAAGCAGGCCTGGAGCGCGGAGGAGGAGGAGGCCTTCAAGGCGCCGATCCGCAACCAGTATGAGACCCAGGGCCATCCCTATTACGCCAGCGCGCGGCTATGGGACGACGGGGTGATCGACCCCGCGGAATCCCGGCGCGTGCTCGGCCTGTCATTGTCGGCGGCGCTGAACGCGCCGGTCGCGACCACCGATTTCGGAATCTTCAGGATGTAATCTCATGACTGCTATCACGCTTAGGATCGATGAGCGGCAGATCGCCACGCTCACTCTCAACCGGCCGGTCATCCACAATGCGTTCGACGACGCGCTGATCCGCGAGATCACTGCCACGTTGCGGGATCTGGAGAAGAAATTGGAGTTACGGGCCTTGGTGCTGGCTTCCACCGGATCCAGTTTCTCGGCCGGTGCGGACCTGCGATGGATGAAGCGAATGTCCAGCGCCTCCATTGACGCCAATCAGCACGACGCCGAGGAATTGAGCGGCATGCTGCGTCGGCTGCAGTTGTTCCCGCGGCCGACGATCGCGGTGGTGCAGGGCGCGGCCTATGGCGGCGGCGTCGGCCTGATCGCCGTTTGCGATATCGCCATCGCCTCTGAACTGGCGACCTTCAGCCTCAGCGAAGTGAAGCTGGGCCTGATCCCTGCGGTTATCGGCCCCTATGTCATGGGCGCCATCGGCGAACGGCAGGCGCGCCGCTACTTCCTGTCGGCGGAGAAATTCAGCGCCGCCGAGGCGCAGCGCATTGGCCTCGTCCACGAAGTGGTGGCGCCGGACGCCATGGCGCGCACCCTCGAGAAGATCATCGACGCCATCCTCCTGGGCGGACCCAAGGCCCAGATCGCCGCCAAGCGCCTGATCAACGATATCGCCGGCAAGCCGCTCGCTCCCGACATGCTGGACGATACCGCCCGCCGCATCGCCGCGATCCGCTCCAGCCCGGAGGGCAGGGAGGGCGTCGCCGCCTTCCTCGAGAAGCGCAAGCCGAACTGGCTCTGAGGGCGGGACGGAACCCGTGGCCGCGTTCTGGAAAATCCTGATCGCCAATCGCGGCGAGATCGCCTGCCGGATCATCCGCACGGCGCGGGAGATGGGCATCCGCACTGTTGCCGTCTATTCCGATGCCGACCGGGACGCGCTCCATGTCCAGTCGGCGGACGAGGCGGTGCGGCTCGGCCCGGCGCCCGCCGCGGAGAGCTATCTTGACATCGGCGCCCTCATGGACGCGGCGCACCGCACGGGCATCGATGCGATCCATCCCGGCTACGGTTTCCTGTCGCAGAACGCCGCCTTTGCCGTGGCCTGCAGCGAGAACGGGGTCACCTTCATCGGCCCGCCGCCCAGCGCCATCCGCACCATGGGCTCCAAGAGCGCGGCCAAGGCGACGATGGACAAGGCCAAGGTGCCGATCCTGCCGGGCTATCACGGCGACGCCCAGGACGAGAAGACCCTGCGCCAGGCGGCCGACAAGATCGGCTATCCCGTGCTGATCAAGGCCTCGGCGGGCGGCGGCGGCAAGGGCATGCGCCGGGTCGACAGCGCCGCCGAGTTCACGGATGCGCTGGCGGGCGCGAAGCGCGAGGCCAAAGGCGCCTTCGGCGACGAGCATATGCTGGTGGAAAAATTCCTGCAGCGGCCGCGCCATGTGGAGGTGCAGGTCATTGCGGATACCAAGGGCAACGCCATCCATCTGTTCGAGCGCGACTGCTCGGTGCAGCGCCGCCACCAGAAGATCATCGAGGAAGCGCCGGCGCCCGGGCTTACGGCGGAGCAGCGGCGCAAGCTGGGCGCGGCCGGCGTGGCGGCGGCCAAGGCCGTTGGCTATGTCAGCGCCGGCACGGTGGAGTTCCTGCTGGATTCCGACGGCCAGTTCTACTTCATGGAGATGAACACCCGCCTGCAGGTGGAGCATCCGGTGACGGAGATGATCACCGGACTTGATATCGTGGCGTGGCAGCTGCTGATCGCCGCCGGCGAAACTCTGCCGCTGACCCAGGACCAGGTTAGAATGAACGGCCACGCCTTCGAGGCGCGGCTCTATGCCGAAGATCCGTCGCGCGGCTTCCTGCCGGCGACCGGGCGCGTGAGCCATCTGCGCTGGCCGGCGACCTCGGATCACCTGCGCGTCGATACCGGCATCCGCGAGGGCGACGAGATCGGCCTCAACTACGATCCGCTGCTGGCCAAGATCATCACCTGGGGCGAGGACCGGGCGTCGGCGCTGGCGCGGCTTCAGGGCGCGCTGGCCGGCACGCAGCTTTTGGGCCTGCGCAACAATCTGCAGTTCCTGAAGTCCGTGCTGGGCCATGGCGCCTTCCAGGCCGGCGAGATCTCTACCGACTTCATCGAGCTTCACAAGGGCGATGTCTTCGCGCCGCCACCAGCGCCCCACATGGATGCCTGGGCCTTCGCCGTCCTGGCGATCCTGCTGGACCGCCGCGACTCGGCGGCCGCGCGGGCGCGAGACTCCGGCGATCCCTGGTCGCCCTGGAACGGCACCGATGGCTGGCGGCTGAACATGAAAGGCTGCGAGGAGATCCAGCTCCGCTACGGCGGCGAGGTTCTTCGCCTCGGCGTGACCTATCGCAGCGGCGACTACCGTTTTGACCTCCCGCAGGGCCCGAAGACGGTCAGCGGCGAGCGCTTGGCTGATGGCGGTGTGCGCCTGATCATCGACGGCCGCCAGGCCACCGCCCGCGTGATCCGCAACGGCGGCACGCTGCTGGTGGCCACGGCCGATGGCAGCTTCGAGTTCGAGCTGGTGGACCCGGTGGCCGCTGCGGATCGCGTCGACGGCCATGTGGGCGGCCTGTCGGCGCCCATGCCCGGCAAGATCATCAAGATCGGCGCCAAGGCAGGCGAGAAGGTGCGCCGCGGCGCCGTGCTGGTGATCTTGGAAGCCATGAAGATGGAGCACAGCATTACGGCACCCGCCGATGGCCTAGTGGAGGCGGTGCATTTCCGCGTCGGCGACCTGGTAAAGGAGGGGGCGGCGCTGCTGTCCTTCGCCGAGGAGGGGGCTTGAGCCGGCGGGTACGCATGGTCGAGGTCGGGCCGCGCGACGGTCTGCAGAACGAGGCCGGGACCGTGCCGGCCGCCGTCAAGATCGAGTTAATCGACCGGCTGGGCCGCGCCGGACTGAAGGCCATCGAGGCCGGCAGCTTCGTCTCGCCGAAATGGGTGCCGCAGATGGCGGATACGGCCCAGGTACTGGCGGGCATCAAGCGCCTGCCCGGCGTCAGCTATCCCGTGCTGGTGCCGAACATGAAGGGTTTCGAGGCCGCCAAGGCATCCCGCGTGGAAGAAATCGCCGTCTTTGGCGCGGCTTCAGAGTCGTTCTCGCAAAAGAACATCAACTGCTCGATCGATGAGAGCCTGGATCGGTTCGCGCCGGTCTGCGAAGCCGCAACGGCGGCGGGAATTCGCGTCCGCGGCTATGTCTCCTGCGTGCTCGGCTGTCCGTACGAGGGCGAGATCGCGCCGGGCAAAGTCGCCCATGTCGCCCAACGGCTTGCGGCGCTGGGCTGCTATGAAATCTCGCTCGGCGACACGATCGGCGTGGGCACGCCGGCGAAGGCGGAGCGGATGATCGAGGCGGTGGCCGCCGTCGTGCCCCGCGGCCGGCTGGCGGTGCATTTCCACGACACCTACGGCCAGGCGTTGGCCAATATTCTCGCGGCCTTGGAAGCCGGCATTGCCACGGTGGATTCATCTGTGGCCGGCCTCGGCGGCTGTCCTTACGCCGCGGGCGCCTCCGGAAATGTGGCGAGCGAGGATGTGTTGTATATGCTCAATGGCCTGGGCATCGAGTCGGGCGTCGATCTGGCGGCGCTGGCCGATGCCGGGGCCTATATATGCAAAGAGCTCGGCCGCGCGCCCGCGTCGAAAGTGGCGCAGGCGCTGGCCGGGAAGAAGAAATCAGCCTGAGGAGACGCCGGCACCGTGACACTGCATATGATCAAGCTCTCCGTCGGAAGCGAGAGTGTGGAAAGCCTGCGCGAATGGCAGGAAGAGATCCTGGAGAAGAAGCGCAAGAAGCGGCAGAAGCCGGAACTCTTCCACTGGACCCGCATGATGCCGAAGAAAAAGGCCGAGGTCTTGGACGGCGGCTCGATCTATTGGGTCATCAAGGGCTTCATCCGCGCCCGCCAGCGCATCCTCGACCTCGACCAGCGCATCGATGATGAAGGCCAGCCCTATTGCGCCATCGTCCTCGACCCGCCGCTGATCCCTACCGCCCTCCGCTCCTTCCGCGCCTTCCAAGGCTGGCGCTACTTCGACCCCGCCGACGCGCCGCCGGATGCGGGGAAGCGCGCCAGCGGCAAGAGCCGCGGTCAGCCCTCGGAGGAGATGCTGGCGGATTTGAAGAACCTGGGGCTGCTCTGAGATCGCACAATGCGCTGGAGCAGCCCTTGGCGCGGGCAGCTTGACATTCCGTCAGAAATAACGCATAATGCGTAGTTCTTTTTTCTTCGGGAACGATATCTTCTCGCCGTCAAATGGGTTCGGAGAACGACCCCGCATAGGTCATGGCTTCCACTGCGCTTTGTCCAGCGCCGAACCTGTTTCTCGCTTGGCATGGGGTCCATCGAACGGATTTGTCTTCCCGCTGGACGCCGAGCCCAGACAAGAAGGTTGTTAAGAGAATGAACCGCAAGGACGCCAAGGCGCAGAGAGAAGACGGGTACGGTCATTGCAAGCCGCAGGCCTTCTTTGCGTCCTTGCGCCTTTGCGTTTCGCCTTCCCTTGTCGCTCCCCGCTGGACGAGGCCGAGGGTTGTTCTGCGGCCATTCCCCGCTGGACATGGGGTTCATCGCTTGGATTGGCCCCGCCGCTGGAAACCTCGCGGGATGGAGCTGCCAGCGACAACGCTCCCCCCACTTGTCATCCCCGCGAAAGCGGGGACCCAGGAGAGGCAGAGCGCGCTGCAACCCCTGGGTCCCCGCTTTCACGGGGATGACACTATTGGTGGGTTGCGATGCCCTAGATCACAGGTGCGTCACCCTATGCACCGCTTTGGCACGCTCGAAGGCCATAGTCCCGTATGACCGCACGCAAGCACATCATCTCCATCGGCGAATGCATGATGGAGCTGCGCCATCGGGATGACGAGAACCTCACCCTGGGCTTCGGCGGCGACACGCTGAACACCGCGCTCTACCTGAGCCGGCTTGGCGCGGCCTCCGGTCTCCAGGTGTCCTACCTGACGGCCCTGGGAGACGATGTCTATAGCGAGCGCATGATCGCGGCCTGGAAGGCGGAGGGCATCGATACCGGGCTGGTGGCGCGGCTGCCCGGCCGGCTGCCGGGGCTCTACATCATCCGCACCAATGCGGCGGGCGAGCGCAGCTTCTCCTATTTCCGCTCGGCGGCGGCGGCGCGGGACATGCTGAAGGACGGCCGCGCCGAAGCCCTGCAGGACAGCGTCGCCGCCGCCGGCTGTATCTATTTCTCGGCGATCACCCTCTCGATCCTCGACGACGGTCAGCGCCGCAGCCTGCTGGCCATGCTCGACGACGCCCGCGGCCACGGCGCCCAGGTGGCCTTCGACAGCAACTACCGGCCGGCGGGCTGGCACTCGGTCAACGACGCCCGGCAATGGATGGTCCAGGCCTGGCGCCGCGCCACCATCGGCCTGCCAACGCTTGACGACGAGCAGAAGCTCTATGGCGACGCCACGCCGGACCAATGCGCGGCGCGGCTGCGGGCGCTGGGTGTGGCGGAGGTCGCGGTGAAGCTCGGCGAGCAGGGCTGCTATGTCAGCGCCGGATCGACGGCCAGGAACGTCGCTGCCGTGGCCGTGCCCCAGCCTGTTGACACCACGGCCGCCGGCGATTCCTTCAACGCCGCCTATCTCGCGGCCCGCCTGAGCGGCGCCGATCCCCTGGCGGCCGCGCGGAAAGGCAACGAACTCGCGGCCATCGTCGTGCAGCATCCCGGCGCGATCATCCCGCGCGCCGCCATGGCGGAATTCCATCTGTGAGCCGACGCGCCTCCCTCAGCCGCGCCGTTCGGCAAAATCGATTTGCCAAGCTTGATCTTTCCGGCGTAACGAAAGCTACGGAGCGCAGGAGAATCGCACTATTCGCTGCAGATCTGCTAGCGAACCGTTTCGCTGGAGGACCCTATGGCTACGATCAAGGATGTCGCCCGGGAGGCGCAGGTATCAACGGCGACTGTTTCGGCGACGTTGAACAACAGCGCCTACGTCAGTCCCGATCTGCGCGTCCGCGTGCTGGCGGCGGTGGACCGGCTGGACTATGCGCCGTCGGCCGTCGCGCAAAGCCTGAAGAAGGGGCGCACGGGATTGCTGGCGCTCGTCGTCGCCGACGTGACCAACCCGTTCTTCACCAGCCTGATCAACGCAGTGGAGACCGCCGCGGACGCTCGCGGCTACTCGCTGATGCTCTGCAACAGCGACGAGCGCCTCGACCTGGAGCGGCAGTATCTGCGCCGCATCCGGGCGCGCCGCTGCGACGGCCTGATCCTGGCACCCTGCGGCGAGCCGGCGGCCTATCAATCTTACGATGCGATCACGCTGCCTGCGCCGACCGTGCTGATCGATCGCGTGGTCGAATCCTGGCCGACCGATTCGGTGTCGCTGGACAATGTGTCCGCGGCGCTCCAGGCGACGAACTACATCCTCGATCTCGGCCACCGCCGGATCGGCGCGATAACCGGGCCGCGCCATGTCTCCACCGGCGCCGATCGCCATGCCGGCTTCATGCAGGCAATGACGTCGCGGGGCCTGACGCCCGATCCTCAGCATATACGCTCCGGCGATTATCGCGAGGACCGCGCCTTCTCGGTCGCGCGCGAGATTCTGCGGCAGCCGGGAAGGCCGTCGGCATTTTTCGTCGCCAACAACCTCATGCTGATCGGCCTGATGCGCGCCATTGCGGAAGCGGGGCTCAACTGCCCGGCGGATGTTTCGGTCGTCTCCATGGACGATTTCATCTGGGTGAATGCTTTCCGCCCGCGCCTCACGACGGTGAGCCAGCCGATGGCGGAGATGGGCGCGGAAGCGGTGCGCCTGCTGAGCGACAGGCTATCGGGCGCGACCGAGGATCCGCCGCACCGCGTCGTCATGCAGCCGACGCTGAACGTGCGCGACTCCTGCGCGCCCTATCGCGGCTGAGCGGCGAAGGACTGCACTCCCGCGCCGGCAACTCCCGGCCGACGCTGATATTGCCCGGGCTGTCTCACAGCAGCAGGAATCGGCCGATTCGAGTATTGCTGCATTGCAGCACAGCGGTCTTGTCACGATGGCTGAGATGCGTGCACATTGCAATCATCAGACAATTAAAACAATTGACGGGCCTAGCGCGAGAAGGCAACGCTACCGCCCGGAATTTGCCAGCCTAACGCGAGGGAGGAACGCTGGAGATGAGCAGTCAAATGAAAACACTGATCGGCGTGGTGATTGTCGCAGTCATCGCGATCGGCGGTTGGTTGATATACAAAGGCAAGGCGCCAGAGCAGGCCGCGCCGACGGCCGAAGCGCCGGCGACGACCGCCGAGCCGGCCGCGACGACAACCGCCGCAGTGCCGGCAACGAAGGGGCCGCAGACCGTCGCGGGGCCGAGCATGTTGCCGGAATGCTTCAAGCCCTATGCGGCCGACACCAAGTTCTTCCAGTGGGCGAAGAAGGATGGGCCGTACCGTATCGCGCTGGCCAATGGCTTTGTCGGCAACACCTGGCGCATTCAGATGATCAAGACCGCCAAGGCGTTCGTCGAAGCGGCCGATGTGAAGCCGGACGTGAAGGAGTTGAAGGTCGTCAGCACTGGCACGGACGTGGCGGCCCAGATCGCCGCCATCGACAACTTCATCAACTCCGGCTACGACGCGATCGTCACCATCGCGGTGAACCCGACGGCGTTCGAACCGGTGATAAAGCGCGCCAATGAAGCCGGCGTCGTGCTGGTGCCGTTTGACAACGTCACCGACAGCAAGGACGTGATGCAAGTCAACGAAGACCAGCTGGAGATGGGCCGCCAGATGGGCCGCTGGCTGGTGAAGAACATCCCCGCCAAGACCGGCAAGATCCTGGAGGTGCGCGGCCTGCCGGGCAACTCGGTGGATCGCGACCGCCATCTGGGCTTCCGCGAGATCATGGAAGCCTCCGGCAACACGTTCGAGATCATCGAAGTGGTCGGCAACTGGGACGACGGCACGGCACAGAAGGTGGTTGCCGACGCAGTGGCCGTTCACAAGAAGTTCGACGGCATGTTCGTTCAGGGCGGTTCCACCGGCGCCGTGCGCGCGCTGATGGATGCCAGCCATCCTTTCATCCCGGTGTCGGGCGAGGCGGAGAACGGTTTCCGCAAGCTGTGCGCCGAGCATGAGAAAGACGGCCTGCTCTGCGCTTCGGCCGGCCAGTCGCCGGGCCTGGTCGCGATCTCCATCAAAGCCGCGATCCATGCCCTCAAGGGCGAGCCGATGCCGCAGTACATTTCGGTTCCGATTCCGTATGTCGAGTCGCCGAACTTCAAGGCCGGCGACAACTACTACCCGGACCTGACCGATAACTTCTTCACGCCGAACGAGTTCCCGCCTTGCAACGTCAACATCAAGGCGACGGAAATCATGGCGAAGTCGGAAGCGGATCAATAAGCCCGTCTCATCGGCCTGATTGTTGTGCATAAGCAAGCGGCCCTCATGGTCTGACAACGAACCGTGAGGGCCGCGAGTCTATGCGGCAGTCCGGGATCGGGACTCTGGCTTTGATCCATAGCGGGTTCGACCATGGCTGAGGCAAGCGCGCCGTTCTGGCGCATGAAGGGTGTCAGCAAACGCTATGGCGGCGTGCGCGCGCTCGACAACGTGGATTTCGAATGCGTCCCCGGGCGCATCCACGCCATCCTCGGCGAGAACGGCGCCGGCAAATCGACGCTGATCAAGATCATCGCCGGCGTCGTGCAGCCTGACGGCGGCCAGCTCGAGTTCCTGGGCCAGCCGGCGAGCTTCAAGTCACCCGCCGAGGCGACCAAGGCCGGCATCGTCTGCGTGTTCCAGGAACTGTCGCTGATGCCCGACCTGACGGTGGCGGATAACATCTGCATCACCGACCCGCCGCGGAGATTCGGCCTGATCGACTATGGCGCGCAGAGCCGCCGCGCCGAGGAATTGCTGAAGCGCGCCGGCTGCACGGACGTGCATCCCGACGAGCTGGTGAAGAACCTGCCGCTGTCGCGACGCCAGATGGTGGAAATCGCCAAGGCGCTGGGCCGCAAGCCGCGGATGCTGATCCTCGATGAGGCGACCTCGGCGCTGACGGCTGCCGACGTCTCCAAGGTCTATCAGACATTGAAGATGCTGCGGGAGGAGGGGCTGTCGATCCTCTACATCTCCCACCGCATGCATGAGATCGCCGAACTGGCCGACGATTGCTCGGTGTTCCGCAACGGCCGCCACATCGAGACCTTCCCCAAGGGCAGCAAGACCGACGATCAGGTGGTCGAACTCATGATCGGCCGCGAATACAAGCATGTTTTCCCGCCCAAGCCGGCGGCGTCGGCGCGGCCCTGCGTGCTGCAGATCGACAAGCTGAGCTGGAACGACCGGCTGCATGACATCTCGCTCACGGTGAATCGCGGTGAGATCGTCGGCCTTGGCGGGCTCGACGGGCAGGGTCAGCGCGAGTTGCTTCTGGCCCTGTTCGGGGTCCTGCGGGGCTGCAGCGGCACGGTCACAATCGACGGCAAGCCCCAGCGCATCGCCAGCCCGCGTCACGCCAAGTCGGCCGAGGTCGGGATGGCGCTGATCCCCGAGGACCGCAAGACCGAAGGGCTGATGCTGCCGATGTCCGTGCGCGAGAATATCTCCATGGCGGCGATCAGCCAGTTGAGCAAGTTCCTTTTCGTCGACCGCGCCGCGGAGAACGCGCGCATCGACGAGATGGTGCAGAAACTGGCAATCAAGGTCGGCAACATCGACGATCCCGTGGCGACGCTGTCGGGCGGCAATCAGCAGAAGGTGGTGATCGGCAAATGGCTGATGACCGATGCCCGCATCGTCCTGCTCAACGATCCCACGCGCGGCATCGATGTCGGCACGAAGCAGGAGCTCTATCAGTTGCTGCGTTCGCTGGCGGATGCGGGAACGACGATCCTGTTCTACACGACCGACTATGACGAACTGGTCGGCTGCTGCGACCGAGTCGCCATCATGTATGACGGCCGCATCCTGCGAGAATTGGCGGGCGCGTAGATCAACGAGAACAACTTCGTCGCCAGCTCGCTCAATCTGCCGGTCGAACGGAATCTACAGCCGGGGGGCGCTGCAGCGTGAAATCTCTCAAACTCTGGGTCGCGGCGAATAATGCCTATTTCCTGGGAGTCGGGCTCTGCCTGCTGATGTTCGCCGTCTATTTCGGCGTACCACCGGTAGGCACGCTGATTGCAGCGATGATGGACGGGCTGAACGCGGCATTCCCATCGGATGTCGAAACCTATGTCTATAGCCCCGCCTACGTCACGCCGAACGTGCTGAATACGGCCGCCGTGAAAGCCGTGCTGCTGGCGCTTGTCGCCATGGCGCAGACCGTGCCGGTGCTGACCCGCGGCCTCGACCTGTCGGTCGGCACCATGTTCATCATGACCAATTGCATCGCCTCAACGCTTGTTATTGGCGGGCCGTTCGATGTCACGATGGGCGTCTTTATCGTCCTCTGCGCCGGCGCTGCTGCGGGCTTCTTGAACGGCGCCATCGTTGTGTACGGGCGCTTGCAGCCGATCATCGTGACGCTGGCCACCGGGGCGATCTACTACGGCATCGCTCTTGCCATACGCCCGATACCCGGCGGCGGCGTCGATCCCGCGCTGGCGGATTTCGTCACCGGCCTGTTGTGGGGCAAGGTGCCGACCGTGCTCGTGCTGCTATTGTGCGTGGTGTTGTTTATCTGGATACCCTTCCGGAGATCGGTGTTGGGGCGCGGCTGTTATGCGACAGGTTCGGCGGAAGGCGCGGCCTTTCTTTCGGGTGTCGCCATTGCCAACTCAAAGCTTGCGGCCTACACCCTCTCAGGCGTGTTCTGCGCGATCGCCGGCTTGGTGCAGACTTTCTACACCTATGCCGGCGAGGCCAGCGCGCCGAGCGCCGGCACCTATACGCTCAATTCCATCGCGGCGGTCGTGATCGGCGGCACGTCGCTGTTCGGCGGGTTCGGCTCGGCGATCGGCTCGATTTTCGGGGCGTTCAGCTTGCGCACCATCGCCGACCTGCTCTTCGTCTTCGATATGCCACCGCTTTGGCAGCCCTTGTTCAATGGCGTAATTCTGCTGCTGGCGGTCAGCCTCGGAGCTGCCCGCGTCTTCCGCATCCGCAACCGGCTCGAGCTGTTCACATAGGCCATGCAGAAGATTCTCAAGAACGTGGATCTGCCGATCCTGATCGTCTTCAGCTTCATCATCATATTGTGGCTGGTGGCGACGGCCATCGACGACCGGTTCTTCTCCGCCGACTATTTGCTGCAGCAGCTGCAGGTCGCCTCGTTCCTCGGCATCATTGCCAGCGGCGCGATGCTGGTGATCCTGCTCGGGCACATCGATTTGTCTGTTCCCTGGGTCGTCACGGTCGGCGGCATGATGGCAACGGCCGCCGCGGGTTGGTGGGGCGATGCCGGCACGGCGATTGCCCTGCCGTTCGCCATGCTTTGTGGATTGATCTTCGGCGTCGTCAATGGACTGGGCGTCGCCTATCTGCGCATTCCCTCGATGATCTTCACGCTGGGCGTCAATGCGGTGGCACAGGGCCTGATGGTGCTGCACACCGGTGGTTTCGCGCCGCAGGACCATGCGACGCCATTGATGCATTGGCTTGCCGTGAAACGCAGCGTCTCGTTCGAGATTTTGGGCACGCCTATCGGCATTCCCAACGTGCTCTTTGTCTGGCTGCTCATCGGCCTCATTATCGTCTTCGTGCTTCGCCGCACGCCGTTCGGCCGTTACATCTATGCGTTCGGCAACCGGGAGAGCGCGACTTATCTCTCCGGCGTAAGCACCCGGGGCGTCCTGATCGCCTGCTTTGCGCTATGCAGCACGCTGGCGGCGTTGGCGGGCGTGCTGCTCGCCGGCTATTCGACCAAGGCCTATCAGGCGATGGGCGACCCCTATCTGCTGCCGGCGATCGCCGCAGTGGTGCTCGGCGGCACCAACATCCTCGGCGGACGCGGCAAGTATCTGGGTACCGTCGGCGGCGTCATCCTGATCACCCTGCTGCAGAGCATCCTGTCGGTGATGCAGATGGAAGAAGCCTACCGCCAGGTTATCTACGGCGCCGTCATCATCGGCATGCTGCTGGTCTATGGCCGCAGCGCCCGGGTGCAGAGCTAGCTCTCACTATTGCGGGAGATGGGCTTTGAGGTCCATCGCGAGATGGAGGATGCGCACGACAGATATGCCGTCCGTTCCAACAGTGTAGAAGATGCCATGACGCTGGCAATTGAATTGCCGAAATGCGCGGGTTCTGCCGGCAATGGCGCGGCCGAGATCGGGTGTCTCGGCAATCCGCTGGAGCGAGTCCTGGATGGCTAGGTAGTAGCGTTCAGCCTGCCGCAGACCGAAGGTCTTGATCGTGTAAAGAAAGATATCGTCGAGGTCTGCCGCTGCCGCTCGCGAGAGCCTATGTTTTGGCACGCGTGGCATTTTTCTTCGCCGCCCGCCAGATGCTCTCGACCGATCGTTCGCTGAGGCCGCTCGCTGCGCCAGCTTCGAGAGCATCAACCAAGGAATGCTTGGCTTCCTGGTCGCGGCGAATGAGGTCGCGAACATAGTCGCTGACGTTGGCGTAACGACCGGTCTTTACCTGGGCTTCGATCCAATCCTTAAGCGGTTCGGGGAGCGATACGTTCATCGTGGCCATTTCTGCCTCATGTCACAACGTTAACAGATAATAATGGCATAAATTGGCAAAGTCTGTCAATGACGAGGGGCTCGATGGCCGCAGAACGTGGGTCCGCCACCCAGGCGCAGGCTGTCAGCGGATCTCAAACACCTCAAGCTCCGCGCCCGTCGCGGTGATCGCGCCGATGCCGACGCTGATGATGCGATTGAGCCAGGCGTACTTCTCGGAGCCGGTTTCGAACACCGGCGCGGTGCGGAGATATAGATCGGCCGCCGGCACGGCTTCGCCGCGGCCCATGCGGGCCAGGCTCTCGGCGCTGCCGGTCAGGATGCCGCGATAGGCTGCGTAGATGTGGTGCCCATCATCGGTGCGCAACGTGCGGCGGACATCGAGTTCGAAAACGCCATCAGCGCGACGCAGCAGCCAGTCGCCGCCGGTAACCAATACCTCGCCGCGCAGCTTCGGCCCCTCGAAGCGGCCGCCTTTGAACGGAATGACCAGACGCTGGCCGCGCGGGCCGGCGCCGATATCGAACGGCGCCCCCACCTCGAGAGTCATGCGATAGAGCGGTTCGCTGCGGAGCTCGGTCATGGCGCCGCTCCGTCAGGGCCGTTGCGCGCCGACCTGGCAAACATAGGCCGCGTAGAGCGATGTCGTCGCCGTGATGAACAGCCGGTTCCGTTTCGGCCCGCCGAAGCAGACGTTCGACACCACCTCCGGCACCAGGATCTTGCCCAGCAGCTCGCCCCGCGGCGAGAAGCAATGCACGCCGTCGCCGGCGCTGGTCCAGACATTGCCGTCGGTATCCAGCCGGAAGCCGTCGGCGAGGCCGGGGTTGATCTCCGCGAACACGCGGCCCCGGGCCAGCTTGCGGCCGTCGATCACGTCGAAGACCCGGATATGGTGCGCGCCGCCGGGATCATGGGAGCCGCCGGTGTCGGCGATATAGAGCTTCTTCTCGTCGGGCGAGAAGGCGATGCCGTTGGGCTTGTCGAAATCATCGGCCACCACGGTCAGGCTCTTGGTCTTGGGATCGAACCGGTAGACATAGTTGGCGCCGATCGCGCTCTTGGCCTTCTTGCCCTCATAGTCGCTGAGGATGCCGTAGGGCGGATCGGTGAACCAGATCGTGCCGTCGGACTTGACCACCACGTCATTGGGCGAGTTCAGCCGCATGCCCTTGTAGCGGTCCACCAGCACGGTGTAGCTGCCGTCATGCTCGGTGCGGGAGACGCGCCGGCCGCCATGCTCGCAGGAAACCAGCCGGCCCTCGCGATCCCGCGTATGGCCGTTGGTGTTGTTGGCGGGATGGCGCCAGACCCGCACGCCCGTGCCCTCGGCATATTGCAGGATCACGTTGTTGGGAATGTCGCTCCAGAGCAGATATTGCCCGTCGGCGAACCAGACCGGCCCCTCGGCCCAAAGCATGCCGCCGTGGAGCTTCTCCACCCAGGCGTTGCCCTGCATCATATAGCGGAAGCGTTCGTCGACGACGTCGAAATCTGCGGACATTTGTGCTCCCCCCCGAGTTGCCGCCCTAACCCTTCACGGCTCCCAGGGTCAGGCCTCTTACGATATAGCGTTGCGCGAACAGGGCGAGCAAGACCGGCGGCACCATTGCGATCAGCGCACGGGTCGCCATGAACCAAAACTGCACGCCGCGAGTGTCAACCGCGCCAGCCATATGGGCGGGCATAGTCTTGGTTTCGGTGATGCCGAGGCTAGAAGCGAATAGAAACTCGTTCCAGACGAAGCCGAAGATGATCAGGCCGGTGGCGGCGGCGGCCGGCGCCACCAGGGGCAGGGCGACTTTCGTGAAGGCACCGAAATGGGTCGCGCCATCGACCAGCGCCGCTTCTTCCAGTTCGACGGGCAGATCGAGGAAGCTCTGCCGCAGGATCACCACGACGAAGGGCAGGATAAACGTCGCATTCACCAGGATGAGCGCGATCGGCGTATCCAACAGGTCGAACGAACGGAAGATTATGTAGAACGGCAGCAGCGTCGCGACCGGCGGCAGCACGCGCTGCGACAGAAACCAGATGGTGATGTCGCTGTTTTTCCATCGCAGGAAACGGAAGCGGGCGAGGGCATAGGCGGCCGGCATCCCCAGCAGGAGCGCGAGAACGACCGCGCTGACGGAGACGACAATGCTGGTTCGCAGGGCTTTCAATCCTTCGGGCGTGCTCAGTTCGGTCCGGAAATTGTCCAGCGTAGGACGGAAGTCGACCCAGGGAATGCCAAGGCCGGCGACCGTGAAGGTATCCGCCGGATTGCGCAGTGCGGTCGACACCGCCCAATAGAGCGGGAACAGAAACACCAGCGTGATGGCAATCGCCAGCAGCGACCAGAGCGCTTGCGGGAGCGGCTTGCTGCGTCTGCCGGGAGTTGCGTCAGGCATAGACGCTCCGCATGCGCTTGAAGAAGAATGTCACGATCACCATCATCGCCGCCAGCAAGAGATAGGCGAGCGCAGAGGCATAACCGACATCGAAGAATCGCAAGCCGGTGCGGAAGGCGAGATAGGATACGGATTGCGTCGCGTTGCCTGGCCCACCGACTGTCAGCGAGGCGACGACGTCGAAAACTTTGAGCGCTTCCGCCAATCGCAATAGGAGGACGATGATGATGACCGGCTGCAGGAACGGCATCACGACATGGAGCCAGACCGCGACGGACGAATCCGTGTCCAGGCGCGCGGCCTCGATCGCGTCTTCGGGAATGCTTTGCAGCGCGGCCAGAAACACCAGGAAGCAAAACGGCGTCCACTGCCAGACATCGACGATGATGATGGAGGCCAGTGCCCAGCCGGGATGCGAAAGGAACGGAATACCGGTCCAGCCCAGCGGCCCGCCTTCCTCATAGAAAATCGTGAAGAACAGATAGCCGGCGGCGACCGGCGTCGCGAAGATCGGCAGGATCATGATTGTGCGCAACAGAGAACGCATCGGCAGATTTCGGTTGAACAGGAAAGCCAGTAGCAAGCCCAACAGCATTTCCAGGCTGACCGCCACCACGACGAAGATCGCGGTGACGCGCGCGGCCTCGGCTACTTGGGGATCTCGAAACACCCGGCCGAAATTGGTCAGGCCGACAAATTCCCATTTTGTGACGGTTTCGCGCTTTATGTCTGTTTTGGTGCGCGGCGTCCCATCGGTCTTCAGCACCGGCTTGCCGGCGGCGTCGAGCATGGGCACCACGGTGCGTTCGACGACGGTTTCGTTGGTGACGTTGTGCAGGCTGGCGTACAGCGAGTAGACCAGCGGAAACAGGGTAAACACCAGCACCCAGGCGATCGCCGGGGCGAGGAAAACCCATCTGACGCGGTTGGTCCAACGCATCGTTGCGCCGAAAGGCGGCCGGCCCCGCGAGCTACGGAGCCGGCCAGCCGTTCGTTACTGCTTCCAGCCAATGGCCTGTTGGTAGGCCGCAAGCTGCTTGTCGCGGCCGAGACGATCCGTGATCTGCTCCCAGGCAGCCGCCGTATCGTCGAGAGCCTGCTGGGACGTCTTGGATCCGCTCATCGCGGCCGACAGATTGCTGTCCAGCACATCGAAGTACTCCTGTGTGCCGGTAATCCGCAGATAGGGCAGCAGGGTCGCCGCATTGAAGTTGTCGTAGTAGGCTTGCAGATACTCCTTTACGTCCGTCGCATCCCAACCAGCGTTCGTGTAGTCCTCCAGCTTGGCTTCGCCGAGCGGTTCGAGGAACTGGTAGTTGTAACCGGGATCGACGCCGTCCCAGCCATAGGTTGCCAGCCACTTGGAGGCCGGCTTGATGGCCATCAAGGAGAGGAAGGAGTAGGAAGCTTCCGGCGCGTCGCCAAGGGAGGAGATAACGCCGTGCCAGGAGCCGCCGGTGACGTTGCCGACTTTGCGCACTTCCTGGGTCGTGACGAATTCTTTCGTGTTCATGTCCCAGTAAGTGTCGGATGCCGGCAGGATGGCGGCGCCTACTTTACCTTTGATTTTCGAGCGGGTTTCGTCCTGCGCCAGTGGCGACACGTCGCCATAGGAGAAGTTGAAAACCGCCTTGCCCCGCAGGAAATAGTCCCACGCTTCGCCGAGGCTCCAGCTCACCTGTGCCGGCGGTCCGTACTGCGCAAGCTCCTTCAGGAAGTCGAGCGCCTTGACGTGTCCGGGGCTGTTGATCAGCGGCTTCATGTCTTCGGGATCGAACCAGTAAACGTTCGTCGTCTTGGTCAATTCCGGTCCGGGGGTCATGGCAAATGAGGTTGCCAGCGTCGTAAAGTGGTAGAGACCCTGCTCGCGCACTTTCAGATGCAATACCGCGCCGGAATCCGGTTCAGGATCGTTGGAATCGAAGTCCTTGCCGTTGAAGTACTTGGCGATGTCGCGGAGCTGCTGCAGCGTCGTCGGCGGCACCGGTAGATCATAGCCATACTCACCTTTGAACGCTGCCTGATGTTCCGGATTGGTCAGGAGGTCGCGGCGGTAATAGAGGATTTGGCCATCGGCATCGCTGAGCACGCCATAGCCGACGCCGCCCCAGGTATAGATGTTACGGAGCGACGCCGGCATCGCGTCGTAGCTCCATTTCGGATAGTCGCCGCTGGTGTACCAGTCATCAATCGGCAGGATGTAGTTGCCGCCGATCAGGTCACCATAGAAGAACGCGCCGACGATCATGGCATCGTATTCGCCGGTGCCGTTGCGCAGATCCAGGAACGTCTTGGTGTAGAGTTCGGAAATCGGCGTCAACGCGATGTTCAGCTTGGCGCCGGAGAGCTCCTCCCAGATCGGCCGGAATGCGTAGAGCGGTCCGGAGATGCCGCCCTTAGGTCCGGAGTCAAGACTCAATACGGTGACTTCTTGCCCTTCGAACGGTTTCTGGCCGGGTCCAAATAGCGCGCCCAGTTCTTCGCGGGTGGTTTTGATAACGCCGCCATATTCGGGATCCATAGTCAGCTCGACCGTGCCGTCGTCGAGCCATTTCACATGCTTGCTGTCCTGTGCCAGGCTCGGCGATGCAGCGGTAAGACAGATCAGCGCGGCCGCGGCGATTGTCCTGGTGTATGCCATGGGCGATCCTCCTCGTGTGATGCCGCCGACAATCGGCGGTTGTTGTTCCTCTCACGATGTTACGCATCGGCTGGAAGTCGCGCGGATCGTGCGGGCTTGCCTCAGCACTGTCAAGCAAGGTGCGTTGCAATAAAGTCAGGAATGCGCGGACAGATCGATTTCGCGGTGCGAAATCTGTTGCACCATTCCCGCGGGCTGGGTTTCATGGGCAGTGCGGCAGAGATTGGGTAGACAAACATTAATCCGTGCCGCGCAAAGGAGGATGCATGGCCGCTGTCACGCTGCGCGGCGTGGAGAAATCCTACGGCACCAGCAAGGTGATCCATGGCGTCGATATCGATATCGGCGACGAGGAGTTCTTTGTGCTGGTCGGCCCCTCCGGCTGCGGAAAATCCACGCTGCTGCGGATGATCGCGGGGCTGGAGGACATCACCGGCGGCGAGATCTCCATCGGCGGCCGGGTGGTGAACGAGGTAACCCCGCGCGATCGCGATGTCGCGATGGTGTTTCAGAACTACGCTCTCTATCCCCACAAAACGGTGGCCGACAACATGGGATTCGGCCTGAAGCTGCGGAAAGCGGAGAAGGCGGTCATCGCCGAGCGGGTTGCGCGCGCCGCCGGAATCCTCGGCCTAACCGATTTGCTCGGGCGCTATCCACGACAGCTTTCCGGCGGCCAGCGCCAGCGGGTCGCCATGGGCCGCGCCATCGTCCGCGATCCGCAGGTGTTCCTGTTCGACGAGCCGCTATCGAACCTGGACGCCAAGCTGCGGGTGCAGATGCGGACGGAGATCCGCTCTCTGCACCAATCGCTGCGGACGACCTCCGTCTATGTCACGCATGATCAGGTAGAGGCCATGACCATGGCCGACCGGATCGTGGTCCTGAATGCCGGCCGGGTGGCGCAGATCGGCACACCCCTGGAGCTATACGACCGGCCGGCTAATCTGCTGGTCGCCGGCTTCATCGGATCGCCGGCCATGAACATGCTGAAAGGTCGGCTGCGCTATCAGTCGGGGTCCGCCTGCGTCGAGACGGCGGGAGGTCTGCGCCTGCCGCTGCGGCCCGATACGCCGGGCGATGAGGGGCTTGAGGTAATCTATGGCGTACGGCCGGAGCATCTGTCCCTGGCGGGCACCGCCGATGGGTTACCGGCGCCGGTTCAGGTGGTCGAGCAGACCGGCCTCGATATGCTTGCCTTCGCCACATTGGCCGACACGTCCGTCTGCTGCCTGCTGCGGGGGCGCTACGACGTCGCGCCGGGCCAGCAGGTCTATCTGCGGCCCGAATTGGGCGACGTGCATCTGTTCGACGCCGCCAGCGGCGTGCGCCTGTCCGGGCGCTGAGCGCCTCCGTTCCGCCGGTCAGTGAATCTCGTCAGCTTCGGCAAGAGTCCGCGCCAGCATCACGTAACTGAAATCCGGCCGCTGGCTGGCAGAGATGATGTGGCTCTCGCGGCGGGCGATCTGAGCGGCGACATCGGGAATGCGCTGCGCGGCATCATGCGGGATCACGACGGCGCCATGCTGATCGCCATGGATCAAATCGCCGGGCCGCACGGTCATGCCATGGATGGTCACGGTCACCGCGATCTCCAGGACATGCACATAGGCATGGGACGGACCGACTCGCCCCGCCAGAAGCTGGAAGCCCTCGGCGCAGGCGGGGATGTCGCGGATGCTGCCGTTGGTGATGACGCCCAGGCAGCCGAGGCCCTTGTGGATGTTGCTGTTCACCTCGCCCCAGAAAGCGCCATAGCCGGGCTCGGCGTCCAGATCCTCCAGCAGGACGATGCGCGGCGGCGGTCCCTCGCTGACATGGCGGTAATAGTCCAGGCGCCGCTGGCGCATCGCCTTGGCGTCGCCCTCGACCGGGTGGGTGGCGCGGATCGTGGCCGTGCGGGCATAGCCGACGATGGGCGGCAGATGCGGCCGGGCGCAGACCAGCGGCTTCGTGGTAAAGCCAATTCCGCGCCGCGCCGGCAGGATCGTCTCCAGCGCATTGCAGATCGTCGGCGTATCGAGGGCGCGAAGCTTGGCCAGATCGGATTCGCTGAGGAAGCTATCAGTCATGGGTCATGTCAGCTCGGGTTGGAATTCGGCCGCGGCCGACAGGGTCGCGCCGGGTTGCAGCAGAACGGTGCCGGTGTCTTTGCGCCCGGCCGCATAGCCGTTGAAAGCATCGGTCGTGTTGCTCACGGGTTCAACGCAGAAGTAATCCTGTCCCGCGGGCGTGTAGACCACCAGCGTATCCAAGGGCGATTCCGCCGTCATGGTCAGGCGAGCGTTCCATTCCGGCCATTCGATGACAGCCTTGTGGTCCCAGCCGGCGAAGAGATGGTCAATGGCCTGCCGTGACGGCACCAGCCCGGCCCGCAGATCGTAGAGCGGTTCCGGGGGCACCAGCTCGGTCGGCAGATTTTCGCTGTCGGCGAGCCACACCCGCGAAATCTGCGCCGTCACGCGGGCGCGGGGCGTGCGGACAAAATAGGGATGGGGTCCGATCCCGGCGGGCATCGGCGTATCGGACTCATTGGTTACACTCATCGCGATTCGCAGCCGGTTGCCATCGAGCCGGTAGCTCTGCTGCGCCCGATAAGCCCAGGGCCATGCGTCTGCGGCATGGCGGTATTCCACGCGCGCCTGGCGGCCATCGGTCTCCGCCAGATGCCAGCGCGCCTGCCAGCCATGGCCGTGGATGGTGTGCTGTTCCGGCAGCCAATTGAGCGGCAGCACGATGTGCCGGCCATCGATGGTAAAGCGGCCATGGCGGATCAGGCCCGAATAGGGCACCAGGGGAAACAGCGACATTCCCTCGGGATTGATGGTATCCAGATCCGCCGGTTTTGCAGGGCGGAACCATTCGAAGACGCCGCCGCTGATAGCCTGCCAGTAGCGGGCGATCGTGCCCCCCAAATGCGGCGCCAGGGTCAAATGCGTGTCGCCGCTGCTAATGGTAATCAGGCTCATTCCCCTGGCTGTCCCCTTTTGGCCGGCAAAACGTTCCCGCGTCCCGGTTGACTTGTCAATCGGGCCGCTGGACCATGGCGGCTAATTTGTCATACTTAATGATCAGGAGCATCGGAGCGCCCTATGAACGATAAGACCCCCAAGCTTCGCTCGTCCGCCTGGTTCGGCAAGCCGGACCGCGACGGGTTCATGCACAGAAGCTGGATGAAGAACCAGGGCATCCCCCACGATCTGTTCGACGGCCGGCCGGTCATCGGCATCTGCAACACCTTTTCCGAGCTGACGCCCTGCAACGCCCATTTCCGCAAGCTGGCCGATCACGTGAAGCGCGGCGTTTACGAAGCCGGCGGCATGCCGCTGGAGTTTCCGGTGATGTCCCTGGGTGAAACCAACCTGCGGCCGACGGCGATGCTGTTCCGCAATCTGGCCTCCATGGATGTCGAGGAATCCATTCGGGCGAATCCGCTGGATGGAGTCGTGCTGCTCACCGGCTGCGATAAGACCACGCCGGCGCTGGTGATGGGCGCGGCGAGCTGCGATGTCCCGGCCATCGTCGTCTCCGGCGGACCGATGCTGAACGGCCACTACCGCGACCAGACAGTGGGCTCCGGCACCAGCGTCTGGCAACTGTCAGAGGATGTGCGCGGCGGCAAGATGTCGCTGGCCGCCTTCATGGAGGCGGAAGCCGGCATGTCCCGCTCGGCCGGTCACTGCATGACCATGGGAACGGCGTCCACCATGGCCTCGATGGTGGAGGCGCTGGGCATCGCCTTCCCGACCAACGCGGCGATTCCCGCCGTCGACTCCCGGCGCTATGTGCTGGCCCATCTTGCCGGCCGCCGCATCGTGGAGATGGTGCGCGACGATATCAAGATGTCGAAGATCCTGACCCGCGAGGCGTTCGAAAATGCGATCCGGGTCAACGGCGCCATCGGCGGCTCCACCAATGCCGTGATCCATCTGCTGGCGATCGCCGGCCGGATCGGCGTCGATCTGTCGCTGGACGATTGGGACAAGCTCGGTCAGGAGGTGCCCTGCCTGGTAAACTTGATGCCGTCGGGGAAGTACCTGATGGAGGATTTCTACTATGCCGGCGGCTTGCCCGCGGTCATGCGCGAGCTCGGTGATCTCATTCATGGCGATGCGATGACGGTATCCGGAAAGACCGTGGCCGAGAACATCAAGGAGGCCGAGTGCTTCAACCGCGATGTGATCATGAGCCGCGGTGAACCCTTCAAGCCCATGGGCGGCATCGTGGTGCTGCGCGGCAACCTGGCGCCAAACGGCGCGGTGCTGAAGCCGTCGGCGGCGACGCCGGAGCTGCTGCGCCACAAGGGCCGCGCGGTGGTGTTCGAGAATATCGATCACTACAAACAACGGGTTGACGATCCCGCGCTGGATGTCGATGAAAACTGCGTGCTCGTCCTCAAGAACTGCGGGCCGAAGGGCTATCCCGGCATGGCCGAAGTCGGCAACATGCCGCTGCCGCAGAAGGTGCTGATGAAGGGCGTGCGCGACATGGTGCGCATCTCCGATGCCCGCATGAGCGGCACGGCCTATGGCACGGTGGTGCTGCATACAGCGCCGGAAGCGGCGACCGGCGGGCCGCTGGCGCTGGTGCGCGACGGCGACATGATCGAGCTGGATGTGGATAGGCGCCGCCTGCATCTGAGCGTCACGGACGAGGAGTTGGCAAATAGGCGCAAGGCCTGGAAGGCGCCGGAGCCCTCGATGGCGACGGGCTATCAGCGCCTCTATGTCGACCATGTGCTGCAGGCGGATCGCGGCTGCGATATGGACTTCCTGGTGGGCAAGCGCGGCGCGGCGATCCCCCGGGAGTCACACTGACAGCTTATCCTGGAGCCGGCATAGCGGCTGCGATTGACAAGCATTGGCAATTGTATGAGGAATAGGTTGTAGGGACACGACCCCGCCTCTGACCGCGCCGGGAGAATGCGCGGCGGGACGGCGGCCATGGGAGAGATCGGGTTGACCGAGGATCGCGGCGGGATACACACCTATTCCCAGCGCAGTCTGCATGGGCAGGTCGCCCATGACATCGGCGAGCGCATCCTCCGCGGCGACCTGGCGCCGGGAGAGATCCTGCCCAACGAAGCCGATTTCAGCATGCGCCTGAAGGTGAGCCGGACTGCGTTGCGGGAGGCCATCAAAGTTCTGGCCGCCAAAGGTCTGGTGGAATCCCGGCCGAAGACCGGCACGCGGGTGCGCGCGCGCCATGACTGGAACCTGCTGGATCCCGACGTATTGGCCTGGCAGCTCGCCGCCGGGCCTGTGGATCGCTTCGTGCGCGATCTGATGGAGCTGCGGCAGATCATCGAGCCGCAAGCGGCCGCCATTGCCGCCCGCCAGGCGAAGGCGCCGGAGATCCGCGCCATCGAAGACGCCTACCGGGAGATGGAGAAATCCGCCGACCGGCCGGAGCACTGGGCCGAGCACGACATCCGCTTCCATCGCGCTATTCTGCTGGCAACCGGCAATGAACTGCTCCGGCCGCTGGCTGCGACGATCGAAGCCGCCCTGGCGGCCGGCTTCCGCCTGGCCGGACTGATGCCGGTCGATGCGCGCGAGCTGTCGCTGCCGCTGCACAAGGGAATGCTCGACGCCATCAAGAAGCGCAATCCCGAGGCCGCGCGGGCAGCGACAGTGAAACTGCTCGGCGAGTCGGAGGCCGATCTGAAAAATCTGCTGGCAAGCAATGCGAAGCTGGCGGCGGCCATCGTTCCTGCCCGGCGGCGCAAATGGTCGATCAAGAAGGTACGGCGCTGAGTTCATGCGCACGGACCCCGCATGTGTGTATTCGGACAACGTGAACGAGGAGGAACCAAATGCTGTTGAAGTTCGCCCTACCGATTTTTGTCGGCGTCGTCGGCTTTGCCGCGACGGCAGCGATGGCGCAGTCGACCGGCTCGGTCGACAAGGCCGTCGGCGGCTATGATTTCGACGAGGCGGCGAAAGAAAATGCCACGACGAAGAAGTTCAACTCCGATGACGGCAAACTGACCTTCGCCATCATTACCCACACGGCCGGCAACGGCTTCTTCGATCCGACCTATGTCGGCGCGAAGGTCGCGGCGGATGCCTTCGGCATCAACTTGATCATGCTGGGCTCGGAAGCACCCGTTGACGATATTCCGCGCGAACTGGAGATCCTGAATCAGATCATTCAGGACCCGACCATCGACGGCATCATCCTGACAACGCCGCAATCGGGCGCCTATGACGATGTCGTCGCCAAAGCTTTTGAACGCGGAATTCCAGTGGCGACAACCAACAGCTTCGATCCCATCATCAAGAACCGGAATCAGATTTCCCACACCGGCCAGGATGCTTCGGCGGCGGCGATCGGCGGCGAGGCGATGGCGGATTGCGTGCTGGCGGCCGGCAAGGGCGGCAGCATCATCTTTCCGAACACCACCACGCTGGGCAATGTCGAGGTCAACAACCGCATCACCGCGGCCTTCCAGGCGACGGTTAAGAAGTTGGAAGCGGCGGGCAAGCTGGCCGACTACAAGATCGACGCAGGTCCGGAGAACATCGGCATCGACGTTGACGCCAACAACATCGTGGGCTCGATCGTCAGCCTGATCGAGTCCCGCGGCGACGTGATCGGAATCATGGGCGCCAATGGCTTCGTCACGCCGGCGATTGCCGACGCGGTGTCGCAACTTGGCAATGGCGACAGCGTCTGCTCATATGGCTTCGATCTCGGGCCGAAGCAGCTCGATGCGATCCGTTCGGGCGCGCTCGATGGCGCGCTGGGGCAGCAGCCGTTCCTGCAAGGCTTTTGGCCGGTGGCGCAGCTCTATCTGCAGATCGATCGCGGCGTATCCGCGGCCGACCTGGATACCAAGGCGCAGCTCGTGACAAAGGCCAATGTCGACCTCGTCGGCAAGCGGTTCGAGAACTAGAGTCCATCGCGACAGCTAGGCGGTAGATCCGCGCCGTCCCTTCCCAGCAATCGGGAGGGGCGGCGCGGCTGTTTGCCGGTACAGGGCGGATGCCACAGAGCTTGAAAAGATGGATGGGCGCGATCGGCGGCTGGGAAGCCGGGTTGATCTTGTTTATGGTGCTGCTCTATATCGTCGGCACCTGGATCAATCCCGTGTTCTTCGGCAATGCCGATGCGCTGGCCTCCGTGCTGCGCGACGCGGCGCGCTTCGGCGTCATGGCCGTGGGCATGTCGTTCGTCATCATCAATCGCGATCTCGATCTGTCGGTCGGTTCAACGGTCGGCCTGGTCGCGGTCGTCTTCTCCATGGCGGTGGCGCCCAGCTTCTACGATCTGCCGCCCTGGATCGGCGTTCTTGCCGGCTTGGTGACCGGTGTCGGCATCGGTCTCATCAACGGCGTTCTCGTCACCTATCTGCGGGTGCCGGCCTTCATCGCCACGCTCACCATGCTGTTCATCGGCCGCGGCCTGGTGCTCGGTTTGACCGGCGGCCAGAACATCGGCTTTGCCGCCAAGGGCGGCGATCCGTTTTTCCTGCTGGGCGTGAACAACGCGCTGGGGTTCAACAATCAAATCATCCTCTTCGTCATCGTCGCAATTGTCGGCGGCTTGGTGCTCGCCTATACCCGCTGGGGCTACGAGACTTATGCCACCGGCGGCAATGCCCTGGCGTCCGGCTACGCAGGCATCAATACCAACAAGGTGCGCATCCGCGCCTTCGTTCTCTCCTCGCTCTGCGCCACCATCGCCGGGCTGATGAACATGGCGCAGGACAAAGGCGCCCACAGCCAGTACGGCCAGGGCGCGGAGCTGATCGTCATCGCCGCCGTGATCATCGGCGGCGCCAGCATTCTCGGCGGCCGCGGCCGCATCTTCGGCGCTTGTCTTGGCGCGGTGCTCATCGTGCTGATCGACAAGGTGCTGCGCGAGGGCGTGCCGATCACACGAACCATCGATGTGGGCGGCACCTTGATGGAAGTGCGGGCAATGGCGCAGCTGCCGCCGGGCGCGGTGCCGGCGTTCCTCGGCCTGATCCTGCTTGCAGCGGTGCTGATCGAGCCCTGGATCATCCGGCGGCGCTTGCCGGCCCGGCTCATTGCCCGATTGCGCGGCTTGCCGCCGCCACCGGCAGCGGTGGATAGCGTCGCCATCGAATCCACGCGCACCATCGGGACTCGCGCCACGGCACGGGAGGTTACCGGCAGTTGGCTGTCGCGGATGATGGCGCGGCGCGAGGCCGCGGCGATCATCTTCGCCATCATATTGTGGCTCGTCGGATATCTCCTGCGGCCCGATTTCTGGGGCAGCCTGGATAACAGTTTCAACCTGCTGCTGGCCTTCAGCGAGATCGGACTGATGGCTATCGGCATGGCCTATGTGATGCGGGCCGGCGATGTCGATCTCTCCGTGGGATCGGTTCTCGCGCTTTCGGCGGCGACCACCGCGTTCCTGATGAAAATGATGGGCGCGCCGCCCCTGGTGGCGGCGCTGATCGGATTTGCCGCCGGGATGGTTGCCGGCATGTGCAGCGGCTTCCTGGCTACAAAAGCGAGGCTGCCGGCCTTCGTCGCTACGCTCTGCATGTTCTACATCGCGCGCGGCATCGCCGCCTGGCTGGTCGCGGGCCGCCAGCTCAACCAGTTTCCCGAGAGCTACAATCTGATGGGCCGCAAAGTCATCGAGATCTTGCGTTACTACGGCGTTGCCCTGGCGCCCGACAGTTTCATGGGCCGGCTGGCCGGCGCGGTCAGCACGCAAACCGTTGTCCTCGCGGTTATCGCCGTGATCTTCGCGATCATCCTCTGGCGCTCGCCCTTCGGCTACAAGTTGACGGCGGTGGGCGGCAACCGGCGCGCGGCGGGATATGCCGGGATCAACACAGATCGCGTGCGATTCCTGAGCTTGCTGTTCTGCTCCATGTGCGCGTCGCTCGCCGGCCTGATCTATGTGGCTTACTTCCGCTCCTTTAATCCGTCGGCCGGCACCCTGCGCGAACTGGATGTGATCGCTGCGGCGGTCATCGGCGGCGCCAGTATCTTTGGCGGCTATGGTTCCGTGCTGGGTGCGCTGGCGGGTGCCATGGTGATCACGCTCATCCGCGCGCTGCTGTCGCTGCAGATCATCAGTTCCGACGGCAAATCCTTCGTGATGCCGCAACATTGGGTCAATGTCGCCATCGGCGTCATCTTGATCATCGCCGTGCTCGGCGATATCTGGCTGAGGCAGGAACGTATCCTGGCGCGATTCATCCCACGATTTAGCGGCAGACGCAGGGAGCAGACGGCATGACGGAGACGGAAACCCCGGTCGTGGAGATGCGCGCGATCTGCAAGGCCTTCGGCGCTGTCCAGGCCCTGCAGGATGTGGCGCTGCGCCTGATGCCCGGCGAAATTCTCGGGCTGGTGGGAGACAACTCCGCCGGCAAATCGACGTTGATGAAAATTCTGTCGGGGGCTTATCAGAAGGATACCGGGGAAATTCTCATCGATGGCAATGCGGTCCATTTCCGCAGCCCGCAGGAGTCCCGCGACCGGGGCATCGAGATGATCTATCAGGACTTCGCGCTCTGCGGAAACATGGACATCGCGTCGAACATGTTCCTGGGGCGCTGGCCGAAGAAAGGCTGGTTCGTCGACCGGGCAAAGATGGAGGCCGACGCCAGCGTGATTCTGAAGAAGCTAAAGGTCGATGTTGCCTCGGTTCGGTTGAAAGTCGAGAGCTTGTCCGGCGGCCGCCAGCAATCGGTGGCGATCGCCCGCGCCATCAGTTCCGATCCCCGCGTCGTGATTCTGGATGAGCCGACAGCGAACCTCTCGGTGACGGCGACGCAGCAGCTTTTGGACACGATGCTGGAGTTGAAGAGCCATGGCGTGGCGCAGATTATCATCAGCCACCGGTTGAACGACATTTTCGCCGTCGGCGACCGTGTCATGGTATTGAAGCGCGGCCGGCTGGTCGGCGATCGGATTATTGCCCGGACGACCGAGGATGAGGTCCTCGGCATGATCGTCCAGGGCGAAGCGGCGGCGTAGTTGTTGTTTGGCAGTGTGGGAGCTGGGTGATGGCAAGTTTTGCGACATATCCGAGTTTGAAAGACAAGGCGGTGTTTGTGACCGGTGGCGGTTCCGGCATCGGCGCGTCGATCGTCGAGAATTTCTGTGCCCAGGGATCGAAGGTCGCCTTCGTCGACATCGCCAAGGAAGAGTCGGAAAAGCTGGTAAAGGACCTGACCGGCAGCAAGCTGTCAGCGCCGTTGTTCATTCATTGCGACATTACGGATACGACGGCACTGCAACGCGCGATATCGGATGCGAAAGCCAAGGTCGGCGCGTTCCGCGTGCTGGTTAACAACGCCGCGCATGATCAACGCCACGCCATCGACGAAGTCACGCCGAAGTACTGGGACGAGCGGGTGGCGGTGAATTTGAAGCATCAGTTCTTTGCCGCTCAGGCCGTCTACAAGGACATGGCGGCAGCCGGCGGCGGCTCGATAGTCAATCTCGGTTCGATCTCCTGGATGAAGAAGCAGGGGAACATGCCGGCTTACACGACGTCAAAGTCGGCAGTGCAGGGCCTCACCAACGCGCTCGCCCGCGATCTCGGGCCGATGAACATCCGGGTCAATACGGTGGTGCCCGGCTGGATCATGACCGAGAGGCAGATTAAGCTTTGGCTGACTCCGGAAGCCGAGAAAGAGCTGCTGCAGGGCCAGTGTATCAAGCGAAAGCTGGTGCCCGACGACATTGCACGCATGGTGCTGTTCATGGCGTCCGACGACAGCGGCGGTTGCAGCGGCCAGCATTACATCGTCGACGGCGGCTGGGTTTAGGCGACCGCTCGGGATCGCGCGATGTTGGCACCCGCCTTGATTGCCCTGGATTGGGGCACGACCAACCTGCGGGCTTATCTGGTGGGCGCGGGCGGGGAGGCGATCGCGCGCGAAGAACGGCCGCTGGGGATCATGCAAGTGGCCAAGGCGGATTTCGCCGGAGCTCTGGATGAAACGCTGAAATCCTGGCTGCCGCTGCCGCCAGGCATACCGCTCCTCGCCTGCGGTATGATTGGTAGCCGCCAGGGGTGGCGCGAGGCGCCGTATGTGGCCTGCCCGGCGGGGGCGGCCGATGTCGCGCGGGGCATGACTGCCGTCGATTGGCGCGACGGCCATCGGGTGTTGCTCATCCCCGGCATCTCCTGCCGCGATGGCCGGGGCGTGCCGGATGTCATCCGCGGCGAAGAGACGCAAATCTTCGGTGCCGTTGCTGGCGACGGCGGCCTCTTTCTGCTGCCGGGAACCCATAGCAAATGGGTAGCCGTGGAGAAGGGCCGGATCGTCGGTTTCGCCACCTTCATGACCGGTGAAGTCTTCGGCGTGCTGCGGCAGCACAGCATCCTCGGCCGCACGATGCAGGGCGAGGGGATCGATGAGGGCGGCTTCCGGCGTGGCGTAGCTGCGGCGGCAGAGGGCGGCGGGGCTCTGCTTCACGGGCTTTTTGGCGTCCGCGCGCTGAGTCTGTTTGCTGAAGTGACGGAGCGGGAAGGGGCAGGCTACCTGTCCGGATTGCTCATCGGCACGGAGTTGTGGGAAGCGCCGCGGGTGCTTGGTTTGTCTGGCAAGGTGCCCGCCATTAGGCTGATCGGGCAGGCGCACCTGTGCCGGTCCTATGCCATGGCCGCCGCCGCCTTGGGCTACGCAACCTCCGAAGCGGCGCCCGACGCGGCGTTGCATGGCATTTGGCGGCTCGCCTGCGCCCGCGGGCTGGCGAAGGAGACGGCATGAGTCAGGAATTGCAATCATGGCTGGCGCGCTGTCCTTTGGTTGCCATTCTCCGGGGCATCCGGCCCGATGTGGCGGAGGAAGTGGGCGAGGCGCTGACCGGGGCCGGCTTTGCCATCATCGAAGTGCCGCTGAATTCGCCGGCGGCGTTGGACAGCATCGGCCGTTTCTCGGCCGGCTTCGGCGCCAAGGCGCTGATCGGCGCCGGCACGGTTCTGGATCCCGCCGATGTCCAGCGGGTGAAAGATGCCGGCGGCCGACTGATCGTCATGCCCCATGGCGATCCCGCTGTTATCAAGGCGGCGAAGGCGGCCGGCATGTTCTGTATTCCCGGCGTCGCCACGCCATCAGAGGCATTTGCGGCGCTGGCGGCCGGCGCCGATGCGCTGAAGCTGTTTCCCGCCGAAACCCTGCCGCCGGCGGCAGTCAAGGCCTGGCGGGCAGTTTTGCCGAATCCGGTGCCGCTGCTGATGGTGGGCGGCATCACGCCGGAGAAGATCCCCGGCTATCTCGCGGCCGGCGCCACCGGCTTTGGCACAGGCGGCCAGCTCTTCCAGCCGGGGTGCGAGATTGCCGCGCTGAAGAAACAGGCGTCGCGCTACGTGGCGGCGTTGCGTTCCAGCTGACCGGAACGGTTCAGTGCAGATCGTTGCGGCTGATGCCGTACTGCTTGATCTTGCGGTAGAGAGTCGAGCGGGACAGCGCCAGCAGCCTGGCCGCCGCGGTGACATCCCACGACATCCGCTCGAGCGCGACCAGGATCATCTGCCGTTCGGCCGGATGCGATGAGTCCCTGGTGGCGCCGACTTCTGCCGGCGGCCGCGGAATCGAGGACGGCAGATGCTCGGGGAGCACTTCGCCCTTGTCCGACAGCGCGGCGACATAGCGCATGACATGGCGCAGTTCGCGAAGGTTGCCTGGCCATAGGTGAACCGCAAGGCAGGCTCCGGCCGACGGCGACAGCCGGAGTTCGATATTCGCGCGTTCTGCTTCCTCGGTCAGCATCTTCTCGAACATCGACGCACGATCGCAGCGTTCCCGCAGCGGCGGCAGCTCGATTGTCGCGCCGCCCAAGCGAAAGTAGAGGTCTTCGCGAAAATCGCCGTCGTCCACCCGCTGCTTGAGGTCGCGGTGCGTTGCGGAGATAAGCGCGAAGTCGACCGTGACCGGCCGCGTTCCGCCCACGGGTGTCAGTTCGCCGTCGGACAGGACCTGCAGCAGCCGCGTCTGCAAGTCGAAGGGCATGTCGCCGACTTCGTCCAGGAACAGCGTGCCGCCGGTGGCTTCCACAATGCGGCCCTTGAACCCATTCGGCGAGGCGCCGGTGAAGGCGCCGGGCCGGTAACCGAACAGCTCGCTTTCGATCAGGTCTTTTGCAATGGCGGCGCAATTGATGGTCACGAACGGCGCATCGGCGCGCCGGCTGGCGGCGTGCAGCGCCCGTGCCATCAGGCCCTTGCCGGTCCCGGTTTCTCCCGTCAGCAGGATCGGCAGACCGCGGTCGAAGACGCGCTGGGCTATGCGGATATTCGAGAGCATGCGCACGTCGTTTCCGGCCAGCGACTCGAGATCGTGGACCGGCGTTCCGGCTGGTGAGGCGGGTTGTGCCATCCGCAGCCGTTGCGGCGCGCGCCCGTTGCCGCGCGATGCTTCGCCGCTATGGGCGAGCTTCATGAAAAGCGAACGACCGCCGCTGCCCTTGAGCCGGAAGGCTCGTTCGCTGTCTTGCAGGACCCGGTCCAGGGGCACTTGGGTGAACTGCTCAAGAACCTGCCCGACCAGCGGTTCGCAGTCGGGGATCAGGCTTGCCGGGCTGCGGCTGATCGCGACGATCCGGCCGCCGCCGTCCAGCGCGAGCAGGAGATCGCCGGCGGTATCGCCGAAATCCTCGTAGCGGGACAGGCGGATGACCATGTCGCGACGGTGGCGGTGGGTGAAGGCGTAGTTTTCGATCCGGCGCGCCGAGTTTGCCACCATGTTTCGCACGATCGACTGCACGGTGTGATCGGTCTTGCGCGGCGTCGAGACATCGAGCACGGCCTCCAAGCGTCCTTCGCAGCCGAAGATCGGCGCCACCGTGCAGGTCAGGCTGACATTGTGTGTCGCGAAATGATCGTTCATGACGATGGACAGCGGCGCCTGTTCGAAGAGGCAGGTGCCGACTCCGTTGGTTCCCTGGCTGTTCTCCGTCCAGACCGAGCCGAGATAGAGACCGGTGCGGCGTGCTTCGTCCAGCAGGCTGTCTTCGCAGCGGAAGTCGACGGCGACGCCATGGGTGTCGGTGAACAGGAGCACGTAGTCATGCTGGCCCAACCGGGCAAAGAGCCGGTCGATCTCGGGCCGAGCCAACACAACAAGATCGTCGACGGGATCCCGGAAATCCTTGAGCTCGGAGTGCGACAGCACCGTGGGCGGCGGCAGGCGATGCGGTTCGAGGCCGAAGTTCTGAACGCAACGCCGCCAGGACGCGGCCACATGGGAAGGCTCCTGGGAAATGCCCCCGAGGTCCAAGGCCTGGCCCTGGTCGCTACGGGCCAATACATGGGCAACATGCTCGCGCTCGCCGAGGGGCGATACCATCGCAATGTCCTCCCTTGCCGGCCGCTCGTCTTTTCAACGCTATCAGCACCTTAGGACGGTGCGGGATATCGAATTGGACGCGAGGGTCCGACCGCAAAACGATACTATGAAGTTCATCTGCCTATCAACATGAGCCGCGGGCGCCAGCAGCGCATTCGCTTGCGCGGGAGAGCGGCCGGCCGCTCATCCCAAGTGAGACACGCGCGCCTGCGACAAGCGTCCCAATGGGACGGGGTTGGGAAACCTAAGTGGTTGATTTAATGATGAATCTGGAGTTGGCATGCTTCGTGCTTTGTATGAATTGATCTTACGGACGGGGCGACGGGAGGAAAACGACGGCGGAATTCCCTCTGGGAAGCGATCGATTTCGCAACTGCGAGAGATAACTGCCGCTGGTTCTGGCGACATTTCCACGGTCTCCCGACGCAAGCACAAGGCGGCCGGTCATGCCCATAGCGGGAATGGCCGGGCGATACGATGTGGCCAAAAAAGGGGAGGATAACGCCGATGTTCCGTGCACCGAAGAATGCCATCTACAAACGCATCAGCCGCCGCAAATTCCTGGAACTTGGCGGCTCGGCGGCGACCGCGCTGGGCGCGGGCGCCATCGCCGTTGGCTTGAACTCGACCATTGTTCGCAATCCCGTCTATGCGCAGTCGTCCGACGACGCAAAGTGGAAACAGTATAGCGGCTCGAAGCTGGTTTTCATGTCGGAGAACACGCCGCCTTCCTTCGCGATCCGCGACAACCTGAAATCCTTCTACGATCTCACGGGCATCGAGGTGGAAATCCTCACTGACGATCTGCCGGTGGTGCAGCAGAAGGTCGGCATCGACCTGCGCGGCGGAAAATCGGACTTCCATCTGAACTATATCCAGGACAAACCGATCGGGTCGCCATTTGCCGACTACTATGCCGATCTGACGCCGTTCCTGACCGACGACACGCTACCGCAGGATCCCGAGGGCTATGGAGCGGAGGTCTGGTTCGAGAATTTCCTCGATGCTTGCGGTCACTACTATGACAAGGGGCGCCTCGTTGCATTTCCCTATGACGCTGCCGTCGCCAACACGTTCTATCGCCAGGATCTGTTCGAGGCCCATACCAAGGATTTCGAAAAGGACTACGGCTACCGGCTGGAGTTCACGAAGGACACCACCTGGAAGCAGGTGCGCGACATGGCCGAATTCTTCAAGAAGCTGGCGGCGGCCGACCCCAGCGTTCCCTATGGCTATGCCCAGCATCACGGCTCGTTTGCCTGGACGACGCAGCTCGATATCCAGCGCATGATGTTCGCCCACGGCCGCTGGATCGATTTCAACGTCGACGACAAGCTCGGCAGCAAGACGCCCGGACCGACCACCTGGGGCGACGAGCAGTCGATCGAAGTCATGAGGCACTACAAGGAACTCGCGGACGTCTGCCATCCCGACAACCTGGCGAACGGCACGCTGCAGCTGAACAGCGTGTATCAGGCAGGCAAGATCGCCATGCAGGTGCAGTATCACGAATTCGCGGCCTCGATCGAAGACGAGAAGACCTCGGCGGCGGCGGGCGGCAAGACGGCCTACGCGCCTTGTCCGAAGGGCGAGGCAAGCTGGATCAAGAACGGCGGCGAGGCGGTGAATGGCACCAACTGCGGCATCGGCGGCATCGGCATCAATGGCAATGCGTCGGAAGACTTGAAGCGCGCGGCGTACATATTCGCCTCCTACGCCGTTTCCAAGGATAACCAGCTCGCGGTGCTCAAGGGACTGGGCGGCACGCCGACCCGCAAGTCCGTCGTCGCCGATCCGGAGGTCCAGAAGGCACGGCAGCGTCCCACCAGCATGCCGAACGCGCTTACCTTCGATGCCGTGTACGACTACGGCATCAAGGATCCGCATTTCGTGCTGGGGCCGAAGATCCCCAACACCAACGAGTATCATCAGATCATGGCGACTGAGGCCCAGCGGCTCGTTGCCGGCGAGATTTCGCCGGAGGAGTGCTGTGCCAATATCAAAGAGCAGCTTGACGATCTGCACGACCTGTAATGGGATGGGCGCCGGCGGAAATGCCGGCGTCTACCGTTCCTGGCGACGATTGCACAGTATTCGCAGTGAGAGTGGCGTGGGTTTGACGGCATGACCGATATCGCCGCCAACCAGATCGGCGTTCCCTACGCGTCGAAGTCCGGCGCACGGATCGTCACGACCGCGCCGGCCAATCTGAACCGGCGGCCCTCGCGCCGCTACTACTTCTATCTGATGCTGCCGGCGATCCTGTTGCTCGCGGCTATCTCGATCTACCCGTTCTTCTGGCTGATCTATATGAGCCTCCATACGATCGGCGAGGCCAATCAGCCCGATGTCTGGAACGACTTCAAAAACCTGACGCGGCTGCCCGGCGACTCCAAGTATCTGAACGGCTGGTGGCTTCTGATCAAGTACAGCGCCTTCTGCATGTTCCTGGAGGTGCTGCTCGGCGTCGGCCTGGCGGTCATCCTCAATCGCTCGCGCTACGAGAAGACTCTCGTGACGGTCCTGTTGATGCCGATGATGATGGCACCGGTCATTGCCGGTCTGGTGTGGTTCTATCTCTATAACGGCACCTTCGGCTGGTATCACTGGCTGCTGCAGAGCATCGGCATTCTCGGGGCCACGTCGATCCTCGGCAGCCCGTCGACCGCCATGATCGGCATTGTGCTGGTGGATGTCTGGCAGTGGACGCCGCTGATCATGCTGATCGTTCTCGCGGGCCTGAAACGCGTGCCGCAGGATCAACTCGAGGCCAACATGGTGGACGGAGCGGGTCCGGTGCGCAACTTCATCGACATCACGCTGCCCAACCTCTATCCGTTCCTCCTGATCGCGATCCTCCTGAGGTTCATGGACAATTTCCGTTTCATCGATGCGGTTCTGGTGTTGACCGGCGGCGGCCCCGCCGATGCGACGAATATCCTGCCGGTGTACCTGTTCGATGTATCGTTCCAATACTTCAAACTGGGCCGGGGCGCGGCGATCGCGCTGACGCTGCTGATCGTAACGATCGTCCTGGGCATGCTGCTGGTGAAGATATTCGAAGACCCGAAGCAGAAGCAGCAACGCGCCGGCGGCGAAGGATAGCCAGCATGGCATCGCGGGACATCGTCAGCTATCGGACGCCCCTCAGCCGCTTGCTGCAGGTCGCCACGGGCGTCTTCGTGTTGTTCTACGTTCTCTGGACGGTGTTGCCGATCTTCATCATGTTCGTGTCGTCGTTCAAGGACCTGCTGGAGGCGTTTCAGCTGCCGCCGGCCGGCGACTGGCTGGGCGCCGGCATGTTCTTCGATTTCACCCCGACGATACGGCATTACGAGAACCTGTTCGGCAATCTCGGTTTCTCCACCTATCTTGCGAACAGCCTTCTGGCTTCCCTGGGGTCGGCGCTTGTCTCGGTGGTCCTGGGAGCCATGGCCGCCTACAGCCTCTCGCGCATCGAGTTCAAGGGTAAGAAAGACCTGTTCTTCTGGATCATCTCGACCCGCATGGCGCCCGTGGTGGCGGTGATGGTGCCGCTCTATGCCATCTTCCGTTCGGCGGAGCTGATCGGCACACTGCCGGGATTGATCCTGGCCTACACGACATTCAACCTGCCGTTCGCGATCTGGATCCTGAAAGGGTTCTTCGACAACGTTCCCTATGCCATCGAGGAAGCGGTGATGTGCGACGGCGGCACGCGCTGGCAGGCCTTCCGGATGATCCTGCCGCTCGTCGCACCGGGGATCGGCGCATTTCTGGTGCTCTGCGTGCTGTTCGCCTGGAACGACTATCTGTTCGCATCGATCATCGGCAGCGGCGGCGCCAAGACGCTGCCACCGGCAACCTTTGCCCTGGTGCAGCCGCAGAACATCCAGTGGGGCAGCATCATGGCCGCCGGCGTGGTGACGACAGTGCCGATGATGCTGCTCGGTCTTGTCATCCGCCGGTATCTCGTCACCGGCCTGACGATGGGGGCTGTGCGCGAATGATACGACCCGAATACCACTCGATAGTTGCGTGCCGGAGGCCGTGAAAACAGCATGACGTCGATCACCATTCAGAACGTCTGGAAATACTACGGCAAGACGGTTGCCGTGAGGGACCTCAATCTTGTTTGCGACGACAACTCGTTTCTTTGCATTCTGGGTCCGTCGGGCTGCGGTAAATCATCGACATTGCGCATGTTGGCCGGACTTGAGCAGATTTCCGCCGGTGAAGTACGGTTTGGCGCCAAGCGGGTGAACGATGTGCCGCCGAAGGACCGGGACATCGCCATGGTGTTCGAGAACTATGCGCTGTATCCGCATAAGACTGTGATGGAGAACATTGCCAATCCGCTGAAGTTGCGCGGCCTGGGCGAGGCCGCCATCGGCGAAAAAGTGCGCAAGGCGGCGCGGCTGCTGGAAATCGACCAACTACTGGACCGCAAGCCGGCGCAGCTCAGCGGCGGCCAGAAGCAGCGCGTCGCCATCGGCCGCGCCATTGTACGGGAACCCGCGCTGTTTCTGTTCGACGAGCCGATCGCCCATCTCGACGCCAAGCTGCGTGCGCACATGCGGGGCGAACTGAAACATCTTCAGCGCCAGCTCCGCACCACCACGATCTATGTGACACATGATCAGCTCGAGGCGCTGTCGATGGCCGACAAGATCGCGGTCATGCATGAGGGCGTGCTGCAGCAGCTCGGCACACCGCACGAAGTCTACAACCGGCCCAGCAACGAATGGGTCGCCGGCTTTGTTGGCGATCCGCCGATGAATTTTTTCGATTGCCGGCTCGAGGGCCATGCCGGAACGGTGTTCGCCTGCAACGCGGCGCTGCGGGTGCCGCTGACGGCGCAGCAAGCGGCGACGCTGGACCGGCCCGGTGCGTCGGCCGAAGTGCGGCTCGGCGTGCGCCCCGACGATATCGCGGTCACATGCGGCGTGGCGCAGCCGGGTGCGACGGCGGGCGAGATATTCGTGACCGAGCCGATCGGGGGCGACACGCTGGTTGACATCCGATTGCCCGGAGAACAGAGAATACTGGCGCGGACGAGGGCAGCGTTCGCCGGCGAAGCCGGAGCTCCCTGTTCCCTGGCGCTCGACGAGAACAGAATACATCTATTTGCCCGCGATACCGGGCTGGCCTACTTCTGAGGCCGAAGAGCAAGAGCAACACCCAAGGCGGAGGACAAGATGCAACTGAGCCGGGACGATCTGATCAAAGCCTACAAGCGGATGCGCTTGATCCGCGAGTTCGAGGATGCCGTGCATGACGAATTCTCCGCCGGCAACATTCCGGGATTCGTGCATCTTTACGCCGGCGAAGAAGCGTCGGGCGTGGGCATCTGCATGCATCTCGAAGACCGGGACTGCATCGCCAGCACCCATCGCGGTCACGGCCATTGCATCGCCAAGGGCTGCGACGAGCAGGGGATGATGCAGGAGATCTTCGGCAAGAAGGACGGGCTTTGCGGCGGCAAAGGCGGCTCGATGCATATCGCCGATCTCTCCAAGGGCATGATGGGCGCCAACGGCATCGTCGGCGGCGGGCCGCCGCTGATCTGCGGCGCGGCACTGACCGCCAAGACGCTGAAAACCGGCGGCGTTGCCATCGCCTTCGTCGGCGACGGCGGCTCCAACCAGGGCACGACGTTCGAATCCTACAATCTGGCCAAGATCTGGAATCTGCCGGCGGTCTTCGTCGTCGAGGACAACGGCTATGCCGAGAGCACGGCGTCCAAATGGTCGGTGGGCGGCAGCCAGGTGGGCCGCGGCAAGGGCTTCGGCATGCCGGCGATCGAGGTGGACGGTTCGGATTTCTTCGCGGTCTACGATGCCGCGCGCGAGGTGATCGACCGGGCGCGCAACGGCGGCGGGCCCAGCCTGATGCATGTGAAGGTCATGCGCTACTACGGCCATTTCGAAGGCGATGCGGCGACCTACAAGTCCGCCGACGAGGTGGCGAAGTACAAGGCCACGAACGATCCTCTGCTGGTGTTCCGCAACAGGGTGACCCAGGCGCATCTGCTGGACAGCAAGTCGCTCGACGAGATCGACCGGGAGTGCAAGCGGCGCATTCAGCAATGCGTGGCAACGGCGAAGTCCTCGGCGGTGCCGACCGAAGCAGATCTGCTGACCGACGTCTACACATCCGCATACTGAGGGAGGGCGAATCATGGCCAAGAAAACCTACCGTCAAGCCATCAACGAAGCGCTCCGTCAGGAGATGGAGCGCGATCATCGGGTCATCCTCATGGGCGAAGACGTCGCCGGCGGCCTCGGCGCGCCCGGCGAGCAGGATGCCTGGGGCGGCCCTCTGGGCGTCACCAAGGGCCTGATGCCGAAGTTCGGCCGCGACCGCGTCCTGGACACGCCGATCTCCGAAAGCGCCTTCATCGGCGCCGCGGCGGGTGCCGCGGCCACGGGCCTGCGGCCGGTGGCGGAGCTGATGTTCGTCGATTTCTTCGGCGTCTGCTTCGACCAGATCTTCAACCAGGCCGCCAAGTTCAAATACATGTTCGGCGGCAAGGCGATCACGCCGATGGTGATCCGCACGATGTACGGCGCCGGCTTCCGCGCGGCGTCCCAGCACAGCCAATGCCTCTATCCGATCTTCACCCATATTCCCGGCCTGAAAGTGGTGCTGCCCAGCAACGCCTATGAGGCGAAGGGCCTGCTGGCCCAGGCGATCCGCGACGACGATCCCGTCATCTTCTTCGAGCACAAGGCGATGTATGATGAAACCGCCGAAGTGCCCGACGACGCGTATACGATCCCGTTCGGCGAGGCGAATGTCACCCGCGAGGGCGACGACGTCACGATCATCACCATGGGCCGGATGGTGAATTTCTCCAACCAGGTGGCGGACAAGCTGGCCAAGGAGAAGATCGGCTGCACGGTGGTGGATCTGCGCACGACCTCGCCGCTGGATACGGAGACCGTGCTGGAGACCGCATCGGAGACCGGCCGCGTGGTGGTGGTGGACGAGGCCCATCCCCGCTGCAACATGGCCGCCGACATCTCCGCGCTGATCTGCCAGGAGGCGTTCGCCGACTTGAAGGCGCCGATCAAGATGGTCACCGCGCCTCACTGCCCGGTGCCGTTCTCGCCGGCGCTCGAGGACATCTACGTTCCCGGACCGCCCAAGATCGAGGCTGCGGTGCGCGCCGTCATGGGACACGCCTAGATGGCCGGCAGCATTCAGACCATCGTCATGCCGAAATGGGGCCTGGCGATGGAGGAGGGAACCGTCACCGCTTGGCAGATCGCCGAGGGTGCTGAAGTCGCCAAAGGCCAGGAGATCGCCGATATCGAGACCTCGAAGATCGCAAACGTCTTCGAGAGCCCGATTTCCGGCAAGGTGCGCCGGCTGGTGGCGCCGACCGGCGAGGCGCTGCCGGTCGGCGCCCTGCTGGCGGTGGTGGCCGATGACAAGGTCGGCGACGGTGAGATCGATGCTTTCGTCGCCAAATTCAACGAGGCGCTGAAAGAGCAACTGGCGGCCAGGGCCAGCGAGAAAAAGCCGGAGCCGGAGAGCGTGGAGATCGCCGGCGGATGCCGCATCCGGTATCTGAGGCTGGGCAGCGGCGATGGCGCGCCGGTGGTGTTCGTCCATGGTTTCGGCGGCGATCTCAATAACTGGCTGTTCAACCAGGAGGCCCTGGCGGAAAGCCACACCACCTACGCGATTGATCTGCCGGGACATGGCGGTTCGAGCAAGGACGTCGGCGCCGGCGATCTCGGCGCCATGACCGCCGCCGTGGCGGCCTGGATGGCGGCGCTGAAGATCGACCGCGCCCATCTGGTGGGCCATTCCATGGGTGGCGCGGTGGCGCTGCAGCTTGCGGTCAGCCAGCCGGGCAAGGTGGCGTCGGCGACGCTGATCTGCCCGGCGGGCCTGGGCGCGGACATCTCGATGGCGTACATCAACGGCTTCATCGAGGCGAGCCGCGGCAAGAAGCTGGAACCGATCCTGCAGATGCTGGTGGCCGATCCGGGCCTGGTTACCCGGGACATGATCGAGGATGTGCTGAAGTTCAAGCGCATCGACGGTGTGGACGCGGCGCTGAAAAAGATGCGCGACGTCATGTTCCCCGGCGGCAAGCAGGCGGCGATCCTGCGCGACGCCATCGGCAAGGTTAAGGCGCCGATCCAGATCATCTCCGGCAGCCAAGACCGCATCGTCCCGGCAAAGCATGCGGAAGGCCTGCCGGGGAATGTGAAGGTGCATTCCCTGGCCAATGCCGGCCATATGCCGCATATGGAGGCGGCCAGCGACGTGAACCGGCTGATCGCGGAGATCGCGAGGTAAGCTGGCATACGGGCTGCAGCGACGCGGCGGCATCGCGCAGGATGTGACATTTTTCCGTATTTCCCGCGAGGGTTTCTCCAACGCTGACGGGGCCTTGACCTCGGAATCAGAGATTCCAGGGGACCCTGATTTTGAGGAACGATGCCATGCAAGGGAATCCCGGCCTTTGGCATGACTGTTTGTTCGCTCCAAACACATTATGAGCGGCATGCCGTATTCCGATACGCTGTGTTTAAGGGACCCGTGGGCGGGTGCCGACAGGAACATTATCATAGCAAGAGCGCCGGCATTTCTCAAGGAATGTGATCGTGGATAACCCAAGGTTGTCATCCCGGAAACCTTGCTGAAGCGCCGGCCCCGGGATGACAAACGGCGGGTGCGTTGGTAAACCGTGCTTATGGCTGCAGAACCACCCGCTGAACTCATCGCTGCCTTTGCGAGCATACCCATATTGGCGGGTTTAACGGCTAGCGAACTTGCAATCGAGCCGCTGCCGGGATTGACCAATCGCAACTACAAGATCACCACACCTAGCGCGAGCTATGTGCTGCGCCTGCCGGGCGTCGGCACGGAGAAATACATCGACCGCAAAGCCGAAGCCCATGACGCGGCATTGGCGGCGGGAGCGGGGTTGACGCCGGAGATTCTCTATGCCGATCCGGCGACAGGCCTGATGCTGACCCGCTTTGTCGATGGTGCCGAGACACTGACCGCGGCGGCGATGCATGATCCAGCGACAATGCACGCCGCCGCGCAGATCCTGCGGCGGCTGCATGACAGCGGCCTCGTGTTCCGCCGGCAAATGCGGGTGTTCGACAAGATCGACTCCTATCTGCAGAAGAGCCCGAGGGCGGCGGCGCAGTTTCGCGAGATCCGCGAGGCGGCGGAGCGGCTGCGGGGGTCGGTGGATGCTCCGGGGCGGCGGCTGGTGTCCTGCCACATCGATCCGACACCCCACAACTTCATCCGCAGTCAGGATGCGGAAGGCGCGTCGCGACTGTATCTCATCGATTGGGAGTATGCGGAGATGAGCGAGCCGGCATATGATCTGGCGGGCCTGTCCATCGAGGCGGAGTTCAGCGAGGCCGAGGATCGCGCGCTGCTCGCCGCGTACGGCGAAGGCGTGAAGGGCGCAACGCCCGATCGATTCACCGTGTACAAATCGGCGCTGTACTTGATGGCTGGTTCCTGGGCGGCGATGGCGATCGAGCTGGGCAACCGGACGCCGGAGCTGGAAGAGATGGCGCAGCGGCGCTTAGCCCAAGCGACAGAGGCGATACGCACTCTTCGCAAGCTGCCAACCTAAATGCGTCTTATGTGCCCACCGTTGTCGGCAGCGATTGCTTCAAGCAGTAAGCCTGCCCGATACCATCCACATCACGCACAGAAAAGCCTTGCTTTACAAGCACGCGGCGAAGCTTGAGGTAGGGTGCCGCGCAATTGATGGCGTGAACCACTCATTCAGTTTCACACGCCTTGCGCTGCTTCGCGAGACGAGCAGCAAGGATCGCGATCGTCGGTAGAACCCCTTCACCGCCACCGTCAATTTGCGCCAACTCAATCCGGAGCCGACTGGGCAACAGATGTAGCTGCCCAAGTATCTCCGCAGACCCTGCTTTGAAGACGCCCGGGCCAGTATTCGCCAAGACGGCAAAGTACTCTTCCGGTAGCGAAAAGATTTCATCGGGTGTCAGGCTTTCAATGAGGAGCTGTCTTGGTTGTCTGACGGTGTCATCAGCCATTTTGTTTGCCGGCACTTTATCATGATGCCTGATGCCGCGATCCAGACGGCAACAAGCTGCATGCCGTCGTCATGTTGCCTGGGGCATAACGAATGAGAGACGTACGAATGTCCCTCATAGGCACGTTCCTGCCGAACCGGTGCGTCCAGCTAACGGCCGATGCTGAGGGCTTATCTGACGGAACGGGTCTGTGATGACCCCGGGGTTCAATTTAGATTCTGGTGGTACAAATCCAATAGAGGAGTCCGCGGCGAATCGCCGAACAGCGCGGCTTTGGCGACCATCGGGCGGGTACTTTCTGTCAGATTCTATTGCACAGAAACGAACCGATCCGCCTATTTCTCGAGCAAACCCGGCCGATGGGCTCCTATGAAATCGGTCAACGAGACGATGCTGTCCGGGTCGCCGGCGATTTCGCGTTTGGCGAAATCAATGGCGGCAACTTCGTGATCGTCAAAGATTTTGAGCAGTGGTAGATCTGCCTCCGGGGCCACGCGCCGCAAGGCGGCGAATTCCTCCAGAAAGATCGGGAATTTTGTGGCGATACTTGTCATGTAATCTTGCCAGGTCGATGTGACCCATTGTTCCGCTTCCATCGATCCGATCCTATGCAGTTCCGCATCGCTGCGCGGGCGTAGCCCGTATCTGTCAAGAAGCGGGAGCACGCCATCTACGACGCAGCGCTCCATTTTTGACAACAGGTGCATGGCTCGATCCGAACGGGGCGCCGGAAATTTTCGGGCAAGACCGGCAAAGAAGGCTTCACCCATGACCTCCTCCTCATAGAAGAGCAGCAGGGTGGCGTGGTACTCCGAAGGATCTTGCGGTATGCGCGGCACGTTCGGCCCCTCCTTTTTTTGCTCGATATGGGCGAGTTCCACCCCGAAAACGCCCGATCGCCGCTAGCCTGAGTGATTTCATGCGCCGGCGGGAAAGGAAGACTATTCTATTGGTGGATTTTGTTCTAGCGATAACGGGTCCGTGCTGAAAGCCTGCGGCACCGATAGCAGTTAGAAACAAGTGCTTTCAAGAAAGAATCGCCGGCGGCCTTGCTTGCGGCTTCGGTGCAATGTGATTCAAAAAAAATGCAAACTGGCGTGACGGCAACTATCGGCACTTAGCGTCGTTTCGCTGCGATGCGGAATGTGGCCCGCTATCGGCTGATATCGGACATCGGGTAGCAATCAAGCTCGATTTACGGGTCCGCGCCCTCGTTAAGGTATACCCGCGCCGCTGCCGCGTGTCTGGATTTCCTCAGCATGGTCGAACGGTGCGGCTGGCTCGAGGCGCCGGAGGAACGGCTGACTGGCCATGGGAAGTGCTTGGCCTGGGCCAAGACGGCCGGCATCATCGGCGACCGGCAGCGCTCGCAACTGCAGATGCTGACGGCACTCCTGGCGATCACGGGATCGCGCGCGCGTCCATCACCGCTCCAATGATTAGTGCCAGTGGTTCTTCCTGGATGCGTCTCGCAACCAATCGCGGCGCTGGTGCCAGATGGAGACCTGCGGCAACAATGCCAAGGCCACGGGCGCACTATCGCCGGCGGCGGGTAAGGAGATAGTGCAATCATCCAACAACAGCATTGTCCCATCGCCCGCGGAGCGGGAGAGGGTGCACAACATTCGCGCCCAGCGAATGTTGCGCGGGTGAGGGCCTGGCGGCTCGGCGTTGAACGGACTGAGCCAGTAAATGCCGACCGATATTCTGTAGTCCCAACTTGCGGCGGCTGCTCAACCACACGTGGCCATATCGGCGCCGGCCCCTCAGCGGCAACATCCGCTGGACGCGGATGCCGCCTGCCTCTCCCCACTTCGTGGGGCGAGGCAACCATTCGTCTGTGGCAAAGCATTGACTGGATTTGCACCCAGCACACCCATTGCACGCGCGTGAAAGATCACTATAGTAGGACTCCTCAACGGGGTGCCCTTGTGGCTGAGAGGTTTGGTTGCGATCCCGCAACCGCACCAACCCGACGAACCTGATCCGGGTAATGCCGGCGGAGGGAGATGAGTCCGAGACTTCTCCAGTATGCTTCCTTGGGTCTCTTCCGCCGCCGCTCTCTCTTTGCGGAGGTTGAAACATGCGCGTCCTGATTGCAGCTCTCTGGTTCCTGGCGGCGGCCGGTGCCGCCCAGGCGGCCGATCCGCCTGTGCTGACGGTTTATACCTACAACTCCTTCACTTCGGAGTGGGGGCCGGGGCCGGCGGTGCAAAAAGCCTTTGAGGCCAATTGCACCTGTAAGCTCGAATACGTGGCCGTCGAGGACGGCGCGGCGTTGCTGAGCCGGCTGCTGCTGGAAGGCAGGAACACCAAGGCGGATATCGTTCTCGGCCTCGATACCAGTTTAACGGCGGAGGCCGCGGCAACGGGCCTGTTCGCGGAGCATGGCATGGATCTGTCGGGTTTGAAGCTGCCGATGTCCTGGTCCGATCCGGTGTTCGTGCCCTACGACTACGGCTACTTCGCCTTCGTCTATGACTCGGAGAAGATCACGGCGCCGCCGAAGAGTTTTGAGGATTTGCTGAACGGGCCGGCGGATTGGCAGATCCTGATCCAGGACCCGCGCAGCAGCACGCCGGGCCTTGGATTGCTGATGTGGGTGCGCAAGCTCTATGGCGACCGGGCGCCGGAGATCTGGCGAAAGCTGAAGCCCCGGATCGTGACCGTGAGCAAGGGATGGAGCGAGGCCTATGGCCTGTTCCTCAACGGCGAAGCGCCGATGGTGCTGAGCTATACGACGTCGCCGGCCTATCACATCATCGCCGAGAACACCGACCGCTACCGCGCCGCGGAATTCAGCGAGGGCCACTATATGCAGGTGGAAGTGGCGGCGCGCACATCGACATCGGCGCATCCCGATCTGGCGGAGAAGTTTCTCACGTTCATGACCGGTCCGGGATTCCAGGATGTGATCCCCACGACGAACTGGATGTATCCGGTGATCGCGCCGCCGGGTGGGCTGCCCGAAGCCTTTGCCCGGCAAGCGGTGCCGCAGCCGGCGCTGCTCTTCACCGCAGACGAGGCGGCGGCCGGCCGCAAGGCCTGGATCGACGAATGGCTGGCCGCGATGGGCAATTGATGCGGCCCTTATGGCCGGGTCTGGCGGTGCTGGGCGCGGTTGGCGCGCTCATCGCCGCCGCATTGTCTGGCATGATCGCCGCGGCCGGCGATCTGAACCCGGTATCGGTGCTGGCCAATTCCTACTATCGCGGCGTAATCCAGTTCACCTTGTGGCAGGCGGCGCTGTCGACGCTGCTGAGCATCGGCTTTGCGCTGCCCGTCGCCCGGGCGCTGGCGCGGCGCGGCAATTTTCCCGGGCGCGCGCTGTTGTCGCGGCTGTTCATGCTGCCGATCGTCATGCCGGCGCTGGTGGCGATTCTCGGCGTTCTTGCGGTGTATGGCCGTGCCGGATGGATCAGCGACGGCATCGCCGCGGCCGGAGGCGCATGGCGGCTGAACGTCTATGGCCTGGCCGGAATACTGATCGGTCATGTGTTCTTCAATCTGCCGCTGGCGGTGCGGCTGCTGCTGCCGGTCTGGGAGGGAATCCCGGAGGAGTATTGGCGGTTGGCGGGGCAGCTGGGCATGCGGTCCCGCGAGTTGCTGAGGATGATCGAGTGGCCGCTGGTGAGCCGCGCCATCCCCGGCACGGCGGGTGTGATCTTCATGCTCTGCTTCACCAGCTTTCCCGTGGTGCTGCTGCTGGGCGGCGGACCGGCGGCGACCACCATGGAGGTGGCGATATTCCAGGCCGTCCGGTTCGACTTTGATCTCGAGCGCGCGGCGGTGCTGGCGCTGCTGCAGATCGGCATTTGCGGCCTGCTGGTCAGTGCGGGGTTCATGCTGATGCCGCCGCTGCCCCGGGGACAGGGGCTGCGGCGCGCCGTGCCCCGGCCGGATGCGGCAGCGCGGGGCGCAAGGTTCAACGATGGTGTGTGGCTGGGGCTGGCACTGCTGTTTGTTGGGTTGCCGATCCTGGCGGTGCTCATCCATGGTTTTCAGGGACCGCTCGCGCGGGTGATGGGCGAAGCGAGCCTTTGGCGGGCGGCAGGGCTCAGCATCCTGTTGGCGCTCGGCGCGAGCGCGTTAAGCCTGATCCTCGGTGTTGGATTGTCGGACACATTGCGCCATCTGCGCTACCGCCGCTATGCCCACCGCCGCGCGGCGATGATGGAGGCGGGCGGGTCGCTGATGCTGGTGGTGCCGCCGCTGGCGCTGGCCACCGGGCTCTTCGTGCTGCTGTCGCCCCATCTGGACGTGCTGGCCTGGGCGCCGCTGTTCGTGGTGACGATCAATGCCTGCCTGTGCCTGCCCTATGTGCTGCGCAGCCTGGAGGAGCCGATGCAACTGATCATGGAGCGTCATGACCGCCTGGCGCGCAGCCTGGGAATCCGCGGCTTTGACCGGCTGCGGCTGGTGGAATGGCCGGTGCTGCGGCGGCCGCTGGGCCGTGCCGCGGCGCTGAGCGCGGCCTTGGCCGTGGGCGATCTCGGCGTCATCGCCCTATTCGGCACGCCGGAGACGGCGACGCTGCCGCTGCTGCTGTATCAGCGTCTGGCGGCCTATCAGTTCGACGCGGCGGCGGTGGTGGCGCTGGTGCTGTTGGGGTTGTGCTTGCTGTTGTTCATTGCACTGGAGCGGGGGTTGGGCGGTCATGGCCGCGCTTGAAATCGAACGGCTTCGCTTCCGCTATGAGGACATGCAGATGGAATTCGATCTGCAGGTGGAGAGCGGCGATTTTCTGGGCGTGATCGGACCCAGCGGCGCGGGCAAGAGCACGCTGCTGTCGCTGATCGCCGGCTTCGAGCGGGCCGAGGCCGGCAGCATCCGGGTCAACGGCCAGGAGATCGCTGCTCTGCCGCCGAATGAGCGGCCGGTGACCATGCTGTTCCAGGACAACAACCTCTTCGCCCATCTGACCGTGGAGCAGAATGTCGGGCTCGGCATCCATCCGGGGCTGCGTTTGACGGCCGAACAGCGGGACGCGGTGGGCGCTGCGCTGGAACGGGTCGGGCTCGGCGGCTTTACACAGCGGCGGCCGGAGCAGATGTCCGGCGGCGAGCGGCAGCGCACGGCCCTGGCCCGCAGTCTGGTGCGCAACCGGCCTTTGCTGCTGCTGGACGAGCCTTTTGCCGCATTGGGGCCTGCCTTGCGGCGGGAGATGCTGGACCTGGTCGACGAACTGCGTATGACCCAGGGTTTCACGGTGCTGTTCGTGACCCATCAGCCCGAGGATGCGCTGCATGCCGCCGGCCGGGTCGCCTTTATCGCCGAGGGGCGGGTGGCCGCCACTGGCCCGGCCCGGGAATTATTGTTACACCCGTCTTCGGCCGCGCTGCGGGCCTATCTGGGCCCGGATTGGTTGGACGATCGCGGCTAGGAGGCGTACCGCATGCCCGTTGAACCGCTGCTGCCGGAACAGCTCTATCGCTGCTGTGCCGATGAACTGCCGCAATTCGCCACCACGGCGGAACTGGAAGATCTGACGGATGTGCCGGGGCAGGAACGGGCGATGCGCGCCATTCGCTTTGGCATCGGCATCAAGCGGCCGGGCTACAACATCTTCGCGCTCGGCGGGCCGGGCACGGCGAAGCATTCCATGGTCCGCGAGTTTCTGGACCGGGTGGCGACGGGCGAGCCGGTGCCGCCGGACCTTTGCTACGTGTTCAATTTTGCCGAGCCGCATAAGCCGACGGCAATCGAATTGCCGCCGGGCGAAGCGGTGGAATTTCGCGGCGAGATGGCGCAGCTGGTCAAGGACCTGCGGGCGACCATGCCGGCGATGTTCGAGAGCGCCAACTACCGCTCCCGGCGCCAGATCATCGATGATGAGTTCAAGCAGCGGCAGGAGAGCGCCTTCGAGCATCTGCAGGAGTTGGGCAAGGCGCGGAGCGTGGTGCTGATCCGCATGCCCGCCGGCTTCGGCTTTGCGCCGGCGATGAATGGCGGCATGCTGAGCCCGGAGGAATTCCAGAAGCTTCCGGAGGATGCGCAGGCAAAGATCCGCGATACGATTGAGGGCCTCCAGGAGGAACTGGAAAAGACACTGGCACAGCTGCCGCTCTGGGAGCGGGAGCGGCGCGACCAGCTCGTCGCGCTAAATCGCAAGATGACGACCTTCGCCGTCGGCAACCGCATCGACGACATCCAGGCGCGCTACAAGGACAACCCGGTCATCCTCGCCTATCTCGACGCTGTGGAGCGGGACATCGTCGAACATGTGGAAATCTTCCTGGGCATCGTGCAGGAGGAATCTGGACCTGGACCAGCCGGCGCGATGGCCGGGGCGCGGCTGGCCGACGGCGATCGCTTCCGGCGCTATCAGGTCAATGTCATCGTGGACCGCAAAGGCAAGACCGGCGCGCCGGTGGTGTATGAGGACAATCCGACCTTCGCCAATCTGGTCGGGGTGATCGAGCAGCTGGCCGAGATGGGCGCCCTGATCTCCGACTTCACGCTGATCAAAGGCGGCGCATTGCATCGCGCCAACGGCGGTTACCTGGTCGTCGATGCGCGCAAACTGCTGATCCAGCCCCATGCCTATGAGGCGCTGAAGCGCGCGATCCGGAAGCGCGAGATCCACATCGAGTCGCCGGGCCAGATGTATACGCTGGTTAACACCGTGACTCTGGACCCGCAGGCGGTGCCGCTGAACATCCGCGTGGTTCTGGTTGGTGACCGGCAGCTATACTATATGCTGTCGGAATACGATCCAGATTTCAGCGAGCTCTTCAAGGTTGCCGCCGATTTCGAAGACGACATGCCGCGGCAGCCCGAAACCATGGTGGCATTCGCGCGGCTGGTGGCAACGATCACGCGGCGGGAGAGCATGCGCCCGTTCGAGCGTGATGCGGTCGAGCGGATCATCGAGCATGCCTCGCGGCTTGCCGATGACGCCCGCAAGCTGTCGATGCGAATCTCCGCCGTGGCCGATGTGATGCGGGAGGCGGACTATCTCGCCGAGCAGGGCAAGCGCGATACCGTGAGTCTGCTGCAGGTGGAGGAGGCGCTGGCGGCGCAGCGGGACCGCAGCGAGCGGGTGCGCGACCGCTCCCACGAGATGATCCAGCGGGGGCTGGTGCTGATCGCCACCGACGGTGCGAAGGTCGGGCAGGTCAATGGCCTGTCTGTGATGACCCTGGGGACGATGAGTTTCGGCAAGCCGGCGCGAATCAGTGCCCGGGTGCGCCTGGGCCGGGGCGAGGTCATCGATATCGAGCGGCAGGTGGAACTGGGCGGGCCGATCCATTCCAAGGGCGTGCTGATCCTCGCCGGCTATCTGGGTGCCCGCTATGCCGAGGATCAGCCGCTGTCGCTGTCGGCGACGCTGGTATTCGAGCAGTCCTATGGCGGCGTCGAGGGCGACAGTGCCTCGTCGACGGAGCTCTATGCGCTGCTGTCGGCGCTGTCCGATCTGCCGGTCAAGCAGGGTTTCGCCGTCACCGGTTCAGTGAACCAGTATGGCGAAATCCAGGTGATCGGCGGCGTCAACGAGAAGATCGAGGGCTTCTTTGACGTCTGCGCCAAGCGCGGACTGAACGGGCAGCAGGGCGTGCTGATTCCGGCCGGCAATGTGCAGCATCTGATGCTGCGGCGCGACGTGGTCGACGCCGTGCGCACCCGTAAGTTCCAGATCTATCCGGTGTCGCGGATTGACGAGGGGATCGAGCTGCTCACGGGTGTTGCGGCGGGCGAGCGCCAGCCCGACGGCAAGTTCCCGAAGGCAACCGTCAACAGGCGGGTCGAGGATCGGCTGCTCGGCCTGGCGGAACAGCGGCGGCGCTTCGGCCTGAGCGCCGAGCGCGCCGTGTAGCCTCTATGCGCGCCAGTAATCGACCAGCGTCCAGGCGCCCAGCGCGAGAAAGCCGATGCCGGCGATCAGCTTGAGCGGCATGCGCGTCAGATAGGCGGCGCCGCTGCTGCCCAGTGCGACCGCCAAAGCGGTCGACAAGCAAAGAGCAGCTGAGGCCGCGATGAAAACCAGCATGGGGCTGTGCTTGCTGTCGGAGGCGAAGAGCAGGGTGGCCAGTTGTGTCTTGTCGCCGAGTTCGGCGACGAAGACGGTTCCAAAGATCGCGAAGAGCTTGAAGATATCCGGTTGCATGCCGTTCCCGCTAAATGAAAAGCCGCTCCCCGATGAAGGAGCGGCCGCGCATTCGCGCCTGGTGAACTGAAATTCTATTCGCCTTCGGTGAGACGCTCCAGAGCATCCCGATCGAGAATGACGATCTGGCCGCGGGTCGCCACGGAGACGATCTTATCATCCCGCAGGCGCGAGATGGCGCGGCTGACGGTCTCGGTTGTCAGGCCGAGATAGTCGCCGATATCCGTGCGGGTCATCGGCACCTCGAGGTTTTCCGTGGATTTGCGTGCCCGCGCCGCCTTCTTGGCGAGCATGGAAAGAAAGGAAGTAACCCGCTCCATCGCCGTCTTGCGCCCAAGCAACAGCATCTGGTCCTGAGCCGCCACCAGTTCATGAGCGGCCTCGCCCAGCAGGCGGCGCTCCAATGTCGGGTGGTCGGGCAGAAGCGCTTCGAGCCGCCGCCGCGGGAAGCGGCAGAGCTTTACGTCGGTGATCGCTTCGGCCGTGTAGGCGTAGGTATCGTTGTAGGCGATGCCCAGGAAATCGCCTGACGACAGGAATCCGGTGATCTGCCGGCGCCCGTCCGGCAGAAGCTTGTAGAGCTTCACCGAGCCATTGATGACATTGAATAAATCCTGTGCCGGTTCGCCCTCGACGATGGCCGACTGGCCAGGATGGAGCGTCAGCGTGGAGACGATACGCCGGACCTCCTCAAGCTCTTCCGGCTCCAGGGAATCGCAGACGCCGATCTCGCGAATTTCGCAATCGGCACAGGGTTCGCCGAGATGAAAGTGACTTTCTTGCGACACTTTGGCCTGTCGAATGATCTGCATAACTGTCCCCGCCTACTAAGGTCTCATTCCCCTGCCGGACTTATACTTGCGCCTTCGCCTGCCCGGTAGCAAGCAAACTGCGACAATTTGATCTAGGTCATCGCTGGACTGCCCACTGGGGCATTTAATTAATCAACATAATCATATGTGTCGCTAATGACGGCCAACGCACAAAATGCCTTCCAGGTCCGGATCCTGCCCGAGGGAGAACTGCGTCTGGCGCTGCCCTTGGCTCAACTCCTGTACCCGTCTCTATCCGAATTGGAATGGGTTGCCTACGCCAGTGGTCAATTACCGCCTTTGCCCTGGACGCCGCGGCGCATTCTGGTGGCGTCAAATTCGGGCGGTTACCTGCATGGCCTTTGCAGCTTGGTCGACGGCTTTGACCTGCGCAGCGGACGTACCCTGGATGTTGACGATTTGATCGTGGCAAATTTTCTGGACAGCCGATCCGTCGCACAAACGCTATTGGCCGGGGTCGAGGACATAGCCCGCGGCAGCGGCTACCATGCGGTCAGGGTCAATCTTGCCGACGGCAACATGCCGCACCGGCAGGCCGTGGCCGATGCACTCAACAGCGTGGGGCATGTGCGGACGACGGCGCGCTTTGCCAAGCCCCTCGCGAAGCCATTGAAACCGATTCTCGGACTCTAGGCCCGATTTTTCAGGCGGCCTTGCAATTCCGTCAGTAAACGTTCCCGGTCGGCGTTGCTCCTAAGTGACGCCAGATGCTGGCGGAGATCGAGGATGAAGGCGGCGTGCTTGTTGTGCCAATCTTCGGTGGCAACCTGCTCGGCCGGGAGGCGATGAGCCGCTGCCTCCGCCATCCGGCCGGCGGTGAGGTCGAACCGATCGTCAAGCTCCGGCAGGAAGATCTTGTTGCCGTCGCAACCGGCCGCCACCAGCCCGGCCTTGAACGCTTGGCGGCCCTCCGGCTCGCCATGGGTCAGGAAGATGCCGCTTTTCACCGGCAGGCGTTCCTTGATCCAGGTTACGAGTTCCGGGCCGTCGGCATGGCCGGAATAGGCCTCCAGCCGCCGCATCGCCGCCCGCACAATGACTTCTTCATTGTGAATGCGGACCGTCTTCGCGCCGGACACCAGCAATTGACCTAACGTCCCCGGCGCCTGATAGCCGACGAACAAGACCGTGCATTCGGGCCGCCAGAGATTGTGTTTGAGGTGGTGCCGGATGCGCCCGGCCTCGCACATGCCGCTGGCCGAGAGGACGATCGCGCCGGCCTTGATCATGTTCACGGCCTTGCTTTGGTCGACCGTCTCGACGAAATGGAAATTGGGCATGTCGAATGGAGATCCATCATCCATATCCTCAAGATCCTTCGCATGCTCCATGAAGACCTTGGTGGCCCGTACGGCCATGGGTGAATCGATGTAGACATGACTGGCGGGCAGCTCGCGATGGCGAAACAGATGGGCCAGGTCGAGCAACAGCTCCTGGCTTCGCTCGACCGCGAAAGAAGGGATCAGCAGGTTGCCGCCGCGCTCAAGCGCGGCCTTTACCTCGGTGCGCAGCAGGGAGCGGCGATACTCCGGCGTTGCGTCCGGCCGGTCCCGCCCGCCGTAGGTCGACTCTGTCACCACGTAGTCGAAACCTTCCGGAGCGTCCGGATCGGGGTGAAACGCTTTGTGGCTCGGCCCCAGATCGCCAGAGAAGAGCAGGCGAAGCGTTGGATGCTGTTTCTCGCCAGTCTCGATTTCGATCTCAAGCGACGCCGATCCCAGGATGTGACCCGCGTTCCAAAAGCGCACCCGGACGCCCGGAGATGCCTTCAGCCACTGTTCATACGCAACGTCGCGGATCTGCTCGAGGCAGGACTTGGCGTCTTCCACCGTATAGATCGGTTGCAACCTCTCCTGGCCGCGCTGTTCGTTGCGCCGGTTCAGCCGCTCGACTTCCGATTCCTGGATGCTGCCGGAGTCCGGCAGCATGAAGGTGAGCAGGTCGGAGGTGCTGGGAATGGTGTAGATAGGGCCGCGGAAACCTGCCTTGGTGAGCCGCGGCAGCATGCCGCTGTGATCGATATGGGCATGGGTCAGCAGCACGAAAGCGGGCTCGCGGGGATCGAAGGGCAGGGGGCGGTGGTTCAGCGCGTTGAGCGTTTTCGAACCCTGGAACATGCCGCAATCCACCAGGAAGCTGCCCTTGGGATGGACGATGCGGTAGCAGGAACCGGTGACGCTGCCGGCCGCGCCGTGGAAATCCATGGTGACTGTCATTGGGCCCTCAATCGATGGGATCGCCGTCAACGCGGCTTGTGGTTTGCAGCTGGAACTCTGCGACAACGGGTGCATGGTAGGAACCGGGACGAAGGCTGCTGACCGACGCGGGCTCGACCTCATCGAGCAGGGCGCTGTTGTCGATGGTGACGTTGCGGCAGGCAAGCGCCATCGTCGCGGAAGCCAGGATGTGATCCAGCATGACGCCGCGGCCGCCATGCATCACCGTGAACTGCCGGATGTCGTCACCGGGATTTTCCAGCGGCACCAGCGTGCGCCAGGCGAGATCGCGATTGCCGGTGTCTTCCGGCGATGCCTGCAAGATCTGCAGCGCGGTATCGTTCGCCTCGGCGTTGAAATCGCCGCAGACGAGAATGGCGGCGTCATGCGATTTGTCGAGGATCTGATCGGTCAGCAGGCGGGCTTCCAATGCCTGACCCGACCGCTTCATCTCGGCCAGAAAGTATCCCTCCGCCCAAGCCGTCGTGTCGCGCCAAGTCGTCGCCGATGATTTTCCGCCCGGCACGGCCGAAGCGATGGGCGCGCGCAGATGAAGATTGATCACATGCAGCCGGCAGGTTTCACTGACCGCGATCTCCGTGTGAAGCAAGGGGCGGTCCCAGCGGATATCGGTGGCAGCCGGTGTTTGGGGCGAAAACAGGATTCTGTGGGTCATCGGAGGGACCAGCATGTGGAGCACCTGCTCAATCCTGCGAATGGGAAAGCGGCTGAGCGTCACCAGATTGTGGACATCGTAGGCTCCACCGGAACTCTCGTTGATCGTAGAGGCGCGCTGAAAGCTCTCGTAGCCCGTGTGCTTTACAACTGCGTCCAGAGCCAAAAGTTGCCGAGCTCTCGCGCCGGGTAACTTCTGCCCATTCACTTCCTGAAGACAAATGATGTCCGCATTCAACCGCCGGAGCTGAGCCTGCAGCGTGGGAACGCGCGCCTCGATCGGCGGCCATTCCGGGCCGATGTCCAGATTCTCGATGTTGAATGTCGCGACGCGAAGACGCATTGGCGGGGAATCCTCCGATCCGGACAGAGGTTAGTCGCTGCCAGCGGCACGTCAAACGCCGGCGATTGCCGGCCCGAAATGCGAAACGCCCCGGCTGAAAGGCCGGGGCGCCCAAATCAAGATCAATGGTCCGGTCTATACGTGGAATGACTCGCCGCAGCCGCAGCGGCCCTTTTCGTTCGGATTCTTGAAGACAAAGCCGGACTGCAGCTTGTCTTCGACATAGTCCACTTCGGTGCCGATGATGAACATAGTGGCGCGGGGATCGATGAAGATCGTCACGCCTTTGTCCTGCACGACTTCGTCGTTCGGCCCCTTCTCGTCGGCGTAGTCGATGACGTAGGAGAGACCGGAACAGCCCTTGGCCCTCACGCTGATGCGCAGGCCGGCCGGCGGCTGATCGCGCTTCACCAGCAGCGATTTGAAGCGCTCGGCGGCAGCGTCGGTGATCTTGATCGGGCTCAGGGTCGGGCGCATTACAAGGACTCCAGTAGGACTTAATAGTTAAGACTAGAACATGCCCAGTTCAAGCTGGGCGGCCTCGGACATGCGGGACTTATCCCAGGGCGGATCCCACACCAAATCTACGTCGATATCGTTAAGGCCTTCGACCCGGGCAACGGCATCCCGGACCATCTGGGGCATGGTGCCCGCCACGGGGCAGCCGGGGGCCGTGAGGGTCATCTTGATGGCCACATTGCCCTTGGGATCGATATCCAGGTCGTAAATCAGGCCTAGTTCGTAGATGTTCACCGGGATTTCCGGATCATAGACGGTCTTGATCGCGTCCACGATCCGTGGGCGGAGAGCCTCGATCTGCTCGGCCGTGAGATCGCTCCCGCCGGCGGTCGCGGGCGGCGCCGTGTCGGGCATCGAACCGGTTGAAGCCTGCTGTTCGGCGGACATGGCTTAGGCGTTCTCCGTCGAGATGGAAGATTGCTTTTGGTCAAGCGCCGCCATCAGCGTGTGCCAGGACAGAGTCGCGCACTTCACGCGCATGGGGTACTCACGCACGCCCGACAGCACCATCAGCTTGTCCAGGGCGCCAACGTCGGCGCCGTGGCAGGCGCTCTTGCCGGTCATGGAATCGTGGAAGCGGTCAAAGAGTTCGCGCACTTCGACCTCGGACTTTCCCTTAAGCACTTCGGTCATCATGGACGCCGAGGCCATCGAAATTGCGCAGCCACGGCCTTCAAAGGTCACGTCTTCGACGATCCCATCCTTGACCTTGAGATAGACGGTCACCCGGTCGCCGCAGAGCGGATTGTCGCCCTTGGCCTCGCAGGTTGCCGCCGGCAGCTTGCGGAAGTTCCGCGGCTGGCGGCTGTGGTCGAGGATGACCTCCTGATAGAGTTCACGCAGGTCAGACATCAGCCGAAGATCTCCCGTACCCGCAGCAGGCCGTCGGCCAGCGCATCCACATCGTCGAAGCCATTGTACAAGCCGAAGGAGGCGCGCGCGGTTCCCGCCACATTTAAGCGGTCCATCAGCGGCTGCGCACAGTGATGGCCGGCGCGGACGGCGATGCCCTGCCGGTCCAAGATCGTGCCGATGTCGTGGGGATGGGCGCCCTCCATGGTGAAGGAGACGATGCTGGCTTTGTGTTTCGCACGACCGACGATGGTGAGGCCTGGAACATCGTTCAACCGCTCCGTGGCGTAGGTCAGCAGCGCCTGCTCGTGGGCTTCAATCCGATCGAAGCCGAGCGCGGTGACGTAATCGGCGGCAGCCGCGAGGCCGATGGCGCCGGAGATATGAGGCGTGCCGGCCTCGAAACGGTTGGGGATATCGGCGAATTCGGTCTTCTCGAAGGTCACCGAGCGGATCATGTCGCCGCCGCCCTGATAGGGCGGCATGGCGTTGAGCAGATCGGCCTTGCCGTAGAGCACGCCGATCCCGCTCGGCCCATAGACCTTGTGGCCGGTGAAGATGAAGAAATCGCAGCCCAGAGCCCGGACGTCGACAGCCCGGTGCGGCGCTGCCTGGGAACCGTCCACCATTACATGGGTGCCATGCTCGCGGGCGATGCGGATGATATCGGTGATCGGAGTCACGGTGCCCAGGGCATTGGAGGTGTGCGTTACCGCGACGAGCTTGGTGCGCGATGTGAACAGCTTCGCGTACTCATCCAGCAGGAATTCACCCGCGTCATTGATCGGCGCCACCTTCAGCACGATGCCCTTGCGGTCGCGCAGCAACTGCCAGGGCACGATGTTGGAGTGGTGTTCCAAGGCGGAGATGATGACCTCATCGCCGGCCTTGAGGAAGCCTTCGCCGTAGCTGAAGGCGACCAGATTGATCGCCTCCGTGGCGCTGCGGGTGAAGATGATCTCCCGCGCTTCCTTTGCGTTGAGGAACTTGGCGATCCGTTCACGTGCGCCCTCGAAGTTCAGGGTCGCGCGTTCGCTCAGCCAGTAGACGCCGCGATGAACGTTGGCGTACTCGGTTTCATAGCAGTACTTGATCGCGTCGATGACGGCGCGCGGCTTCTGGGCGCTGGCGGCGCTGTCCAGGAACACCAGGCGGTGGCCATGGACCGGCTTCGCCAGAATCGGGAAATCCCGGCGGACCCGCTCCAGGTCCAGGATCGGCGCATTCTGCCGTTCCGACAAAGCGAGGGCGGCGGCGGTCATGCGGCGATCCCCGGGCTCGGCTGCGCCATCCAGCCGCGGGCGTGGGCAAGGAAGGCATCGCGAACGGCCGGATCATCCACGGCGCCGATGAGGTCCTCGATAAAGCCCTCCACCAGCATCTGCCGGGCTTCGGCGAGGCCGATCCCGCGGGCGCGCAGGTAGAACACGGCGTTTTCGTCTAGCTCGCCGATCGTGGCGCCATGGCTGCATTTCACGTCGTCGGCGTAGATCTCCAGTTCCGGCTTGGTATCCATCTCCGCGCGATCGGACAGCAGGATGGTCTTGTTGAGCTGGCGGCCATCCACTTTCTGGGCGTGGGGCTGGACGGTGATCCGGCCCTGGAAGACGCCGTGGGCCTGCTCGTCCAGCACGCCCTTGTAGGTTTCACTGCTGGTGGTCTCGGGTGCGGCGTGGCGGATGTCGGTCGTATTGTCGATATGCTGCCGGCCGCGACCGAGATAACAGCCATCCAAGCGGCAGGTTGCGCCGGGCGCGTCCAGCGACACGGTGATCTCATGCCGTGAAAGGCCGCCGCCGGTGGTCAATACGAAGCTGTCGAAGCCGCCGGCCTTTCCAACAGCGGCAGTCATGGCGGCCAAGTGGATGGCCTGCGCGCCCTCATCCTGAACCTTGAAGTAGCGGCAGTGCGCGTCCGCGCCAACGGCGACATCGCTGTGGTGATGCGTCCAATAGGGATCGGCGGCCGCGCCGGTGAAGCGCTCGACAATGGTGCAGGCCGAACCCTCTCCCAAGGCAATGACATGGCGGTGATGAAAGGCTCGAGCTTCGCCACGGGTATCCGCGACATGCAAAATCTCGATCGGTGCTGGAAGCCGAACGCCGTCATCAATCCGCAGCACAACGCCGTTCGACATGAAGGCGAGATTGAGCGCGGCCAGCGGATCGTCAAATTTCGCCGCGGCCAGCGATCGGCGCAGCCAGTCGGTGTCGCCGGTAACAGCCTCGGGCATGCTCAGGAAACGCACGCCCTTGGGCAAACGGGCGGTATCCGATGCCTGTAGCACGCCATTGGCGAAGATGAGGCGGGCGAGGGCGTCGGCGATCGCGGGCGCAGCGGCCGGTGTCTTGTCATTCGCCGGTGCCGGGGCTGCCGTCGCGAATTCTCGCGCGGCGACCGGATGCAGGTTCGTGTATTTCCAACGTTCGACCCGCGTCGACGGCAGTTCCTGGCGCCGGAAACGCGCGAGCGCTTCCGTGCGCATGTCCCGCAACCAGGGCAAGCCACTGCCCGGCAACGACGCCGCGACCGCTGCAAAGCGGTCGGCGTAGGGCAGGGCGATGGAACGGTTCGATGACGGCATCGCTCTAGATCCTAGGCTGCCGGCCTGTTCGCCTGATGGCGACCATAGCCTTCCTTCTCGAGCTGGTGAGCCAGCTCGCGGCCGCCGGAGCGGACGATGCGGCCATCGGACAGCACATGCACGAAATCCGGCTGAACATAATCCAACAGGCGCTGATAATGGGTGATCACCAGCATCGAACGGTCCGGCGAGCGCAGCGCATTGATGCCCTTGGCGACGACCTTCAGGGCGTCGATGTCCAGGCCGGAGTCGGTTTCGTCGAGGATCGCCAGCGTCGGTTCCAGCAGGGTCATCTGCAGGATCTCCGCGCGCTTTTTTTCGCCGCCGGAGAATCCGACGTTCAGCGGGCGTTTCAGCATGTCCTCGGCGACGCCGAGCATATCGCGCTTGGTTCTGATGAGCTTGAGGAACTCCATGGCGTCCAGTTCGGGCAGGCCACGGTGTTTGCGCACGGCATTGAGCGCCGATTTCATGAAATTGTTACTGCCGACGCCGGGGATTTCGACCGGATACTGAAAGGCGAGAAAGATGCCTGCCCGCGCCCGCTCCTCGGTATTCAGCTCCAGCAGGTTCTTTCCCTGGTAGAGGATGGCGCCGTCGGTCACTTCATAGCCGTCGCGGCCGGCCAGCACATAGGACAGCGTGCTCTTGCCTGAGCCGTTCGGTCCCATGATAGCGTGGACCTCGCCGGTCGAGATCTTCAAATCCAGACCCTTCAGGATCTGCTTGCCGGCGACGGTGACGTGGAGATTCTGGATTTCCAGCATTCTAACTTCTCTATTTCAAAGCGGCCTCAGCCGACGCTTCCTTCCAGGCTGATGCCGACGAGCTTTTGCGCTTCGACGGCGAATTCCATGGGCAGCTCCTGCAGCACTTCCTTGCAGAAACCGTTGACGATCAGGGAGACCGAGTCCTCGGCCGACAAGCCGCGCTGGCGGCAATAGAACAGCTGATCCTCGCTGATCTTCGAGGTCGTCGCTTCATGCTCGATGCGCGCAGTGCGGTTGCGGCTTTCGATATAGGGCACCGTATGGGCGCCGCAGCGGTCGCCGATCAGCAGGGAGTCGCACTGGGTGTAGTTGCGCGCATTGGCAGCGCCGGGGAGAATCCGCACCAGCCCGCGATAGGTGCTTTGCGCGCGGCCGGCGGAGATGCCCTTGGCAATGATGGTGCTCCGGCTGTTCTTGCCGATATGGATCATCTTGGTGCCGGTATCGGCCTGCTGATAGTTGTTGGTGATGGCGATGGAGTAGAAATTGCCGATCGAATTCTCGCCCTGGAGGATGCAGCTCGGATATTTCCAGGTGATCGCCGAGCCGGTTTCCACCTGGGTCCAGGAAATCTTGGAGTTCTTGCCCCGGCATGCGCCGCGCTTGGTGACGAAATTGTAGATGCCGCCCTTGCCGTTCTCGTCGCCGGGGTACCAGTTCTGCACGGTCGAATACTTGATCTCGGCATCGTCGAGTGCGACCAGCTCGACAACAGCGGCGTGCAGCTGATTCTCGTCACGCATCGGCGCGGTGCAGCCTTCGAGGTAGCTCACATAGCTGCCGCGGTCGGCAATAATCAGGGTGCGCTCGAACTGGCCGGTCTGCGCCGCATTGATGCGGAAATAGGTGGACAGCTCCATCGGGCAGCGCACGCCCTCCGGCACATAGACGAAGGACCCGTCGGTGAAGACGGCGGAATTGAGCGTGGCGTAAAAATTGTCAGAGTAGGGGACGACGCTGCCCAGATACTTGCGCACCAGATCGGGATGGTTCTTTACCGCATCCGATATCGAACAGAAGATGACGCCGACTTCCTCGAGCTTCTTCTTGAAAGTCGTGGCGACGGACACGCTGTCGAATACGGCGTCAACCGCGACTCCGGCCAGCCGCTCCTGCTCGCGGAGCGGAATGCCGAGCTTCTCGTAGGTTTTCAGCAGCTCCGGATCAATCTCATCCAGGCTCTTCGGCGTGATCTTCTGTTTGGGCGCGGCGTAGTAATAGGCGTCCTGATAATCGATCGCCGGAAAGCCGATCTTCGCCCATTTGGGGTCTTCCATCTGGGTCCAGGCGCGGAACGACCTGAGGCGCCAGTCCAGGAGCCATTGCGGCTCGTTCTTCTTGTCCGAGATAAAACAGACAGTGTCTTCGCTCAGGCCCTTGGGCGCCATGTCCGACTCGATGTCGGTGACGAAGCCGTACTTGTACTTCTCGCCGGCGAGCGAGTGGACTTTCTCGGCCGTTTCAGCCGTGCTGGCCATGATTGTCCTTCCGATCCGCTATGATTTCGCCAGGCTCGGCGTCGTTGCCGGGGGCGTCACCGCTTCGGCGGCGGGCCAGGGCAGGGGCGAGCGCACGGGCATGGCCGGCGCAAGTTCCGATATAGAAACGCTGGCCAGGGCCGCGCGGATCGCCTCATTTAGCCGGTGCCAGCCATGGCGGGTCGGACACAATGACTCGACGTCGCAGGCCCCGACATTGCCTTCTTCCAGGCAGATGGTCAGGGCAATCGGACCATCAACGGCGGTAACGATGTCGGCGGCGGTGATCTCGCCGGGATCGCGGGCCAATCGATAGCCGCCCTTGGCCCCGCGGATCGAGCTTAGTATTCCCGTTTTCGCCAATGCAGCGAGTAGCTTGCTGACCGTGGGCGCGGGCAGGCCGGTGACTTCCGCCAAGTCATAGGCATTGTGGCATTGGCCGGGGTGTCCAGCGATATGACACGCCAGCACCACCCCATAGTCCGCCAGCCTGCTGACTCTGATCATCGCCACCGCCCGTTCCGAAATACGACTAAATTAGTCGTATTTCAAAGATAGGCAGAATACCAGGAGTGTCAAGCGGGATAGGGCAGCGGAAACAGGGGCTTTCCGGCTCGTCCAGGCGGGCCTAGGCGAGTTGGCGGGATTCGCCGGCGGGGCCCCCACTGCGGGCCCGGCCGGGCGGAAAACACAGGGTAACGGTTGTCCCCTCACCGGGGCGGCTGACGATATTGAGGCTGCCGCCGTGGAGCTCGATGTAGGACTTCACGATTGGCAGCCCAAGCCCGGTGCCCTGGTATCTCCGGCTGAGAGAGCTGTCGATCTGGCCGAAGGGCTCTAGCGCGACGACGATGTCCTCTGGTGCGATGCCGATGCCGGTATCGCGGACCGCAATACTGATGCCGCCATCGAAGGTGCGGTCAACTTGCACGCTGACGCCGCCGCCGGTGGGTGTAAATTTGAGGGCGTTGGACAGCAGATTGCTCAGGCACTGGCGAACCAAGCGGTCGTCCGCGAACAGCCGCGGCGGCGTGCCGTCGGCGAGACTGTGGGAGAGGGTGACGCCGGCATTGGCGGCGCGCTCGCGGAACAGCCGCTCGAGACGCTGGATCAAGTCGAGGATGGCGAACTCCGATTCATTGAGGCGGACGGCGCCGGCTTCCACTTTCGACAGATCGAGGATCGTGTTGATGATATCCAGCAGGTGGGTGCCGCTGTCATGGATATCCTGGGCGTATTCCTGATACTGCCGGTTGGGCAGGGGCCCGAAGAGCTGCCGCGCCATCATCTCGGAAAAACCGATGATGGCGTTGAGCGGCGTGCGCAGTTCGTGGCTCATATTGGCGAGGAACGAGGTCTTGGCGCGGTTCGCCAGTTCGGCCTGCTGGCGGGCGACCGATAGGCTTTTCTCCCGCTGCTCGATTTCCGCCAGCATCTCATGAAAGCGGTCGACGAGTTCGCCTAGTTCGTCATTGCCGTGCTTGGCGAGGCGAACAGAGTAGTTGCGGGTTTCGGATACCAGTTTCATCGATTGCGCGAGCTTGTCAATCGGCACGGAAACCACCCGCTGCATCCAGGCGGAGAAGATCAGAGCGATGACCAGTGAGATGCCGAAGATGGCCGCGGCGACGCCGATCAACACAGCAAGCTGATTGTAGAAATTGGTCAAGCTGGCATTGATGACGATATAGCCGATTGTACTGTCCTCGCCTTCGATCTGGCGGATCAGGCGGATGTGATCGCCCAGCTCGATCGGCGTATCGACGGGAAAGACTTCCGGCAGCGTGGTCATCGCGCCGGCCGGATAGGCGGCAAACTGCTCGCGCGTGTTCTTGAAGATGAAGGCCGACTCGATTTCGCTCTTGGCACTCAGCGAATCCAGCATTGATTGCGCGCGGCCCGAATCCTCGAACAGGATGGCCGCATCGCTGTTACGGCCGATGATCTCGGCCAAGGTGGAGATTTCCTGGATCAGATTGGCGCGACGTTCGCGATATTCGCGGGTGACATTGATCAGCGTGGAGACCAGCAGCACCAGGGCGCTGACGGAAATGATTATCAGCGTCAGCTTGCGCCGGATGGAAAGATTGCGGAACCAGTTCACTAAGGATTCCCATCCACCGCTTTGCCATCGACGGAATCGGCCAACTCGCGGACTCGCATGCCGATCTGCAGGCCGCGGCGTTGCGCCTGCGGCAGATCGAGATCGAAGTGAAGACGATTGTCGACCGACTTCAGTCGGAGGATCGCATCGACCTTTGCCGGCGTCGCATCGTCGGCCACCGTCAGGATGGGCGAATTATCGATCGCCTGCGCCAGCGTAATGGCTTCGTCATCGGAAAGATCGCCGATCGCCAGGATCATGCAATCGCCAATTCTTTCCTTCGGCACGTTCCGCTCGATCCGCAGAGGCCGTCCTTGAATGCGCTGATTCTGAATCGCGCCCCAGGCATCGCCGAAGGGGTCGGCACCGAAAGTGCAGAGGCGGGCGACGGGTCCGACCGGGTTGGGCCACTGCACCTGCCGGGCCACATCGAGAATGAATGCCGCCTTGATCCTGTACGCGCGCATCGGGGCTTCGGCCCGCGCAGTCGTTTCGACTGGGCCGAGGACGGCAAGGCTGGCGATGAGCAACGACAAAAACAGGGCGCGCATAACTCTGGACGTCCGGAGTCCCGGTAAACAAACAGAGGCAAATACGGCAGCGGCGCCTCCTATCCGCCTGAACTCACGCGGAAAAACCGCAGCCAATCATTTCACAATAATGGTTAACATTGAGTTTCAGAAAAATTTGCGGATTCCGGCCCCGGACCTCGGACCCGGCTCGCAAGTTATGGCGTAAATGATTGAATTATATGAGATCAGACGAAGGCGACGTCCTGGTCGATGACCAGCGTCGCGGTGCCGAAACCCGTCGATTGGGTGTAAACGTCGTTTCCCTTGCCGTCGGCACCGGCAAAGGTCCAGCCTCCGCCGCCATCGACGGTATCACCCGTTTCGCCGGCGATGGTGATGGTATCGGTGTCGGAGATGGCCACGACATCGAAGGCCGATAGAACGACAATGTTCGCGCCGCTACCGAGCATGCTGATAACCTCAATACCGGACACCGGCGCCAACGAGAGGTCGATGTCGGCTCCGTTGAGGGCAAGAGTATCGATTCCAGCACCGCCGTCGACTGCACTGTCCAGAAGATCCCAGACGATCGTGTCATTGCCTGTGCCACCGACGATGAGGTCGATGCCGGCGCCACCGTCGAGCGTATCGTTGCCCGCGCCGCCGTCGAGATTGTCGCTGTCGGCGCCGCCGTCGAGACTGTCGCCGGCGCCGCCGCCCTCGAGCGTGTCATTACCCGCGCCACCGCTGAGGGTATCGTCCTGATTTGTGCCGGCCAGGCTGTCGGGGCCAGCGGTGCCGCCGGTGCTGCTGCCTGTCGTGTCGTTCACGCTGATCACGAAGATCTCGGTGTGCGTCAAATTGCCGGAGTCCTTTGCCGTCACCTGAACCGTTACCGACGGTTCGGTTTCAAAATCCAGGCTCTGGCCCGCCTTGAGCTGCAGTTGGCCGCCCACGATTTCGAAACGTGAATCGTCCACAGTGAAGGTATGCGTGTCGCCGGTGTCCGGATCGGTCACTGTGAGCAGGCCGACAACAGCGCCGGCGGTCTCCTCATCGACTTTGCTGGGCGAGAGAGCGATGCCGGTTGGCGCATCATTGACTGGCGTGACATTCAAGGTAACGGATTCGGTATCGGTCTTCGCGCCGCCCGAGCCGGTATTGCCGCCGTCGTCGATGCTGACGGTCAGCGTCTGGGCGGCCGTGTCGTTCAGCGGCGTCGTGTAGTCGACGTTGCCGCCGGAGATGAAACTGTTGATCGCCGAGACGGTGCCGGTCAGCATGATGCTGCCGGTGCCCGATCCTGTGACCGCCACGAAAGGTCCGGACAGCGCAATGAGCGTGCCCGCTGAGACCGATAGAGTGACGGTGACGTCGTTCGTGCCGGCATCCACATCGCTGAAGCTGATGCCCGTGATGTCGGAGGCGGCATCCTCGGTCACGGTGATGCTCGCGGGCACGGCGGCGACGGGCGCGTCGTTGACCGGCTGCACGTCGAGAGTGATGACCTCGCTGTCGGACTTGGCGCCGCCGGTTCCGGTGTTGCCCTTGTCGTTGACCGTGACGGTCAGATTGACGT
>JBJXDY010000020.1:0-40263 GCA_046154965.1 Dongiaceae bacterium | reverse complement strand
TGTTCCGCGCCGGCGCCATCCAGCATGCGCGCAGCAATTCGCCGGAATTCTCCTGCGCCGGCGTCACCTATTCCCGGCTCTACGGCGTCACCGGCACCCCCTGGAATCCGAGATACACTTGCGGCGGTTCCTCCGGCGGCGCCGGCGCCAGCCTTGCCGCGGGCACCGCGACGCTGGCCACCGGTTCGGACATCGGCGGCTCGATCCGCATTCCCGCGGCCATGTGCGGCGTCGCCGGCTATAAGCCGCCCTATGGCCGCAATCCCATCGATCAGCCCTACAACCTGGACGCCTATTGCCACACCGGGCCGCTGGCGCGCACGGTCGCCGACTGCGCGCTGTTCCAGAACGTGACCGCCGGCCCCCATCCCCGGGATATCGTCTCGCTGCGGCCGAAATTGAAGCTGCCGCTGGCGTTCCCCGCGGGCGCGCTCAAGGGCAAGCGCATCGCCTATTCCATCGATCTCGGCTTCCATGCCATCGCGCCCGATGTGCGCGCCAACGCGCTGCGCACCCTCGATCTCCTGCGCGGCGAGGGCGCCATCGTGGAAGAAGTCGATCTCGGCTGGACCCGCGAGATCCAGGACGCCGCAGGCGCCTATCTGGATCACCTGTTCGGCCACTATATGGCCGAGGCGCAGCGCGAGCATCCCGATCTCGTCACCGACTACGTCAAGCACTACGCCGATCGCGCCGCGAGCGCCGATGTAAGGAAGTTCGTGCGCAGCTTCCATGTCGCCGGCCGCATCTACGAGAGCTTCGGCCCATTGCTGGAAAAGTACTACGCCTTCGTCTGCGTGCCGCTGGCGACCCATGAGGTGCGCGCCGATCAGCCGCCCTGGGAGAAGATGACGGTCGATGGCCGGGAGATCGATTCCGACTACGACTGGTCCATCACCTATCCCTTCAACATGCTGAGCCGCTGTCCGGTGATGGTGGTGCCCGCGGGGCTAGGGCCGCAGGGCCTGCCGACGGCGGTGCAGATCGTCGCCCGCCCCTATGACGACAGGCGGGTGTTCGAAGTGGCCGCCGCCATCGAGCGGGCGCAGCCCTGGATGGATACGCCGGCGCGGCGGCCGAAGTTGTAGCGGTAGCCGGCCGGTGCAGCCGGCCTAAGACAACAACGCCGCGCCGGCCCTGCCGATGCGGCGAGGGCTGGCGCGGCGCTGGACCGTGCCGCCTGTGATAGGGCCGCCTAAAAGGTCCTGTCGAAGAAGTCGCCGATGGCGCTCGCCGTGTCGGTCACGGCATCGCCCACTGCGTCCGCGGCATCGGCGAACGCACCGTCGCTCTCGTCGTCGGCATCGTCGCCGTCGGCGACATCATCGGCTTCGTCGCTGCCACTGCCGAGGCCCTGGTCGGTTTCGGTTGCCTGGATCTCGTTGGCTTCGTCGGCGAGTTCGTCGGCGAAGGCTTCGTCCGTCAACTGCGCGCTCAGGGCCTCATCCTCGGCCAGCTCCGGATTCGTCGCGATCAGCTTTTCGTGGACGGCGATGACCTGTTCGCCCGTCAGCGGCTTGTTCGCCGCCTCGGCCAGAATACCGGCGAGATCATCGGTCGTAACCGTGCCATCGGCGGCGCCAAGGCCGAGCAGCGCGTCCCGGTAAGTCTTGGACAGCGTGCCGACCGCCGAGTTCGGCGATGCATTCGCCAGCGCCTGCGGCGAGGCGTTCAAAAAGCCGTTGAGGCGCCCCAGATTGCCGGGATGCATCGCCTCTTCCTTCGAAAGCTTGCCCTTGGCGTGCGATGTCTTCGCTTCCCGGACTTGATCCGACTGCAGGCCCTTGCCGTGGCCTTTGCCATTCGCGCCTGCGTTGCCATTGGCCTTGCCGTTGCCGCCGGCGGCGGCCAGCGCCGCCTTGCCATCGATGGTCATCTTGCCTGAGTCGAAGGAAACCGGAACGGCGCTAAGCGCCAGCGCGATGACTCCTGTGGCGACGCCTAGACCGATTCTTTTGTGAGACTTGATTGGCATTGAGACCTCCGCGAACTGTTGAATTGCCGTATCCTCGACAGTCTACATTAACGCGCTGTTAAGGATGGTAGTTAAGTTCGTAAGATCGATGTGGCGTCCAGCCATGGTGAATCCCGGCGGGCCGCAGCTACGGAGTTGAAAAACAGGCGCTAAGAGCCTGGGCCAATTGGGCCAAGGTACAGTCGAAACGGGGCTCGCTGGTGCATCATTAACAATGAGGGTTCAGCCGGCACCGGTCAGACAGCCGCAGCATTGTCTTGAACATCAAATCCTCCACCGCGACGGGCGGCGGCTGCCACTTGTCCTCATACGAGGATAGCGAGAAGGAGCCGATGCATCTCGCGCCGGCCAGGCTCGACGGCGGCGTGCATCCCGGCCATCCCGCCGGCATGGAAACGCACAGCCATGTCGGCTCCAAAGCGGAGTGGGAGCAGATCGGCGGCGACTTGCCGCAATACGAAACCGCCGGCCCTGACGGGATCATCACCGGCGTGCAGCGCGCCTGGCGTCGAAGGTCCGCGCCGCAACGCGCGCGAGTTTGCCGGAATTCATCCGGCTTGCGCCAGATCAACGCAGTCCGCTGAAGATTTCATCATTCCATAATCTAACATGTGAACATCGTTATCGGGTTGGTGCCGGTGGTCCTGATGCGCGCACCGCTCCTGCCCCGCGCCTGCGGGCCTTTCTGCCTGCCATCACACGTCCTCCTGCGGCCAACTGCAAGGAACATGGCTCATGCTATCCCGTCTGTCTCGCCTTCTCCTGTGCGCCCTGCTGCTCGGCGCAAGCAGCGCCGCCTTGGCCGCGCGGCCGATACTGAGATTCACGACGATGCCGAAGCATATCATTCCGGTCTATGAAATGAGCGCGACGAACTGCGGCAAGCTGGCTGTCAAGCTGGAACCCGCCGGCGATTTTGTGAGCATGAAGTGCGAGAAGGGGCAGACCGGCTATGGCGGGGAAACCGGCTGGACGATGGTCACCTCCATCGTGGCCGAGGACGCGGAGTCGACCATTGTCGTCTACCACGATCAAGCCGGCGTGCAGACCTATCTCGAGCGCCAGGGGCCGCAAAGGATGTTCGAGGACTGGCTCGACTTCGATGTCGAGGGCAGCTGGAAATCGGCCAACGGCGCCCACGGCTATACGGTCAGCCGGTTTTTCGGCCTGTTCGATTCGGTGCAGGTGCCGTGTTTCGCCTTTGCGCATTATGGCGGCCATGTCGCCCGCACAACGGGCTATCGCCACCTCGTCAGCGGTTTCTACTGCGAGAACACGGAGAGCGATCAGCCGGTGTCCGACGCCCGTATCAAGGAGATGATCGGCAAGATCAAGACGCGGGTCTTCTAGTGGTCTGATCGCAACGTTTGGTTCCCAAACGTTGCGTGAATCAGCCCACCACATCAAATAGCTGGTGGTTCGATTCAGCCAACGGATGGGAACCATCCGTTGGCATCGAACCACTGGCCGCCGCTTCAATCCCGTATCGCATCCCGCGGCGCCATGTCCCGCCCGTCGGCGAGGCCGAGGTCGCGGAGCTGGTGGCGGCTCAGGCTGTCCAGGTCCAGCCGTTCCGCCGGCCGCAGGCGGCCCAGGGCCGAGAACAGGCGGGCGGCGATGCCGGGGGCCCGGGGCGGGACGGCAAACGCCAGATCAGGGCAGGGGGCGCAGGTCATGGGGCGGTCCTCCGTTTAAACTGCATTGATGTCATGACCGGTATATCAGGCTGGAAACTCCGCGCTTTCCAACTGAACCTCAATGGGTTAGCATAAGGTGAGCTTATGTCATGATCTGATCCCCTCGATCGGAATCGATCGCAGGGATCAGGCAAGCGCGACTGCGCGCCGGCGGGAGTCCGCCGGATGTCCCGCGATGACCTTTTCATCGCGAGACGAATGCTACGGGGTCCCGCCATGAACCTGCCGCCGCTCGCCGCCATTAGATGCTTCGAGGCCGCCGCCCGCCATCAGAGCTTCACCCGCGCTGCGTCCGAATTGGGCATCACCCAGGCGGCCATGAGCTATCAGATCAAGCTATTGGAAGAGCGGCTGGGTCCGCTGTTCCTGCGCAAGCCCCGGGGCGTGGCGCTTACCGAAACCGGGCGCCGCCTGGCGCCCGCCGTCACCGCCGCTTTCGACGGCTTGCGCGGCGCCTTCGAGAATCTGAACCAGGCCGCCGAGGGGCTGCTCTGCATCACCGCCGTGCAGTCCTTCGCCTCCAACTGGCTGGTGCCGCGCCTCGGCGCTTTCCAGGCCGCCCATCCGGGCATCGCCGTGCGGCTCGACGTCACCGGCCGGGTGGTGGATTTCACCCGCGAGGAATTCGATGTCGGCTTCCGCCACAACAAGATCGACAGCTGGCCGGGCCTGGTGGCCCATCCGCTGATCCCCCTGCAATTCACCCCCATGCTGAATCCCAGCCTGATCGAGAGATACGGCCCGGTGGCGAAGCCCGCCGATCTGCTGAAGCTGCCGCTGCTGGAGCCGTCCGATCACTGGTGGCCCGCCTGGTTCGCGCTGGCGGGTGTTCCGGCGCCGGATCTCGCCGGCCGGCCGGAGATCACCTTCGGCACCCAGAACCTGATCGGCGGCGCGGCGCTGGCCGGGCAGGGGGCGGCTATCCTGACGCCGGCTTTCTTCAGCGACGATCTCGCCACCGGCCGCCTCATCCAGCCCTTCCCGCTGATCGGCCGCGACAAGGGCCATTACTGCCTGGTCTATCCCGAGGCCCGCCGCAACTCGCCGAAAATCCGCGCCTTCCGCGACTGGATCCTGGCGACCGTGGCGGGGGAGCGTCAGGCCGGCGGCTAGCCGCGCCGCCGCCTGTCGCCGATAGGCCAGCGGACGCCGGGGTGATCGTCTAGACTCCCCATCGTTTTGTGGGCTGGGCCATAAGCAAGGCAAGCAGTCGGCGCTGCGGCGGCACCGCGCGACCGGCCACAGGGAGGCTGTCATGCCGCACAAACTCACCCGGTTCTTGATCGGGGCGCTGCTGCTCGGCGCCGCCGGCACGGCCGCGGCCCTCGGACCCGTCCGCACCGGCGGCGATGCCGCGCCGCTGCTGCGGCTTGCGGAACTGAAGTCGACGAGCTGCGACAACCTGAAGGTCCATCTGGAACCGGCGGGCGATTTCCGCGAGATCGACTGCAGCAAGGGCCAGACCGGCTATGGCGGGGAGACCGGCTGGTCGGTCGCCAGCAAGATCTTCGCCAGCGACGCCATCTCCTGGATCGTCATCTTCCACGACGAGGCGGGCGTGCAGACCTATTTCGAGCGCGTAGGCCCGCAGACCCTGTTCGAGGACTGGATGGACGAAGCGATCGACGGCAGCTGGACCACGGGCACCGGCGCCAACGGCTATGCGGTCAGCCGCTTCTTCGCCAAGTTCGACGGCATGAAGGTGCCCTGCTTCGCCTTCTCGCGCTTCGGCAGCCATGTGTCGCGCACCTCCGGCTACCGCCAGCGCGTCGCCGGCGTCTATTGCGAGGAGATCACCAGCGAACAGCCGGTCACCGCCGAGCGCATCAAGGAAATGATCGGCAAGATCAAGACCAAGCTGTTCTAGAGGGCGGGCGACCGGCCGCTCGGCTATGGCGGCGAGAGCCCGCAGATTGCCCGGTCGAGACTCGACCCCGTGGACCCGCGTAATCGCGAATGATTCCGGCAAGCGCCACGGAAGCGTTATCGAGAACCTCCGGCAAGCGACACCGCCGCCGCGATGCTGCAGATTACTTGGCGTCTGCTTTGACCATCTCGCGTATCAGTTCGATCGGCGTACTGCCCATATCGTTCAGTCGATCACCTGAAAAGGTCGTGGCGAAGCGTGGTCGCGCCGGATTTCCCTGAAAGTAGATGATCTGGCCATCCCCGTATTCTGTGCCAGGCTCGATCTCGTGGTTGCACCAACCGAATTCGTCTCCGACTTTAAACTCGAACCTTATGCCCGGCGCATGTTTAAGAATCTCGGAAATCGGGCAGTGGAGCTTGCTTCCGTCTTTCTGATATCGCGCCAGGACGACGACGGTGGCCTCCCTGATCTTCTGCTCCACTGATGCATCGAAAAACTCCTTGACCTCCTCGGGCCAGTCACCTGTTGCGAGGTCGGATACGCGCGGCGCTTCGTTACCTGACTGTGTGAATGAAAGAGTACCGGCAGCGTACAGACAGACATAGACAGCGAACACGATGACAAAAGCCCACACTGCAATTGTGAGTCGCTGGATGGCTCGAGCGATTCGATCATCTCCAGATACATCCATTGGTTGAAGCCCTTCACTCGGCCTTAGCGGTCCTAAGGTGAATCACAAGACACGGTAGGTATTGCGAGATATCACTTAGGAAGTGTTAATGCGGCGCGCTGGTTGCCTGAGCCGCTCGGCGCGACGTCGATGATCTTCAAGGCTGAGCGGCATACTGCCCCTCACGCCCCCGGCTCCACCGTCTCCGCCACGGTCTCCCACTCCTTCCCCGTCGCCACGATGCAGCTCGGGCGCCCGGGCACGGTAACGATGATGGTCCAGCTCCCCTGGGGCGAGACCGCCACTTCGACCAGGCCGCCCTGGTCGGTGAAGGCGACGGCGTGGGGCAGCTCGCCATAGCGTTCGGCCAGATGCTTCAGGATGTCCGCATGGCCGCCGCAGGCGGCTTGCGCGAAGGCCGGCACGGCGCTCATTGCTGCGCCCGCCAGAATGATCACGATGTTCAGGCCGCGCGCCGGTTTCACAGATTGCCTCCCAAGCTTGTTTCCGCCGCAAAGGCGGGGGTCCAGGGGAAGCAGGGCGCTCTGCAGTACTGGGTCCCCGCTTTCGCGGAGAAAGCAATTGGCGGGGCCTTCGTCCGGAAGGCGCGCTTCGCCGACACCCCTGAACCAAGCACACGATAGCCCGTCCCTGAACCTCCGCATCCCAACCTCCGTCATTTCGCGCTGTGCGCGAGGGCCGTCAGCACCCCCTCGCACCACCGCATGAAATCCCTGATCTCCCGCCGCTCGCGGCGCACGGCCTGCCGGTATCGCCCATGCTTCAGCGCATTCCCGTTGCCGATCTTGCCACCCTCGTTCTTGCCCCCATGCATCCGGCACCGCTTCTTGCCCTTCACCGCGGGGTTGCAGCAGGACTGCCAATCGCGGGTGCGGGCGCGGGCGCCGCAGCGGGGGCTGGCATGCAGGCGCGCGATGTCGGCGGCGGTGGGGCGCGATTTGCGGCCGCTCATGGTTTACTCCCCTGTGGCTTGCCTCCCTGTGGCTTGCGCTTCCGGGGTTTCCGGCGGCCGTCCTTCGCGCGGCGGGCGCGTTCCTCCAGCCAGTCGCGATAGCGCATGCGGGCGTAGGCTTGGCGGCGGGCGAGGGTGAGCAGGCGCGATGCCGTCAGCAGCTGGATGTCGGGCTGGCGGCCGTCGAGAGTCGCGGGATCGAGGGATTTGTGGATCAGCCCCATGCCCCGGCTGTGGGCCGCCACCATCTGCGCCAGCAGCATGCCTTCGATCTCGTCCAGCGGCTCGGCCTGTTCCATCGTCGCCGCCGTGATCGCGCAGCGCCGCGCGACGACATGCCGCGGCACATAGCTGGTCATCCGCAGCGCCAGCAGCGCCTCCTCGGCCATGCGCGCGGGGAGAGACTGGAGGATGTAGGGTTGGTCATCGGTGCCGGCCGGCGCGGGATTGGCCGGCGGCGGTGGCGCCGCCGCGGCTGGTTGATTTTCCAGCAGCCACAGGTCAACGCCGTCCTGCGATTCGGCTTCTCCGGCGGCTGAAAGCGGTAATGACGGCGGATTTGGGTTCACGGCAATACCCCTTGATGTGTTACGTATAATACAGTAGTATTTACGTGTTATAGGTATTTGTCAAGATGGATTCCGTTGCGCTGTTTCCTGCCATCGCCCCACGATCTGTCATCCCCGCGAACGCGGGGATGACAAGTTGAGGTGCAGATGGAGCGATTCCCTTGCATGGCATCGTTCCCAAAAATCAGGGTTCCCCGGAATCGATGGAATCCGAGCGCAAGATCCTGCCAGCGCTGATAAATCTATGAATGGAAATTACACAAAAATAGGTGCAGATGCGCATGTAGGGGCGGGCTTCAAACTTGTCCTCGGGCCGGCCTGCGGCCGGACCCGTGGGCCCGCCCTGTTGCGGCGCGACGCCGGAATCGGCTGCGCGGAATCGACGCCGCAGGGCGGGTTTGAAACCCGCCCCTACGGAATCTCGATTTCACTTCCGCGTGTAGCGGTGCTTCACCCCCGCCGGGAACCACTCGGGATCGCCCGCCGCGTGCAGCGTGACTCTCGGCAATCGGTACTCCGCGGGCGCATAGTTCTTGAACTCGCTGTTGAGCCGCTCCAGCTCCACCCGGATCGAGCGGGCGATGACCGAGCGCTTGTTGTCGTCGCCGGCCACACCCGGGGCCAGCTCCACCGCGATCGCCAGGTGCGCCGCCTCCTTCAGCCCCTCCACCGCCCGCAGCACGAATTTGCCGGTGACCCAGTCGCGGATCTCCTGCTGCTCCAGCCCGACGCTGATGTTCTCCGGGTAGATGTTGGCGCCAAAGAACGACACCGTGAAATGGCTGCGGCCGAACACGAAGGCGAAGGGCAGGCGCCGGTGGCCGCGCCAGCCATGGCCGCCGAGCTGTTTCACCGGATCGAAGCCGGCATGGACCAGGAACTTCAGCATCTCGTCATAGCCGACGATGCCGCCGTGATCGGCGATGTGATAGCGGATCAGCGGCACGCCATTGTCGCCGGTGAACAGCAGCGTGTGCCGGTCGGCATTGCCGTCGGGGATGCTCTCGAAATAGCGGCCGCGGGGATCGTACTGCACCAGCGTCGGCAGCCGCGATTCGCCGAACAGCTGCCGCGCCAGCTCCGGCTGGCCGCCCAGATATCGGCGGATGCAGATCGACAGCGGCGTCTCATTGCCCAGCACGCCCGCATCCGCCGTGCCATAGAGCGAAGCGGAATCGTAGCAGATGTCTGTGGACCCCAGCCGCTCCGCCACCAGGCTGCGCCATTCTTCGCTGAACACCTCGCCGGCCATCACCAGCTTCACCTTGTACGGCTTCCAGTCGATCCCTGCGGCGATGCCGCCATCGATCACGTCCTTGAGGAACGGCGGATAGCCCAGCAGCACCGTCTGGTCGAACTGCGGCCCCAGCGCCTTCACCACGCGCCAGATCTCCTCGCGGTTGTTGCCGGGCGTCGCCAGGGTGATCGGATAGCCCTTGGCCGCCAGCGCGCGGCAGCAGGATGTCGTGAACATCCCGCCCACCCACGTCCCCAGCGCGAAGCACACGACGGCCAGCGTGCGCCGCTCGTCGGTGGCGAAGCTGTCATGGAACACCTGCTCGAAGCGCACGGCGACCGGCAGTTCGTCGCTTTGGAACCGCGGCCAGAAGGTGGGCGTGCCGGTGGAGCCGGAGGACACCGCCAGGAAGTCGCAGCTCTCCAGCCGCCCGCCGCGGCACAGGGCGGGCAGGGGATGCTTCTGCAGGTAGTTGGCCTTGGTGATCAGCGGCAGCCGGTCGAAATCCTCCGGCGTGCGGATGGTCTGGGCGGCGATGCCGTTTTCCTTCAGGAACGTGCCGTAGGCCGGCACATGGGCGGCGACATCTTGGAACAGCGCCAGCGCCGCCTCTGCGGGCGGCCGCGCCGCGGGCGGCTCCAGCAGGTTATCCAGCGGCGTATGGATGAAATGATGCAGCGCCGACTCCGCGCGGACTGCCTTCCGATGATCGAGCATGAAGCGATTTCCCTTCGGCGCACCGCCGGCGCGGGCACGCGGCCATGTATGGATACATTAGCTCTCAGCGCTGTCCGCGAGACTATAGGGGAGATCGGCGGCTTTGGATGCGCCGATTATCGGCCGGGCGCAAAAGAAAGAGGGCCGGAAAACCCGGCCCTCTCCCATCTCAGGCGCCTCTTGCGGGGAAAACAGCGGAGACGGACGCCCGAAATCCCGCTCAGTGGTTTCTCACGGCAGGAACCGGGCGCTTTGGCCTCAACTCCAGCCGTTATCCCGGCGCTCCCTGGTTGCCGACATCAGCCGCTCGATATCGCCGGCGGTGACGTGATCGACCGACATGATGGCTTGCACCACCGGATCGGCCAGCATTTCCTTAAGGCTGGGCTCGCCGCCAAATCTGCCGCCGCCCCGGTTGCAATTCCGTTCGCTGTCGCGTCTTGCCTCGGATCCCATGGAGTATGCCTTTCTTTACTACACGGCGGCGGCGCCGTTCACCTTGACCTGCATCAAACGGACCGCCGCGGCTCGCTGTTCGATATCAGCCGTTCTGCCTGGGTTAACGATGGCATGTGGCGGCGATGTCACCGAAATGGGGCGATTGCATGGCGGGCGCGGAAAACCCCGCCGCAAGCTTGCGACAGGTGGTCGCATCGCCTAACTTCGCGCCGCCGCCGGCAGCGGGCGCGCGCACGAAACTTGGAGATTCCGATCATGGCTTTCCTTGCCGAACGACTGGACCGCATCAAGCCGTCGCCGACCATCGCGGTGACGATGAAAGCCCGCGAGCTGAAGGCCGCCGGGCGTGACGTGATCGGCCTCGGCGCCGGCGAGCCGGATTTCGACACGCCTGACAACATCAAGGAAGCGGCGATCGCGGCGATGCGCCGCGGCGACACCAAATACACCGACGTCGATGGCACGCCGGCGCTGAAGAAGGCCCTTTGCGCCAAGTTCAAGCGCGAGAACGGCCTCGACTACAAGCCCGAGCAGATCACCGTCGGCACCGGCGGCAAGCAGGTGCTGTTCAACGCGCTGCTGGCGACCGTGAACCCGGGCGACGAGGTGATCATCCCCGCGCCCTACTGGGTGTCCTATCCGGATATCGTGCAGCTCGCCGAGGGCACGCCCGTCATCATCCCCTGCGGCCAGAACAATCAATTCAAGCTGCGCGCCGAGGAGCTGGACGCGGCGATCACGCCGAAGACCAAATGGCTGATCCTCAACAGCCCATCGAACCCCACCGGCGCCGCCTATTCCCGCGCCGAGCTGAAGGCGCTGACCGACGTGCTGTTGAAGCATCCCCATGTCTGGGTGCTGACCGACGACATGTACGAGCATCTGGTCTATGACGGCTTCGAATTCTCCACGCCGGCGCAGGTGGAGCCGAAACTCTACGACCGCACCCTGACCATGAACGGCGTCAGCAAGGCCTATTGCATGACCGGCTGGCGCATCGGCTACGGCGGCGGGCCACAGCATCTGATCAAGGCGATTGCGAAGCTGCAATCCCAGAGCACCACCAATCCCAGTTCGATCAGCCAGGCCGCCGCGGTCGAGGCGCTGAACGGGCCACAGGACTTTATTCCTGAGCATAACAAGATCTTCCGCGAGCGCCGCGACATGGTGGTGGAGATGCTGAGCCGGGCCCCGGGCCTGACCTGCCACCGGCCCGAGGGCGCGTTCTATGTCTACCCGTCCTGCGCCGGCACGATCGGCAAGAAGACGCCCCAGGGCAAGGCGATCAAGACCGATGAGGATTTCGTCGCCTATCTGCTGGAGGCCGAAGGCGTGGCCGCGGTGCATGGCGCGGCGTTCGGCCTGTCGCCGTTCTTCCGCATCTCCTACGCCACGGGAACCGATGTGCTGCGCGACGCCTGCACCCGCATCCAGCGCGCCTGCAAGGCGCTGAAAGACTGAGATGGAGGGGCGATGAGCAGAGCCGCCGGGCCTTACGCCGTCGCCTCTTCGCTGCCCTCAGTCTCCTCGTCGTCTTCGAAGCGGCGGGTGACCAGCACCTTGTCGATGCGGCGGCCGTCCATGTCGATGACCTCGAACTCGAAACCGGCGACCTGGAATTTGTCGCCGGCCTTGGGAATGCGGCGCAGCTCGGCCATCACCAGGCCCGCCACCGTCTGGTATGTCGCCTCGTCCTCGTCCGGCAGCGTCCCCAGCTTGATGCGATCCTTCAATTCGTCGATGGCCAGCAGGCCGTCCACCAGCCAGGAGCCGTCTCCGCGCTCGGTGACCGACGGCTCGTCCTCCTGGTCGGGCGCCTGCAGTTCGCCCACCAGCGCCTCCAGCACATCCTCCAGCGTGACCAGGCCCTGGAAATCGCCATACTCGTCGACGATCAGCGCGATCGGCTTGCCGGTTTCGCGGAAAATCTCCAGCGCCTTCAGCGCCGGCGCGGTCTCCGGGATGTACAACGCCGGCTTGGTCGCGGCGCGCAGGTCGAAGGGCTTGCCGTCCAGGATCGAGCCCAGCAGATCCTTGGCCTCCACCACGCCGATGAAATTGCGGCGGCCACCCTCGGCCACCGGGAAGCGCGAATAATGGCTCTCGCTGATCTTGCGCTTCGACTCCTCTATGGGATCGCCGAGGTCGAGCCACTCCACTTGCGTGCGCGGCGTCATCATGGCGCTGATGCGCCGGTCGCCCAGCCGCAGCGCCATGTCGACGATGTTCTTCTCGCCGGGATGGAAATGCCCGGACTCCGTGCCGGTTTGCATCAGCAGCTTGATTTCCTCGTCGGTGACCGCGGGCTCGCTGCCATGGCGCATCGGAATCAGTTTCAGCACCAGCTCGGTCAGCAGACTCAGCAGAAACACGGCCGGCGATGCGAGCTTCGAGAGCAGCGTCATCGGCCGCGCCAGCACACGCGAGATCGATTCCGGCCGGCTCAGCGCCAACCGCTTCGGCACCAGTTCGCCCAGGATCAGCGACAGCACGGTGATCACCACCACCACCGTGCCGATGCTGATCGGCTCGGCATAAGCGGCAAGGCGCGGATACCGCAGCAGCCATTCCGCCACGCCCTCGGAAATCGTGGCGCCGCCGAAGGCGCCGGCCAGAACGCCGATCAGCGTGATGCCGATCTGCACGGTGGAGAGAAAGCGGCTGGGGCTTTCGGCCAGGGCCAGCGCCGACTTGGCGCCCTTGTCGCCCTGGTCGGCGGCATGCTTCAGCCGCGCGCGGCGCGACGACACCAGCGCCATCTCCGCCATCGCGAAGAGGCCGTTCAGCAGAACCAGCAACAGAACGATGATGATTTCGAGCGTCATGGCGGCGAATGCATTACGCTGCCCCGCTTCGTTACCGGCGCGCCGCAGCGGGGACGGCAACGCGAAGAGCTACATACCAAGGTATTTGAGGCCGAACTGCAAGGATTCTTGCAAGGTCACCCAGGTAACGCCGACGAGGAATCCGCCGGAAGCCAGGGCCAGCACCAAACCGGCAAGCGCAAACAGCCCGTCGCGCTCGATCAGGGCCAGCGCCAGAACCACCAACGGCACCGCCACCATCACATTGCCAAAGGGCCAGGGCAACGGCAACAGCAGCGTCAGCAGCAGGCAGACCAGCCCGATGACCCGCTCCGCGGGCGCACTGGCGAGCAGCAGATAGCGCGGTTTCAGCACTTTCTCCGCGCGCAGCAGATGCGGCAGGAGCTGCTCGACCACCCGCTGGAAGTCGGCCTTGGCGGCCGAGCGCTGCAGAATCGCCTTCGGCAGCCAGGGTTTTTCCAGGCCGAGCATGAGCTGGCCCGCCAGCAGCGCCAGCGGAATCACGGCGATCATGGAAATCACGGGAATCAGCGCCGGCAGCGTGAACACCAAAAGCATCAGGCCGAAACCGCGGTCGCCCAGCGCCGCCTCGATATCGCCGAGGGAAATCCGCTCCGCCGGCCAGTTCCGCCCGAGATCCTCGAGGATCTCCGAGGCCCGGCGGCGCCGGCCGTTGCTGTCGAAGGCGGAGATGCGGGAGGTTCTTAACATGATGCCGGGGAGATTCGGGCTCGTGGCATGGGTTTGGCGTGATGCCTTAAGTTGGGGACTGACCGCGTTCTGCCAAGGCGCTGCGGAGTCGGATTCACATTTTTGTTGCAAGAGTGTACCCGGCCCGGAAATCATAGGCCAATTGCCTGACGGTCTGCTGGTCGTATTTCGGTCTCGGATGCCCATCGGACAGGCCGCCGGACAAGATCCTCGTTGGCGTACGATCGATCTGGTTCGAAACAGCACAGAAGCGGCTCGCCTGCTCAAGATGACGCCGTCAACATTTGGGAGGACATGAACATGGGAGAACGCGCGCCCGCGGCGCCGCGCTGCGCCGCCTTGGTCGGCCCCTATCTCAGCGGCAAGACAACGCTGCTCGAAAGCCTGTTGCACGCGGCCGGCGCGTTAAATCGCAAAGGCTCTGTGAATGACGGAAGCAGCGTCGGCGACAGCGCGCCCGAAGCGCGCGCCCGCAAGATGACGGCTGAATTGAACGTCGCCTCGGCCGAGTATCTGGGCGAGCGCTGGACCTTCCTCGATTGCCCGGGCTCGATCGAGCTGGCGCTGGAGGCGCAGAACGCGCTGCTGGCCGCCGATGCGGCGATCATGGTCTGCGAGCCGGAAGTGTCGAAGGTGCTGACGCTGGCGCCGCTGTTCAAGTTTCTCGACGACCACAAGATTCCCCACATGCTGTTCATCAACAAGATGGACAACGCCGCCCATCGCGTGCGCGAGGTCTTGGCCGCGCTGCAGAGCGTGTCGAGCCGGCCGCTGGTGCTGCGCCAGGTGCCGATCCGCGAAGCCTCGAAATCCGGCGGCGAGACCGTCACCGGCTATGTCGATCTCATCAGCGAGCGCGCCTACCACTACAAGCCCGGCGACGCGTCGGACCTGATCAAGATTCCCGAGGACATGCAATCGCGCGAACAGGAGGCCCGGCGCGGCATGCTGGAGTCGCTGGCCGACTTCGATGATCACCTGCTGGAGCAGTTGCTGGAGGACGCCGTTCCGTCGAAGAGCGAGATTTATCAGCAGCTCGCCAAGGATCTGGCCGGGGATCTGATCGTGCCCGTGATGATGGGCTCGGCGCTTCATGACGGCGGCGTGCGCCGCCTGCTGAAGGCGTTGCGCCACGATGTGCCGGGACCGGAGGCAACAGCAAAGCGCATCGGTATCGCGCCGGCCGCGGGTGATACCGCGGCGTTGATCTTCAAGACCTATCACCAGGCCCATACCGGCAAGGTGTCGATGGCGCGCCTGTGGGGGGCGCCGATCCAGGACGGCGCCACGCTCGGTGGCAATCGCATCGCCGGACTTTATCGCGTGAAAGGCCATGAACTGGGCAAGCTCGCCAGCGCGACTTCGGGCGATGTGGTCGGGCTCGGCCGCATGGATGCGGTGCAGACCGGGCAGGTGCTGACGGTGACCGGCAAGCCGGCGGGCCACATTGAATGGCCGCCGAGGCCCGTGCCGCTGTTCTCGCTGGCGCTGAATGTGGAGAACCGCGCCGACGAAGTGAAACTGACCTCGGCGCTGCACAAGCTCATTGAAGAAGATCCGTCGCTATCGATCGATCAGAATCCCGATACCCACGAGCTCGTCTTGTGGGGGCAGGGCGAGATTCATCTGCTGATCGCGGTCGATCGCCTAAAGTTGAAATACGGCCTCGCCTGCAAGACTCACCGGCCGACCATCAATTACAAGGAAACCATCCGGCGCGGCACCAAGCAGCATTCGCGCTTCAAGCGGCAGAGCGGCGGCCATGGCCAGTTTGGCGATGTGCATGTGGAGATCCAGCCGCTGCCGCGCGGCGCGGGATTCCAATTCGTCGATCAGATCGTCGGCGGCGTCGTGCCGCGCAACTACATTCCGTCGGTGGAGGAGGGCGCGCGCGAATACCTGTCCCGCGGCCCGCTGGGATTCCCGGTCGTCGATGTGCAGGTGGCGCTCTATGACGGCCAGTATCACGCCGTCGACAGCAGCGATATGGCGTTCAAGACGGCGGCACGGCTGGCGATGTCGGAGGGCATGCCGAAATGCGAGCCGGTGCTGCTGGAGCCGATCTGCGCCGTGCAGATCACCGTGCCCAGCGACTACATCTCGCGGGTGAACGGCCTGCTCAGCAGCCGGCGCGGCCAGATCCTGGGTTTCGACGCCAAGGATGGCTGGCAGGGCTGGGATGAGGTGAACGCCTTCCTGCCGCAGTCGGAGCTGCATGACCTGATCATCGAGCTGCGCTCGCTGACCATGGGCGTGGGCACCTTCTCCTGGAAGTTCGATCATCTGCAGGAACTGACCGGCCGCGTCGCCGACAAGATCGTCGAGCAGCGGCAGGCGGCGACGGCGCATTGAGAGCGGTGACATTGTGCCTGCGAAATCTTTGTAGCGACTCTAGGAACGGTTGAAAATTGTTGGCAGCGTGACATATCTAGAAATCAGTCACGCGATTTCCGGGGAGAAATGCCCATGGCCAAGGTCGATATCGGGATTCCCGACAAGGAACGTCGGGCGATCGCCGAGGGATTGTCACGACTGCTTGCCGACAGCTATACGCTCTATCTCAAGACGCATAACTTCCATTGGAACGTCACCGGGCCGCAGTTCAACACGCTGCACCTGATGTTCGAGGCGCAGTACACGGAATTGGCCCTGGCGGTGGATCTGATCGCCGAGCGCATCCGCGCCCTCGATCATCCCGCTCCCGGCTCCTACGCGCAGTACTCCAAGCTGTCCTCGATCAAGGAGGAAACCGGCGTGCCCAAGGCGAAGGATATGATTAAGCAGCTTGTCGCCGGGCAGGAAGCGGTCGTGCGGACGGCGCGAGGAGTTTTCCCGACGGTTGAGAAGTCCAACGACGAACCGACCGCGGACCTCCTGACCCAGCGCATGCAGGTGCATGAGAAGAACGCCTGGATGCTGCGCAGCCTGCTTGAGTAGGGCGCGGCAGTAACGCGCTTCTCACCCTCTGTTGACTTGCCGGTGATCGCCGATCGGCCTACCTCAGTGTCACGAAGCCGGGCCTGAGGAGGATCAGCCATGTTGATTAAGACGCGCCGGGGCTGGGAGCTGCCGGAATCGGCGGCGACGCCGGAAGCCATCTTCCGCGGCCGCCGGCGCCTGTGCCAGGCCATCGCCGCGGGCCCGATCCTGCTGGCGGGCGCTTCGCTGCTGCCGCGCGGCGCCCGGGCGGACAGCATGGCCGATCCCTCCGCCGGGATCTATCCGGTGTCCCGCAACGACCGCTACAAGCTGGATCGCGATCTCACCGCCGAAGACCAGGCCACCACCTTCAACAACTATTATGAGTTCGGCTCCAGCAAGGATGTGAAGGCGGCGGCGCAGGCACTGAAGATCCGCCCCTGGACCGTCACCATCGACGGCATGGTGGAAAAGCCGATCACCATCGCCATCGACGATCTCCTGAAAGCGATGCCGCTGGAAGAGCGGCTCTACCGCCATCGTTGCGTCGAAGCCTGGTCCATGGCGGTTCCCTGGAGCGGTTTTCCGCTGAAGGCGCTGGTGAACTTCGCCAAGCCCGCCAGCGGCGCCGCGTATTTGCGCATGGAAACCTTCCTGGATCCGGAGACCGCCAATGGCCAGCAGGCCTCCTGGTATCCCTGGCCCTATGTGGAAGGGCTGACCATGGCCGAAGCCACCAACGAACTGGCCTTTATTGCCACCGGCCTCTATGGCAAGCCGCTGCCGCCGCAGAACGGCTCGCCGCTGCGCCTGGCGACGCCGTGGAAGTATGGCTTCAAGTCGATCAAGTCGATCGTGAAGTTCAGCTTCGTCGCCGAACGCCCGGTCGGTTTCTGGGAAGCGCTGCAGGCCTCGGAATACGGCTTCTGGGCCAATGTGAACCCGGATGTGCCCCATCCCCGCTGGAGTCAGGCCAGCGAGCGCGTGCTCGGCACCGGCGAGACAGTGCCGACCCAGCTCTTCAATGGCTATGGCGAGTATGTCGCCGATCTCTACAAGGGCCTGGAGAGCGAGCGTCTTTATGCCTGACGTTCTTCCCTGACTTTTTGGTCAAGAAAAAAAGCCAGGCCCGTGAGGGCCTGGCAAGTTAAACAGGGAGGCTTCACGTCTGGGAGACGTAGGGTCCGAAGACCCCGTTCGGGCATCGCGCCCGAACATCGGTGGCAGCCAAATCAGCGCTGCCAAATTCCATTGTTGCAGTGCAACACAAAAGTAAAATAGTCACTCTTTGCCAAGACACCAGCCTGATTCCGGCATCTCTGATATGCTCTCTGCGCATGGCTTATCAGAATTGTATGCATATGTGATGGAGTGCAAGAGCCAGTCTGTGACCACGTGGTTCAGATTGGCTACAAATCAGCCTCGACGACTTTGCGCAGCAGAAAATCTCTAAAGACCTGAATGCGCTTCGAGTTCCGAAGTTCCTCCGGATAGACGAAATAGGCTTCGAGGCGCGGTCCTTCAACGTCCGGCAGGACCTGGACCAGCCCATGTTGCTCCTCGCCCATGAACTTGGCGAAGGTGGCGATGCCCAAGCCGCTCTGGACGGCCCGGAGGATGGCATAGACGTTGTTGACGGTCAGGACCGGCCGGCGCGGCTGGTCCTCCGGCGTCCCGAGCGTCAACAGCCAGTTCAGTTCGGGAACCGGCGGCCGGGTCTCGTCGCCATAGACGACGATCTTGTGACGGTCGAGATCGTCGATCGTCTCCGGCGCGCCAAAGCGCTGGATATAGGCCGGCGCCGCGTAGATGCAGTTTCTGATGGTCATCAGGTGGCGCTGCACCAGTTCCGACTGCCGCGGCGGCACTAGGCGGATCGCCACGTCGGCCTCGCGCATGCTGAGGTCCAGCTCCTTGTCGTCCAGCACCAGATCGACGGAGACATCGGGATAGATGTTAATGAACTCGCCAATGCGTGGCGCCAGCCAGAAGGAGCCAAGCCCCACAGTGGCCGTGACCTTAAGCTGGCCCCCGGGGTGGTCCTTGTTTTCCGCCAGCTGCCCTTCGACCATGGCCAGCTTGGCGAACACCTCGCGCACCGTGCGGTACAGCAACTCACCCTGTTCGGTGAGAATCAGGCCGCGCGCATGGCGGTGGAACAGCGGCGCCGCGGCGCTGTCTTCGAGCGCACCGATCTGCCGGCTGACCGCCGATTGGCTCATGCCCAAGGCATCGCCGGCGCGGGTGAAGCTGCCAGCCTCGGCCACGGCGTGAAAGACGCGAAGCTTATCCCAGTCCATCATACTTGTTCTGTCGAACGACCCGCTGTCCGGCGCGGAAATCGGCCGGTGGCGCTATTCCGCCGCTTGAGCCGCCCGCGCCTCCTGTGCCGCCAGAAACTTTTCGGCTTCCAGCGCCCCCATGCATCCCATGCCCGCCGCCGTCACGGCCTGGCGGAAAATCTTGTCCTTCACGTCCCCGGCAGCAAAAACGCCGGGAATGGCCGTCGCCGTGCTGTCAGGCCGCGTGATGATGTAGCCTTCCTGGTCCAGCTCGAGCTGGCCGCGGAAGATCTCCGTCGCCGGCACATGGCCGATGGCGACGAAGACGCCGTCGACCGGCAGCGTGGATTCCTTGCCGGTCTTGGTATTGCGCAGCTTCACGCCGGTCACCGAAGGCGGCATGTTCCCGCCCAGCACTTCGGTCACTGCGCTGTCCCAGATCACGTCGATCTTCGGATTCTTGAACAGCCGGTCCTGCATGATTTTCTCGGCCCGCAGGGAATTGCGGCGATGGATCAGCGTCACCCTCTCGGCGTGGTGGGTGAGATAGATCGCTTCCTCGACCGCCGTGTTGCCGCCGCCGATGACACAGACGGTCTTGCCGCGGAAGAAGAAGCCATCGCAGGTGGCGCAAGCCGATACGCCCGCGCCGCGGAACTTCTGCTCGCTCTCCAGCCCAAGCCAGCGCGCCTGCGCGCCGGTGCAGATGATCAGCGTCTCGCCGATATAGGCGTCGCCGCTGTCTCCGACGCAGCGGAACGGCCGCCGGCTGAGATCCACGGACACAATCGTATCGGAGATTATCTGCGTGCCCACATGGGCGGCCTGGCTGCGCATCTCCTCCATCAGCCAGGGGCCCTGAATCACTTCAGCGAAGCCCGGATAGTTCTCCACGTCAGTGGTGATGGTCATCTGGCCGCCGGCTTGCAGGCCTTCGACCAAAATTGGCTTCGCATTGGCGCGCGCGGCATAGATCGCCGCCGTGTAGCCGGCCGGGCCGGAGCCGATGATGAGAATCTTTGTATGATGTTCCGATGGCATATCGCCGTTTCCGCATTTTCCCGCTGTCCTTAGAGGATAGTGATCGCAGCCGCGGTGGACAAGATAATGCGCCCCAAGCCGCTGATTTGGCGGCGCTCAAGGACCCGACGCCGGCGGGATTCCCCGCATACAATCAACAGCTTGGCGCGGCGCCACAGAATTAATGGCGGGCGCGGCGATTCCGCTCGCAGCCCGGTGCCGGCGGCGACCGCTGCGGCAACATGTCGGCTTCATTTGCCGGGCGGCGCGGGCGAGGGTAGCGTAATCATTGGAATCAGCACGAAATTGGCAATGAAGTTCATCGACGAATCGTTGATGGATGGCCTGAGCGCCACGGCGTTTCAGGCCACCAAGCCCTATCCCTGGCTCAATCCAAAAGGCTTTCTGCAAGCCGATGCCTATCGGCGGCTGGTGGATACGTTGCCGCCACCGGAAATCTTCAACCAGCGATTCGGCGAAAAGCGGAAGTACGGGCAGCAGAGTCACGACCGGATGTCGCTGGACTACGCGCCGGAGCTGCCGCTGGCCCCGACCTGGCACGATTTCGCCGCCGAATTGCAGGGCGAGCGCTATCTGGAGTTCGTCCGCCGCATGTTCGGCCGCCGGGCGATTCGCCTGCTGTTCCACTGGCATTACACGCCGAACGGCTGCTCCGTATCGCCCCACTGCGATGCCAAGCGCAAGCTGGGTTCGCACATCTTTTACATGAACACCGATAGCGAGTGGCAGCCCGACTGGGGCGGCGAGACTTTGATCCTCGACGACAACGGCCGTTTCGCTGCCGGTTCGGCGCCGAAGTTCGAGGATTTCGACCGCGCTATGCCGTCGACAGCGGTGGGCAACTACTCACTGCTGTTCCAGCGGCGGGAGCGCTCCTGGCATGGGGTGAAGGAAATCAAGTGCCCGCCCGAAGCGCTGCGCAAGGTGTTCATCGTTGTGATCGAGGATTGGAGCCTGCCGGCGCGGCTGATGCGCAAGCTGAAGGGCGCCAAGCGCGACCGCTACTGAGCGGCCGGCCGCCGCTGCGCTAGAACGGCTTCCGCCTTCCATTCATTACAGCGGGATACCAGCGTTCCGCTTGGCGCTACCGGCTGCCGGTAATATAATTACGCGGCACCGGCCAGAACTGGAGGAATATGATGCGGCGCGTCAAACTCGATCGCATCGACAGGCGCATCCTCAGGGAGTTGCAAGAGGATGGCCGCATGACCAACGTGGATCTGGCGGACAAGGTGGGCATCTCCGCACCGCCCTGCCTGCGCCGGGTGCGGGCCCTGGAGGAGGGCGGCTTCATCCGCGGCTATCACGCCGACATCAACGGCGAGGCGCTGGGGTTCGGCGTCACGGTGTTCGCCCAGGTGGGGCTCAGCAGCCAGGCGGAAGCCGATCTGCGCGCCTTCGAGACGCTGGTGCAAAGCTGGCCTGAAGTGCGCGACTGCCACATGCTGGCGGGCGAGACCGACTTCCTGCTGCGCATCGTCGCCGCCGATTGGGACTCCTATCAGCGCTTCCTGACCACGCGGCTGACGGCGGCGCCCAATGTCAGCCATGTAAAATCGGCATTGGGCATCCGCAGCTGCAAGACGGCGCCGGGGGTTCCGATAGAGCTCGAGTAGGACCGCGCGCGGCTGCGCGCCGGCCTTACTTGAAGGCGACGCGCACGATCTCGTATGACTTCGAGCCGTTCGGCGTGGTCACTTCCACATTGTCGCCGGTGGTCTTGCCGATCAGCGCCCGCGCCAGCGGCGAGGTGATGGAGAGCCGCTTCGACTTGATGTCAGCCTCATCCGGGCCGACGATCTGATAGCTCGACTTCTCGTCCGTATCCTCGTCGACCAGCGTAACGGTCGCGCCGAACATGACCTGCTTGCCCGACAGCTTGCTGATGTCGATGATTTCGGCGCGCGCGATCTTGTCCTCAAGCTCCCCGACGCGGCCTTCGATGAAGCTCTGGCGCTCGCGCGCGGCGTGGTATTCGGCGTTCTCAGAGAGATCGCCGTGGTCGCGCGCTTCGGCGATCGCCTTGATCACCGCCGGGCGTTCGACATGCTTCAGGTGTTTCAGTTCCTCTTCCAGCCGGTTGTAGCCTTCGGCCGTCATAGGGATCTTGGACATAGCTATAAATCCTCGCCATCCGCGGCCCGCCTCCATTGGCCGAACCGCGACAAAAAATTACCTATCGGCGACGGTGGCGACCGTGCCGGCTAGGCGAACGACGCCCTAAAGTAGGACTGGAGGGGGGCGACTTCAAGGTCGCCGGCGGCGGTGGCGCCGATGGCTTCGACGGCCGCCCGGACTCCCGCCACGGTGGTGTAATAGGGGATGCCATTGAGCAGGGCGGCGCGGCGCAGGCTGAAGCTGTCGGTGGCGGCCTGGGCGCCCTCGGAGGTGTTGAACACCAGCTGCACCTCGCCGTTCTTCATGGCGTCGACGATATGGGGCCGGCCTTCCAGCACCTTGTTGATCCGCTCCACCGGCAGGCCGCGCTGCTCCAGATAGTTGGCCGTGCCGCCGGTCGCCAGGATGCGGAAGCCCCGTTCCACCAGGCGCTTTGCCGGCGCCACCATCGCCGACTTGTCGCGGTCCTTGACCGAGATGAACACGGTGCCGTCCTGCGGCAGCTTGTTGCCGGCGCCGAGCTGCGACTTGGCGAAGGCGCGGGCGAAGGTGCGGTCGATGCCCATGACCTCGCCGGTGGACTTCATCTCCGGTCCGAGGATGACGTCGACGCCCGGGAAGCGGGCGAAGGGGAACACCGATTCCTTGACCGCCACGTGATCGCGGGCCGGCGCCTTGAGATCGAACGATGCGAGCTTCCCGCCGGCCATCACGCGGGCGGCGATTTTGGCGATCGGCACGCCGGTGGCCTTGGCGACGAAGGGCACGGTGCGGCTGGCGCGCGGGTTCACTTCCAGCACGTAGATGTCGTCGCCCTTTACCGCGAACTGCACATTCATCAGTCCGACCACATTCAGGCCGCGGGCGAGCGCGATCGTCTGTTCGTTCAAGCCCTGCAAAAGGCTGTTGCCGAGGGTGTAGGGCGGCAGCGAGCAGGCAGAGTCGCCGGAGTGGATACCTGCTTCCTCGATATGCTCCATGATGCCGGCGACATAGACGTCCTTGCCGTCGGCGACCGCGTCCACATCGACCTCGATGGCGTCGCTGAGATAGGAGTCGATCAGCACGGGATTGCTGCCGGACACCTTTACCGCCGAGGTCATGTAGCGGTGCAGCGTGTCCACATCATGTACGATCTCCATGGCGCGGCCGCCCAGCACATAAGACGGGCGGATCACCACGGGATAACCGATCCCGGCCGCGACCTTCTCGGCCTCCGCGGCCGAGCGAGCGATGCCGTTGGCGGGCTGGCGCAGATTGAGCTTCTTCAGGAGAACCTGGAAGCGCTCGCGATCCTCGGCCAGATCGATGGCGTCGGGGGAGGTGCCGAGGATCGGAATTTTGGCTGCTTCCAGCGCCGCCGCGAGTTTCAACGGCGTCTGGCCGCCGAACTGCACGATGACGCCGACGAGCGTGCCGCGGCGCTGCTCGACCCGCGCCAGTTCGATCACATCTTCGGCGGTCAGCGGCTCGAAGTAGAGGCGGTCAGACGTGTCATAGTCCGTCGACACCGTCTCTGGATTGCAGTTGACCATGATGGTCTCGAAGCCGGCGTCCTTCAGCGCATAGGCGGCGTGCACGCAGCAGTAGTCGAACTCGATGCCCTGGCCGATGCGGTTGGGGCCGCCGCCGAGGATGATCACCTTGCGCCGGTCGGTCGGCTCGGCCTCGCATTCGGCCGGGTATTCCCCGTCGCCCTCATAGCAGGAATACATGTAGGGCGTGGAAGAGGCGAACTCCGCGGCGCAGGTGTCGATGCGCTTATAGACCGGCGTGACCTCGAGCTTGCGGCGCAGAGCCGCGACCTCGGCCTCCTTCATGCCCGCGAGCTCGCCGAGACGCGCGTCGGAGAAGCCGAGCTTTTTCAGCCGGAGCATGGCGCGGCGCTCTTGCGGCAGGCCGTTGGCGCGCACCTCAGCTTCCATATCGGTAACGCGCTTGATCTCCCGCAGGAACCAGGGGTCGTATTTGCAGATCGCCTGGATCTCCTCGATGGACATGCCGAGCCGTAGCGCCTGCGCGATGACCAGCAGCCGGTCCGGCGTCGGCCGCGCCAGCGCCGCGCGCAAGCGGTTGCGGTCATGGCCGCTCAGGATCTCCACTTCGTTGAATCCGGTGAGGCCCGTCTCCATGGACCGCAACGCCTTCTGCACCGACTCGGCGAAGCTGCGGCCGGCGGACATCGCCTCGCCGACGGATTTCATCGACGTCGTCAGCAGCGGCTCGGTGCCCGGAAACTTCTCGAAGGTGAAGCGCGGCATCTTGGTCACGACATAGTCGATGGTCGGCTCGAACGACGCCGGCGTCACCTTGGTGATGTCGTTGGTAAGTTCGTCCAGGGTGTAGCCGACAGCGAGCTTCGCCGCGACCTTGGCGATGGGAAAACCCGTCGCCTTCGAGGCGAGCGCGGACGAGCGCGACACCCGCGGGTTCATCTCGATCACGACCATGCGGCCGTTATCCGGGTTGACCGCGAACTGCACGTTCGATCCGCCGGTGTCGACCCCGATTTCCCGCAACACTCGGATCGAGGCGTTGCGCATGATCTGATATTCCTTGTCCGTCAGCGTCAGCGCCGGCGCGACGGTGATGCTGTCGCCGGTGTGGATGCCCATGGGATCCACGTTCTCGATCGAGCAGATGATGATGCAGTTGTCGGCGCGGTCGCGCACGACCTCCATCTCGAATTCCTTCCAGCCGAGAACCGATTCCTCGATCAGCACCTGGCCCACCGGCGAGGCGCGCAGGCCGCCGGCGACGATCTCCTGGAATTCGTCGCGGTTATAGGCGATGCCGCCGCCGGTGCCGGCCAGCGTGAACGAGGGGCGGATGATCGAGGGCAGGCCGATCTCATCCAGCGCCTGCATCCCCTCGGCGATCGTGGTCACCAGCCGGCTCTTCGGCGATTCCAGGCCGATGCGGTCCATCGCCTGGCGGAACAGCAGCCGGTCCTCGGCGGTATCGATGGCATGGGCGCTGGCGCCGATCAGCTCGACGCCCAGCTCCGCCAGCTTGCCCGACTTGTGCAGCGCCATCGCCGTGTTGAGTGCCGTCTGTCCGCCCATGGTGGGCAGCAGGGCATCGGGCCGCTCGCGCTCGATGATGCGGGCGACGATGTCGGGCGTGATCGGCTCGACATAGGTGGCGTCCGCCAAATTGGGATCGGTCATGATGGTGGCCGGATTCGAATTCACCAGCACCACGCGATAGCCTTCCTGCTTCAGCGCCTGGCAGGCCTGGGTGCCGGAATAATCGAACTCGCAAGCCTGGCCGATGACGATCGGCCCGGCGCCGATGATCATCACGGATTTGATATCGGTGCGCTTAGGCATTCCGTTCCATCAGTTCCACGAAGCGCTGGAACAGGTAGTGGCTGTCTTGCGGGCCGGGCGAGGCTTCGGGGTGGTACTGCACCGAGAACACCGGCCGGTCCTTCAGGCGGAAGCCTTCATTGCTGCCGTCGAACAAGGAGACGTGAGTTACCTCGACATCCTCGGGCAGCGATTCCGGCACCACGACGAAGCCGTGGTTCTGGCTGGTGATCTCCACCTTGCCGGTGAGCAGGTCCTTCACCGGATGGTTGGCGCCGCGGTGGCCGCGCGCCATTTTTTCCGTGCGGGCGCCAAGCGCAAGCCCGAGCATCTGATGGCCGAGGCAGATGCCGAACACCGGCGTGCCGGTGTTGATCACCTCGCGGATCATCGGCACGGCATAGACGCCGGTGGCCGCCGGATCGCCGGGACCGTTGGAGAGAAACACGCCGTCGGGCTTGTGGCGCATGACGTCCTCCGCCGTTGCCGTCGCCGGCACCACCGTCACCGCGCAGCCGGTATCGGCGAGGCAGCGCAGGATGTTGCGCTTGGCGCCGAAATCCACGGCGACGACTCGGAAACGCGGGCTCGCCTGGCGGCCGAAGCCGCGGCCGAGCTGCCAGCGCGTCTCGTCCCAAGTATAGGTCTGGCGGCAGGTCACGTCCTTCGCCAGGTCCATGCCCTCCAGGCCGGGCCAGGCCTTGGCCTCGGCGATCAGCGCATCCACATCGAACTTGCCGTCGGGGGCATGGGAAATCACCCCCGAGGGCGCGCCGCCATCGCGGATGCGCCGCGTCAGGCGCCGCGTGTCGACGCCGCTCATGCCCACCAGCCCGTACTTCTTCAGCCAGCCATCCAGATGCTGCGCCGAGCGCCAGTTCGAGGGCTCGGTGATTTCCGCGGAGATGACGCAGCCGCGCGCCGCCGGCTCGCTGGTTTCCAGGTCTTCGGCATTGGCGCCGACATTGCCGATATGGGGAAAGGTGAAGTTGATGATCTGCCCGGCATAGGACGGATCGGTCATGATCTCCTGATAGCCGGTCTGGGAGGTGTTGAAGCAGACCTCGCCCACCGCCTTGCCTGTGGCGCCCACGCCGCGGCCGCGCAGGACGGTGCCATCCGCCAGCGCCAGTACGGCCGTCGTCGCGGGTTGCACAGACTGCTCCACCGAACCCTCCTCTCGCCGGCCGCCGGCCCGCCAGAATTCCTTCGGCGGACCTTCTGAACGGTCGCGCCGCCGCCGCATCTCCGGGCCGCCCTCGGCGGCCTCTGCTTTTACGCTGCAAACCCTAGACGGTGCCGGGCAAAATTGCAGCCTGTTAAGCGGAGTCTTGAGGCAGGTCAACTTGAATCGGCCCCGGTTTTCGCAATCCGGATCAAAGAGTTGAGTCGCCCCTGGAAAATTGCCTGCGCGGCGCCGATGCGCTAGGTTGCATGTTTCCGCGACAGCCAAGATTTCCCCCTCCCGCAACCGGTGGATTGCCATGCTGCGTCAACGCTTGAGCGACGATCTGAAAGAGGCCCTGAAAGCCAAGGACGCGCGGTCGGTCTCGACCCTGCGGCTGATTCTGTCGGCGCTGAAGGACCGGGACATCGCCGCGCGGGTCAAGGGCAACAGCACGGGCGTCGCCGATGGCGAGATCGTCGACATGTTGCAGAAGATGGTAGCCCAGCGCCGCGACAGCATCGAGATGTACCAGAAGGGCAACCGCGCCGACCTGGTGCAGCAGGAGACGGAGGAGATCGCCGTCATCCAGCGCTACATGCCCCAGGGCTTGAGCGAATTCGAGATGGCGGACGCCATCGCCGCTGCGATAACCGCCGTGGGCGCCACTTCGATCAAAGACATGGGCAAGGTGATGGCCAAGCTGAAGGAGCTGTTCGCCGGCCGGATGGACTTCGCCAAAGCCGGCGCCCTGGTCAAACAGAGGCTGAGCTGAGCCGCAATCCGGGCTAGAACCGGTAGCGCGCGCGGCTTAATCTTCCCGAAACGCCGTCGGCACCCCGTGACTCCGCCCCCATAGGGTAGGGGCACCGTGTGCGCCGCAGGGAAAAACTGGCTTGGAAGGAAGAGGGTAGCCCGACGGCATGGCCATTCCCCCCGAATTCGTCGAGGAACTGCGGAACCGGCTGTCCATCAGCAGCGTGGTCGGCCGGCGTGTCCGTCTGCAGAAGCGGGGCCGGGAGCATACCGGCCTCTGCCCCTTCCATAACGAAAAGACGCCGTCCTTCACCGTCAACGAGGATAAGGCCTTCTATCATTGTTTCGGCTGCGGGGCTCACGGCGACGTCGTCGGCTTCGTCATGCGCAGCGAGGGCCTGCCGTTCCCCGAGGCGGTGGAGCGGCTGGCGCGCGAGGCCGGGATGGAAGTTCCCGTCAGCTCGCCGGAAGAGCGGCGCAAGGCCGAGAAGCAGGCGACCCTCCATGGCGCGTTGGAGGCAGCGGCCAAATGGTTCGAGACGATGCTGCGCGGCAATGCCGGCCGCGCGGGCATGGAATACTTCAAACGCCGCGGCCTGCGGGACGAGACCATCGACCGGTTCCGGCTGGGCTACGCGCCCGACGACCGCAATGCGCTGCTGGAAGCCCTAAAGAAGCAGGGCATATCCGACGACCTGATGATCGAGGCCGGGCTGGCCAAGCTGCCCGACGATGGCCGCAGCGCCTTCGGCTACTTCCGCGGCCGGGTGATGTTTCCGATCACCGACCGGCGCGGCCGGGTGATCGCCTTCGGCGGCCGCATCCTCGATCAGGGCGAACCGAAATACCTCAACTCGCCGGAGACGCCGCTCTTCCACAAGGGGCGGGTACTTTACGGCTTGGCGCAAGCCCAAGCGGCGGCGCGGGAAAAGTCCGAGGTCATTGTCTGCGAAGGCTATATGGACGTGATCGCCCTGGCGGAGGCCGGCATCGGCGGCGCCGTGGCGCCCCTGGGCACGGCCCTGACCGAGGACCAGATGCTGGAGTTGTGGCGCTTGGCGCCCGAGCCGATCCTCTGCTTTGACGGCGATGCGGCCGGGCAACGGGCGGCGGCGCGGGCGATTGAGCGGGCCATGCCGCTGCTGACCCCCGGGAAATCCCTGAGGTTCGCGATACTGCCGCCGGGAGATGACCCCGACAGCCTGATCCGCCGCGGCGGCGAGACGGCCATGGCCGAGGCCCTAGCCCAGGCGAGGCCCCTGGTGGATGTCATCTGGGACCAGGAACTGGCCGCCCGACCGGCCGACACTCCGGAACGCCGGGCCGGCCTGCGGCAGCGGCTGGAGGAACGGGTGCGCCGAATCGCCGACCGGGCGGTCCAGGAGGGTTACCGGCAGGAAGTGGGTGTCCGTTTCGCCAAGGCCTTCGCCCCGGCTCGTCCGGCCGGACCTGGGCGCTATCCCGGCCAGCGGCCCGGCCGGGGCCCCTTTGGCGCCCGGCGCCAGCCAGGGCTGCCCGACGGGGCTGCAGCGGGGGGTGCCGCGGCCCGCCTGGGCACCCAGGGGGTCGAACGGCATGCGGAAGAGCAGCTTTTGGCGCTAGTCGTTAACCATCCGGTGCTAGCCTCCGACAAAGCCGAGGATCTGGCCCATTTGATCTTGCAGTCCCATAGCCTTGACAAGCTTCGAACGGCCATAATAGACCACGCGGCCGCGCGGCCTGATCTTGACGCGGACGAACTAAAGCGCCACCTCAACCAGACGGGCTATGCTGGGACTTTGCAGACCCTGCTGGATCGGACCAGGGACAAAAAATTTACCTTGCCGAACGCGGACTTGGCCCAAGCGGCCGGCGCGTTGTCCCATCTGATCGGACTGCTGCGGGAAAGGGACGCGCGGCGCGAGCGGGATGAGGCGGCCCGGAAGATGGGGGAAGAGGGTACGGCCGAGAGCTTCGCGCGGTTCGATAGCGCGCGGCAGGCCACCCTGGACGGCGAAAGCAAGCGGCGCGACATCGACGGGCCCGATGATGCGGGTCCTGGGTCGGTCCGGCCCCATTAACGGGCGGGATAGCGGCGTGGGAAATGAGCATAGGTGATTGATGGCAACCAAGACCACAAAAGCGGCGGCGCCTGAGGGCCCGCGGGAGCCGGGCGACGGCCCCCTGATGGATGGCGTCAGCGCCGCCGTGAAGAAGATGCTCGTGAAAGGCAAGGAGCGCGGCTACATCACCTATGACGAGCTGAATTCCGTCCTGCCCCAGGAAAAGGTGTCTTCGGAGCAGATCGAGGACACGCTGGCGATGCTCAACGAGATGGGCATCAACGTCGTCGACAACGAAGAGACGGATGATCCGGCTGCGGCGGAAGCCGAAAAGGAAGAGGAAGAAAAGGAAAAAGAAGAAAAAGAGGAAGAGGAAGGCCAGACCGCCGGCAATGTCAGCGACGATGTCGGCCGCACCGACGATCCCGTGCGCATGTATCTGCGGGAGATGGGCAGCGTCGAGCTGCTGTCCCGCGAAGGCGAAATCGCCATCGCCAAACGCATCGAGGCCGGCCGCGACATGATGATCGGCGGCATCTGCGAAAGCCCGCTGACATTCCGCGCGCTGCTGACCTGGCGCGACCGCCTGTCCCAGGGACAGATGCTGCTGCGCGACATCATCGATCTCGACGCCACCTATGGCGCGACTCCGGATGGCGAGAAGGCCATTCGGACGGCCGCGATTCCGCCGGGTGGCGTGCCGCCGACGCCCGTGGCTGCTCCTGCTGCGCCTGTGGCCGCGCCTGTCATCAAAGGCAAGCCCGTCGCCGGGGCCAAGCCGGCCGGAGAGGAAGAGAAAAAAGAAAAGGCTGAAGGTGAAGAGGATCTAGAGGGCCTCGACGATCTGGACGAGGATGCCGAGGAGAACAATCTTTCCCTTGCGGCCATGGAGCAGGAACTGCTGCCGGGGGTGATGGCGAAGCTCGATGCCGTCGCTGGGCTCCACAAGAAGCTGGAAAAGCAGCAGCTAAAGCGCCTGGAGACCGTGCGCGGCGGCGAGAAGCCGGCGCCGCAAAGCGAGCGCGCCCATGAGAAGCTCAAGGCCGAGCTGATGGAGCTGATGCGCGGCATCAAGATGAATAACGGCCGCATCGAGATGCTGGTCGACGAACTCTACAACACCAACCGCAAGCTGATGGGCATGGAAGGCAAGTTGCTGCGCTATGCCATCGACAGCGGCGTGCCGCGCGAGGATTTCCTGCAGCGGCATTACGGCGCCGAGAACGACAGCAAGTGGCTGCAGCGGGTGTCGCGCCTGACCGGCAAGGGCTGGAAGAAGCTGCTGACGAAGTACAAGGACGAAGTGAAAAACCTGCGTCACGACATCTCCACGGTGTCGGACCAGGTGGGGCTGCCCGTCGCCGATCTCCGCCGCATCGTCAACACGGTTCAGAAGGGCGAGCGCGAGGCGAGCCGCGCCAAGAAGGAGATGGTGGAGGCGAATCTGCGCCTGGTGATCTCCATCGCCAAGAAATACACCAACCGCGGCCTGCAATTCCTCGACCTGATCCAGGAAGGCAATATCGGCCTGATGAAGGCGGTCGATAAGTTCGAATACCGGCGCGGCTACAAGTTCTCCACCTACGCGACGTGGTGGATCCGCCAGGCGATCACCCGCTCGATCGCCGACCAGGCCCGCACCATCCGCATCCCCGTGCATATGATCGAGACGATCAACAAGCTGGTGCGCACATATCGCCAGATGCTGCACGAGATCGGCCGCGAGCCGACCCCGGAAGAGCTGGCCGAGAAACTGGCCATGCCGCTGGAAAAGGTGCGCAAGGTCCTGAAGATCGCCAAGGAGCCGATCTCCCTCGAGACGCCGATCGGCGACGAGGAGGATTCCCATCTCGGCGACTTCATCGAGGACAAGAATGCGGTCCTGCCGGTCGATGCCGCGATCCAGGCCAATCTGCGCGAGACCACGACGCGCGTGCTCGCGACCTTGACGCCGAGGGAAGAGCGCGTCCTGCGCATGCGCTTCGGCATCGGCATGAACACCGACCACACGCTCGAGGAGGTCGGCCAGCAATTCTCGGTGACGCGCGAGCGCATCCGTCAGATCGAGGCCAAGGCGCTGCGCAAGCTGAAGCACCCGAGCCGCTCGCGCATGCTGCGCAGCTTCCTCGACCAGGGCTGAGGCGACGCCGCTTCGCGACCGTAAACGCGACGATTCAAAGGTCCCGAGCGCAAGCACGGGACCTTTTCTTTTGCCGGGGGGAGCCGCGCCTGTTCCGCGATTTCGTCTGTCGCCCATGCTTCGAGACGCTCGCTGCGCTCGCTCAGCATGAGGACGTAGTTGACGCCGATGAGCGCGTCGCTTCGGTGGCGCGCACGGCGAGTGAGTTGGACGGTCGCGGCCAAGTCATCCATACTCCGCGCGCACGACGCGCCCTTCGCCGGCGAACGTGGCCGAGCTATGCCGAGGCGCGGACGTTGGCATCGCTTCTCGGCCGGCTGCACAGGGCTGTGGACCAAGACGGCCCTGCCCCATTCCGGCCACAACTCGCCGCTACGCATTTCCGAGCCGGCCGGACAAGCAGGATGACGATCAGGAGCCATATGACACGAAGCGTCGGCGTCGGGCTGTTGCTTCTCTCTGGATGCGATGTGGTCAACAACATGCGGGACGACTTCACACGTCTGACCTCGACCAAGCCGGCCGCCCCTCAGCCGAAGAAGAGCGCGCCTGCCCAACCTACTCCTCCACAGACGAGCAAGGCCTCCCCTGCCCCCTCTCCCCCGCCGCTGGCTCCCCCACCCGCTCCGCCGGCGCCCGCGCCGGCTGCCCTTGGCTCGCTGCCGCTCGCTGGCAAGAGCGAGTCCGAGATCAGGGCGGCATTCGGATCGCCGAGCGCCGAAGAGGAGCGGCCGCCGGGCAAGCGTTGGCGCTACCGTGACGGCCAGTGCACTCTCGACATCCAGCTCTATCCCAATGTCGAGACCAAGCAGTTCACCACACTTGCGTACGATGTGAGGAACAATGTCGACAGCGATGAAGGAAAGCGGCTCTGCATGGCCCAATTCCAGTCCCGCCTCGGAAATGCCCGATAACGTCGACGCCCGGATCCGGGTCGCCTTTGTCGAGGACGATGACGACTATCGCGAAGTCGTCGGCAACGAGCTCGTCGACCATGGCTTCGACGTCGAGGGTTTCGGCGACGGAGAGTCCCTGCTGGCGGCGTTCGAGGACGGCGCTTCGGTCGACATCATCCTGCTCGACTGGAATCTGCCGAATGTCTCGGGCATCGATCTGCTGCCGCGGCTGCGTCGCAATGGCGTGAATCTTCCGGTGGTCTTCCTGACCGGGCGGTCGCAACCGGCCTACGAGAAGCTTGCCCTCGATCGCGGCGCTGTCGACTTCGTCGACAAAGGTCGCGGCGTCCCCATCCTCGCCCAGCGGCTCAAGCTTATCCTGTCGGCCAAGAGCAACATCAGCCCGAGCGATTCGGAGAGCTTCCATTGTGGCCGCCTCATGCTGAAGCCCGGTACAAGCCGTGCGTTCTGGGATAACGTCGATCTCAACCTGACGACGACGGAGTTCAAGATCGTGCATCTGCTTGCCGCCAATGTCGGCAGGTTCGTGACCTACCGCGCAGTCTACGATTGCATGCACTACGTCGGATTCATTGCCGGGAGCGGCGAGAATGGCTACCGAACGAATGTCCGCTCCTGCATCAAGCGAATCCGTAACAAGTTCCGCGCCGTCGACCCCGAGTTTGCCGAGATCGACAACTATCAGGCCTTCGGCTACCGCTGGGGCAAGGCGGCCTAGGGCGGCGGCCACCGGCTTGCGGCGGGTGGTCCGCAGGCTGGCCGGCTCGCTGACGCTGAAGCTTGCCGCGCTGATCGCCATCTTCGTGGCACTTCCGGTCGTTCTGTATGGCCGATTCGAAGGCGCCGACCGCCAGACAAGAGAGCTTGTGACGCGGGCCATCCAGGACCGCAGCGCGCTGATCGCAGACGCCCTCGCACCGACCCTGAGAGAGCTCGATCTCGCGAACGCGGAGTCGCTCAACGCCGCCCTTGCCCGCTACGGCAGCGATGAAACGACGCTCAAGCTGCTCTTCCAGCCGGGCGGCGGCCAGCAGGGCGGTAGCCAGCAGGCCGGGCAATTCTACTACGTCGCGTCCGCGCCGCAGATCAAGGCGGAGAAGGTGTCGGCCGAACTCGACGAGCTCGGCCGGCGCGGCATCCTCGGACGACTGTCGAGCGCCTGCACCGCGGGGTCGAGCGACGAGATTCGCTACCGGCAAGCCAGCGGCGCGGTCGAGCTCCTGACGTCGATCATCCCGATCCGCGGCGCCGCCGGATGCTGGGTGCTGACGACGACCCACAGTACCGAAGACTTCCTCCGGACCTCGATCGGCCGGCCCTATTGGCAGACCGAGGAGATCCGCGCCGCCGCGGCCATCTATGTTGCCCTCGCCCTGTTGGCAATCCTGGTCGCTGTCAGCATCCGTCTCGGCCTGCGGCGCTTTCGCGATGTCGCAGCCGAGATCGGCGCCGGCCGTATCGGCGATGATGCTTTCGCGCGCCGCAACGTCGTTCCCGAGCTGACGAGCGTTGCCCGCGATTTCGACCGGCTCGTGCTCGCCCTCAAGCAGGCGTCACGGCAGATCCGCCAGTCGGCGGAGGAAAGGGCGCACTCCTTCAAGACGCCGTTGGCTTCCATCCGGTCGGCCCTCGAACCGGTGCGCCGCATCGTGCCGGAGGACGACCGGCGCGCGCGCCGCGCTCTCGATATCATCGATTCCGCGCTCGGCCGCCTGTCCGATCTCGTGGTGGCCGCCCAGCGCCAGGAGATCGGTACGGCCGATCTGATTGGCGCACCGCGACTGCCCATCGACCTCACGCGCCTGGTCGAGACCGTGAGCGACGACCTCGCGGAGATGCTGGACGAGCACGGCGTCCACCTGACGACGGAGCTCGCTCGGGCCGTCACCGTCCGCGCCGGTCAGGGCATGCTCGAGACGGTCGTGCATAGCGTGCTGGAGAACGCCGTGAGCTTCTCGCCGCGCGGCAGCACGATTTTCGTCGTGCTCGCCAGCACCGGCCGGACGGCCGAGCTGACCATCGCCGACGAAGGGCCGGGCGTCGATGCCGCGCTGATCTCTCAGATTTTCGACCGCAGCTTCTCGTCGCGCCCGCGCAGTGCGGCCGTACGGTCGTCCGACCATGCCGGCCTGGGTCTGTGGATCGCCCGCAGCACGGTGGAAGCGCTCGGCGGCTCGATCGAGGCGGTCAACCGCCCCGCCGGCGGCCTGTCCGTCACCATCAGGCTGCCTCAGTGAGGCTGGTCCAGGCGACGCCGTCTTCTCAAGCGAACTTCGGCATCACCTTGGTGGCCATCAGCTCAAGCGAGGTCAGGATCTGGCCGCGATCATGGATGCCCTGAGGGATCAGCAGAATCACCTCGTCCTGATCCGGCAGAACCTGCTGCACCTGCTCGAGACGGCGTGCGATCGTGTCGGGCGAACCGACCAGCAGCTCGGGCACGCCCTGGCCGAACGGCGTCGCCCAGTTCTCCCAGAACCACATCATGTCCTTGGCCCATTCCTGGGCCTGCGCATCGGTCGGCGCACAGACGAAGATGCCGCCCCAGCCGGCCTGCTGGCCATCCTTCACCATGCGGCCGTGCCTGGCCGCCTCCTCGGTGTAGGCCCGGCAGAGCTGGTCGTAGAACTTGAGATTGTCGGTCAGCACGATCGGCTTGCCGCCGTACTTGGCCCAGAACAACGCCGTTCGCATCGACGCGGCGAACCCGCCGTAGAGCGGCGGATGCGGCGTCTGCAGCGGCCTGGGCGCGATGCCGATCTGCTCGATCTTCATCGCCGGCGTCACGCCTTGGCCGTACTTAACGTAGACCGGATGATCGTGTGGATTGACCATGCCGGCGGGCGGGAAGGTCCAGTACTTGCCGCGGTGGCTGAAGGTCTCGTTCGACAGCGCCTTCACCACGATGTCGACGAACTCGCCGAAATATTCGCGGTTGGCGACGTCGGCCGGCTGGTCCTTGTTCCAGGGACCGACCGCGTTCAGCTCGTCGCGGATCTTGAAGTTCTCCACCCAGCGCGCCTGGTAGCCACGCACCAGTCCGACGCCGAAGCGGCCGCCCAGCATGTGGTCCATGGTGGCGATGTCCTCGGCCACGCGCAGCGGATTGTGCGTCGTCGACACGAAGCCGCAGGTGATGACGCGCAGCTTCTTCGAATGCTGACCCAGCCACATCGCCATCAGGCGCGGATCGTTGGAGATCTCGAAGCCTTCGATCTGCAGATGATGCTCGGGATGGCCGAAGCCGAAGTAGCCGGCGTCGTCGGCGAAGCGGACATACTCGGCAATCTCGCCGAGCATGCGCTGGTAGAGTTCCGGCTTGCGCCCCGCCATGCCTGCCTCGAGCTCGGCCCGCCGGCCGATCGTGCAGTACATGAAGAGGCTGAAGCGCATTAGCCTACGCCGCGAGCTTGTAGAGCTCGGCCACGTTGTCGTGCAGGATGCGCTTGCGCAGTTCGGGGCTGAGATGGGCGGCCTGCTCGGCGATCACGTCCTGGCTCCACGGCCACGTCGAATCGCTGTGCGGGAAATCGCTTGCCCACATCAGCTGCTGGGCACCGAGCAGGTTGGCGAACTGGAAAGCCGTCCAGTCGTCCTGGAAGGTGAGCGCGATGTGCTCGCGGAAATACTCCGACGGCAGCCGGGCGAGTTCCTTGCCCTTCATCCAGTAGCGGTGGCGCTTGTAGGCGTGGTCCATGCGGTACATGAAGTGCGGTGCCCAGCCGGCATCGGCCTCGACGCAGACGACGCGCAACTTGGGATGCCGCTCGAACACGCCGGAGAACACCAGCATGCCCATGATGTCCTGGCAGCCCCGGATGATCGACAGGAAGGAGTTGATCTTGGGACCGCGCGGCTTGGTCATGGTGTTGTCGCCGCTCGACGTCAGGATGTGGAAGGAGAGCGGCATCTCGAGCGCCACTGCGGCTTCCCAGAAGGGATCGTAGGCCGGATCGTCGTAGTCCTTTTCCTGGGGATTGCCCGGCATCATGACGCCGCGAAAGCCCATCGCCTTGATGCGCTCCAGGTCGGCGATGCCCTCCGCCACGCTGCGCATGGCCGTCTGGCCCATGCCGATCAGGCGGTCCGGTGCGTGCGAGCAATAGGATTGGAGCCAACGATTGTAGGCGTCGAAGCAGGCCTTCTTGTAGTCGAAGTCGGGATGGTTGCAGAGCATCATGCCGACGGTCGGATAGATGATCTCGGCCGCCACGCCGTCCTTGTCCTGGTCGGCCAGGCGACAGCTCGGGTCCCAGCCGCTGCGGTGCAGATCCTCGAATTTGGCGCCCCCGGTGCGAATATCCTTGGGAGCTACGCCTGCGGCTGCAACGAGCCCCATCGGCACCGGCGTCTTCATGCCGTGGACGACGTAGATGTCGCCCAGCCCTTCCTTGTTGACGATGTGGGGCGCCTTCTCACGCCAGGCCGGGTCGATGTGGTCGACGTAGCAATTGGGCGGTTCGGTAATGTGCGAATCGGCCGAAATCGGGCGCCAGTCCATGCCGTTGCTCCTTGCCTGAGTTCGGAAGGGTAGGCAGAGCGGCAGGGGGCGGCAAGCCGTCGCGCGCCGCGGATTTCGGCGAGCGGCAGCGGTTGAACCCCGCCTCCCCCTATGGCATACCCCCGGCCGCGCGCTGCCGTAGCTCAGTGGTAGAGCACTCCCTTGGTAAGGGAGAGGTCGACAGTTCAATCCTGTCCGGCAGCACCAGCGCCAGCTGAACAAACGCCAGAAGCTCTCGAGGTCGTAGGGCATTCGCGCGTTCGTGTTCCGATCGACTCGCCGCGGAGGTGGCGCACCGACAGGGGTCCGCCCGGGGGCATCGAAATACACGAGCCCAAGTAAATTCGGCATGGGATGACCTGGAGCCAGCCGGCTCGCCAGGTCATCGCACGCCCCTTTCTTGGCGATCACATCTTGGGGAGGATCGCGATGTCCTTGGCCCCGGCGGTGACGCCGTCGATCTTGCCAATGGCCGTCGCCTTGCCCGTCGCCAGATCGATCGACCACAACTGGCCGTCGGCAAGGGCCCACGCCTCGTTCTTGGTTCCGTCCGACCAGATGTCGAAGGCGATGGTGTCGAACTTGGCACCCAATGTGCCCACCGTGTTGAGGATGCCGTCGTTGGGCGGCGCTTGCTTCACGAGCGCACCGTTGGTGGCATCGATGTCGAACAGCGTCGTCTCCTTGGTGCCCTTGACCGAGTTGGTGTAGGCCCCGGCGACGACCTTGGGCTTCTTGTCCTTGTTCGCATCGCTGTCGGCGTATTTCAGGCTGCCGTCCTTCATGACCTTGCCGTCGTCGACATTGACGCGAAGGCTGGTGCCGTCGCTGCCGATGACGCGCAGGCGATCGGCCACCGGATTGAAATCGACCGTGGCGATCACGCCGGACGGCAGCATGGTCTCCAGCTTCGATTTCATCGTCGCCTTGCCGTCCATCGCAATGGTGTAGAGCGTGCCGTCGGCTGTCAGGCCGTACAGCATGCCATCGGCCGGACGCACGTCGATCCCGACGAGCGGTCCGCTGGTTCCCGTCACCTTCATCGTCTTGGTGACCTTCTTCGCGGTCGTGTCGACGACGGCCATAGAGCCATCACCCATGAGCACGCCGATTTCGGCCGCCTGAGCGGCACCCGCGAGAAGCAGCAGCGACGATGCGGAGCACGCCAAGAGTCTCTTCACGATCATGTGTCGTTTCCCGTCTGTTGGGCGCCCGTTGTCACTACGGTCGCCCATTAGATACTGTCGGGACCCTTGGCCGGATTTGCTCCGGCGACGCGGGAGCGATCACACCATCGTTACTGCTGCGATCGAACGTGCTGACACGTGCGCGACGGCGGCATCGACCAGGAATTCCTGGCGAACCTCCCGGCGTCGCGGCACGAAAAGCACCCGACCCCATTCATCCGAGGTTGACAGCATATGGACAGCCGGGTGCATTGAGCGCCGTCGACTGAAGCCAGATGTTAGGGGTGATGCATGATGAAAATTGCTGTGGCCGTCGCGCTCCTGGGGGCGCTTTCATTGCCGGCCTATGCCAAGACCCTCACCGAAGCGGTGAGAGAAGGATATGAGGCGAAGACGGCATCGGGAACCTGGCTGATCCTGCAAAAGGGCAGGTCCATCGTGTTCTGCGACACCGCAGGCGGCGCGACCAACAAGCCGTGCACGGTCGTAGAGTAGTTCACGCGGCCGCGACGTCTGCCCAGGATCCAAACAAGGAAGACTCGCTGCACTCGGGACAACACCGCGTTGTCACCCTGAGCGCAGCGAGGCACTTTCCCGTCTCGATTGCACGTGGCGACCTCGCTCCTTGAATTCAAAGTGCTATAGGCGCGAAGGTCGAGCCGGCTCCGGTCAGGCGGTGCTCGTCCGGCGTGCGATCGCCGTTTCGGGAAGAGCCGCTTGCGCGACGGCCACGATGTTGGCCGACAGGGTACCGCCTTCGACCAGGGTCTCGACCTCGCCGGTACGGTACGAGAAGACGCGGATGTCGTATCCGAAGGAGCGCAGGAGCGCGATCAGGTCGGTCGTGCTGGTGCCCTGGCCCCGCAAGGCCGCTTCGTTGGCCTCGATGAGCAATGTCGGGTGCCATCTCGTCAACATGCGGCGGGCGCCGCGCAGAACTTTTACTTCCGCACCCTCGACGTCGATCTTCATGACGTCCACGCGCTCGATCGACAGGCGCTGGGCGAGCGCATCGAAGGCCTCGACGGCGACCTGCTCGGCGCCGATCGCCGCAATTCCCTCGTGCGCGAATCCACCGAGCGTATTGTGGCCGCCATGCAGCTTGGGCGCGACCTGCAGGTTGGCAAATCCGGATTCCGCCGCCAACGCCTGGGGAACGACCGTAACGTTGTCCAGCCGGTTGCGTTCGACGTTCCGTTTGAGCACGGCGCGCTCGCGCGAGCTCGGCTCGACAGCGAGCACGCGCCCCGACTTGCCGACCCGACGCGCCGCGAAGACCGTGTAAAGCCCCTCGTTTGCGCCGACATCGACGAAGGTCATGCCGTCCTTCACGACGTCGTCGAGAAAGGCGAACTCGTTGGGTTCGAACGATCCAGCCACGTAGAGACAGAGGCTGTTGTCGTTGCCGAGCGTCACCTCGAGCGTGGAGCCGGCATACCAGGGCACGGCGAGAGGAATGACCAGGCCCTGCTCCAACGCGAATTCCCACAGCGCCGCCCGGCGCAACGCCATCCAACGGCGCTCGACAAAATACTCACAGGCAAAGGTCCAGCCTGGAAAGACCTCCAGCCGGGGCTGGCGAGGAGTCAGGCATCCGGCATAGGCCCTGCCCAGGGTTGGCGCATGCACCAGCAACCAGCGACCGATCGCATCGAGCCGCGTTCCCATTCTCCAGCAGCGATCCGCCCACCATTTGCGGAGCCCGCTCGGAGCGATACTCGTCATGTCGCGACTTGATATTGACTGCCCCTCCGGACGACAAGATGGCCGTCAACCCGTTTCTCCGACCGGCGCATCGCAGCATCGATCTTGCGCGCAGCCCGGGGGGCATTTCAAGCTGATCGGCCTTACAACCCTTTGATTCAGCGCTTGCGCAGTTGCGATCGCTCGAAGACGTGGCTCGTAGACATGGAACGTGACTCACCGTCCAAGTGAACCAACACCTTGCTACAAACGACAAGGGCGGCCCTCTGGGCCGCCCCTGCAACTCAACTCTTCCAGCGACTTACTGGATGACGATTTCGACGCGGCGGTTCTGCGGCTCGCGCACGCCATCGCCGGTCTGCACCAGCAGGCCCTGCTCGCCGCGGCCGATCACCGTGATCGCCGTCGCCGGCACGCCCTCGCGCACCAGCGCGTCCTTGACGGCGTTCGCACGACGCAGCGACAGCGCCATGTTGT
>JBJXDY010000019.1:0-31375 GCA_046154965.1 Dongiaceae bacterium | reverse complement strand
CAGCTTGATCTTCTTGTCCGGGCCGATGACATAGACATTGCGGACGGCCTGGTTGTCGGCGGCGGTACGGCCTTTCGACGTGCCGTTGAGCTCGGCCGGCAGCATGCTATAGAGCTTGGCGACCGTCAGATCGTGATCGCTGATGATCGGTTAATTCGGCGCGTGGCCCTGGGTCTCCTCGATGTCCTTGGCCCAGCGCTTGTGATCGTCGACCGGATCGACCGAGAGGCCGATGATCTTCACGTTGCGCTTGTCGAACTCGGGCTTGAGCCGGGCCATATAGCCGAGCTCGGTGGTGCAGACCGGCGTGAAATCCTTGGGGTGCGAGAACAGCACCGCCCAGGAGCTGCCGAGCCAATCGTGAAAGCGGAACCTGCCGCTGGTGGTCTCGGCGTCGAAGTCCGGCGCCTCGCTGCCAATGCGTAGTGTCATGACCTGTCCTTCCATGTCTCTAGGTTTCGTATCCGCGGTCCTGTGCCCCGGTTCAGCAGCCATCAGCGGCCGCTGCCCCTGTCTAGGCGCGCCGGGCCGGCCGCGCTTGAATGGGCAACGGAGAATTCATGGAGATTTCATGGAGTAGAGCGCGCTTGCGCCGGGCTCGCGGCCGGGCCTAGACTCACAGCACTGGGTAACGGGCGCGAAACGCCGGCTCAGCGCCTGGGCCGGCAACAACAAACCAAATCAGGGAGATAGGCAAATCATGGACAAGGACAGGATTCTCCAGCACATGCGCAGCGGCAAGTATTCGCGGCGCCGTTTCAATCAACTTCTGGCCGGCACGGGCCTCAGCCTGGTAACGATACCGGTGTTCGACAGGCCGGCGCGGGCCGACGAGCAGGCGATCTTTTTCACCTGGTCGGGCTATGACGTGCCGGAGGCGCATCCGGCCTATGACGCCAAGTACGGCGCGCCGGACATGCCGCTGTTTTCCGACGAGGAAGAGGCGTTCCAGAAGCTGCGCGCCGGCTACCAGGTGGACATCGCCCATCCCTGCAGCGGCCGCATCAACCGCTGGCGTTCGGCCAATCTGCTGCAGCCGATCGACACCTCGAAGCTCTCGAATTGGGGCGATGTGTTCGACGGCCTCAAGGTGGTGAACGACGCCAACAAGGATGGCGCTCAGTGGTTCGTGCCCTGGGACTGGGGCAATACCTCGGTGATCTATCGCGCCGATCTGGTCGACTTGAAGGAAGAGTCCTGGAACATCCTGTGGGACGAGCGCTACAAGGGCAAGATCTCCATGGGCAATGACATCACGGATACGGCGATCATCTGCGGCCTGGTGATCGGCGCCAAAGACCCCTACAACATGACCGACGAGGAGATCGAAAAGGTCCGCCTGCTGCTGGAGAAGCAGAAGCCCCTGGTGCGCTTCTACTGGAGCGACTCCACGGAGTTCGAGCAGGCGATGGCGACCGGCGAGATCGTGGTGGCAAGCGCCTGGAACAGCTCGGTGGCGACGCTGCGCAGCCAGGGCATCGACGTCAAATACATGACCCCGAAGGAAGGCCGGTTGAATTGGTGCTGCGGCCTGGTGCTGCAGACCAACGCGCCCCATCCCGAAAAGGCCCATGAACTGATGGACGCGATGCTGGACCCGAAAGCCGGCGAGTGGCTGATCAACTACGGCTACGGCCACTCCAACCGCAAGGCTTTCGATCTCGTGAGCGAGGAACTGCTGGCCGAACGCGGCTTCCCCAAGGACCCGACGGACTTTCTGAAGTCCGGCCTGTTCAGCAGGGAAAACACGCGGCTCGACGCCCTGCAGAAGATGTTCGAAGGCGTGAAGGCGGGGATTTAAGATTCAGTCTAGCAGTGCCTCTGTGTGCTGGGATGTTCCCCTCTCCCCTTGGGGGAGAGGGGGCAGGGGGTGAGGGGTTCCGCGCGCGAGTGCGCAAAGACTCTTCATACACTTCAGCATGTGAAGGTTCTTGCGGACGAGTTCCGTCCGTTAACAGTCGTACTTGACCACGAGCGTAGTTTTATCGGCGCCTTCTGGCGCCAGCCCCCTCTCCCCCGGGGGGAGAGGGGTTAAGTTCTAGCACCCGGATTTTATTCCGCGGCTTTACGCCAGATTCTTCTTGAAGAACGCGATCGTGCGGCTCCAGGCGAGTTCGGCGGCTTCCTTGTTGTAGCGCGCTTCGTTGGTGTCGTTGTTGAAGGCGTGCTGCGCGCCCGGATACATGAAAAGCTCATAGCTCTTGCCGTTGGCTTTCAGCGCCGCCTCGTAGTCGGCGATGCCCGCATTGATGCGCTCGTCGTTCTCGGCATATTGCAGCAGCAACGGCGCCTTGATGGCGGCGACGCGCGCCGCATCCACCTGCCGGCCGTAATAGGCGACGCCGGCGTTGAGGTTGGGGCTGCGCACGGCGAGCTCGTTGGCCATGCCGCCGCCCCAGCAGAAGCCGACCGCGCCGACCTTGCCGTTGCCTTCGGAATGGGCCGCGAAGAAAGGCACGGCGGCGACCAGTCGCTGGGCGTTGAGTTCGGGGTCCAGCTTGCCGATCATGTCGCGGGCCTTGTCGGCATCCTCGGGCGTGCCGCCGTCGCGCGACAGCATATCAACCGCGAACGCGTTGTAGCCTTCCAGAGCGACCCGGCGGGCCACATCGCGGATATGAGGATTGAGGCCGCGGTTCTCGTGGATGACGATCACCGAGCCGCGCTTGGCCGCCTCGACAGGCCGCACGAAGTAGCCATTGATCGCCCCATCGGGGCCGGGATAGCTGGTGTCTTCAGCCTTCAACCGGCTGTCATCGGCGGCGACCATCTCGGCACGGGCGTAGTTGTTCTCGAGGACGGAAAGCAACGCCGTGGCCGCAGCGGCGCCGCCGGCCATCACGGAAAGGCGCTGCATGAACGTGCGGCGGTCCATGCCGCCATGGGTGAAGCGGTCGAATAGATTGATGATGTCCTGACTGATGGTCATTCAAACCTCCCTGCTCAAAGTCCCGCCTTGGTGCGTTGCCCGACGCACATATTCGATTGCATATAGGAAGCGGTCGCTTCGATACCAACGGATAAGGCTCACAAGTTCGCGAGTGACCGCTCGGCCAATTATTCGATTGGTCTAGAAGCGATCGATGCGGTAGGGCGCGAGGTCCAGGCGCGCATCGCGGCCGGCGACGATGTCGGACAGAACCCTCCCCGTCACCCCGGCCAGCGTCAGGCCGAGATGGCCGTGGCCGAAGCCAAAGAAGACGTTGGGATGTTTGCTGGAGCGGTCGATGACCGGCAATGAGTCAGGCATCGAGGGCCGGAATCCCATCCAGGGCACGCCGCCGGCCTCGTTCAGGCCCGGCAGCATGCGGCGGCCTCGTTCGGCGATGATGCGGGCGCGGGCATAGTCAGGCGCAGCCTTCAGGCCGCCCAGCTCCACCGTGCCCGCCAGCCGCAGGCCCTGCTCCAGCGGCGTCGCCACGAAAGTGTATTCGCCGGAACAGATGGGCATGCGCGGCGCTACACCGGGGTTCGGATACATCATGTGATAGCCGCGCTCGGTATCCAGCAGCGGATCGTGGCCGAGCTGGCGGCAGAGGGCGCGCGACCAGGCGCCGGCGGTGACGACCACGGCGTCGGCGTCGTGGCGGCCCGTGCGGGTCACCACGGCATTCGGATGGCCGGCGGTATCGAAGGCGAAACCGGTGACGTCTTCCTTCAGCAGTTTTCCGCCGTTGCGCACCAGATTCTCCGCCAGCACCTGCACCAGCCGGAAGTTGTCGGTCACATAGGCGTTCTCGGGATGGTAGATGCCGTGCTTGAAGATCGGCGCCAGGCTCGGCTCGAGCTGGCGGATCTCCTCCGGCGGCAGGATGCGGTATTCGACGCCGCGGCGGCGCTGGATTTCGAGGTCCGGCTGCGCGCCCCGGAACCTCGCGTCGGTCTCGTAGACGATCAGCCAGCCGGTTCGGCGGATCATGTCCTGGGCCCCGGCCGACCGGATCAGCGGCCAGTAGGATTCCAGCGCCTGGGCGCTGAGGGCCCGTAGTGCGATGGAGATGGCCTCCACACGCTCCGGCGAGGAGGCGCGGATGAACTGCCAGAGCCAGGGCGCCAGCCGCGGCAGATAGCTCCAGCGCAAGGCCAGCGGCCCCAGCGGGTCCATCAGCATGCCGGGCACCCGCTTCAGGATGCCGGGCGTGGCCACGGGGACGCAGGATTCCCCGGCGATGACGCTGGCATTTCCCTTGGAGGCGCCCTCCCCCGGCCCCACGCGGTCGATCAGGGTGACGCGGTGGCCGTCCCGCTGCAGATAAAGGGCGGCGCAGACGCCGACGATGCCGGCGCCAATCACCGCGACGTGGCGCTGGCCGTGAGCCTGACTGATCATGAGGGGATGGATCCTGGAACCTAGTTACCGTCCGGAAATCTATCCGCAATTCCCGGGTGCACACAAATTTTACAGCGCCGGGATCGTTGGTTTTTACCGCCCGGTTTCCTATATCCTCAGCAATGCGCCCCCGAATGGGCCTTTATCCGGAGTTCCCTCATGTCTGAAAGAACGAGCGCCGCCTCCCGGGTGCTGGTGGATCGCGCCACAAGCTGGCTGCTGGCCCAGGCGCTGACCGACGCCGATCTCGAGACCATCGTGCGCGGGTGCTGCGAACGGCTGCATGGCGCCGGCATTCCGCTGGCGCGGGTGCATCTGTCCTTCTCTGTGCTGCATCCTTTGTACCGTGCCCTGGGCTTCACCTGGCGCCACAAGGAGGGGTTGCAGGTAGAGGGCTATCGACACACGCAGGACGGCAAGGCCAACGACCGGTTCAAGGTCAGCCCGTATTATCACATGACGAAGCATAAGCTGGAGCATCTGCGCCGCAGGCTCGATGCCGAGGCTTACCAGGAGTTTCCGATATTCGGCGATCTATTCAAGGAGGGCCTCACCGACTATCTCGCCTTTGTCGCGCCCTTCGACGCGGCCCGGCAGCAAGGCATGATGGGCTCCTGGTCCACCAACAGCCGCGAGGGCTTCAGCGACGACGAGATCGAAGCGTTGATCAGCGTCCAGGACCGGCTGGCGGTGGCGGCCAAGATGGCCGTGCGCGGCGACGTGGCGAAGAGCGCGCTGATGACCTATCTCGGGCCGAACGCCGGGCAGCGGGTGCTGTCGGGCCAGATCAAGCGGGGCGACGGCGAGACCATCCGCGCCGCCATCGTCTGGGGCGACCTGCGCAACTCTACCGCCATGGCAGAGCAGCTCGGCCGGCAGGCCTATATCGACAACCTCAACAGCTTCTTCGACAACGTGGCCGGCGCGGTGGCCGATGCCGGCGGTGAAATCCTGGATTTCGTGGGCGACGGTTTCCTCGCCATCTTCCCCTGCGGGCGCAACCAGAAGGAATCCACCGAGGCCTGCCAGATGGCCCTGGCCGGCGCCATGGAGGCGGTCAGCCGCATGGAGACCGCCAACCGCGAACGCATCAGCAAAGGCGAACAGCCGCTGGGCTTCGGCCTGGGACTGCATATCGGCAATGTCATGTTCGGCAATGTGGGGCTGGCCGACCGGCTTTCCTTCTCGGTTTTCGGCTCGGCGGTAAACGAGGTGACGCGGCTGGAGCAGCTGACCAAGAAGTTCGGTTCTCCGGTCATCGCCAGCGCGGCTTTCAAGGACTATTACGGCGGCGAGTGGGAGCCGTTGGGCAACGAAATCCTGCGCGGCAGCGACAGCCCAATGGACGTCTACAAGCCCGCCGCCGCGGACCGGCAAAGCCAGGCCTTCCATGTGGTGCGCCGCGACCGCACGCGGCATCTGAGCGACGCCGAGGCGGTAGTGGTCCTGCACCAGGACAGCGCGGCCTAGTCGCCCGCTAAGCGGCGCGGCGGGCCAGCTTATCCAGCAGACGCTCCCGCGCCGGGGGCAGGGCGCGGCGCTGCTCGGCCTGGCCGCTCGCCCGGCCGCCGATCGCCGGCAGATGGCTGAAGACATTCTGTTCGAGGAAGTATCCCGTGACCTTCAGGGCGGCGAGCAGATCGGCCCGCGCGACGGGTGTTGCCGCGTCCGTGCCCGGCAATAGGAATGCCGGCAGCGTCAGCAAACGCTCCTTGTATGGCGCGGCGGCGGCGGATGAAACGGCGCGGCCGGTCCTGGGCGAAACATGGGTCAGACCCGCGGTAGCGCCGGTGGCCGCGCAACTGCTGAGGTCCAGGCCATAGCCGAGATCGGCCAGTACCGTGGCCTCGAAGCGCGCGAACATCGCGCCCCAGGCCTCCACGCCAGCATCGCTGCGCAGGGCCTGGATCAAAGCGGCGAGGTCGCCATAGATGCGCCGGTGCGGCTCGCGCTCCGGCAGGGCCGCATCCACCAGCGCCAGCGCCGCCGTCAGCCCCGCCAGCCGCAGATCGTCGTCCAGCAGGTCCGCCGACCAGCCTTCCACCAGTTCGCAGGTCATGTAGCCGAGATGCTCCGACAGGCGCGCCCGCCAGGTGGCCTGCAGCAGGTTACCCGGCTGCAGCGTGGCCCGCAGACGCCGCCCGCCGCCGCCCGGCACCAGCCCGGCATGGCGGCCATGGCCGGGAGTCAGCAGCGAGGCGATCGCCGCGCTCTCGCCATGGCGGCGCGCCGACAGGAGGATGCCCTGGTCGGTCCATTCCATATCTGGAAGTTAGCTGATTGGAGCCATCCGGGCCATGCGGGTGGGCGGGACGGTCAGCGGCGGTGGCAGACGGCCTCGATCCGGTTGCCGTCGGGATCCAGCAGGAAGGCCGCGTAATAGGCTTCGTGATAGTCCGGGCGTGGGCCGGGCGGACCGTCGCAGCCGCCGCCGCTGGCGACGCCGGCCGCATGAAAGGCATCGACGGCGCTGCGCTCCCGGGCGGCGAAGCACCAATGGCGGTTATCGGGCCTCACGATGCCGGTGGATTTCCGCACGGTGATATAGCTGCGGCCGTCATCGTCGGGGCCGTTGCGGAAACCATAGCCGACCGCCTCGTCCTCGCGCCAGACGCAGGGCACGCCCAGCGCCGCCATGATGGCGTCATAGAATGGCATCGCCCGCGCCATGTCGCTGACGGTGATGGAAACATGATCGACAATCATGGAAATCGCCGCCTCTCCGGAGATGCGCCTCGAATCGGCGGGCAGCTTATGGGGCGGACCGCAGGCCGGCAAATCCGCAACGACGGCGCGATCCGGCGGATTGGGCCGGACCAAGAGGCCACTTGCCGCGCCGGGCGGTGTTAGGGGAATATGCGTCGCCATGATCTGCTGGCAATGCGCAACGTCAGGTAAAGTTCCCTGAAAATCATGACTGTTCCCAAGCCCCTGATCGTTCTCGCGGTGGCGATATGTCTTGGCCTTGGCGCCTGCGCCGAAGTCGCCGAAGTTGAGGAACAGCGTGTCGCCAAGAAGCTCGATCCCAATCCGACGCCGGCCAGCTACCGGGTCTGCTTCGGCAATTCCTGCCGGCTCCATGGCAATGTCTCGCTGACGCCGGGGCAGTGGCAGCAGGTGCGCGCGGTGTTCGATCCCGCGCCGGCCGATGCGCTGGCCGAGCGCCGCGCGGTGGCGCGGGCCGTCGCGGTGCTGGAGCGTTTCACCGGCGAGCAGACCGGCACGTCGGAAGACGCGCCGGGCATGGGCGTGCATCTCGATCCCGACGGGCAGCTCGACTGCATCGACGAGAGCACCAACTCCACCTCCTATCTGCGGATGATGGCGGCGGACGGGCTCATCAAGTATCATGATATCGGCTTTCCCGCGCACCGCTTCGTGCTGAGCGCCTGGGGGCCGAGCAACACGGCGACCATGCGCGAGAATGCGACAAGCAAGCGCTATGCCGTCGAGTCCTATTTCCGCGAGAATGGCGAGCCGGCCTATGTGATGCCGCTGGATGTCTGGATCGAAGGCTGGACGCCGGAGGACGGCGATCCGCCGGAGACATGAGGCGATGCGCAGGCTCTCGGCGACACGCGCTGCGGGTCTGCTGTTTCCATTCCTGTTGCTGCTTGCGGCGCGCGTAAACGCCGACACCGAGATACCGCTGTTCACGGCGGAGCGCGAGGCCTGCGACATCAACGCCACCGCGACGTCGGAGTGGCGAACCATCATCTTTCGCATCACGTCGCATCCGGGCGCTTCGCGGATCTGCGTGGCGACACAGAATGATACCGCGGGTTTGATCGCGCTGGCCTTTGCCACTCTATCGATCAAGGAAATGGCTACAGAAGGCGCGACCTACCGCTCCATCTTTCTCGGCCGGCTGATCGACTATGAATGGCTCAGCCGGCAGCTTTCCGAAGGCGCAGAAGCGGATGCCAATTGGTCGACGACAGCGGGTAAGGCGAGAGATGGCGAGCGCGCCGAGGCCTATGTGCAGCGCAAATTGGATACGCCGACGGTGCTCGATCCGCTCAGCGACGCGCTGAAGCCCTATGGCTATCGCGCCGGCGGATTCAGTTGCGAGAAGGCGATGGTCAGCGGGCCGGACACCATGCCATTCCAGCCGGCCTGGGTCGCGGCGGACAAGCGGCTGCCTTTCGATGCGCTCTGCCATCTGGTGCTGAAGCCGCTGGAGTAGAGTTGGGGCCGCGTTTACCGAGGCCTTCCACCCAAGATTGTCATTCTCGCGAAAGCGAGGACCCAAGGGTTGCAGAGCGCCCTGCTTCTCTTGGGTCCCCGCTTGCGCGGGGATGACACTTGTGGAGTAGCAGTGAAAAAACTTGCTCAAGCCAGCGCGATCAGCTCCCGCTGGAACGGCACGCCTTCAACCGGCGGCGCATCGGCTTCGCGCGCGTAGCGATGGCCGGCATAGACGGCGGCAGCGATCGTCGAAGGCGCCAGGCAATCGCCGATGCGGGCGAGCGAATTGATGCCGGCATCCTGCAACCGCGCCGGGTTCGCGATGAGCTCGTGATAGAGTGAGTCATTCGGCAGGCGCATGGTGACCAGCAGCAATGAAGCGCAGGGTAGCACGCGCTCCCGGCCGCTTTGGATGTGCTGAATGCGCGCCCTGCCATCAGCCGCAGCAATGAGGGCCTGCTTTTCGATGATGTCGACGCCGAGCTTATAAAGGCGCTCTTCGATCCAGCCCTGCTCCAGCGTGGCGTGGGTCCATTTCGATACATCGGCGGCGGGCGTCACGAGCGTGACGTCCAATCCTTCCAGCCGCAGTTTCTCGGCCAGCACGCCGCCCATGTAGTAATGGTCGTCATCGAAGATAACGACCGGGCCTTCGAGGCGCCGGCCGGCGAAAACATCTTCCGGCGTGAACACGCTGCCTGCGTCCAGGCTGGTAAGCGGCGCGCTGTGCCAGCGACCGACGCCGTCGCGGCGCCAGGCGCCGCCGGTGGCCAGGACGACTTTCTGGAAGCCGAACTCCAGGATCTCCGGCGCGCCGAGGCGGCTCTCCAGATAGACCTGGACATTGGCCATGCGCTGGATCTGCTGCACCCGGTAGTCGCGCACACGGCCCCAGGTGGCGAGGCCGGGCAGCCGGCTCTCGCTCGCGACACGGCCGCCCAGGGCATCGCGCGCCTCGGCCAGCGTGACCTCATAGCCGCGCTGGCCCAGCGCCCGTGCGCATTCGAGACCGGCCGGCCCCGCGCCCACCACCAGGACTTTATCCTCGGAGCCCCGCGCCGGAATGACTTCCGGATGCCAGCCCTTGCGCCACTCCTCGCCGATGGTGGGATTCTGCGTGCAGCGCATGGGCACGATGGTGAAGTCCGAGGTCACGCACATGTTGCAGCCGATGCACTCCCTGATGTCGTCGATGCGGCCTTCCTCGATCTTCTTCGGCAGGAAGGGATCGGCGATCGAGGGCCGCGCCGCGCCGATGAAATCCAGCACGCCGCGGCGGATCTGCGAGACCATGGTGTCCGGCGAGGTGAAACGGCCGACGCCGACGACGGGCTTGCGCGTGATCTTCTTCACGAAGGAGATGAACTCCTCCTGCGATCCCTCAGGCCCGAAGCGGGAGGGAACAGAGTCCCGCCGCCACTCGCGGACATTGACGTCCCAGAGGTCCGGTAGATCAGCCAGCATCTCGATGACGTGCCGGGATTCCTCCATATCCGGCTCGCCGCTCTGCGTCAGATAGTCGACGGTCATGCGCAAAGCGATGGCGCAGGTCGAGCCGACGGCGTCGCGCGCGTCTTCCAGGACCTCGCGCGTCAGCCGGAGTCGGTTCTCCAGGCTGCCGCCATATTCGTCGGTGCGCTGATTGCGGTCAGTAGACAGGAAATCGCCGATCAGCGAACTGCCGGGATGGCAATAGGCATAGATGACATCGAAGCCGGCTTTCTGCGCCCGCAGCGCCGCCTCCCGATGCCAGCGGCGGAAGGCTTTGATATCGGCCTTATCCATGGCGCGCGCCTGCGCCGGATAATCACCCGCCCAGACCGGCTGATGGGCGACGCCGATCGGCACTTCGCGGCTGTAAAGGCAAGCGTCGCGCGGGCCGGTATGGACGAGCTCGATGGCCGCCAGCGCGCCGTGGGCGTGGACGCCTTCGTTCATCCGCGCGAAGGTCGGGATATCGCGATCGTCCCACAGGCGCCCCTCGATCAGCGGGCTCATGTCGCCCGTAGGATGGATATCGGTCTCTTCGGTGCAGACCACGGCCCAGCCGCCCTCGGCCTTCATGCGGCGCATCGCCGCCATGGTGCTGGGATAGCTCATGCCCATGCCGTTGCAGTGGGCCACCTGGATGAAGCGGTTCTTGGCGGTGACCGGACCGATGCGGACAGGTTCGAACAGGATATCGTAGCGCGGATCGCGGGGCATGATGGGCTTCCGATGAGGGGGGAATCGGGCAGTGAGACAAGACTCTGCGATGGGCCTTCGGCGGAATCAAGGGAACCGGGGGAATGCAGTCCCTAGAGTGAAGTCCGCACTGTTTGAGCCACCCCTTACTGTCATCCCCGCGAAAGCGGAGATGACAAACATTTAATGAGGCGGGCAATGCTATCCCCGCCCGATGAACGGCATCTTGGTCGCCATCACCGTGATGAACTGCACGTTCACATCGAGCGGCAGGCCGGCCATGTAGAGCACGGCGCGCGCGACCTCGGCCGGGTCGATGGTCGGCTCGGCGGCGATGGTGCCGTTGGCCTGCATGACGCCGGTCTGCATCTTCGCGGCCATGGGCGTCAGCGCATTGCCGATATCGATCTGGCCGCAGGCGATGTCATAGGCGCGGCCGTCCAGGGAGCAGGACCGCGTCAGGCCGGTGATGGCATGCTTGGTGGAGGTATAGGGCGCCGAATGGGGACGCGGCACATGGGCCGAGATCGAGCCGTTATTGATGATGCGGCCGCCGCGGGGCTTCTGATCCTTCATGATCCGGAAGGCCTCTTGCGTGCAGAGGAAGGAGCCGGTCAGGTTGGTGTCGACGACGGCCTTCCACTGCTCGAAGGTCAGCTCCTCCAGCGGAATTGCCGGCGCGCCGACGCCGGCATTGTTGAACAGCACGTCGAGCCGGCCGAACTTGGCTTTGACAGCCTGGAACAGCGCGGCCACCGACTTGGGATCGGTGACGTCGGCGGGAACGGCAAGCGCCGCGCCCTTCGGCGCCTTCGCCAGCGCCAGCGATTCATCCAGGGCATCGGCGCGGCGGCCGGTGAGGACGGTCTTGTAGCCCTCCTGCAGCAGCGCCGCCGCCACCGCGCGCCCGATCCCGCTCCCCGCGCCGGTCACCAGCGCCACTTTGCCTGCCGCGTTCATGTCATTCCCCTATCGGTGTCATTCCCGGCGGAAAATTGACCGCAAACACGCAATGACGCAAAGAGGAAATGTAGGGGCGACTTCGGCAGGATCGCTCTGCGATCTGCCTGGCGGCCGCCTCAACTTGATCGGGCCCCTCTTTCTATTGTATTCTCGCGGAAGTTGCGCTTCAATTTTCAGCGCAATAACTGCACAAACTGGGAATTGGCAGAGTAAATCCATGCGCTGCATCGTCCTCGCGCTCGCGATTGTCGTCGCCGGCTGCACGCCGTCTCCCGAAGTGCAAATAGAGGAAGAGTTCAACCAGCGCATCCAGAGCGGCGGATTGACGGGCGCGGCGCTGGCCGATGCCTATACCGACCGCGGCATACTGCACCTCGCGACCGAGAAACCCGACGCAGCTATCGCCGATTTCAATCTGGCGATCCAGGCTGCCCCGGAGTTCGCCGAGGCCTATGTCTGGCATGGTGTCGCCATGAGTGCGAAGAACGACAAAACCCGCGCGCGAGAGTACTTTGACCGCGCCCTGGCCATCGACCCGGAATTCTGGTTTGCCCAGGGCATGTCCGGGCTGGCAATGGCAGAAGCCGGAGAGGATGACGCGGCGCTGGCCAAACTGGCTCGCGCCATCGATCTGGGCATGCCTCATCGAAGCGAATACTTCGTCCGGGAAACCCGCTATCGGCGGTATACGCAGGTCACTCGCAGAGGCGTTGCCTATACGACGAAAGTGCCAGTCGAACTGGCCGCTGCAGCCAGCGATCAACTGATCCTCTATCACCTCGCCCGGGCGCAGATCTTCCTCAAACGCAGTGAAAAAGAATCGGCATTGGCCGAAAGCCAGCAAGCCGTCCAGCTTGCGCCGGACTCCTCCGCGGTCCGTTGGCGCCTGATCGAGGTGCTCGTCGCGCTTGACCAGTGCGAGGAGGCCAATCGACAGGCAGAAACGTTTGGCGAGTTCGCCAAGATGTTGCTCATGGCGCGGATGACGGACGAGTGTCCCACGCCGCCGAAGCAGTAGAGCGCGAAGCATGGGATCCGGGCGATCACATGGGGTCGCCCCACCTAATCAGGGTTCAAACTCCAATCCAATCGCCCGATAGCGCGCGGGGTCGTCGCCCCAGCCGGATTTCACTTTCACCTGCAGGAACAGGTGCACCTTGCGCTCGAGGATTTTTTCGAGCTCCTTCTGCGCGGCGACGCGCACGGATTTGATGCGGCGGCCGCCCTCCCCCAGCAGGATCGGCTTATGGGTCTCGCGGCCGATATAGATCGCCTGCTCGATGCGCACGCTGCCGTCCTGAAAATCCTTCCAGCTTTCGTTCTCCACCGTCAGCTCATAGGGCAGCTCGTCATGCACCTGGCGGAAGAGATGCTCGCGCGTGACCTCGGCCGCCAGCAGCCTAAGAGGCACGTCGGAGATCTGGTCCGCCGGGAAATGCCAGGGGCCGGCGGGCATGCGCGCGGCCAGCGCCTTGACCAGGCCGTCGACGCCGTCGCCGGTCTCGGCCGAAATCATGAAGATGTCGCTGAAGATGCCTTCGGCGTCATACATCGCCGCCAGCTCCAACAGTTTCTCCCGCTTGATCAGGTCGATCTTGTTCAGCGCCAGCAGCGCCTTGCGGTCCTGGGCCTTAAGGCCGTCGATGATGCGGCGCGTGTCCCCGCCCATCTCCTGGCGCTGAGCGTCCACCAGCAGCAGTGTCAGGTCGGCCTCGGTGACGCCGCGCCAGGCGGCTTTCACCATCGCGCGATCGAGGCGGCGGCGGGGCGCAAAGATGCCGGGCGTGTCGATGAACACGATCTGGGCGGCGCCGTCGATCACCACGCCGAGCACGCGATTGCGGGTGGTCTGCACCTTCGGCGAGACGATGGAGATCTTGCTGCCCACCAGCCGGTTCAGCAGCGTCGATTTGCCGGCATTGGGCGCGCCGACAATGGCGACGAAGCCGCAATGCTGGTCGGCCGGGGGCGGGGTCGCCGGTTCGGTCATGGGCCGGCGCTCCGCACGGATTTGAGCAAGGTAGCGGCCGCTTCCTGTTCCGCCGCGCGCTTCGAGCGGCCGCGGCCGATGGCGGGCACCGCACCCTCCACGCGGACCTCGATGGCAAAGACCGGGCTGTGGGCCGGCCCCTGGGTCTCCAGCACGCGATAGGCCGGCAACGGAAGGCCGCGCGCCTGGGCCCATTCCTGCAGCGCCGTCTTCGCATCCTGGGGTGGGTGGCTGTCGGCGCCGATCAGCGGCGCCCAGTAGCGGCGGATGAATTGCGCGGCGACCTCGAGTCCGCCATCGAGATAGAGCGCGCCGATGACCGCCTCGCAGGCATCGGCGACCATGCCGGGATGGCTGCGGCCGCCGGTATCGGCTTCGCTGCGGGACATCTGCAGATGCTTGCCGAGATCGACGGCCGCACCGACTTCCGCCAGCGCTTCCTTGCGGGTCAGCGCCGCGAGGCGGCGGGCCAGGGCCCCTTCCGTCTCCCGGCCAAAGGTCGCGAACAGCATTTCCGCGATCACCAGCGCCAGCACCCGGTCGCCCAGGAACTCCAGGCGTTCGTTGCTGAAATCGCCGCCGCGCACCGGCCGCGTCGCGGCGCTGGCATGGGTCAGCGCTTCCCTCAGCAGTTCGGGCCGCCGGAACCTGTGGCCCAGCGCTGCCGCGAGCTCATCAACCGTGTCCGTTTGGTCGTTCGCGTCGTTCAATGAATGCCAGTGGCGATGCGGTCGATTCGCGTTTGCGGAATCGACGACCAGAGTTTGATGAGGGAGCAGTTGCAGGCGGTTGAATAGAAAATGAATGAAGCCCGGCCGACGATGTTGTCCTCGGGTATCATGCCGAATACCCGGCTATCGGACGAATTGTCTCTGTTGTCGCCCATGCCGAAATAGTGACCGGCCGGGACTTCAATTTCAGGGAAATTGTCGAGGCGCTCCTGATCCGATTCCTCGATGATGCGATGTTGCACGCCGTTTGGCAGAGTCTCTGTGTATTGCATCAAGGTTGCCCCGGTGTCCGCATCGTACCAGCTTTCCATGGGCTCACGTTTTGCCGGCACGTCATTGATGTGCAGGATGCCGTCCTCCACCTTGATGCGGTCACCCGGCAGACCGACGATTCTCTTGATGTAGTCTACGCCGAAGTCCCTGCCTTTATTCTCGGGAACCTTGAATACTACGACGTCGCCCCGCTCGACAGGTTGCGACAGGAAGCGGCCCTTGAAGGGCGGCTGGCTCAGCGGAAAGGAATGCCTGCTGTAGCCGTAGGTCCATTTCTTGACGAACAGATAGTCGCCGATCAGCAGCGTCGGCTTCATTGAGCCGGAGGGAATGCTGAAGGGCTCGAATGCAATGGTCCTGGCAACAAGGGCGATGAGGATCGCGTAGATGATGGTGCGCACGAACTCCATCGTGCCGCCGGAACTGTTCTTAGCCATGATCCTCTCATTTTCCTGGGGACCGCTCCCCGGGCGGCCGCGCGGCGATGAAGCCCGCCCGGCCCTAGCCTGTCAAGCGGCGCTGGGAAGAGGCCTTCAACCGGCCTTGCCGTCGGGAACCGCCGTAATGATAACGATGGCCTGGGCCTGGGGAAACTCGTCGGTGATGGTCAGGTCGATCTGCGCCTTCATGCCCGGCGGCAACAGGGATTGCAGCCGTTCGGCAGCACCACCGGTCAGCACCAGGGTCGGCTTGCCGGTGGGCAGATTGACCACGCCCATGTCCCGCCAGAACACGCCATGGTTCAGGCCGGTTCCCAGGGCCTTCGAGCAGGCCTCCTTGGCGGCGAAGCGCTTGGCATAGCTGGCGGCGCGGTTGCGCCGGCGGTCGGACTTGCGCTGCTCCACATCGGTGAAGACGCGCTGCACGAAACGGTCGCCGAAGCGGTCCAGCGATTTCTCGATGCGCCTGATGTCGATGATGTCGTTGCCGATGCCCAAGATCATGGCGGCGTTCATCCGCGCGCCCGCTCGACGGAATTGACGACGGGCGTCGCCCGCAGCGCGGCGATGATGTTGGAGAGATGGCGGATGTCGCTGACCTCCACATCCACGGTCATCTCGAAGAAATCGGCCGAACGGTTGGTGATCTTCAGGTTGGTGATGTTGCCTTCCGCCTTGCCGATGATGGTGGACATGCTGCCCAGGCTGCCGGGCGAATTGGCGACCACCACATGCAGCCGGCCGACATGGCCCGGCGGCATTTCGGAATCGATGTTCCAGGAGACGTCGAGCCAGCGCTCCGGCGCGTCGGCGAAGCTCTCCAGCGTCTCGCAATCGATCGTGTGGATGGTGACGCCTTTGCCCGTGGTGACGATGCCGACAATGCGGTCGCCGGGCAACGGATGGCAGCAGCCGGCATAGTGGATCGCCATGCCCGGGATCAGGCCGGTGATGGGGATCGAGGAGGCCTTGGCCTTCTGATCCTTGCCGCGGCGGGCGCCGATGGGCACCACCTTGCCGGTGCGCGGCGTGGCGGTGCTGCCGGGGAACACCGCGCCCATGATCTCGCGCTCGGTCAGCAGGCCCTCGCCGACAGCGGCGTAGATATCCTCCGCATCCTCGGCGTGGAACTTCTTCAGCACGCCGTCAAAGGCCTTGTCGGTAAAATCATAGTGATCCTGCTTGAACGCTTTCAGCAGGATGGCGCGGCCGAGCTCGATGTATTGCGCGCGCTGCTGGGTGCGGATGAAGCGGCGGATGCAGGCGCGCGCCTTGCCCGTGACGACAAAACGCTCCCAGGTGGGCGATGGCGTCTGGGTGCGCGATCCCACGATCTCCACCTGGTCGCCGTTATGCAGTTCGGTGCGCAGCGGCATGTGGCGGCCGTTGATCTTGGCGCCGACGCAGGTGTTGCCGACCTCCGAATGCACGGCATAGGCGAAATCCACCGGCGTGGAGCCGCGCGGCAGCGATATCAGATCGCCCTTGGGCGTGAAGCAGAACACCTGGTCCTGAAACATCTCGAGCTTGGTATGCTCGAGGAATTCCTCGGGCCCCGAGGCATGCTCGAGAATGTCCAGCAGTTCCCGCAGCCAGCGATACTGGCGCCCTTCCACCGACGGCGCGCCCTGCTTGTAGCTCCAGTGGGCGGCGACGCCGAGCTCGGCGATATCGTGCATTTCCCTGGTGCGGATCTGCACCTCGATGCGCTGCTTCTCCGGGCCGATGACGCCGGTGTGGATCGAGCGGTAGCCGTTCGGCTTGGGCGTGCTGAGATAATCCTTGAAGCGGCCGGGCACCATGGGATAGCGGCCATGGAGGATGCCCAGCGCCTTGTAGCAGCCGGCGATATCGTCGACGACGACGCGGAACGCCATGATGTCGGCGAGCTGCTCGAAGCCGATGTTTTTCCGCTGCATCTTCAGCCAGATGGAGTAAGGCTGCTTCTCGCGCCCCGACAAGGTGGCTTTCAGCCCGCCTTCGCCCAGCACCTTCTTCAGCTCGGCCATGATGCGGTCGGCGCGGGCGCCGCCGGTCTCGCGCAGGAAATTCAGGCGCTGGACAATGGACTGGCGGGCTTCCGGGTTGAGCTCGCCGAACGCCAGATCCTCGAGTTCGTCCTTGAGCTGGTGCATGCCGATGCGCTCGGCCAGCGGAGCATAGATTTCCACCGTCTCCAGGGCGATGCGCTTGCGCTTCTCCGGGCTCTTGATGTGTTCCAGCGTCTGCATGTTGTGCAGGCGGTCGGCCAGCTTCACCAGCAGGACGCGGATATCCTCCGACATCGCCAGCACGAGCTTGCGGAAGTTCTCGGCATGCTTGGATTGATCCGACTGCAGCTCCAGCCGCGACAGCTTGGTGACGCCATCCACCAGCTTGGCGATGTCCTTGCCGAAGTTGCGCTCGATCTGCTCGAGGGTGGCGCTGGTATCCTCGACCGTATCATGGAGCAGTGCAGTGACGATGGAGGCGGAGTCCAGCTTGAGCCGGGTCAGGATGTTGGCGACTTCAAGGGGATGGAGAAAATAGGGGTCGCCGGAGGCGCGCTCCTGCGAGCCGTGCGCCTTCATGGAGAACACATAAGCGCGGTTGAGCAGATCCTCATCCGCGTTGGGATCGTAGGACTTGACGCGTTCGACGAGCTCGAACTGGCGGATCATCCGTGGCCGTACCTGCCGCTGCTCTGGCTATCGCGCCGGACGACCCTCTCCGCGCCGTTGCACCGACCCTGCCGTTGCCGCGGGATTTCGACGATCAGGCGCTCAACCTTCCTCCGTAGCAGCGTCGGGGGTTTCTTCCGCGATGGCCGCGGGATCGTCTTCGAATTCTTCTTCCTCAGGGCTCTGCACGCCGGCCGCCGCCTCGTTCTTCATGAGGTCGGCCAGCATGTCGGTCTCGCCCGTGCCGAAGCCGCCTTCGTCTTCCGGCTCTTCAGGCTCCTTATGGACGCTGAGGTTCTTCACGATCGACTGCTGGATCGCATCCAGGTCGAGCTTGTCCTCGGCGATCTCGCGCAGCGCCACGACCGGGTTCTTGTCGTTGTCGCGATCGATGGTGAGCGCCGAGCCGGCGCTGACGTCGCGGGCGCGCTGGGCCGCCAGCAAGACCAGATCGAACCGGTTCGGAATCCTCAGGATGCAATCTTCGACGGTGACGCGCGCCATATCTGCGAGTTCTCCAAAAATGCGGGGAAATCAGTGATTTGATTGAATATATTGAGTGCGCTGCGAGTGCGCAAGGTGCAAACCGGCGGCGCCGATGCCGCAGCGCAGCGGCCGCCGGTAAGCTGCTGATCTGCTTGGTCTTCGCCGGCTAAGCCCGGCGGATCTGCTGGCCAGCGGGCAGCCGGGCCACCAGTTCTTCGACCGAAAGTCCGAGAACCGGATGCACCCAGCCGGGGGCAATCTCCCGCAGCGGCAGGAGGACGAAGGCGCGGTCGGCCATCCGCGGGTGGGGCAGGATGGGCGGCGGATCGGTCCGGACCAGCCTGCCATAGGCCGCGATGTCCAGGTCCAACACCCGAGCGGCATTGAGCTCCCGCCGTTTCCGGCCGAACTCGTGCTCGATCTCCTGCAGGACCGTCAACAGCGCCGCCGGGTCCAGGGCGGTCGCCACCTCGGCAACGCCGTTCACGTACCAGGGCTGGTCCGAGACGGGCACCGGCGCGCTCTCATAAAAGGCCGACCGGCGAAGAATCCTAACATCCCTGCCCTCCAGGGCCGCCAGCGCCGCGAGGCAGGTCGACGCCGGCGAACCGTGCAGCCGACTGGGCAGGTTTGCGCCGAAAGCGACAAAGATCGGACCGGCCAAAGAATCAACGACTTCGCTCAAGTTTCTTGTCTCTTCAGCAGCTTAACCGGTGAACTTTCCAAATCACTAAGGCTGAAGTCCCGGCCGCAAGCTAACGCTCCATCAATAATCTCTGCGCATACTGGCCGATATTCAGAAAGTGATTTTGTAAGGATTCATTAACGTGCGGTTCTATCCCCAGGAACGTATTGCGCTTTTCATTGACGGCGCAAATTTGTACGCCGCCGCGCGCGCCCTCGGATTCGATATCGATTACCGGCGCCTGCTGCAGGTCTTTGCCGACAAGGGCCATCTGGTCCGCGCCTTCTATTACACCGCGCTGGTCGAGGACCAGGAGTATTCGCCGATCCGGCCGCTGGTCGATTGGCTGGATTACAACGGCTATACCATGGTCACCAAGCCGACCAAGGAATACACCGACGCCTCCGGCCGCCGGAAGATCAAAGGCAACATGGATATCGAGCTCGCCATCGACATGATGGAGATGGCGAAGCATCTGGACCATATCGTTCTGTTCTCCGGCGACGGCGATTTCCGCCGGCTGGTGGAGGCGGTGCAGCGCAAGGGCGTGCGGGTCACGGTGGTCAGCACCATCCGCTCCTCCCCGCCCATGGTGGCCGATGAGCTGCGGCGCCAGGCCGACGTCTTCATCGACCTCAGCGACATTTCGGAGAATATCGCCCGCAACCACAGCAGCGGCCGCCAATCGACAGCAGAGGTCGAATCGAGCAACGGTGGCCGCTCATAGGGCCCGCCGGTCTCCAGCCTGGGCCTGTTCCGCTCACAAGGCAGGCGCGATGTCCCCGGCCACCCCACCGCCGCAACCGGCCCAGAACTGCCCCCTCTGCCCGCGGCTGGCGGAATTCCGCGCCGGCAACCGCCGGGGCCATCCCGACTGGTTCAACGGGCCGGTGCCGAGCTTTGGGCCGCCGGATGCCAGCCTGCTGATCGTGGGCCTGGCGCCCGGCCTGAAGGGAGCCAATCGGACGGGACGGCCTTTCACCGGGGACTTTGCCGGCGACCTGCTCTACCGCACCCTGATCGAGTTCGGATTTGCCAGCGGACATTATGGACAACGGCCGGATGACGGCCTGAGCCTGAATGGCTGCCGGATCACCAACGCGGTCCGCTGCGTGCCGCCGGAGAACAAGCCCACGCCGGCGGAGATCAAGACCTGCCGGCCGTTCCTGGCCGGCGAGATCGGCGCCGGCGGCGGCCCGCGGGCCATCCTGGCGTTAGGGCGCATCGCCCATGACTCGACGGTGGCCGCGCTCGGCCAGCGCGCCGCTGCCTTGAAATTCGGCCATGGCGCCCGGCATGACGTCGCCGGCCGCGCTACCCTGTTCGATAGCTACCATTGCTCCCGCTACAACACGCAGACCGGCGTGCTGACGGAGGAGATGTTCCGGCAGGTGATCGGGCAGATTCGGGATTTCCTGGCTGCCGGCTGAAGCCGGCGATCACGCGGCGGGCGACTGGACTTGATACCTTGCGCTACTGTGCTTCGGCCTGCTGTTGCTGTTGCTGGCGATTGCCGAAGAAATCGGCCGCCAGCGTCTCGCTGATGTCGATCAACTGCCGCTGGATCCAATCGACGAACTCGTGCAACCCGGCGCGCAGCACGCCGGCGGGCGGGCGCTCGTCCAGGGCCACGCGGATCTCATCGAGCCGTTCCAGCGCCCGGTTGCCGCCGCGCAGGCCATAGCGCTGGCGCAGCTCATGCAACAGCCTGTCGGTCTCGGCGATGCAGTGGCTGACGGACCGCGGAAAGGCCCCGTCGAGCAGCAGGAAGCCCACCACATCCTCCAGGAAGTATCCGCGCGGATGGACGCGGCGGAAAGCGTGATAGCCGGCCGCCGAGCGCAGGATCGCCGCCGCTTCGCCCGATTCGATCAACGCCGTCGGCGAGTCCGCCGGCACGTTATGAAACTTGACGTCCAGAAGCCGGGTCGCCTGGTCCGCCCGCTCGACATAGCGCCCGAGCTGATAGAAATACCAGCCCTGGTCGCGGAAGAAGGTGCCCTCGGTAATGCCGGTGTGGGTCTGGCAATGTTCTTTGATGGCCGCCAGCAGCCGCGGCCGTTCTGAGGGCGCAAGATCCGCCGGCGTCAGCCGCCGCAGCCAGTTGTAGGCGACGTTCAGATGGCTCCACATCTCCGTGCTGATGAACGGACGCAGGGTGCGCGCGTTCTCCCGGGCCGATGTCAGCGCATGGAGAATCGAGGTCTCGTTGGCGGCGTCGAGCACGTAGAACATGACGATGGCGTCGTCGCTGATGTCCCGGCCGGTGCTCTGAAAATGCCTGAGATCGCTGTTGATCTCCAGAATGGCCGCCCAGTCCTTGGCGCTGCCCTGGCGACGCGCCGAGCTTTGGGTGACGTCGAGAATGCGGGCGAGATTTTCCGCCCGCTCCACATAGCGGGCCATCCAGTAGATGCACTCGGCATAGCGCGCCAGCAGGCTAGGCAAGGACCCACGTGTCTTTCGACCCGCCTCCCTGGGATGAGTTGACGATCAGCGAGCCCTGACGCAGCGCGACGCGCGACAGCCCGCCGGGCAGCACCCAGGTACCGCGGCCCGTCACGGCAAAGGGCCGGAGATCCACATGCCGCGGCCTGACCCCGTCTTCGACCAAAGTCGGGCAGACCGAGAGGCTGACCATCGGCTGGCTGATGTAGTTGGCGGGATCGGCTTTCACGCGGGCGCGGATATCCTCGAGGTCCGCCGCCGACGCCCGCGGCCCGACGACGATGCCATAGCCGCCGGACTCGCCGACCGGCTTCACCACCAGGTCTTTCAGATTGTCGAGGGTGAAGCGGAACCCATCCTTCTCGCCGCAGAGATGGGTTTCCACGTTTGGCAGGATGGCGTCCTGCTTGAGGTAGTAGCGGATCAGCCGCGGCATGTAGGCGTAGATCGCCTTGTCGTCGGCGACGCCGGTGCCCACGGCATTGGCCAACGTGACATTGCCTTTGAGATAGGCCGCCATGACGCCGGGCACGCCGAGCATGCTGTCGGGCCGGAACGTCAGGGGGTCGATGAAGTCGTCGTTGATACGCCGGTAAATGACATGCAACGGCGCCAGGCCGGCGGTGGTCTTCATGTAGACCCGGTCGTCTTCGACCACGAGGTCGCGGCCTTCCACCAGCGGCACGCCCATCTCGCGCGCCAGGAACACATGCTCGAAATAGGCGGAGTTGTAGACGCCCGGCGACAGCAGGGCGACTTGCGGCGTGTCGATTCCGGATGGTGCGACCTCCGTCATCGCCTGCCCCAGGCGCAGGCCATAGTCCTCGACCGGCTGGATGAACAGGTCGATCAGATCGGGGAACGCCCGCTGCATGATGCGGCGGTTCTCCACCACATAGGAGACGCCGGAGGGCGTGCGGCCATTGTCTTCCAGCACCATGAACCGGCCGGCATCGTCGCGCACGATGTCGACGCCGCAGATATGGATGTAGGTGCCGCAGGGCACGTCGAAGCCGACCATCTCCGGCCGGTAGTTGACGTTGCCGAGGACCAGCTCCCTGGGGACGATGCCGTCCTTCAGCACATGCTGTTGATGATAAACGTCATGCAGGAACAGGTTCAGCGCCGTCACCCGCTGGACGACGCCGGCCTCGATATGCCGCCACTCCTCCGCCGACAGCACGCGGGGAATAACATCGAACGGCAGGATGCGGTCGATGACGTCCTTGTCGGAATAGACCGTGAAGGTCACCCCGAGATTGTAGAGCTCGTTCTCGGCATTGCGGGCGCGGCGGCGAAGTTCATCGATCGGAATCCGGCCCAGGCGCTCGCGCAATGGCAGGGTGTGCAGCGCTGGGGCGTCTGGCCGCCCGAACACCTCGCAGTAGTAGCCGCCGGCGTCATAACCGGACAGCCAATTGGGCGCTTCCCCATGCATATCGCGATCAGCCTACGGGAAGCACGCTCGGGCGGGCAACGGAAATGCCGCGAGGCCCAAAGCTTGGGCAGCGTGCCCGTTAGGGCAGCAGCCCATCCAGCCAGGCGCCGTCGGGCATGGTGCTGGCAAGCTGGGTCAGGTGCTCGTTCCACCATTCGCCCTGCTCGCGCAGATCGGAATCGTCGAACTGCCGCTCCCGCCAGCGGCGGTCCTGAAGGTGATAGGTCACGAGGTCCAAGGGGAAGCCCACATCCGACGAGGACAGGCGGGTGGAATCGAACGACAAATAGGCGAGCTTGAGCGCCGTCCGCAGCGGCGTGTTGAAACGCAGCGCACGGTCCAGGATCGGCTTCCCATAAGCCATGACGCCGATGGAGAGATAGGGCGTGCGCTCATCGATCTGGATCCAATTGCACTCGGGATAGACCAGGAACATCGTCGGCTCCCGGTCGTTGGTGAGCTGGCCGCCGATGATGGCATGCAGATTGAACAGCAGATTGGAGCGCTCCACCGCGTCCTTGTCTTCATCGATCACCTGGCGCAGGCATTTGGTATAGCCCTGCACCGCGTCGAGCATCGTCGGGTATGACGCTCCCATCGCGTTGTAGTCGCGCTCCAGATAGGCCAGCGCCTTGTCGCGCAGGGAACGCATGCCCGATGTCATGACGAAGAACTGCGAGCCGTTCGGGCCGTGCAGCGTCACTTTGCGGGCGCTGGTGAGTTCCGAGCCGCTGGTGATGCGCCCGTCGGCCAGGCCGATCAGGCCTTCGCGAACCTTGATGCCGAGACAATAGGTCAATTCATGCTCCCCGCCGGTCCGTCATACAGCGATTCGGAAATGATACAACGGCGCGTCCTAGCCCGGTAAATCGAACTCTTTGGCGAAGAAGCGGCTGAGCGGATCGGGCCGATAGGGCGGAAACGCCGGAACTTCGCGAAAGCCGCTGGCGATAAAGAGGCCGATCGCCTCCGGCTGATGGATGCCGGTCTCCAGGCGCAAGGTTTGTATGGACAGGCGCTGCGCCGTTTCTTCGATGGCGCGCATCAGCGACTTGCCGATGCCCAGGCCGCGGGATGCCGGGTCCACATACATGCGCTTGACCTCAGCCGTGTCATCGCTCTCCAGCTTCAGGGCGCCGCAACCGCGGGCAGTTGGGCCCTGGCGTGCGACAAAGAAACGGATTTCAGGGAGCAGAAGCGCTTCGATGCCCAGGAGATGGTTGCTCTCCGCCGGGTACAGCGATGACATATGGGCATCGAGCCGCAGCAGAAGCTTGCGCACGTCGGCCTGATCCGGCGACTCGATGCGCACGACGACTGAATTGCTGCTGCTCTCTACCGACAATGGCTTATCCCTTCGCGCGCAACAGGCGCGCCTTGTCGCGCTTCCAGTCGCGCGCCTTCTGGGTTTCCCGCTTGTCGACCTTGCGCTTGCCCTTGGCAAGGCCGAGCGCCAGCTTGGCGATGCCCCGCGGATTGAAATAGATCGACAGCGGCACCAGCGTAATGCCCTGGCGCTGCACGGCGCCCATCAGCCTCTCCCGCTCGCGCCGGCGCACCAGCAGCTTGCGCGGCCGCCGCGGGGCGTGGTTGAAGCGCGTCGCCGCTTCATACTCCGGGATATGGGAGTTCAGGAGATAGAGGTCGCCGTCCTTCGGCGCGGCGAACGCCTCCTGGATGCTGGCGCCGCCTTTGCGCAGCGATTTCACCTCGGTGCCGGTCAGCACGAGTCCGCATTCCAGCGTTTCTTCGATGAAGTAGTCGTGCCGCGCCTTGCGGTTCTGGGCCGCGTATTTCGGCTCGGCTTCCTTGACTGTCATGATCGATCCGCAGCGGCTGTAAACCCACGGGCGCCGGCATGCCGGAAATCCGGCGCCGGCGCCCGGGCCGCCAACTCCTCTAATTCAGCAACCCGGCATGCACCATGGCCGCTTTCACCCGTTCCTTCGAGCCGGCGGCAATCTCGCAGAGCGGTAGTCTTGTCGCTGCGGAGGCCCGGCCCAGGAGTTCGGCGCCGTACTTCACCGGGCCGGGGCTGGTCTCCACGAACAGCGCCTTGTGCAGGGGCGTCAGCCGCTCATTGATGGTCATGACGGTGTCGAGATCGCGCTTGGCCCAGGCATCGTGCAACTCGGCGCAAAGCCGCGGCGCCACGTTGGAGGTCACGGAGATGCAGCCATGGCCGCCCTGGGACAGGAACGGCACGATGGTCGCATCCTCGCCCGACAACTGGCAGAAATCCGGCCCGGCGGCGAGACGCGTCAGCATCGGCCGCGCCAGATCGGCCGTGGCGTCCTTGACGCCGATGATGCGCGGCAGCTTGGCCAGCCGCGCCATGGTCTCGACCGTCATGTCCACGGAGGTGCGCCCCGGCACGTTGTAGATGACGATCGGGATATCCACGGCGTCATGGATCGCCTTGAAGTGCTGGTACTGCCCTTCCGGCGTCGGCTTGTTGTAGTAGGGCAGCACGACCAGTGCTGCGGCAGCGCCTGCCGCCTTTGCGTGAACGGTCAGCTCGATCGCCTCGGCGGTCGAGTTCGAGCCGGTGCCGGCGATGACGGGCACCCGGCCGGCCGCCGCCTCGACGCAGAGGTCGATCACCCGTTTGTGCTCGGCGAAGTCCAGGGTGGGAGATTCGCCCGTGGTGCCCGCGGGCACCAGGGCGTCCGTGCCTTCGTCGATCTGCCAGCGGCAGAAATCCTGAAAGCCTTTTTCATCGACGGCGCCGTTCTTGAACGGGGTAATCAGTGCCGTCATCGATCCCTTGAACATCTTCAGCTCCCTGCCGCCGGGTCTAGCCCTGGGGCGGCGAATCAAACTAATAGTACAGTCCGCTGGCGGCATTAAGGCATTGACGCGCCGCCGAGTCTTGCAGTTCTTTCAGAAGCTTGCCCGCGAGGCCCGCTCCGGTCAAAAGGTTGTTAACCATAGCCGTGGCAAAGTTGCGATAGGCTGATGGCGTCATCGCCACGATTTGCATATCAGGAGTTATACGAAATGGGAGGCATGGTGGACAGGCTCCGCTTCCTTCTGCTGGCTATTGCTTGCTCGATCGTCTGCGCGTTTCCCGCTGGGGCGGCGTCCACCGACAAGCTGACGGCCGGTCAGATTGCTACCTATCAGGCGGCATTCACCGCCCTTGAGGCCGACAAATGGGCCGAGGCGCGCCGCCTGGGACGGCAGGGCGGCAACCCGCTGCTCCAGGACGTGGTGATTTGGTTCGCCCTCGCCGGCGACGATCAGCTGGGCTCGTTCTCCGACTATGCGCGGCTGCTGCGGGACCACCCGGACTGGCCGCGCCGCGGCGCCCTGGAGACCGCCGCCGAACGCAGCATGACGGGCATGAGCGCGGACAAGATCGTCGCCTGGTTCGGCGGCCGCGAACCGCGGACCCTGGAGGGCGCTTTCCGGCTGGCCAGCGCATTGATCACCACCGGTCAAAAGGCCCAGGCGCAAGCGATGGTGAAGAAAAGCTGGGCCAATGTGGACGCCCTGACCATTCAGGGCGAGGCCACCTTCGTCATGGCCTTCAACGACATGCTGACGCCGGAGGATCATTGGGCGCGGGTCGATCGGCTGCTCTGGAACGACAGCAGGTCCGCCGCCAATCGCATCCTGCCCCGGCTCTCGGCCGGCCACCGTCAGGTGGCGGAAGCGCGCATGGCGCTACGCAGCAAGGCGAAGGATGTCACCAGGAAGGTCGAGGCGGTGCCGGCCGAGCTGGCGCGCGATCCCGGCCTGATCTATGAGCGGGCCCGCTACCGGCGCAGCCAGGACGATCTGGCCGGCATGGTCGCCCTGTTCGACAAGCCGCTGGCCGGCGTGCCGCGCCCCGATCTGCTGTGGCGCGAGCTGGACAGCGCGGCGCGCCACGCCCTGGAAACCAAGCAGTACAAGATCGCCTACAACCTGGCCAAACAGCATGGCGCCAAGAACGGCACCACCTTCGCCGAGGGCGAATGGATGGCCGGCTGGATCGCGCTCCGCTTCGTCAAGGACGCCAACGCCGCCTACGGGCATTTCACCGCCATGCATGGGGGCGTCAGTTCGCCGCTCAGCAAGGCCCGCGCCGCCTATTGGGCCGGCCGCGCGGCGACCGCGCTGAACAAGAAACCCGATGCCGACCGCTGGTACCGGGAAGCCTCCCGCTACCCGACCACCTATTACGGCCAGCTGGGCGCCGGCGAGATCGGCGTCGATCCGCCTTTGCCGATGCCGGAAATGCCCAGGCCGACCGCACAGGAACAGGCCGCCTTTGCCCAGCAGGACATGGTGCGGGTGGTGCAATTGCTGGGCCAGATCGGCCAAACCGACGCGGCCAAGACCTTCCTCACCGCGCTGATCGAGAAAGCCCCGACGCGCGGCGAACAGCGGCTGGGCGTCGATCTCGCGGCGTCGCTGGGACGGCTCGACCTGACCCTGGCCGCCGCCAAAGTCGCCCGGCAAAAGGGCACCGAGATGGTCGAGTACCTTTTCCCCGTGAAGAAGCTGGTCAATTCCGGCACGCCGGAGACAGCGCTGGTGCTGGGCGTCATCCGCCAGGAGAGCGCCTTCGATCCGGAGGCGGTCAGTTCCGCCGGCGCACGCGGCCTGATGCAGCTGATGCCGGCGACGGCCAAGGCCGTGGCGAAGAAAATTGGACTCAAATACACGAAGGAGAAGCTGACCAGCGACACCACCTTCAACATCTCCCTGGGCCGCGCTTATCTCTCCGAGCTGCTGGACGGTCACGGCGGCTCCTACGTGCTGGCGATCGCCTCCTACAATGCCGGCCCGCGCCGCGTGTCCGAATGGACCGCGCGCTTCCGCGATCCCCGGCGGCAGGACGTGGATGTGATCGACTGGGTAGAACTGATCCCGATCTCCGAGACCCGCAACTATGTTCAGCGCGTCCTCGAGAATACCCAGGTCTATCGCCACCGGCTCGGCAGCACCGAACTGGCGATGAGTCTTGCGCAGGATCTGCAGCGCTAAGCCGCAACAATCGAACACAGCAGCAAGAGAGACGCCCGCATGACTGTCAAACTTGCCCCCATCGACGCCTGTGTTTTCGACGCCTACGGCACGCTGTTCGACGTCAACGCGGCGGCGAAGCGCCACGCCGCTTCGCTGGGCGACCGCTGGCCGGATCTGGCGGCCACCTGGCGGCGCAAGCAGCTCGAATACACCTGGCTTCGCAGCCTGATGGGCGACTATGCGGATTTCTGGCACGTGACGCGGGATGCGTTGGTCTATGCCCTGGAAAAGCACGGGCATGAAGACAGCAGCCTGGTCGAGAAGCTGATGACGTCCTATCGCACCCTGGAGGCCTATCCGGACGCGACCTCGACGCTGGCCTGGATGAAGCATCTGGGACTGAAGATCATCATCCTGTCGAACGGCACCCAGGCCATGCTGACCGATGCGATTGCCGCCGCCCATCTGGACCGGCTGGTGGATGCCGTGCTGTCCGTGGGCGCGGTCAATCTCTACAAACCCCATCCCCGCGTCTATCAGTTGGCGGTCGACCGGCTCGGTATGGCGCCGGCGCGGGTCTGCTTCGTCAGCAGCAATGGCTGGGACGCCGTCGGCGCGGCGCATTATGGTTTCCGCGCCGTCTGGATCAACCGCAATGACGAGCCGCGGGAGCGCCTGCCCGCCGCGGCAGAGGTCGAGATCAAGGCGCTGTCCGAACTTCAGCCGTTGATTGCCCGTGCCTGAACGGCATAATCGCCCGGCAACAACCACAGGATCGACGACATGGTTGCCGCCCCGGCAGCCGCGGTTTCCGCGGCGCGTCTGCCCACCTACGCCGATATCGAAACGGCTGCCCAGCGCCTCAAGAGCCAAGCTGTCGAAACGCCGCTGATCGAATCCCGCGATCTGAACGCCCGGACCGGCGGCCGGCTGTTCATCAAGCCGGAGAATCTGCAGCGCACGGGTTCGTTCAAGTTCCGCGGCGCGCGCAACAAGATCTGCGCCTTGCAAGTACTGGCACAGCCGCCGAAAAACGTGGTCGCGTTCTCCTCGGGCAATCACGCCCAGGGCGTGGCGGCCGCGGCCCAGATCGCCAGCATCGGTGCCACCATCGTGATGCCGTCGGATGCGCCCGACATCAAGATCGCCAATACCCGCGGCTATGGCGCGGAGGTCGTGTTCTACGATCGCTACCGCGACGACCGCGAAGCGATTACCGCCGGCATCGCCCGTGAAAAACAAGCCGCCATCGTTCGGCCTTTCGACGACCCCGACATCATCGCCGGCCAGGGCACCATCGGCCGCGAGGTCTTCACGCAGCTCGCGGAGATCTGCGCCGCCGCCGATGTGCTGCTGTCGCCCTGCGGCGGCGGCGGCCTGGTGTCCGGCATCGCGCTGGCGATGGCAGAACTATCGCCCAAGACCAAAGTGCATGCAGTGGAACCCGCTCTCTTCGACGACACCGCCCGCTCTCTGGCGGCCCACAGCCGGCTGAAGAACTCAGCGGATGCCCGCAGCATCTGCGATGCGCTGCTGTCGCCGATGCCGGGCGAGCTGACATTTCAGCTGAACGACCGGCTGTTGGCGGGCGCCCTCGGCGTGACCGACGACGAGGTGCTGGCGGCGATGGACTACGCCTTCCGCATGCTGAAGCTGGTGACGGAGCCCGGCGGCGCCGTGGCGCTGGCCGCCGTGCTGGCGGGAAAGATCGATCTCAAGGGCAAGACCGCCGTCATTGTCATCTCCGGCGGCAATGTGGATCCACAGATGTTCGCCCGGGCGATCGGCGGCAAGGCCTCTTAAACCGCCCGCCATTTCGCATCGCGGACGACCCCGCAGAGCGCACAATAGAACGAAGTCACCGCGCCACCCCATCGGGCAGCGCGGCTGGACCGGAAAAGCCGAACTCTAGGCGCGAACCGCTGCGGGCTGGCTCGGTGTCGCCGCCGCGGTCGTGCTCACCGTCGTCGTCTTGTCCTTGACGATAGACGCGACATTGGCGCCGGACTGGCTGGCGTCGATGCGGCGGCACTGGCCTTCGAAGAACGCGCCGGGCTCGATCGACAGCGTCTGGTGCAGGACATCGCCGGTCACCCGGGCCGTCTTGGCCAAAGTCACCGTGGCGCCCTTCACCTGACCGTTGACCGAACCGCAGATGCGGATCGATTCAGCCGAGATCGCGCCATGAATTTGCGCGGCCTCGCCGATCGTGATGCTGCGGCTGCTGATATCGCCTTCAACATGGCCATCGACTTGGATGTCACCAGCGCAATGAAGATCGCCTTTGATCTTCAGGTCGGGGCTGATGATGGACGGCGCGGCGGCGCGCGCCGGGGCAGAACGCTGGTAATCGGTCGATGACGACATGCTGCTCTCCGTGGTTCCCGCGCCGGTCGAGGACGCGGGTGTGTTGGATCTGTTATCCCTTGAAAACATACTTTCCGGCCTCCAGGAAGTTGATGGGATCGTAGGGCCGCTCATCGACCCTCACTTCATAATGGAGATGCGGTCCCGTACTGCGGCCGGAGCTTCCAAGCAAGCCGATCTCGTCCCGGTAGCCGACGGTGTCGCCCACCTTGACGTCGATCTTCTTCAGATGCCCATACCGCGTGCGGATCCCGAGACCATGGTCGATTTCAATAAGCCTGCCATAGTCCCCCATCCACCCCGCATATACCACTTTACCCGGCGCCGTTGCTAGCACCGGTGTGCCGACATCGTTAGACAGATCGAGGCCTTCATGCATCGACGCCCGGCGGGTGAGCGGGTCCTTACGGACGCCGAAACCGCTTCTGAGCGCGTAACTGTCCAGCGGCGCGGCCAGGGGCAGGCTCTTCAGCACCACCTGCAGCCGCTCCCACCGCTCCACCTCGCCGTCCAGGTTCTCGATCGAGGCCAGGACCAGCCGTTCCTCGGCGGTACGGGCGTAGCTGCGCGGCGTGATGAACGGACCGCCCTCGCCGGCAAGCTGGGCGCCGGCGGCATCCAGCAAAGAGTCGACCTCAAGGCCGGTCATGGCCACCGTCTTCTCGATTTCGTCGACGCCGACCCGGGTCCGCTGGGTGAGCTTCTCCACCATGGTCTTCTGGGTGGAGCTGACGACATTGAGCCGCCCCTCGAGCGCCCGCACCTTGGACAGCAATTCATCCCGGACGGCCCGCAGCGCGATCCGGTCCTGCACCACCTGCGAGGTGGTCCTTTGCATACCAGAGACCAGTGCGTCCAGCCGCTTGTTGCTCGCCTCGGCCTTTGCCAGCGAGTCGCCGAGGCGCGACAGCTGTCCCTGCAGAATAGCGTTGTTGGCCGCCTTGCGCGCCTGCACGGTCAGCAGCGCGCCGACGCGCAGCTGCAGATCCGCCACCTGGGACTTCAGCTGCCGCCCGATGCTTTCGGCGCGGGTCAGCTGCTGCTGCGTGTTCTGGAGATCCCGGAGATAGCGCGCCTGCGCCATTCTCGCGCGCACCGCAACGTCAGCCTCCGCCGACATTTGCATGCGCATCGCCGAGATTTCCTTGGACAGCACGAAGTTATTGCTGGAGATGCGATCGAGATCGCTGTTGATGGCGGCGATGACCGCGCCGACGGTCGGCCCAACATCCG